>DASYMZ010000024.1:0-38493 GCA_036008805.1 Gemmatimonadaceae bacterium
TTGGCTTCCTGATCGGGGCGGTGCAGTACCTCCCGGTCCTGGAGTACGTCCCGTGGTCGCCACGCGCCGGCGGAAAGGGCTGGGAGCACGCCGTCAGCTACTCGATGCCCATCGAGGAGCTGTTCGACGTCTATCTACCGCAGTTCAGCGGAATTCTCACGAAGTACTGGGGGCGGAACGGAATCCACCACCACAGCGAGTATCTCGGCGCCGCGGCGCTGCTGCTCGCGGGGGCGGCGTTCGGAGCCGAGCAGCGGAAGAGCTTCCGGCGATTCTGGATCGGTGTCCTCATCGTGTCAGTCCTCTGGGCGTTGGGCGGCTACACGCCGTTCTATCATCTCATCTACGCGATCGTCCCGGGCACCAAGTTCTTCCGCGCACCGAGCACCATGCTGATGGTGGTCGCGTTCGCGACGTCGGTACTCGTCGGGCTGGGCAGCGAGCGCCTCCTCGCTGGCGCGGTGAGTCGGCGCTACCTCGTCGGCTGGCTGGTGGCTGCCGGCGTGATCGCACTGCTCGCCAGCGTCGGCGCGTTCACGTCGCTCGCACAGACGATGGCAAGCGCATATCCGTTCGACGTCTCGGCGGTGATCGAAGCCAACCGGCTGCCCGTCGCCCTCGGAGGGTGGCGAAGCTTGCTCTTCGTCGCCCTCGCGGCGGCGCTGCCTTGGCTCGCGTCGCAGGGTCGGATCGACCGGCGCGCGCTGGGCTGGGGACTCGTCGCCGTGGTCGCGCTGGACCTCTGGTCGATCGAGCGGCAGTACTGGATGTTCTCGCCGCCCGCGAGCGTATTGTACGCGAGCGATCCGGCGGTCGAGTATCTGAAGAAGGCGGAGACGGGCCGAGTCTTGGTTCTGCCCACCACCGGGGGAGGAATCACGGACCGCGATCCGTACTACAACGGCGACGCGCTGATGGTGCATCGGATCCGCCAGGTTCTCGGCTATCATGGCAACGAGCTGGGGAACTATCAGCGGTTGGCCAGCAGAGAGCAGGTCGAGGACTACGGAAACCGGGTGAATCCGGCGTTCTGGCGCCTCGCGAATACCCGCTACCTGTACACGAACGGCCTGCTCAACGACTCTGCCTTCAAGTTTCTGGTCGGCCCAGTCAAGAACTCCGCGGGCTCTACGGTCTATCTCTACCGGCTGCCCGGCGACAATCCACCCGCGTGGGTGGTTCCAGCATTCGTGAAGGCGGGCGACGAGACCACTCGCCAGACGGTGCTCGACCCGCGGTTCGACCCGACGCGCGTGGCGATCATCGATTCCCTGGCCAACCTTCCCGCCGCTACGCTGACCGCGCTTCCCGCGCCGCTCGCCATCTCGGCGAAGGTCACTCGCTACGACGCCGGACACATCGCGCTGGAGCTGAGCGCGCCAGCGCCCGCCGGCTCCGCGCTGGTGGTCTCCGAGAACTACTTCCCGGGCTGGACGGTTACTGTCGACGGACGGCCAGGAACCACCGTGCGTACCGACTACACCTTCATCGGCGTTCCGCTCCAGGCTGGGGCCACCAAGATCCAGCTCGACTTTCACGATCCCGCCTACCGGCGCGGAAAGACGATCACCCTCATCGCCGTGCTTCTCTCGCTCCTCCTGGCAGCAGGCGGCGCAGTCGCCGACCGACGGCGTGCCGCCTGAGCCGGTGCGGGAGCGGGCGCTCGTCATCGTCCCGACCTACAACGAGCGGGAGAACATCCGCCGGATGGTCGCCTCGGTCCTCCGGCAGGATGGTCGCTTGGAGGTCCTCGTCGTGGACGACGGCTCGCCGGATGGGACCGGCGACATCGTCCGGGAGCTGGAGGCGAGCGATCCGCGGGTGCATCTGCTGGCGCGCTCGCACAAGATGGGGTTGGGCACCGCCTACATCGCGGGATTCCGGTGGGCGCTCGAGCGGGACTACCAGTTCGTGCTCGAGATGGACGCCGACTTCTCCCACGATCCCGGCCACCTTCCGCAGTTCCTTCGTGCGATCGAAGAGGCGGATCTCGTGCTGGGCTCCCGGTATCAGCAGGGACGTGTCACCGTCGTCAACTGGCCGATCAGCCGACTGATCCTCAGCTATAGCGCGAACCTTTACGCGCGCGCCGTAACTGGTTTACCTGTTTGGGATGCCACGGGCGGCTTCAAGTGCTTTCGCAGGTCCGTTCTGGAGGCGATCGACCTCTCGCGGGTTCGCTCGAACGGGTACGCGTTCCAGATCGAGATGAGCTTTCGCGCCTGGAAGCGCGGCTTCCGCATCGCCGAGATTCCGATTGTGTTCGTGGATCGGACCGAGGGCACGAGCAAGATGTCCAAGTCGATCGTGCGGGAGGCGATCTGGATGGTCTGGCGCCTCCGCTGGTGGGCGATCCGCGGCACGATCTGACTTCCCGACACCCCTCGAACGGCCCGGCTCCAGGATAGGCTGCGCCGCGAGCAGCAGGCTCAACACACTCAGAGAGACACCGAACCACATGCTGCCGTCTGGCCGCACTTTCTACAAGATGAGCGGGTCCGGGAACGACTTCGTCATGGTCGACGCCCTGTCGCAGCCGGTTGGCGACCTCGAGTCCGCAGAGCGCATCACGTCGATCTGTGCTCGCGGAGTGGGCATTGGGTCCGACGGGATCGTCTTCCTCGGAAAGTCGTGGGCCGCCGACTTCCGGATGACGTATCTAAATAGCGACGGATCTCGCGCGGACCTGTGCGGAAACGCGACGCTGTGCTCCGTGCGACTCGCCGTGGAGCTCGGCATCATGCCCGCCGGGGAATGCCATGTGGAGACGGACGCCGGCGTCCTGAGCGCTCGCTATCTGCCGACTGGTCCGGAGGTGGATCTCCTGCCGGTTTCCGACGTGAAGCCTCGACTGCCATTTCGGCTTGGGCCTGGCGAGCGCTGGATCGGTTTCGCGCTCGCTGGAGTGCCGCACCTGGTCGTACGGGTGGAGAACGTCGATGACGTGGACGTGGTTGGTCGCGGGGGCCCATTGCGGCGGGATTCCTCGCTCGCGCAGGGCGCCAACGTCAACTTCGTCTCGAGCGATGGATCGGGTGGATGGAAGATCCGCACGTACGAGCGCGGGGTCGAAGGCGAGACGCTGGCGTGCGGCACCGGAGCGGTCGCGACGGCAATCTTGCTCGCCGAAGCCGGAGAGTCGGAGGGCGGAGCTTCGCTGACGACGCGCTCCGGGCGAGTGCTCCGGGTCCGCCTGGAACGGCGTACGCTGAGCGGCTGGCATCCATCGCTGGCTGGTGAAGCGAGGATCGTGTTCAAAGGCCAATTCGGCGAGCTGTAGAGGCGCAGAGGACCGACGAAGGCGACAGCGACCGCGACAGTTCCATAGTGACGCCGTGGAATTCCGACGGTGACGATCGGGGCAGACGGGACAGTTCGTGGAATGGATGAGCTGCCGTCGTTAACCGGCTGTCGGACAAACAGTTCACAGTGGTAGCACAGCGTGGAGAACTCGGTTCTCCACATTTTCCCACAGCAGTTAGTTTACATAATACATCTTATACGTATCTTTTCTCGTTGTGGCTGAGCTTGATGGCGCTGCGCTGGCGGCATCGCCCAGCAGCTCAGCGTGACGGTCGCCGGACGCGCCGCCACCTTCCTGCTCCGACCTCCAGTCGAGTTCAGTTTTTCTAGCCTGGCGTGCTGCGATGCCGGCTGATCCAACGAGGATCTGCCGCGCGCCGGATCCACCTCCACCCGCGCCCTCGCCGTCCTTTCCAGAAGGTCTCGCGTCGGAAGATGGCGGCCATGCGTACGGCGAAAGATGCCGCGCCTGCCCGCTCGATTGCCCGACTCAGCGCCTGCCTTGGCTTCCTCGGCCGCGTCTCGACGAGCGGTCCGCGAGAGTTTGACTCAGGTCGCGGTCCCATTCCCGTGCGCTTCGTAGTGCTTCGCTGGTTGCCCAGCCCCGTTCGTGTTTCGCCCGAGCGTTCAGAGTCTGGAAATGATGCACAGCTTTCGTGCTTCGAGACCATGCGCAGAGCTGCCAACCAGGCAGGTACGCTGGGGATCCCGCCCAGTCGCCCTCCCTCAAGTAGCGCGTCCGGCCTGCCGAGACTCCACCCCAGCGCCGGGAATGCCGCACCCAGGTAGTCCCGCGATCGATTCGAGCCGATGGCCAGACGATGTGGCCCGCGATGGCCCCCGCGCCGCTGCCCGCCGCAAGATTCACCTTCTCTCTCTCGCGAAGTCGCGAGACCGAGTCTCTCGTCATGTCGATCGCCGCACGCGCGGTTCAGCACTGGACGCGCTACCTCTCGGACCGCTCGTTCGGGCAACGGATCCGTCTCCTGCCTGTGGGCGCCACGATCGCGATGACGCTGATCCTGGCACTCACGATCGCTCTCGGCGCGATGGACTCGCGTCGGCTCGGCGAGATCGAAACGCGCTTCTATCCGGCCGTCCAGCACACCAAGCACTTGAGCGAGACGCTCGCTGCCTTTCAGCTGGCCATGCAGGACGCGGTCGCCGCCAAGGACGACGACGCACTGGGTGCCGCCGATTCTCTGAAGGCTCAGTTTCACGCCCAGGCGGCCAGCCGCGAGGCGATCGACGCCCGGCACGACGCGCAGCATCTCGGAGAGCGGTTCGACCAGTACGTCGACGCATCGAGGGCGACGAGCCTGATGCTCATTCGAGGCGCCTCGGGAGATTCGGTGGTCCGGTCCGTCGACGAGATGCGCGGCCAGTACAAGAGCCTGCGCGCTGATCTGGACGCCAACGTGCTCGAGGACCAAGTCAACATCGCCAGCGCGTTCCGAAGCGCCAGGTGGACCACGATCGTCGGTGCCACTGCCGTCACGCTCATCGTGCTCCTCGCCATCTTCGCCCTCCGGACGCTGG
Organism: Gemmatimonadaceae bacterium; assembly: GCA_036008805.1. GTDB lineage: Bacteria > Gemmatimonadota > Gemmatimonadetes > Gemmatimonadales > Gemmatimonadaceae > AG11. The sequence goes on from DASYMZ010000024.1 coordinate 4,843, forward strand.
CGGTTGCGACCTCCCGATCGCTCACTGATCCACTGCAGGAGGCCGTCGAGGTCGCGAATCTCATCGCGCAGGGCGACCTGTCGGTCCAGATCCCGGACGCCCGCGACGACGACTTGGGCCCACTGCGTCGGTCCCTTTCGAACATGGTCGGATACCTGCGCGAGATGTCGGACATCTCGCGGTCGATCGCCGGTGGCGACCTCACGCGCAGCGTCTCACCCCGCTCCGCTCGCGACGAGTTCGGTACGACCCTGGCCGAGATGCTCGCCTATCTGGGCGATATGTCAGCGATGGCCGAGCGATTGGCCGAGGGCGACCTCACCGTGGACGCGCAGCCGCGAAGCGCGTCCGATTCCTTCGGCCGCTCGTTCACGGCGATGGCGGCGCGCCTCAACGCCGTCGTCACCGAGCTGCGCGGCGCGGCCGAGACGATCTCCACGTCGTCGACCCAGATGAGCGCCTCGGCTTCCGAGTTGGCGTCCAGCGCTGGCGAAGGCGCCGCGAACATCAAGGAGACCCTCGGCCGCTTGACCGCCATGGGCGTGTCGGTGCGGCACAACGCGGAACGGAGTCGGCAGGTCGAGCGCACGGCGCTCGATGGCGCGGCGCGGACTCAGGAAGGAACCATCGTGATCCAGGAGGCGATCGATTCGGCGCGAGAGATCGTCTCGCGGACGTCGATCATCGCGAACATCGCCAACCAGACGAACCTGCTCTCCCTGAACGCGGCGATCGAGGCGGCCCGAGCCGGCGAGCACGGTCGCGGCTTCTCCGTCGTCGCCGAGGAGGTTCGCGCGCTCGCGACGGAAGCGGCCATGGCTGCGAGCGACATCGGCAGACTCACCGCGACGAGTCAGGAGCGTGGCGAGCGCTCTCGCGCCATTCTATCGTCGCTGGCGCCTGGGATCGCGGGGACCGCGGCCCTCGTTCAGGAACTGGCCGCGACGTCGGCGGATCAGGCGCGCAGCCTTTCCGAAGTCGAGCTCTCGATGAAGCGCGTGGACGAGGTGACGCAGCGGAACGCCGCCACCGCCGACGATCTCGCGGCGACCTCCGAGGAGTTGGCTGCGCAGGCGTCGAGCCTCGAAGCCATGGTGCGCCAGTTCAAGGTCGGCGCCGCAGGTCCGCATCCCGCCGCCAACGCCGATGGCGTCAAGGCGTCGTCCCTCACGCACCTCCCTCCAAAGAAGGCCGCACGCGCGAGCGCGTAGCCACTTCGCGGGTCTTCAACGGAGCTCGGCGCCGGAGTCCGAGCGCTCTCCGTTGAGTAGTCCGGTCGCCTGCACCGCACCGTCGAAAAAAACGGCCCCGCGCGTCGATACGCGCGAGGCCGTTTCCATTGTTCGGTGAATCGCTCCGGAGCGATTCACCGGTGCGGCGTGAGCGGTCAGGGAATCACGACGCTCTTGCTGATGCTTCCGGCGAGTCCCGCGCCATCTCTCACCGTCAGCGTCACGGTGTACGTGCCGGCCGCCGCCCAGGTGTTCTTGGCGATCGGCCCGACGCGCTTCTCCGTCTTGCCGTTGCCCCAGTCCCAGGTGTACGAGACGATCCCGACGTCGTCGGACGAGCCGGTCGCGTCGAACGCGCACTGACGCGGCGACGCCTGGCCGACGCACGTGAAGGTGAACGCCGCTGTTGGCGGCTGGTTGGTCGCGACCGGCGTCACGGTCAGCGTGATCGTCGCCGTGCCGTGGGCACCCTGCGAGTCGGTGGAGGTGAGCGTGATGGTGTGTGTGCCGACCGACAGCGTCGAGGTGGAGAACGACGTGCCCGTACCGATCTGTCCATCGCGGCTGCTGGTCCACACGAGCGACGCGCCGGTCAGCGCCCCGTCTTCCGGATCGTTGGCCGAGCCGCTGAACGACACCGTGCTTCCCTGCGAGACGCTGGTGCCGGTGGTGGGTGCACTGATCGTCGCGGACGGCGACTGGTTACCCGTGGGCGTCGGTACGACGACGGACTTGGTGATCGATCCCGTCAACCCGCCGCCGTCCGTCACGGTGAGCGTGACGTTGTACGTGCCGGCGGTGAAGGTGTTGGTCGCCGTCGGGCCGGAGTGCGACTCGGAGCGGCCATTCCCCCAGTCCCACGTGTACTTCACGATCCCGACGTCGTCGCTCGACGTGCTGCCGTCGAACGCGCAGCGCGTGGTCGGGCAGGACGACGAGAAGCGCGCGACCGGCGGCTGGTTGGTCACGTTGGTGACGACGACCTGCTTCGTCACGGAGTTCGAACCATTCGCGTCGGTCACCGTGAGCGTGACGGAATACGTCCCGCCGGCGGCGTACGTGTGATTGACCGTCTTGCCGGTGCCGGTGCTGTTGTCGCCGAAGTTCCAGCCATACGTCGCGGCGGCGAGCGCGGTGGACGTGCTCGCGTCGAACGCGCACGAGAGCGCCGTGCAGGTCTGCGTGAACCGCGCGACGGGCGCCGACGAGGTCAGGAAGCCGGTGTAGAGCAGCAGGTTCGGCGTGTTCGCCGGCAGGAGCGTGATCGTGCCGGTCGTCGCGTTGCTCGTGAGCGCGGCGGCGACCTGCGCGGGTGTCGCGCTCGGGTTGGCCTGCAGGTAGAGCGCCGCCGCTCCGACCACGTGCGGCGTGGCCATCGACGTGCCGCTGATCGTGTTGGTGGCCGAGTTGCTGCCCATCCACGCCGAGGTGATGTTCACGCCCGGGGCGTTGATGTCGACGCAGTTGCCGAAGTTGGAGAAGTTCGCGAACCGGTCCTGGATGTCCGTCGCGCCGACGGTGATCGCGTTCGGCGTGCTGGAGGGCGACTCGCTGCAGGCGTTGCCCGCGCTGTTGCCCGCCGCCACACCGTACACGACGCCGGCGGCGATCGAGTTGGTCACAGCGGCATTGAGCGTGGACGAGAATCCGCCGCCGAGGCTCATGTTCGCCGCCGCTGGCCGGACGCGGTTCGCGGTGACCCAGTCGATGCCGGCGATGACGCCCGCCGTGCTGCCGCTGCCGGCGCAATTGAGCACGCGCACCGCGACGAGCTTCACGTTCTTCGCGACGCCGTACGTCGTGCCGCCGATCGTGCCCGAGACGTGCGAGCCGTGGCCGTTGCAGTCCGCACCGTTCGTCGAGGGAACGATCTCGTCGACGCCGAAGCTGGTGCGGCCGTTGTACTCGTTGTGAGTGTAGTTGATGCCGGTGTCGATGATGTACACCGTCACGCCCGTGCCGTCACCCGAATACGTGTAGGTGGTGCTGAGCGGCAGCGAGCGTTGATCGATGCGATCGATTCCCCACGTGGCGCCCGTCTGCGTCGTGTTGAGCGAGATCGTCATGTTCTGCTCGACCGACAGAACGTTCGGGTCGTTCCGGAGTGCGGCGGCAGCGGCAGCCGACATCTTCCGCACGAAGATTCCCTTGATCGCCGAGCGATACGTGCGCTCGACTGAGCCATCGATCCGCGTGCCCAGCGATCGGACACGGCCATCGACATCGGACTCGGAATCCTTGAATCGGATGATGTACTCGCCGACGATCGGATCGCCGTCGCCCGTACGGGCGAACGAGGCGGCGGGAGGTGGCTCGGGAGCACGCCGAGTCGCCGTCGGCGCCGGAGTCGAGCCGTCGACGCACGCCGCGAGAATGCCGGTGAGCGCCACGAGCAGGTGATGTTTGCGCATTTCTGGTCTGGTGGGGTATTCGCGAAAAGGAGAGGGGAGCCGGCACGTCCCGGCGAGTTCCCGGCCGGCCTCGCGGCGCCAGCGGAATGGCAGACTCTACTACTTTCAGGGTCGACGCACAATGCGCCGAGTCCGCCGCCAATCGGGGCCAGCCCTTTCCACGAAACAGAAAACGGCCCGCGCGTCGGGATGACGCGCGGGCCGTTCGGGCAGCGAAGCTTACGACTTGGCGCCGGTCGCGAGGAGCTCGCCCAACCGGATACGGGCCTCGGCGGCCAGCGCCGCGTTGTCCTGCTGCACCGCCAGCGCTTCCCACGCCTGGCGCGCCTTGTCGTGATTTCCCGCGGCGGCGAACGCGCGACCGACCTTCGACAGCAGGAGTGCCCGCTCGTTCGGCATCTGCGTCAACTGGGAGGCGCGATCGTATTCGGCCGCGGCGTCGGCGGGCTTCCCCTGCTGTGCGTAGGCGTCGCCGAGCAGTGCGCGAAGCGAGGCGGCGTACGGCCCGCTCGGCGTGCGCGCCGTGAGGTCCTTGAGCGTCGCGACGGCGCCGGGATAGTCGCCCTGATCCAGCTTGAGTTGCGCGAGGAGCATCCCTGCCTCGGCGCCTGCGCTCGTACCCGCATACTGGTCGGCGACCTTCTGCAGATCGGTCTGGGCGAGCGGAATGTTGCCACTTCCAACCGACTGCTTGGCCGCGAGCAGCTTCTTGTCGGCATTCTCGTTCTTCAGGACGACCGACCGGTTGTAGAACCAGACGCCGAACGCCGCCGCGAGGACGACCACCGTACCGATCGAGACGAGGCGCGAGTTGATCCGGAACCAGTCGAGAAAGCTCTCGGCCTTCGGTTGCGGAGCGGTATCCTGAAACGTGGGGGTCGTCATGAGTCTACAAGTTATTGGAGTCGTCGACGCGGGCGCGATGCCCCTGGGGTGACTCGAACACCCGGCCAACGGTTTAGGAAACCGCTGCTCTATCCACCTGAGCTACAGGGGCGGTACGCGCTGATGCCGGCCGCCCCGACAGCTCGGGCCTGCCCGCCCGCTCGTTGCCGCAGCGATGCCGAGCCAGAGCCAGCCAATCCAGCGCAGCCTTTAATATGGCCAGCGCGACGGAGCGGTACAACCTCGCGCGTATCAGCACCGCCCTGGCACGCCGACCGCCTTGCCGCCGGATGACTCGAGCTCGACATTCGCTCGGGCAGCGCTCGGCCGAGCCGACGCCATTCCAGCCGGGCGCACCGAGGCAGTTTCGCCTCTGGTCATCCCGATCCTCCGACGCACCCGTACCAGACCTTGGACGTTCGCAATCGGCTTCGACGATTCGATGCCTCGCGACTCATGTGGGCCGTCGGCATCGGCCTCGGGGCGGGTGCGTTCGTGGGTCTCGCGTATTCCCTATCGCCGGCGCTCTACGCGGCGGATTTCACGGGTGTCTGGCGCGCCGCCCGCCTGCTGCTCGCCGGCGTGGACCCGTATCAACTCGACACCCGCAGCCTGCCGTATCCACTCGGGCCGCTGGCGTATCCGCTCCCCGCCGCAGTCGCCGCGTTGCCCGTGGCGCTGCTTCCGGCGTGGGTGGCGGCGGGACTGTTCGTGGCGGTCGGGGTAGCGGCGCTCGCGTACACCGTCCTGGATGGTCCACCGCACCGGCTGCTCATGCTCGGCACGCCATGCTTCGTGATGGCGATCAGCTTGGTCCAGTGGTCGCCGCTGCTCACCGCCGCCGCGACGATCTGGCCGCTGGGGGCGTTCGCGGTGTGCAAGCCGAACCTCGGTATCGCGCTCTTCGCGAGGCGACCTACCTGGTGGATCGTGGGCGGTGGAGCGCTGCTCATGGTGATCTCGTTCGTGCTCGTTCCCACGTGGCTGTCCGAATGGAGGACGAGCGTGGCCGGGATGACGTACTACAAGGCTCCGATCGCCGTGCCGGGAGGTTTCCTGCTCGCGTTGGCTGCGCTTCGATGGCGCGATCCCGATGCGCGGCTGCTGCTCGGGCTCTCGGTGCTGCCGTCGAATCTCATCCTCTACGATCAGCTCCCACTCTTTCTCCTCGCCCGCTCGCGGCGTGATGCGGTGATCCTCTTCGCCGGGAGCTGGGTAGCGGCGATCGCGAGCAAGGCCTTCGTGCCCAGATGGGTCACCGACGAGATCGTCGGGCAGACGTACATGCGACTGCCCGTCGTGCTCTTTCTCTTTCTGCCGGCGCTGGTCATCGTGCTCGTGCGCCCGACTCCCTCCGGCGCGCCCGACTTCGTGGAGCGGGCCGTGACCAGACTGCTGCACCGGACGAGCCGACCGACGACATCGTGATCGCTCCGCGAGCACGATTCTGATTGCTCGTCAGCGCAGGATGCCGTCGCGTGGTCCGGGTGCGCGATCCGCGCGCGACCTCGCCCACCACTCGCGGCGCACCCACAGCCCCGCTGGCGAAGCCGACCGCGCCCACGGTGCGGGAGCGGCGACGCCGATGCGCGCCCACGACTCCTGCATGTCCAGAAGCTGCGCCACGGGATAGGACAGCGGCACGATCGCCACGTCGGCCGATCGCCACGGCCCCAGGTCGAGCACCCCGCGCTCGGCGACGGCGTCGGGCAGCGCAGCGGAGTCGGGAAAGATCGTGCGTCCGTCGATCGATTCGCTCAACGACGGCAGGCGCCATTTGAGGTAGCTGCCGTAGTTGAACACCGTCAGCAGTCGTCCGCCGGCGTTCCGGCGCATGTGGCGCGCGAGCCAGCGCGCAGCCGGCTCCGTGGCGTACGACTTGATTCCCGGGAGGGTCCGAGATGCCGCGTCGCCTTCGAGCGCCGCCAGTGCGTGGTACAGCCGCACGCTCGGGATCGCGAGCGTCGCCGCGAGCACGAACAGCAGCGCCGCGATGAGCCGTCGCGCGGGCTCGCCCGATGCACGCGGAATTCTGGACAGCGCCGCGACGACCATCGGCGTGGCGCACCACCACCACGGACCGAGACCCTTGAAGATCGTCGCGAAAACGAGCAGCCCGACCAGCCACAGCGCTCCGTACGCGAGTCGCTCGCGCTCGAGTCGCAGGGCGGGAACAGCGAGCACCGGGAGCATCGCGATGGCAGCTCCGATCAACGGCGAGACGATGAAGCCCGGCGCCAGCTCGCCGTTGGCCGCGGGCGGTCTGGTGATCACGTTGTCGGCGAAGTTGAGACGGAAGACGTCCAGCCATGCCGTCGCGTAGGGCGACAGCATCCAGCCCGCCGCGACGGCGGCCGCCGCCATCCAGGCGCGCCGCCGCGTCGCCGATGCATCGCTCGTGAACAGGATCACCAGCGGAACGGCCATCACGGGAAAGGTGATGTGCACGTTTGCCGCGACTGCGCTGAGCAGCATCAGGACGACGAGCGAGGCGCCGCTTCCCCCCTGCCGCAATCGCGCGACGCACAGCCAGGCCAGCGGCACGAGTGCGTGCATGACGAGCTGAGGCCGGAGGAAGGGTGTGCACTCCTGCGCAACGACCGCCGACGCGACCGCGAACGCGACCGCGCCCGACCAACGCGAGCCGAGCGCGCGACTCGCCATGGCGCTCGCCACGGTGATCGCCGCTCCCAAGACCGCCGCCAACACGTGGAGCCCAACGGGACCGGTGGCGCGCAGCAGCGCGAACATCGCGATCTGCGCGAGCCAGGAATACGCGTAGAAGGGCGCCCCGCTCCGAGTCCACGCGAACGGCTCCGTGAATGGCACCGCACGATGGACGAGGATCCACTCTCCCAGGGAGAGATGATTCGGCAGATCGGGGTCCGCGAGCGGCGCGAATCCACACTGAAGCGCGACGGCCACCGTGCACGCGGCGAGCGTGACGAGCCACGTCCGAGACGCGCCGTCGTCGCCGATGGCATGGGAACTGGATGGCGTGGAGTCGTCGCGCTGGGACATCGCGGCGGAATGTGATGGCGCCGCGATCACGCCGTCAGTGCTCTTTCGTCGTGGCGCTGCGCTCCCACCACTCGGCGCGCGCCCAGAGCCCGGTGGAATCTCGCGCGACGGGCCGGCCCGGCACGGCCGCGATGCGGCGCCACCCGGTCGCGGTGTCGAGCACCGCCGCCGCGCGGAATCTCAGCGGAATGATCGCGGCGTCGGCGAAGCGCCATGGGCCGACGGGCACGTCTCGATCCGACGCCAGCACCACCGCCTCGGCCACCGACACCGAATCGGGGATCCCGCGGCTGTCGAGCGATGCGGAGAACTGCGGAAGGCGCCAGGTGAGATAGCTGCCGTTGTTGAACGAAGTCATGAGACGTGCGCGCTCGCGCGGCACCGCGTGCGACTCGAGCAGCGCCGCCAGCGGCTCCGTCGCTAGCGCGCCGTAGGTCGGCAGCGTGCGTCGCGCCGTGTCTCCCTCCAGGGCCCACTCCTGCCGTCCTCGCGCGATCGCCGCGGCGACGATCACGGCAGATGCCGCGAGTCCCAGCAGGCGAAAGCGTAGGCGGGGCGGCGCGTCCTCCGTGTCCCTCGTGAGATGCGCAACGGCCCACATCGCGGGCACGATCGCGAGCAGCCACCAGAGCACGAAGAGACGGGTCGCGTAGCCAAAGGCGACGAGGCCGAGCGACCAGCACAGCGCGGCCATCACCCGTTCGCGCGCGCTCAGCGTCGCGCGCGCGAGCACCCACGGGATCGAGAGCATGCCGGCGACTGGCACGAGGAGCGCGCTCGGCGACGGATACAGCAGCGCGACGAATCCCGGCTGCAGCTCGGTGATGGCCGACGGCGGCCGATAGAGCGCGTTCGGCGCGAAGTTGCTGCGAAAGACTTCCAACCAGTGGAGCGAGTACGGCGACGTGAGCCAACCCGCGATCACGCTCGCGACGCCGAGCACCGCGTCGCGCGTGCGACTCGGCCGATACACCAGCACCAACGCGGCCGGCGCGAGTGTGAGGGGAAAGAAGAGGTGCGAGTTGGCGGTGAGCGCGCTCGCCGTGAAGATCACCATGGCGTTGCGCACGACGTTCTCGCCGGCGACGATCCGATAGAACGATGCGCCGATGAGCGGGATCGTGACCAACAGGATCGTCTGCGGGCGAAGCGCCGCGATGAAGATCGTCGCGACGATCAGATTGAATCCCGCCACCATGATCGCCGGACCCGGACGCGCACCGGCAGCGCGCGCCAGCAGAAGCGCGGCCGCCGCGGTGGCGACCTCCAGCAGCCCCTGCAGGGCGCGCAGTCCGAGATGACCGAAGGCATCGAGGACGAGGTAGAACACGGTCTCCGGCAACCAGGAGTACGCGTAGTACGGCGCCCCTGCCCTCGTCCACGCGAATGGCTCGACGAACGGCACCGCCCGATGTCGCACGATCCACTCCCCGACCGCGAGGTGCATGGGAAGATCGGGATCGACGAGCGGGCGCACCGCCCCGAAGCAGAACACGACGAGCGCCATCAGCACCAGGTCGCGACGCCAGTGCGATCCCAGGCTCTCCACCCATGCTCTGTCGCGGACGTCGGAGCCGGAGCTCGCTCGCGCTGGAGCCGGAGTGGAGAGTAGCTCGGTGATCACCGAGCGGGCCGAGTCGATCGAGCGGTCGGCGCGAGACGCTGCAGCGCCGGGTCGGACTCGAGCCACGCGATCCGAGGGTCGCGCACGTCGATGCGGTGGAGCACGGCTTGCGCCGTCGTGTAGTCGCCGAGCTCGGACAACCCGGTGGCGAGGAAACGCGCATCCCAGAAGGCCAGCGTTCCACGCCGCTGTCGCGTCTGCGCGAGCAGCTGATCCATCAATCGCTTCGCCGTCGTCGCGTCGCCCGCGCGGCGAAGCGCGACGACGCGCAGCGCGTTGCCCCACACCGGACGCCCGAGCTGCGTCACGGTCTCGGCATCGGTGAACGCATCGCGCACGTCACCGCGTCGCGATCTCACGAGAGAACGAAGCGCGTACGCCGGCGTGGACCGCGCGTCGTTCTCGATCGCGGCGTTGAGCAGCTCGCACGCGTGCGCGGCCTGTCCACCACGCGTCTCCTCGTCCGCTTCCTCGACGAGACGCTCGGACTCGTCGCGGTCGCGCTCGGACACGCGACGCAGCAGTCCCCGCGCCAGCAGGTGCGCCTCGGATGGAGAGCCATCTCCTCCCCACGCCAACAGGCGAAGCTGCGCGGTCTCCCGCTGACTGCGGGCACCGGTCGAGCGCGGATCGCGGGCGACCGCCTCGTCGAAGTAGCCGATGGCCCGAACGAGATCTTCCGGCGCGTACCCCGATGCGTAGTAGGCGCCGCGCAGCATGAGCTCGTACACGTCCGGCGAGCGCTCCGTCGCACCCATCGGCGCGGGAGTGGAGAGCCGTGCCCCGATTCGGCTCGCGAACTCCTGCCCGATCACGCGGGCGAGAATGGGAAGCTCGAGCAGCGGCCGTGATCTCGCTCCGGTCCAGAGTACGACGCCGTCACGAGTGCGGATGACGCGCACGGAGGTGCGCACGAGCGAATCGTCGCGAAACACCGAGCCGGTGAGCGACAGGTCGACGTCGGAGACGCTTCCCCCCTCGGCGGCCTTCACGACGAGCAGCGGATTGTTCTGCACGCCGCGCGTCGAGCCCTGCGAGACGCGGCGTGCGCTGAGGAGCTGGCGCGCCAGCTCCGAGGTCAGCGCGGCCGCGAGGTGCGCGTCATCCGCTCCGCGCCGGCGTCCCGCGAAGATGGAGATGCCCACCGTCATGATACCGTCGCTTCCCGTCGACGCGCGCGCGTCGGTGGCCGACGGACCGCACATCGGCGCTGTCTGCGCGAGCGAAGGCGGGACGTGCGGCACGCTGCCGTTCACGCGCCATCCGACGACCATCGCGCCCAGCGTGCATGCGGCCCGCAGTGGGTGGCCTCCTCTGCGCGAGGTCGTCGAGATCACGTCCTACCTGATGAGGACGATGCGCTGGACGTTGCTGGGCGTGTCGTTGAGCACGTCCCCCGCTACGAGATCACGCGATTTGATGGCGGTGAGCACCCCCACGATGGTGCCCTCGGGGTATCCGCTCTGGGGCGGCCCGATGGCGCCGCAGCTGTCGGTACTCGAGGTGAAGTAGCAGGTGAGCAGGAATTCCCCGGCGAACCTGAACTTCACCGCCGTTCCCGTCGAGGCGTCGCTCCATGCAATCTGCACCGGGACGCCGGCGACCGACGAAGTGCTGTTGATGGGATAGCAGTCGGCATCAGACGGCCGTTGCTGGCAGATTCTCTGAATGTCTGCCGTCGTCCACGTTGGGTAGTTGAGTGCGTCGGCCGGATCGGTGTACCCGCGCACTGTCTCGACGTCGAGACTCGTCGGCGGCCGGCACCCCTGAAGCGCATCGACGAAGTTCGGCCGGCCGGACGCTCCGGTCAGGTTGAAGCCGTCCCACGTGCCATTGGCCGCGCCGGTCAATGTCGTCTGAGGAGGCTGGATGATGAACGTTCGCTGAGCTGCTGCCGCGTGCGATCTCATGTACTGCACGAGATCCCCCGCTCTGAGGTCTGGCGCGGGACTCAACACGCCGACGATGCCCGTCACCGCCCCATAGAGCGTAGAATACGGGAACGCCCACGGCCGCACGCAGGCCGGCCCGAGGTTCGCCACCCACGCGACCGCGGTGTCGCTGAGCGAGAGGGCGCCCGTTCGACCGAGCAGTTGGGCGAAGAAGCCCGTGGGCCGCGCGGACACCACCACGCTCACGGCATTGGCATGTCGCCCGCTCAGATCGAAGTCGAGCGGAGACTTGGACGGCCGGCTCGGCGGCGTGTAAAAGCCAATGCGGACGTCGTTCGTGTCAATGATCGGCGCTTGCCCGTTCGCGAGGTTCGTCGATTGCACGAAGTTGATCACGGCGCTGTCAACGTCGAAGCCCGCGTTCGACGAAGAATTCTTCTGCAGCTGCAGCGCACCAGCGAGCGCCGCAGCGTCCGCCGAAGTTTGCAGCTCCGTGACCACCGCGTAGAACCGACCGATGTCCGCCGCGATCGCGCCCACGCCGAGCAGCCCCACGAGCATGAGCGTCACCATCACGAGCGTCGCGCCGCGCCGCCGCTGCGACAGCGCTCGCGTGCCCCACCCGAACCCGCGTATTCCTCGCATGGTCGCCACCTCACCGATTGGTGACGCCCGTCAACGTCGCGGCCAGCGACATCGCGGCCGGGCCGAGAACGAGCGCGAACAGCGCCGGGAGCATGAACAGCGCGAGTGGAATGATCATCTTGATCGACGCCTCCGCCGCACGCTTCTCGGCCGACTGCCGTCGCTTCCGCCGAATGGTCTCGGAGTAGATGCGAAGGATGCGCGCGATGGATGTGCCCAGGCGCTCGCTCTGCACCATGCTCGACGCGAGTCCGCGCAGCTCCTCGACTCCGGTGCGGAGCCAGAGCCCGTGCATGGCCTCCTCCCTCGACAGTCCGGCATTGATGGTGCGATGCACCAGACGGAACTCCGCCGACAGGTCCGGGTGCAGCGCGCTCATGTCTCTCGCCACCCGTAGTAGCGCGGAATCTAATCCGATTCCGGCCTCCACGCACACGACGAGCAGGTCCAGCGAGTCCGGGATGGAGCGCCGGATTCGCTCGCGCCGTCGGGCGACGAGATGGTCCAACGCGGCACGCGGGCCGACCACGCCGATCACGCCCGCCACGACCACGAGCGACACCAGCAGTCCCAGACTTCGTTGGGGACCGAACGCGAACACCGCGAGCGGCAGCAGCACGGCACTGGCCGCGCGGACGCTCGTGTAGAACAGCTGCGCGAAGTCCCCGTCGAAGCCGGCCTGCACCAGCAGGCTCGCCGCCGATCCGGCGTGCCGCCACGACCGCGGAGCGTTGTCCCGAAGCCACTGGCCGACGCGGACGACCCACCCGTCTCCCGTTCCGCGCAGGATCGTGATCGGCGCGATGACGGTTCGCCGCTCCTCGAGACGCAGCACCAGCTCGCGACGCTGCCGCGCGAGCTGGATCGCGTAGAACGCCGCCGCGAGCGAGACGACGATGACGCCGATGAGCAGCCAGAGAAGAATCGGCATCGTCTCAGATCTCCACGTCGGCGATGCGGGACATGATCACGTATCCCACGATCACGGAGCTCGCGGCATACACGAGCAGCTTGTGTCCGGTGGCGGACTCCAACAACGGCCGCATGAAGTTCGGACTGATCGCCCCGAGCAGCAGGATGACGAGAATCGGCAGCGACGCGAGCACCCGCGCGGACATCCTCGGCTCTGCGGTGAGCGTGGCGAGCTGCAGCCGGAACGTCACGCGCTCACGCATCAACACTGCCAGGTTCGTCAGCACCTCGCTCAGGTTGCCGCCCGTCTCGCGCTGGATCAGCAGTGAGGTGACGAACATCTTGGCGTCCACCGTTCCCACCCGCTCCTGAAAGCGCAGCAGCGCGATGCGCACTTCCATCCCGAGACGCTGCTCGTCGTAGAACCGTCCCAGCTCCGGGCCGAGGGGCGCGGGAGTCTCGCGTCCCACGAAGTCCATCGCGGCTTGGAGCGAGTAGCCGGCCTGCAGCGCGTTCACGAGCATGTCGAGCGCCTCCGGCAGCTGCGACTCGAATGCCGCCACGCGTCTGCGCTGCATGCGCCGGAGCCACAGCATCGGCAGGCACGAGCAGACGAGCGCGAGACTGAACGATCCGAAGATGCCATAGCGCTGGCCCACGACGAGGCCGGCGACGGCGAACGCGATCGTCGAGAGGAGGATCTGCCCCGCCTTCCAGTCCGAGCCCGCGCGCGCGAGCTCGATGGCGATGCGCGTGGTGAGCGCGCGCCCGGTCAGCAGGCGGTTGAGGAAGGGAATCTCGCTGGAGCGGTCGTCGCGCAGGATGCTGACCGCAGAGATGACGCCGCCGTCGCTCATCCGAAGCTGCTCGCGCGCCGCGTCGGCTGCTTCGAGCGACTCCCGGTAGATCACGCCGTAGACGGCGACGATCAGCATCACGACGCCGAAGAAGACGGCGACGAGAATGAGGAGCTGCATCGCTATCTCGGCGAGAAGAGATCCGGGGGGATCTCCGCGCCCGCGAGACTCAGGCGGTCCATGAAGCTCGGACGGACCCCGGTCGGCTCGAAACCGCCGATCACCGTGCCGTCCGCGGCGATGCCGCGGCGGGTGAAGCGGAAGATCTCCTGGGTGGAGATGATCTCCCCTTCCATGCCCGTGAGCTCGGTGATGCTCGTGACGCGGCGCGATCCATCCGCGAGTCGAGTGACCTGCAGGATCACGTCGATCGCCGAGGAGATCTGCTCGCGCGTCGCGCGGTTTGGCAGATTGGTGCCGGCGAACAGGATCATCGTCTCCAGACGAGCGATCGCGTCGCGCGGCGTGTTCGCGTGAATCGTCGCGAGGGAACCCTCGTGTCCCGTGTTCATCGCCTGGAGCATGTCGAGCGCCTCGGCAGACCGGACTTCGCCGAGGATGATGCGATCCGGACGCATGCGCAGCGCGTTCTTGACGAGATCGCGCGCGAGCACCTCGCCGCGCCCTTCGGAGTTGGGCGGCCGGGTCTCGAGCCGCACCACGTGGTCCTGCTGCAGCCGAAGCTCGGCGGCATCCTCGATCGTGACGACGCGTTCGCCGGACGGGATGTACGAGCTGAGCGCGTTGAGCAGCGTCGTCTTGCCAGCTCCGGTTCCGCCGGAGATCAGCACGTTGAGCCGCGCGAGCACGCATCCCGCGAGCAGGATCAGCATCGACTCGGTGAGCGCGCCACGCGTGACCAGATCGCGCGCCGAGAGCTCCGCGCCGAACCGGCGGACGGAGAGCACCGGCCCGTCCAGCGCGAGCGGCGGGATGATCGCGTTCACGCGCGAGCCATCGGCGAGCCGCGCGTCGACCATCGGCGACGACTCGTCCACGCGCCGCCCGACGCGACTCACGATCCGGTCGATCACGGTGAGCAGGTGCGCGTTGTCCCGGAACGTGATGTTGGTTCGCGAGAGTCGGCCGCGCCGCTCGATGTACACGTCCTTCGGGCCGTTGACCAGGATGTCGCTGATGCTCGGATCGCGGAACAGCGGCTCGATCGGACCGAGCCCCGTCACCTCGTAGATGATCTGCTCGACGATCTCCTCGCGCTCCGTCGCACTGAGGGGGGCCTGCTCCGCGCGGATGAACTCGATCACCGCATTGCGAATCTGCGCGGTGAGAAGGGTCTCGTCGCTGATCCGCTCGAGGGCGGCGAGGTCGAGCCGTTCGATCAGCTTCCGGTGCAGCTCGAGCTTGAGCAGCTCGACCGCCGACAGCCGTGCATCGGCGGCGCGAGCAGAGCGAGCGTCGAAGCGCGGTGGCTCGAGCGGCGGCGTGACCGGTGCCGCGCCAATCGCCGGCGTCCAGGGACGGATCGGGGGCGAGGCGGGCGCAGCGGGCGGCTGCGGAGGCGGCGCGGGCGCTGCGGCGCCATCGCCGTTCGCGTCCGCGGGCGGCGCCGCGGCGTCGCTCGACCTGCCGAGAAAGCGGTCTCGAAGAGAAGGGGACACTATTTCCTGCCGATGCTGAAGATACGACTCAGGCGCGAGCCGGTCGTCGCCGCCTTCCCGTTCGCGGACTTGGCGCCGGTGAGCTTCATGGCCAGCGCCGCGTAGCTCTCCGTCAGTCGCGACGACTTGTCATAGCGCGCCACCGGCACGCCCTTGCTCACCGCGCCATCCGCCGTGCGGAAATCGTTGGGCAGAAGATGGTAGAGCGGCATGTTCAACAGCGTCCTCGCATCCGACGGCGTGAGAATCTCGTTCGCCTGGTGCCGGTTGACCACGATGAGGAGCTTCTCGTCGCCATAGCCGAGCCGCTGGCAGAGCGCGATCGTGCGCTGGGTTCCGCGCAGCGCGGCCACGTTGAGCTGCGTCACGAGAATGATCCGGTCGGCGGCGTCCAGCGCGGCGAGCGTGCGGTCGGTAAGGTAGTGCTCGCAGTCGAGCACCGTATAGACGAAGTGCTTTCGAAGCTCCACGATGAGGCGCGCGGCCATCGCCGAGTCGACCATGTCCGCGATCTCCGGACGGTCGGAGGACGGCAGCACCCATACGCCGCCCGCCGATGGCGTGAGAATCGACGTCAGGAGGTCGGCGTCGATCCGATTGACGCGGGCCGCGAGATCGCCGACGTCGTAGGCGGGAGCCAGATTCAGCATGACCCGGAGGTCTCCCCCGTGTACGACCAGATCGGCAAGGGCTACGCGCGCGTTCGGGTTGGCGTCGGCGAGCGCGAACGCGAGGTTGAGCGAGATGCTGGTGGTGCCGAGTCCGCCTTTGGCGCTGTACACCGCGATGGTGGTTCCCTTCTCCACCTCCATGCGTCCGCGGCGAAGCAGCCGATCGACGGCCGCCGAGAAGTCCTGAGCGTTCGGCGGCACGACGAGGAACTCCTGCACGCCGGCACGCATCGCCTGCAGGATCAGCGTCGGATCCGCCTGCGGCGCGGTGCCGATCACCATCGTCGCGCCACCGCGCACGATCTCGCGCTCCACCGTCGCGAGCTCCACCGGGCCCATGCTCTCGAGCGGGACGATGACCAGGTCGAAGTGCTCCGCACGCACGCCGGCCAGCAGCTCGCCGAGGTTGGCCGCCACGACCGCCCGCTCGAAGCCGAAGCGCTGCAGCACGGTGTTCGCTTCTGCTTCCGGGCCCGCGGCCCCCGCGAGGATGATCGCTTTTCGTTGCGTCACGTCGCTCCGGACTATGGGGTGCGCGGGCGAGGCGACGGGGGCAGCACCGGAGTCGTCGCGCCCTCCAGCACCTCGCGAGCGGGGAGCGTGGTGTCCGGCAGCACGCGCAGCAGGTCGCGCGCGCGAGGCCGGAGCGGGTCGACGATGGTCGGCGTGACGATCACCAGCAGCTCCGTCTCCGAATTCTGCCACCGGCTGCTCGAGAACAGCGACCCGAGGATCGGGATGTCCATGAGCAGCGGGATGCCGGAGCGAACGCGCTCGCGATTCTCGGACATCAATCCCGAGATCACGAGGCTCTGGTTCGGTTGCACGTCCACGGTCGTGGCCACCCGCCGCGTCTGCAGTGCCGGAACGCGGAACCCGGCGATCGTGACGGCGTTCGTGTAGTCGAGCGTGGAGACTTCTGGCGTGACGGCGAGCGTGATGAGGCTGTCGCTGAGAATCTCCGGCGTGAACCGCAGGCGAATGCCGAACTCACGGTAGGTGATCGTCACGAACGTCTGACCGCCTTGTGCGGGCTGCGCGATGGGCACGGGAATCTCCCCACCGGCCAGGAAGTTGCCCTCGGTGCGGTTGGCCGCGAGGAGGTTGGGCCGCGCGAGCAGCCGCGCGTTCCCTTTGCTCTCCTCGGCCTCGATGATGGCGAGGACGTCGTTCAGACCGAAGTTGGTCAGCACGGTGGCGTACTGGCTGGTGGTCGGCACCGTCGCCTGGCCGGTCGTCGGGTTGATCTGCGCGTCGTTTCCGAACACCCCGGTTCCCGCTCGCACGTGCCGGTCGCGATACAGCGCCGAGAGGCCGAGCTGGTACAGTGCGTCCTTGCGCACTTCGGCGAAGATGATCCCGAGCGAGACCTGACGTCGATCAGTTGGCGGATTGACGAGGATTCGATAGTGACGGCGCTCGGCGCCAGTCCACATGATCACGTCGGTCTCGCCCGCAGCGCGCGCGTTGATGACCAGATCTCGCTCGCCGATCACCACGACGTCGGCCACCGTCGGTGTCGCCACGGACACGCGCGTGACCGGAACGTTGGTGTGGATCGGATACGACCGACCGACGGGCAGAGAGACACGTAAGATCTCTCGCTCCGCCGTCTGGGCATGGCCTGGCCGCACCGCCGCCGAGACGAGTGCGACGACGAGCAGGCTGGACGTCCAGAGTCGATGCATATCGCGCGTGGAACCGTTCAAGAGTTGGTGCTCCGATGAAGGATTGGCCGCGACTCGCCACCAGGACGGCCGCACATCCGGTCAGCGCTGGGGCGAGGTCTTCGGCGTGCTGGGCTTCTCGAACTTCTGTCGCTGCACGTCCGTGCCGCGGAACACCGTCACCGTGAGTGAGTCGGGCTTCTCGGGCAGGGGCGGGGTGGTGGCGACGGGCAGGGTCGGTGTGGTGTCGACGTGCTTCGGCGGCGGTGAGCGCCGCACCGGCGGCTTGCGCACGGGTGCATCGGCGACGCGCTCGGGAGCGGTCGCGAGCTGCGACAGCACGTCGGACGAGCTGGCCCCGCGTGTCCTGACGCTGTCGGGGTCGCCGTAGCCGCGAAGCACGAGCTGGATGCTGCCCTGGTTGACGGCGACGGCCAACCGCTCCGCCTCCTCCGGCGTCACCTCGAGCGCGGCCGTCGTGGCGGAGATCGCCTTGCCGTCGGCGTCACGCTCGACCTGGGTGCCCACCGAGAGGACGCGCATGTTCTCCATGAACAGCTTCGAGACCTGGCGCCCTCCCTGGGCCGCGGAGTTGATGTTCACCAGGACGTCCACGCGGCTGTTCGGCTGGATGAGACCACTGACGCCGGCGACGTCGTTGATGCGCAATCCCATCGCCCGCTTGCCGGGGGCGATCTTGACCTCGATGCCCGGCCCGGTACCCGCAGGGGCCAACCGTCCCGGAACCAGCGCCTCGCCTTCGAACACGGGAACCCTGGTCACGCGCCCGATGAGGGAATCGGGCGACGCGTACGCGCCGGCGGGCACGGTCGCCACGGGCCACTCGCGCACGGAGATGGACGAGCGATCGATGCTCGTTCCCTCGGCGAGATTCTTCGCCGCGACGACGAGCGGCCGGGTCGCGATTCGGCTGGACGCCTTCGTCGACTCGAGCACCCGGTACACGCCAAACGTGGCGATCGCCGCGATCGCCACCGCCACGTAGAACACCGACACGTATCGTCTTCCCGCCATTGTCCTCCCCGAATTCCCTACGTCGACAGAACACAGTTAGCGGCCGGCGGACAGCGCGCGGCCACGGGTGCTAGGACGAGCGCTCGTACCTGAAGATCGCTCGCCGATTCACGGCGATGGTGCTGAAGCCCAGCAGCGACGCGAGGGGCGTGAACGGCCGATACGGATATCCCGTGATCGAGACGGTGATGTCGCCGGTCAGTGGATCCATGGCGGTGTTCGTCACGAGGGCGCGCACCTGCGTCGGCGTGAGGCCGCTGTTCACGTCGACGATGGCCGAGACGACCCGAGTCTTGATCTGGCCGTCGTTCACCCCGGGAGGCAACGGCATCACGGCGGCGAAGCGGGCCCCTTCTCGCACGGCCCCGGTCAGGTTGTTGACCGTGTAGACGGCGAGCCCGAAGTCGATCGTGGCGCACATGATGACCATGAGGAACGGCACCACGAGCGCGAACTCGACGAGCGCCGCCCCTCGCTCATCGCGCAAGGCGCGAACACGCCGAACCAGGTGCTGCATCATCGTCGTCCTCCGCCAGAGTCTCACGTCAATCGAATCAACTGCGGAAACCACCCTGCCACTGCCAATCCCACGGCCAACGCAATGCCGTACGGCAGCGTCGGTCGCCCTTCGGGCACCTCCATCGGCGACGCCAGCGCCGATGGATCGCGCGCCAACTGCGCCATTCGAAACATGGTGATGCCGGCGCCATGCGCGAGCACGAGCGCCACCACCGAGAGCAGACCACCGCACAGCGCCGAGATCAGCGCCGCTCCGACCACCTGTGATGGCGCGAACCAACACGAGCCGGCGGCGAACAGCTTCACATCACCCGCGCCCAACATGCCGAACGCGTAGAAAGGAATCCAGAGTGTGAACCCGATGGCGAGCCCGAGGAGTGCCCGCTCGAGACCCGCCGCGATGGGCATGGAGCCGATGCTATAGACTACTCCGAGCGCTCCGATCCACAGCACGAGGCGATTGGGGATGCGCCGGCTGCGGACGTCTCCAGCGGCGGCTGTGGCGAGCAGGGCCGTCAGACAGGCTCCCGCGAGCACCGCGCTCATCGACGAGGTGAAGTCAGTGCCGCGAAAGTTCGTCAGCACGCTTCCCCCCGCCGATGTCGCAATATCCACCTGTGCACGCTCACGTCTCGAGCGGCCATCGCCCGACGCTGGATCGCGGAAACGCAGTGTCGTCGGCCGTCACCTACTTGCGCAGTCGCGCCCGACGCCGGCCGGCGATGCGCCGCGCAGTTCTGGCCAGTCTCGTCCTGCCTACTGGATGCTGTTCACCTTCGTGGAGAACTTGTCGTAGAGCGTCGTGAGAGACGTGTTCAGCTGCGCGAGCACGAGAATCGCCAGGCCGGCGACGACCACCACGATGATGCCGTACTCCGCGGTCGTCGCGGCATCCTCATCACGCAAAAAGGCGAGGGCAGAACGGGTCAGCGTCGACATGGGACTCTCCTGAGAAGTGGGATGGGAAGGGCCGAGCATTTGCGCGTTTCGACGGACGGGTGCCTGAATTCGGTCATGCGGCGAGCGTCGAAGCGACTTGCCACCGTGCAAATCTGGTTTTGCTCAGAGTGTCCCCAGCGGGGGCAGCGGGGTCACAAAGCCGATTCAGGCCGTGAGCGAATGTTTACTGATACAGATCACAGTGCGCGTATGCAAGCGGCCTGGTCAGAAATTGTCCCAATCGGTGCAACCTCTGCCTGAATGCTCGCCAGCTTCTCCGTAGCACCTCAATTCACGTTGTTCGCCTTGTTCGCGAATTTTTCGAACAGGACGGTGAGGGCAGTATTGAGATTCGAGAGAACGAAGATCGCGATGCCTGCGGCGATGACGATCAGGATTCCATACTCCGCGGTCGAGGCTCCCTCCTCGCCGTTCCAGAAGGCGGTCGCGAGCTTGCTGAGCTTCACCAAGGTGTAGTCCTCGAAGTAACGTCGCTTGAGAGGTCGTTCGACTCTCCCGATCAATCATGCGACCACATCGGGAGGCCATCCGAACGTTGGAGAGCAGGCCGCTCCACGAGCGAGCGCGCGATGGATGCGCGAAGCTGGGCGCTGTTGCGTTAGCACCACATACCTTCGAGCATCCAAACAGTTGAGGCCGCGACGGACGCCCCACCAGCTGCCATGTATGGCACAGCAACCGGTAGACCATCCAACGCGGCCAGATTTCAAAGTCAAGAAGGCGTCGCACCGCGCCCGTCGCGATCTTTCCCTATCGTGCGACGACGGCGATGTGGATCGTATAACTCGTATCGCGGTCAGAGCTTACACGATCCAACTCGAGCGAGATGTCAGACGGCCGCCGATTCCCGCCGTAGCCCAGTCCGTGCGCGCGGCAGGCGTCGTATTACCGAGGTCGTTGCGCGACCCCGGTAGATGCGTTGCATCCTCACCACGTCGGCGAGGTCAGGGTACGGCGACCACTCTGACGATCGAGCTCGTGGCACCGCTGCCATCCCGCACCGTGAGCGTCACGCTGTAAATCCCCGCGCTCGCCCAACTATTACGCGCGGTCGGTCCGAGCCTGGACTCGGAGCGGCCATTGCCCCAGTCCCAGTCGTAAGCGACGATCCCGACGTCATCGCGAGACGCGCTCGCGTCGAACGCACACTGGTGGGCATGTGCCTGCCCCGCGCACGTCCACGAGAAGCCCGCCGTCGGCGCTTGATTGCCCGGCGGCGGGGGCGGTGGCGGCGGTGGTGGGGCTCCGACGGCGATGGTTCGCGTCAGGGAGCCCTTCGCACCCACGGCGTCAGTCACGGTGAGGGTCACATCATACGTCCCGGCGGAGAAGGTGTTCTTCGCGGTCGGAGCGTTGTGCGACTCCGTGTGCCCATTCCCCCAGTTCCAATCGTACCGAACGATGCCGGCGTCGTCCGTCGAGGCACTCGCATCGAAGGCGCACTGGGTCGTTGGACAGCTCACGGAGAAGCGCGCCACGGGTGGCTGGTTGGTCGACGGCGGCGACGGCGGTGCCGAGCCAGTCATGAAGCCGGTGTAGAGCAACCGATTGGGGGAGCCGGCCGGAACGAGAGACAGCAGGCCGGTCGTCGCGTTGTTGACCAGCGCGGCCTGGACCTGCGCGGGTGAGTCGGACGGGTGCAGCTCGAGATACAACGCCGCCGCGCCGGCGACGTGCGGCGCCGCGAACGAGGTGCCGTACAGCGATTGCGTCGCCGTCGGACTGCCGATCCAGGACGACGTGATGCCGACGCCGGGCGCCGCGAGATCGACACAGCTCCCGTTGTTGGAGAAGGTCGCCCACTCGTCGTAGATGTCGGACGCGGCAACGGTGATCGCCTCGACGGTGCTGGAGGGCGAGCTCGTGCACGCGTCCGCGTTGCTGTTGCCCGACGCGATGGAGTACACGACGCCGCTCGCGATCGAGTTCCGCACCGCGGCGTTGAGCGTCGTCGAGAACGACGTGCCGATGCTGACGTTCGCGACCGCCGGCAGCGCGCGATGGGTCGTCACCCAATCGATGCCGGCGATGACGTCCGCGGTGGTCCCGCGCGTCGCGCAGTCGAGCACGCGCACGGCCACGAGGCGGACGTTCTTCGCCACGCCGTAGGTGGTGCCGCCGGCGATGCCGGCGAGGTGCGTCCCATGCCCGCTGCAATCCACCCCGCCATTGCCCGGCGACACGATGTCGACGCCGAGTGTCGCGCGGCCTCCGAACTCGACGTGCGAGAAGTTGATTCCCGAGTCGATGATGTAGACGGTGACGCCGCGACCACTCGGCCCGTAGCTGTACGTCGTGCTCAGCGGAAGATTGCGCTGGTCGAGCCGATCGACGCCCCACGGAGCATTTGGTTGGACCGCGGTCCCCGCCACCGTGACGTTCCGTTCCACGGACACCACGCTCGGCTCGGCGCGGAGAGCCGCGACCGCGCGATTCGAGAGCCGGCGGACGAACACACCCTTGATCGCACGGCGGTAGGTGCCGTCGATCGATCCGTCGATGTGGCCGCGCAGCGCGCGTACCCGGGCGTCGACGTCGGGCTCCGCGTCCCGAAAGCGAACGATGTATTCACCGTCGATCGGTCTGCCTTCCCCGCTCGGCGCGATGGTGGCGAGCGATGGCCGCGGGGATGCCGACGCTGGAGACACCGGAGGCGACACCGCGGTATCGACGCACGCGAGCATACCGAGGAGCGCGAGGACGAGCGACCCTTTTCGCATCTTGAGCAGCGGTCGTGAGGATGAGTGATCACGACCGCGCCCGAGGGCACTACGGTCGTCTCAGCGGTGAACGAGCACCGCGACCGCGTGGTTCCTCAGCATGCGCTCGCCATGCAGCGAGGCAATTGCCACCATGAACGAGCAGGCGACGATCGTGGCGCCGAGCGACTCGATCAGGTCGCACGCGGCTCGCGCGGTGCCGCCTGTCGCGAGCACGTCATCCACGAGCAGCACGCGGGCACCAGGGGCATACGCGTCTTCGTGGATCTCCAACCGCCCGCTGCCGTACTCCAGCGCGTAGTCGCGTGCGACGACGCGCGAGGGCAGCTTGCCAGGCTTTCGGACCGGAACGAAGCCCGCACGAAGCGCGATCGCGATGGGTGCGCCGAGGACGAAGCCGCGACTCTCGACGGCGGCAACGTGCGTGATCCCCGCGCGCACCCATGGTGCGGCCATGGCGGAGGTGACGGCCGCGAGCAGCGCAGCGTCGGCCAGAACGGGTGTGATGTCCTGAAACAGAATTCCCGGCGACGGGAAGTCCGGCACGACGCGCAGGGTGCGCTCGACACGTGCGCGCAGATCGTCGCTCGCCGCGACATCACCGCGCGACTCGCTCACCGGTGTATCGCGAAGGGATACGGCAGTGCGCCCGTCATCGTCTCGTCGAGGTCGTGCAGCTGCTCCACCTGCGCGCCCGTCGGCCCCACCTCGAGCGCGCGGCGCAGACGCTCCATCGCGCGGTCTTCGCCGCTCGCCCAGACCTCGACCTCCCCGCTCGGCAGGTTCGTGACCCAGCCGCTGAGCCCGAGCCGCCGGGCCTCCTCACGCACGAACCACCGAAAGCCGACGCCCTGCACTCGGCCGGAGATTCGCACGTGAAGTCTCGTCACGGCAACTGCTCCCACCCGTGGGTGCCGAGCAGCGGCACGAATCGCACGGGAGCGACATCAGCGGTGCTGACCTGGCCTCCGCGCTTCGTGACCATCTTCAGCGTCTGCTCATCTCTCCCGCCCACGGGAACCAGCATCCGTCCGCCTTCGGCGAGCTGCTCGACGAGCGGCTGCGGGATCGCGGGCCCACCCGCGCTCACCAGGATCGCGTCGTACGGAGCGTACTCGCGCCAGCCAACCGTTCCGTCGCCGAGCAGCATGGACACGTTCTTCGCGCCCGCCCGCGCGATCGCTTCGCGCGCGAGCGCGTAGAGCGCGGGAATCCGCTCGATGGTGAAGATCTGCGCGACGAGATGAGAGAGGAGCACGGTCTGATAGCCGGAACCGGTGCCGATCTCGAGCACGCGCTCCTGACCCTTGAGCTCGAGCAGCTCGAGGTAGCGGGCATGGATCGACGGCTGCGAGATCGTCTGGCCGCTGCCGATCGGCAGCGGCGCGTCCTCGTACGCACGGTGCCTCACGCCGGTCGGTACGAACGCGTGGCGCGGCGTGAGGTCGAACGCGCGCAGCACGGCGAGGTCGCGAATGCCACGCTCTCGCAGCGTCTCGACCAGGCGGCGCCGCGCGCCACCCATCTGACCGTCTACGGATCCGGCCACCAGGCCCCCGAGGATTCGAGCATGCCGAAATGTGTGAGATCGAGATGCAGCGGCGTGACTGAGATGTACCCATCCTGGACCGCGCGGAAGTCGGAGTCCGCCTCGCCGGTCCACTCGATCGAACCGCCACCGATCCAGAAGATGTCTCGTCCCCATGGATCCTGCATCGGCTTGAGCGATCCCGAGTACACTCGGCTGCCAAGCCGGGTGAGCTTCACTCCCTTCACGCCATCCGCGGGAATGGGAGGCAGGTTGACGTTCAGCAGTGTGTTGGCGGGAAATCTGGGCAGGGAGGTGATGCGCTTCAGCAGCGGCGTCAACACGCTCACCTGCTCGCGCAGATGCGAGAGGTCGGCGCGCAGATCGCCGCCGGCGAACGAGAACGCGACCGACGGGATGCCGAGCGCGAGCCCTTCCATCGCGGCGGCGACGGTGCCCGAGTAGAGCACGTCCTCGCCCATGTTCTGCCCGTGATTGATGCCGCTGAGCACGAAGTCCGGGCGCGCATCCATGAGCGCCTCCACCGCGAGCATGACACAGTCGGTCGGCGTGCCGTCCACCTGCCAGCGCCGCTCCGCGCGCTTCACCGGGCGCACCGGATGATGCAGGGTGAGTGAATGGCTCGTCGCACTCTGCTCGCGATCGGGCGCCACGACGTACACGTCGCCGAGCGGCTCCGCGGCCTCGACGAGACATTCGATGCCGTGAGCGAGGATGCCATCGTCGTTCGTGATGAGAAAGCGCATCAGCGGAAAATAGGGATCACGCGCGCCGCGCGGGGCGCAGCGACGAGGTGTCGCTCGAACGAGTCGCGCTCATCCGAGCGGCGCATCGGGGTCCAGCAGCCGAACGAGCTCCTTGAGCTCCGTCTCCAGCGCGTCGAGGGTCTGCACCGTGAGTGCCGACCGGGCCGCGGTCCTGAGCTCTCCACCCTTCCGATGCTCGTCCACTTTCTGCCGTGCGCCGTCCAGCGTGTACTTCTCCGTGTAGAGCAGATGCTTCACGAGGAGGATCAGCTCGATCTCTCGGCGTTGATAGACGCGGTTGCCGGATCGATTCTTCGCTGGATTCAGAAACTTGAACTGGCTCTCCCAGTAGCGCAGCACGTGCGGCTTGAGATCGGTGAGCTCACACACCTCGCCGATGCTGAAGAACTCCTGCACTGGCTCGCCCGTCATGCGTCCTGCTCCGCGCGCAGCTCGCGCGCCATGAGCTCCTGCACGGCGAGCCGCGCGGGATAGCCGTCGAAGAGGATGCGGTGCACCGTGGCGACGATCGGCATCTCGACGTCCTCGCGCTCGGCGAGCGCCTGTGCACTGCGCGCCGTCATCACCCCTTCCGCCACGGTTTCCTTTCCGGCGAGCGCCTCGTCCAGCGTCGCTCCCTTCCCCACGGCGATCCCCACCGCACGATTGCGGCTCAGGGAGCCGGTACAGGTGAGGACGAGGTCGCCCATCCCCGCGAGACCCGCGAAGGTGGCCGGCCGCGCGCCGAGTGCGTTCCCGAGCCGGGTCATCTCGGCGAGACCTCGCGTGATGAGCGCGGCTCGCGAGTTGAAGCCGAGCCCGACACCTTCGACGATTCCGGCCGCCACGGCCATGACGTTCTTGAGCGAGCCGCCGAGCTCGACGCCGATGATGTCGTCATGTGTGTAGACCCGGAAGTGCGTGTTGCTGAGCGCGTCCTGCACCATGGTGCTCGCCGACTCGTCGTCGGACGCGGCGACGATCGCCGTGGGTTGCTGCGCGGCGACCTCCGACGCGAAGCTCGGACCGGAGAGCGCGACGACGGGTCGTCCCGGAGCTTCCTGCGCGACAACCTCGCTCATCAGGGCGAGCGTACCCGCCTCGATCCCCTTCGAGGCGACGCACACCGTGGCCGACGCGTCGAGGTGGTCGATGCCGCGTCGCACGATACCGCGCAGAAGATGCGACGGCGTTGCGATGCAGACCAGGCTGGCGCCCGCGAGCGCGTCGGCGAGGTTGGTGGTCGCCTGCACCGACGGCGAGAGCGCGACACCGGAGAGGAACCGCGAGTTCTCGTGCCGGGTCGTCACGTCGCGCGCGACGTCCGGCTCGTGCGCCCAGAGCGTGACGACGTGACCGTTGCGCGCCAGCAGATCGGCCAGCGCGGTGCCCCACGCACCCGCGCCGATCACCGCGGTTCGGATCACGGCCACGTCCTCACGCGCGGTCCCGCTTGCCGAAGCGGTGTTCCTCGCCGCGGCGGAGCCGCCCGATGTTCGCGCGGTGCGTCCAGAAGACGAACAGCGCGACCACGACGCTCACGAGGAAGAGCGGTGAGCGCGCACCCTGCGTGGCGAGCAGCAGGCCGGGAAGCAGGACGGCCGAGATGAGACTGCCGAGCGAGACGTAGCCAGACGCGAACACGACGCCGACGAACACCGCGAAGGTGATGGCCATCGGAATGGGTGCGAGCGCGAAGAACACCCCCGCCGCGGTGGCGACCCCCTTCCCTCCCCGTCGGAGCTTGAGGAAGATCGGCCTCACGTGTCCGGCGATCGCCGCGATGCCGCACGCGATCGCCCAGACGACGGGGTCGCGCGGGCTGTGCACGCGTGGCGGAAGGAGCAGCACGGGGAGCGCACCCTTCAGTGCATCGGCGAGAAAGACGAGGAGGCCGACCTTCCATCCCAGCACGCGAAACACGTTGGTGGCGCCGAGATTGCCCGAGCCGTGCTTGCGGAGATCGACGCCACGGGCCTTGCCGGCGATCGCGGCGAATGGGAGGGAGCCCGAGAGATACGAGAGCACCAGCGCGATGGCCGGCTCCATCTACTCCGCCGCCGTCCCACCGCTCTTGCGGCGCATCAGGATGCGCAACGGGTTGCCCATGAACTGCCACGACTCACGAAAGCCGTTGTGCAGGAAGCGTACGTAGTGCTCCTCGACGAGATCGGGATGATTGCCGAAGATCGCGAAGGTCGGAGGAAGGATGCTCACCTGCGTCGCGTAGTTGAGCTTCACCTCGCGACCAGCCGCCTGGGACGGCTGGCGCCGCGCGAGCATCTCGGCGAGACGCTCATTCACCTGCGACGTCGGGATGCGCTTGTGCCCTTCCTCGTCGACGAGCTGGATCACGTCGAGGATCTTGGAGACGCGCTGCCCCGTGAGCGCGGAGGTGAACAGAAACGGAACCCAGGTGAGGAATGGCGCCTTCTCGCGCGCCTTCTTCTCGAATTTGGCGACGGCCTTGTCGTCCTTGTCGACGAGGTCCCACTTGTTCACGACGACGATGAGGCCGCGCCCCGCCTCCCAGGCCATGTGCGCGATCTTGAGATCCTGGTGGTGGAACTCGCCCTCGGTCGCATCGATGAGCAGCACGCAGAGGTTGGCGCGCTCGATCGCGCGCCTGGTGCGCAGCGATGAGTAGAACTCGATGCCGTCGTCGATCTTGGTCTGGCGACGCAGTCCAGCCGTGTCGACGAAGATCAACTTGCGGCCGTGATAGATCATCGGCGTGTCGATCGCGTCGCGCGTGGTGCCCGCGATCTCGCTCACCACGAGCCGCTCCTCACCGAGCAGACGGTTCACGAACGACGACTTGCCGACGTTTGGCCGGCCCACGACGGCGACGCGCAGCGCCTCCTCGTCCTCGGGCGTGCTCTCGGGCAGCTTCTCGATCAGCTCGTCGAGCAGATCCCCAGAGTTCTTTCCGTTCTGCGCCGATACCGGAATCGGCTCACCGGCTCCGAGCTGGTAGAAGTCGTAGAAATCCGTCGAGGTGGGATCGTCGACCTTGTTCGCGACGAGCATCCACGGCTTGCCGGTGGTGCGGATCATCGCGGCGACCCTGGAGTCGCTCGGATGCAGTCCCTCCTTCGCATCGACGACGAAGAGCATGACGTCCGCCTCTTCCACCGCGGTCGCGACCTGACGGCGGATTTCCTTGTCCATCGGCGCGTTCGGATCGTCGGACAGGCCGCCCGTATCCACCAGCCAGAAGCCACGTCCATTCCACTCCGCTCGCGCGAAATGGCGGTCGCGCGTGGTGCCCGCCTCCTCCGACACGATGGCGCTGTCGTCGCCGATGATGCGATTGAACAGAGCAGACTTGCCGACGTTCGGGCGCCCGATCAGCGCAACGACCGGAACGCTCATGCGGCGTGCCGTCCGGAGAGATGAGGCTCGCCCTCGAGCGCGAGCACGTCGATGAAATCGTACGAAGGATAGACCGGCATCGGCAGCGTCTCACGGAGCGTGATGAAACGCTCCTCATCGAGGAAAAGTCCGTCGTCGTTGATCGTCTCGGCCGGGATCAGCGCGAGATCGAGGTCGTGGCGGTCGGCAAGGGCGCGACGGATGTCGGCGCCCACCAGCAGACCCGCGGTCGTGGTCGTCGGTCCGAAGAGAGAATTCTCCATCGGGATGAGCGTGAAGCTGGCCCCGGTCTTCTCCGCGATGGCGTCGAGAAGCTCCGGCATCAGCGGCGCCATCGAGACGCCGGTCACGACGCCGATGCGCCTGCCGTCGAGCCGCGGGAGCTCGTCGAGCCCATCGCGCACGCGCTCGCGCAGCGACGCCACCGCACCCACGCCATTCTCGATCTGCGAGAAGTCGCCATAGTGCTCGGCGTTGGGCAGCGGATGATCCGAGAGCAGATACAGCTCGTCCGAACCGAACACCCACCGGTCCTCGCGCTCCGCGAGGGCGCGCTCCTCCCACCGCTCGACGGACGCCAGGATGCGGCCCGCGTTCACCGCGTCCATCGGGCGGCCGTTGTACAAGTGCGAGAACTGCGTGACGCCGACCGGCACCAGCGCCACGCTGAGCACGGCATCGCCGAGGTTCCAGAGATCGGTCAGCGACTGCTCGAGGACGTCTCCGTCGTTCAGGCCGGGCACGACCACCATCTGGCAGTGGAACTGGATTCCGCCCTCGGCCAGCCGAGTGAGCTGGTCGACGATGTTGGGGACCTTCGGGTTGTTCAGGAGAATCTTGCGCGCTTCCCAGGGCGTGGCGTGCACCGATACGTAGAGCGGCGACAGCCGGTACTCGAGGATGCGCGCGATGTCGCGCTCCTTCACGTTCGAGAGCGTCGCGAAGTTGCCGTAGGCGAAGGACAGCCGGTAGTCGTCGTCGCGCACGTAGAGCGGCTTCCGGAGCCCCTGCGGCAGGCCCTCGATGAAGCAGAACTCGCACTTGTTCGCGCAGCGGCGAACGGTCGGCGGCTCGAGCTCGGCGCCGAGCGACTCCCCTTCGGGACGTTCGACTTCGTAGACGATCTCCTCGCCGTTCGGGAGCTTGGCTTCGATGACCAGCTCGTCGTCGGCGGTCAGGAACTCCCAATCGAGAAAGTCGGCGAGCGGCCGCCCATTCACCGTCAGGAGCTCCGTCCCGGAGACGATCCCCAGCTCGTCACAGATGCTTCCCGGAACGACTCGACTGACGCGAACCATGGATCGCTGGGCCTCCCTGGCCTCCGTTTGAGCGACGGGGGAAGACCACACGCGGCGTGAGGTTCTTCCCCCTGCGAGCAACTCGAAACGCGGTGCGCCCCGATCTCATCCAAGCTAAGAGATGGAAGCGCCGAAATCAAGCAGAATCCAGCACTTCGCTCGTGCTCGCCGAGTGATTTCTCGCATCGGTTTCAGACGCGGACCGCCGGGTGGTGCGGCGGAGAAATCGATCGGCCTACGCCTGGGCTCCGCCCTGAAAATGCGAGAGGCCCCGGCGATGCCGGGGCCTCTCGTTCGTACACGCGCCGCGCCGTCAGTCGGTGACCGAGTAGCGATACGCCACGGCGTTCGTCGCCGGAATCGTGACTCGGAACTCGGCCGAAGCGCCGGGAGCCAGCTCCTTGGTGGTGACGGTCTTCGAGCCGAGCACCGCGCCGCTCTTGTCGAGCGCGTCGAACTTGAGACTCACCACCTTGGGCGGCAACGCGGACTTCGGCTTCGCGGCCGCCGTCCGTGCCGCCGCGCCAGCCTTCCGCGCGGGTGCCGCGGTGGTGACGTCACCCTCTGCGGCCTTGTCGCGGCGGTCGAGCACGGTGCCGGCGATGTTCAGCTCCTTGTCCGACGGGCTGAACTCGGTGAACGAGACTTCTACGGGGAGCTTCGTGCCGCGATTGTACCAGGTGACGGCCGAGTCGTTCAGCGCCGCAACGGCGGGCGTCCCCTTCTTGGCCGCCTTCGCCAGCTCGGAGTACGCGCGGGCCGCCAGGTAGTAGTTCTCCGGGTTGCCCGGATCGACGGCCACCAGACGCGTCACGATCGGACCGAGCTTGTCGTACTGCTGAAGCGCCAGATACTCGACGCCCAGGTTGTACATCGCGTCGCGGTTGTGAGGGTTCACCTGCAATGCGCCCTCGAACAGCTTCGCCGCGTCGGCAATCTTGTTGGCCCGTGCGGCGGCCACGGCCGAGTTCAGGAGGTCCTGATACTCGTACGACGTCGGGTTCGCGATGAGCGGCTGATAGCTCGCGACGACCGCGGTGGTGTCGCCAGCGAGCAGGAGCGCGGTCTGCAGGTTCTGGCGCCCGCCGTACAGGTAGTTGCCGGTGGTGCCGGGGATCGCGATGAGCTGCGCGTAGGTGGCAGCGGCCTGCTTGGCTGCCGCGACCTTCGCGTCCTTTCCGGCCTTGTCGTCGCGGGCGGCGCCGAGCTGCACGCCCGCGATGTTGCCGAGCACCTGGCGCTGCACGTCACGATACGACGTGTCGCCCGCCGCGGCGGTCGCGGACGCCTGCCAGAACTTGATGGCTTCCTCGTTGTTGTTGCGCTTGTTCGCGATGTTGCCGAGCACCATCGCCGGGTAGGGCGAGCCGGAGTACAGGCGGTGCGCCTGGGAGGCGTAGTACTGGGCCGAGTCGAGCTTGTCCGCGTTCAGCGCCGCGATCGCGCCATTCACCAGGTCGAGGAACACCTGCTGGCCACCGCGCCAGTACGACGTGTAGTAGGAGCAGCCGGGCTTGGACGCCTCGACGATCTTGAAGAGCGAGTCGACCGCGCCGGGCAGGTCGATCGTCGCCTCGGGGTTGCTCGAGAAGCCGACCGCGCTGCGCTTCGGCGCGAGCCCGACGTTCGGCATGTTCATCCACATCGACAGCGCGCTGCCGAGGACGTACGCACGCGCGACTTCGTCCTTGTCGTTGCCCTCGAGCAACTTGACCGTCGCCGCGAGGTTCTTCGACGCGGACGCGGGATTGGTCTTCTGATCCTTGAGCGCCAGCTGGAGGCTGATGTTGGCGCGAACGGCATTGCCGCTGCTGGGCTGAGCGGCGTCGCACGCGGGCGGGGCCGCGGCAGCGGGCGCTGCTCCTGCCGCCTGCGCCCCGAGCGAGCCCGCGGCCGCCACGAGCAGCGCAGCGGTGGGAAGTAGCTTGACGAACACGGCCATCTGAGAGATCTCCAGGAAAACGGGTCGCGCCGGAACCGGCGTGTGCAACGGGTACCCGAGCTGTTCAGCGGCGTTCCGCCGAGAGGGCAAGCTGGTAAATATCAGCCGGTCTGCGCCCGGTCGCCAGGGCGACGCGTTGCACGTCGTCGAACTCGGGCTTGGCGCGGTGCTCGCCGTCGGCGAACGAGACGACCTTGAGGCGCACGGCGTGACCCAGGACGTCCACAGTGACTTCCGCGCGGGGCAGCGCCACGCGGCTGACCTCGCCGCGCCGCACGCCGATCGTCGTCGTCTCGCGCAGCAACAGTCCCTCGAACCGCTCGGCGTCGTGCGGCCGCGCGAGGATCTCGATCCTCGTTCCGTGACGCCCTTTCTTCATCGTCGTTCCGATGAGCACGGCGTCCAGCGCGCCCTCATCGCGAGCGCGGTCCGCGACCGCCGCGAGATACTCGGGCGTCATGTCGTCCACGTCGCACGCGATCAGCACGACCGACTCGCGCGGCGACGACGGCAGCGCGCCGTCGACATCGGCGAGCACGATGCGTAACGCGTTCGCGCGCCCAACGAAATCCTTCGTGCCCGCTCCGTAGCCGCTGCGGCGCGGCACGTATTCCGCCGGCGGCGGCCCGCTCGACAGCACCTTCACGAGCGCGGCGCCTGTTGGTGTGACGAGTTCGCCGGCCCCGTCCGGACCAGGACTCACTCGATGGCCCTCGAGCAGCTTGAGCGTCGCGGGCGCAGGAACGGGCAGCAGTCCGTGCGCGGCACGCACCGTTCCATCGCCCGTGCGGATCACTCCACAGCGCACGTCTTCGACGCCGACTTCGGAGAATCCCCAGATCGCGCCGACGACGTCGAGGATGGCGTCGACCGCGCCGACCTCGTGAAGATGCACCTGCTCGGGCGGCATGCCGTGAATCTCGCCCTCCGACTCGGCGATCGCCCAGAACGCGCGGTCGGCGCGCGCGCGAACGTCGTCCGGCGCACCTGAGCGCGCGACGAGCTCGCGAATGTGATCGATGTGCCGGCCGTGCGGCTGCTCTGGGATGTCGAAGTCGACCTTCCAGCAGACGAGCTCTCCACGCAGCACCTCGCGGATCTCGACGCCGACGTCGTCGAGACCCATGCGGGATGGCAGCGCGCGTAGCCACTCCGCGTCGAGGCCGACGCCGAGGAGCGCGCCGAGCGTCATGTCGCCGGAGATGCCGCTGAACGGATCGAGAATGGCGGTTCGCATCGCAGCAAGATAGACGGACCGACGGTGCGCTGCGAACCGGGCTCAGAACCGATACGACGCGCCGCTGCCCGTGTTGAAGAGCAGCACCTCGGCGTCGGACGCGATTCGGCGATCGCGCACGAGCAGGTCGAGCACGGCGAGCGCGCACCCACCCTCCGGCGCCGCGTCCACGCCGGTGCGTCGCGACAGACGGAGCGTGTCGCGACGGATCGCCTCCTCGCTCACCGACGCCGCATCGCCCTTGCTCTCGCGCAAGGCACGCAGGATCAGCCGATCGCCGAGCGGACCGGGCACGCGCAGCCCGCTCGCGTGCGTCTCGGGATCTTCCCACGGCGTGGCGAATTCAGCGCCCGCGCGCCACGCGCGAACGATCGGCGCGCATCCATCGGGCTGCGCCACGATCATGCGAGGAAGTTGCGCATCGCGCGCGAGCCATCCGCCGTCGCGCATCTCGCCGAACACCTTCCACATGCCGATGAGCCCCGTGCCGCCGCCGGTGGGGTAGAGGATGGCGTCTGGCAGCCGGCCGAGGTCTTCGAGGAGCTCGTAGCCCATGATCTTTTTTCCCTCGACGCGATACGGCTCCTTCAGTGTCGAGAGATCGAAGCCGCCATTCGCCGCGATGTATTGCTGCACGCGCTTGGCGGCGTGGGTGATGACGCCCGTGACGAGATCCACTTCCGCTCCGTAGCTGCGGCATTCGTCGACGATCGACTGCGGAGTGTCCGTCGGCATCGCCACGAACACCGGCAGTCCGGCTCGAGCGCCATACGCCGAGAGCGCAGCGCCGGCATTTCCCGCGGTCGGCGCGGCGAGACTCTTCGCGCCGAGCTT
>DASYMZ010000025.1:0-13750 GCA_036008805.1 Gemmatimonadaceae bacterium
TTGTGGTGCGTCTTGATCGTCACCGACGCGCCCCCGGTCGGCGACGAGCTCTCGATCACGTCCGGGTAGAGCGTCCCCTGTACGAGGAACTTCGCGTTGGTGCCGGCGCTCGCCGTCGCCTCCTCGAACACGTCGATGAAGGTGTGCCCGATCGCACGGCGCTTCGCTTCGGGGTCTTCCACATCTTTCAGCGCGGCGAGGAACCGGCTCGACGCGTCCACCGTCACGAGCTCGATGCCGAGATGCGCGTGCATCGTGCGCTCCACCTGCTCGCGCTCGTGCAGACGCAGCAGCCCGGTGTCGACGAACACGCAGGTGAGCTGGTCGCCGATCGCGCGATGCACGAGTGCCGCCGCGACCGATGAGTCCACACCGCCGGACAGGCCGCAGATCACCTGCGCATCGCCGACCAGCTCGCGGATCTTGGCCACCTCGTCCTCGATGAACGCACCAGGCGTCCAGCTCGGCGTGGCGCCGCACACCTCGAACAGGAAGTTGGCGAGCAGCTCGCGGCCGCGTGGCGTATGAGCCACCTCAGGGTGGAACTGCACCCCATAGATCGGCCTGGACTCGTGCTCGAACGCCGCGAGCGGATTTCCTTCGCTCGCCGCAGTCACGCGAAAGCCTGGCGGGCTCGACTCGATGTGGTCGCCGTGGCTCATCCACACCGTGGCGGGCTCGCCGGGATCGAACCCCTCGAACAGCGCGCTCTTGACCGTTGGGTGAATCTCCGCACGACCGTACTCTCGGCGGTCGCCGCGCACGACCTCACCACCGAGCAGGTGGGCCATGAGCTGCATTCCGTAGCAGACGCCGAGTACCGGGGCGACGTCGAACATCGCGGGATCGGCGGTCGGCGCATTCTCCGCGTACACCGAGTTCGGCCCGCCGCTGAGGATGATCCCCGTCGGGTTCCAGTCGCGGATCCACTCCAGCGACCGTGTGGGCGGATGGATCTCGGAGTAGACGCGCGCTTCTCGCACGCGTCGAGCGATGAGCTGCGTGTACTGCGAGCCGTAATCGATGATCAGGATGCGACTGAGCGCCGTCATGTCGTCCAGTGCGCGGGGTCGAGACTGATGAACTCCACCTTCTTCGTGTCGAGATCGAGGATCGCCGCTTTGGGCGTGCCGTAGAGCCAGCCGCACGCCTCGCCGGGGTTCACGATGAGCGTGTCGCCACGCGACTTCATCTCCTGCTGATGCGTGAAGCCGTGCACGACGATGCTGTGCGCCTCGATGCTCCTCGGCTGCACGTCACCGATGTCGTGCACGACGAGGATGCGCTGGTCGCTCAGCTCGAAGCTGTGCGGACCCTCGAACAGCTCCGCGCCGAAGCCGGCGGTCGCCTTGGCGAGGAGACCCTGGGTGTCGCCGTCGTTGCGGCCGAACACCCCCGCCAGCGACATGCTCGCTTCCTCGATCGGTCGGAGGGCGAATGGCGCGCAGTAGTCGCCGGCGTGGATCAACATCGAGACGCCGGCCTCCTGCATCAGCTTCACGAACTCGGCGATCGCCGGAATTCGGTCGTGGGTATCCGCCATCAGTCCGACGCGCATCAGGCCGTCCTCCACTGGGGGTCCGCCACTTCGAGTCGCACCAGGTCGTCGTACGTCTCACGGGCCGTCACCACCGCGAATCGCTCGCCGTCGACCAGCACTTCGGCGCCGCGACCACGCGTGTTGTAGTTCGACGCCATGACGTATCCATACGCGCCGACGTCGTGCACCGCGAGGAGATCGCCAGCCGACGCCTCGTCCATCTCGCGGCCGAGCGCGAGAAAGTCGCCGCTCTCGCAGATGGGACCGACCACATCGGCCGTCATCGTGCCGCTGCTCGCGTGCACGGGCTCGATGCGATGATACGCGTCGTAGTGCGACGGGCGGATCAGCTCCGTCATGCCGGCGTCGGTGATGAGGAAATCGCGACCGCCGCTGTGTTTCCGATAGAGCACCCGTGTGAGGAGCATGCCCGCGTTGCCGACGATGAATCGGCCCGGTTCCATCAGCAGCGTCAGGCCCGTGGGTTGCACTCGCGCGATGAGAGCACGCGCGAAGCGGTTCAGGTCCGGCGAGACCTCATCGGAGTACGACACGCCGAGTCCACCGCCGATGTCCAGATACCGAAGCGAGTCGATTCCTTCGCCGCGAATCGCGTCGAGCAGTCCAATGAGGCGCTCCACGCCGTCGACGTACGGATCGACCCGGAAGAGCTGCGAGCCGATGTGCATGTCCAGTCCCGTCAGCGACACGTTCGGCAGCTCGGCGGCCAGCCGCGTCACGGCGAGCACCTCGTCGAACGGTACGCCGAACTTCGCGCCGCGCTCTCCCGTCTTGATGTAGCGGTGCGAGCTGTCGACGGTGACTTCGGGATTGACTCGAAGTCCCAGGCGCGCGGTCGCGCCCTCCTCCGCCGCGATCCGGCTGATCGCGCGTACCTCCGCCGCCGACTCGGCGTTGATCAACAGCACGCCGGCCTGAATCGCCTCGCGCAGCTCGCGGTCCGTCTTGCCCACGCCGCCGAAGACGATGTCCTCACCGCGAAAGCCGAGCCGCAGCGCCCGATGGAGCTCGCCGCCCGAGACGACGTCTACCCCGGCTCCCAGCTCCCGCAGCACGCGGAGGATTCCCGCGTTCGAGTTCGCCTTGAGCGTGTAATGAATGCGGTGCGGCAGCGCCGCGACCGCGGAATCGAGTCGCGTGTACCGGTCGCGCACCATCGCGGAGCTGTAGACGTAGGCTGGCGTCCCGACCTCGCGCGCGATGTCCTCGAGCGCGACCCCTTCGCAGGCCAGCGCCCCGTCCACTCGCGCGAAGCCCGACGTCAGTACGCCTTCGCCCACAGTGCCTCGCTCGTCGCGTCGCGTCCGCACTTGAGGCAGTGCGTCGGCGCCTCGGCCGATCGGAACTCCTCGTCGGGCAGACAGCGGATCGTCGCCTTCGTGTCTTCCTTGATCTGCGCCTCGCACGCGCCGTCGCCGCACCATCCCGCGTAGACGAAGCCGCCCTGCCCTTCCATCAGCTCGCGGAACCGCTCGTACGAGATGCGCTCGCGCACGCTGTTCGCCTCGCGCCGGTCGAGCGCGGCGGCGAGCATGTCGCGCTGCATCGTCGACAGAGTGTCGCTCACGTCCTCACCGACGGTGCCGAGCGAGATCGGACGCTTCTCGCGCGTGTCGCGACGGACGAGCACGCCCTGGTTGTTGGCGATGTCGCGAGGACCGAGCTCCAGTCGGAGCGGGATGCCGCGCAGCTCCCACTCGTAGTACTTCGCGCCCGGCTTGATGCCGTGACGCGAGTCCACGTGCACCCGAATCTTCTCCGTACCGCGTCCCGCCCAGTCGGTCAGCGACTTCACGATGCGGTTGGCCGCTTCGAGCACGCTCGCGCGCTCCTCGTCGGTCTTGTAGATCGGCACGATCACGAGCTCGATCGGCGCGAGCAGTGGCGGCACGCGAAGCCCGTTGTCGTCGCCGTGCGTCATCACGAGCCCGCCGACCATGCGTGTGGACACGCCCCAGCTCGTGTTCCACGCGAACTCGGTGCTGCCGCTCTCCGATTGAAACTTGAGCTCGAACGCCTTCGCGAAGTTCTGTCCGAGATTGTGCGAGGTGCCCGCCTGCAATGCCTTGTTGTCCTGCATCATCGCTTCGCACGAGTAGGTGCGCAGTGCGCCGGCGAACTTCTCGGCCTCCGTCTTCTGGCCGGTGACTACCGGCATCGCGATGTAGCCCTCCATGAAGTCGCGATACACGCCGAGCATCTTGCGCGCCTCCTCCTCGGCTTCGTCGTGCGTCACGTGCGCGGTGTGTCCTTCCTGCCAGAGGAACTCGGTGGTGCGCAGAAACAGGCGCGTCCGCATCTCCCAGCGGACGACGTTCGCCCACTGGTTCATCAGGATGGGCAGGTCGCGATAGCTCTGCACCCACTTGGCGAACATCGAGTAGATGATCGTCTCCGATGTCGGCCGAACGACTAGGGGCTCGTCGAGCTTCTTGCCGCCGCCGTGCGTGACGACGGCCGCCTCCGGCGCGAAGCCTTCGACGTGCTGCGCTTCCTTGTGGAGGAACGACTCCGGGATGAACAGCGGGAAGTACGCGTTCTGATGCCCGGTCGCCTTGAACATGTCGTCGAGCTGACGCTGCATCCGCTCCCAGATGCCGTAGCCGTTCGGTCGGATGACCATGCAGCCGCGCACGGGGGAGTAGTCCGCGAGCTCGCTCCGCAGCACCACCTCGTTGTACCAGGCGCTGAAGTCAGCGGCGCGGGTCGTGAGCTTCTTGTCGTCAGCCATTCGTGCCGTCGTTCGAGAGTGTGACGAAGGTCCGCGCACCACTCGCTTGCGCCGCCTTCTTTTGCTTGCTCAGTGATTGTGGGCGCAGCGCGTACTCCACCGAGTGCCCACTGGCGCGCAGCGAGGCCGCCTCGCGCATGATGCGCTCGAGCGGAACCTCGTCGTCGCCCGCGACCCAGTAGTCCGCCGTCGCGGGCGACGCGGCCATCAGTCCCTTCCCGCGCAGCAGCTCGCCGAGCACCACGTCGCCCATCCCGAATCCGAGCGCGGGCATGTCGGCGCCGCCGAGCGACTGCAGCAACGTATCGTACCGCCCGCCACCGCAGATCGCGCGAAACTCTCCGCTTCGATCGAACAGCTCGAACACGATGCCGGTGTAGTACGCCAGACCACGAACGATCGAGAGATCGAGGCGGAGCCAGCTCGCGTCTCCGCCCAGCAGTGTCTCGACGTACCGCAGGTACGCCGCGAACTCGGAAACGTGCGCGGCCGCGGGCGTCGACGACAGACGCGATTCGATCTCGGAGAGCTGCACGTCGGCGATCGTGACGATGCGCTCGATCGACTCACTCGGCACTCCCAGTGCCGCGAGCTTCTCGGACGAGACCTGAGCCGGCTGCCGCTCGAGCTTGTCGACGACGCCGTACACGCCCTCGATCGAGCCGCTCGGGACGCCGAGTGATTCGAGAAACGCCTGGAGGATGCGGCGATTGGACACGCGCGCGACTACGTCCGCCGACGTCAGCCCAAACGCGCGCATCATGTCCACCGCGCAGGCGACGAGCTCCGCATCGGCGGCAACGTCGGCCGATCCGAAGATGTCCACGTTGAGCTGATAGTGCTCGCGCAGCCGTCCCTTCTGCTGGCGCTCGTATCGGAAGAGCTGCGGCATCGAGAACCAGCGGACCGGCTTGCGCA
The DNA here is from genome assembly GCA_036008805.1 of Gemmatimonadaceae bacterium. Taxonomy (GTDB): domain Bacteria; phylum Gemmatimonadota; class Gemmatimonadetes; order Gemmatimonadales; family Gemmatimonadaceae; genus AG11. The sequence continues at coordinate 5,211 of DASYMZ010000025.1, forward strand.
GTGCGTTCGCCCGTGCGGCCACCATCCGCGCGACCGTCGGCGTCATCTCGGGTCGGAGCGCTACCTCCCGACCACCCTTGTCGACGAAGTTGTAGAGCTGGCCGACGATCTCCTCTCCGCTCTTCCTCGTGTACAGCTCCAGCGGTTCGAGCGGCGGCCCGTCGTACTCCACGAACGCATAGCGGCGCGCCACGTCACGCCACGTGGACATGATGAAGGCGCGCTCGGCGAGCTCCTGAGGGTAGAAGTCGCGGAAGCCGGGCAGAGCGCTCTTGAACATCCGTCAAAGCTACCCGGTGAACGGAGACACCTGCAAGCGCGCCATCGCGTCGCCGACGGTGTGAAAGGAGCCGGTGACGAGAGTCGTCGCGCCGGTGCGCTCGGCCAGCGCCAGGGCGCCGTCGAAATCCGCCTCGATGATGCTCTCGATCTCCAGCGAGCGGGCAAACGCCGCGACCTCGGCGAGTGGCCAGCGACGATTGGCTGGAGCGGTGGGCGCGTCTGTCAGGATGAACCGGGTCGCGATGGGCACCAGCGCCTGGAGCATCGCGCGCCAGTCCTTGTCGGCGAGCACGCAGAGCAGCACGGTGAGCGGTTCGGATCCCTCCATTGCGCCGAGCGTCGACGCGAGCGTGCGAGCGCCGTCGGCGTTGTGCGCCACGTCGAAGATCCACCGTCCCACGCGCTGGAATCGCCCGGGTAGCACGACCGAGCCCGCTGCTGACGCCGCGTCCGTGAGCGAGGTGGCGAACGGCGGGCCCGCGGCGTCCAGCAGCGCGACGGTGAAGGCGAAGTTCGCGGCCTGATGTCGGCCGACGAGCGACGTCCACACCGCGTGCTGTTCCCCACGCCGCGCGATCGTGAAGTGCGTCCCATCGGCTCTCAGTGCGATCTCGCCGACGTCCATCTCGTCCGCCACCACGTGCACCTCGCTCGCACCCGCGTCGCGCGCGAAGTCGGCGAGCTGCGCGCGGACCAGCGGGTCACGCTCGCCGATCACCGCCGGCACGCCGCGCTTGAAGATGCCCGCCTTCTCGCGCGCGATGGACTCGAGCGTGGGACCGAGATAGTCGACGTGATCGAAGCCGATCGACGTGACTCCCGCCGCCACCGGCATCACGACGTTCGTCGAGTCGAGCCGGCCGCCGAGACCAGTCTCGATCAGGGCGACGTCGGCGTGCTCACGAGCGAAGTGCTGGAACGCGAGCGCGGTCGTCGCCTCGAAGAACGAGGCTTCGATGCGCTCGACCGCCGGCGTCCACCGCTCCACGAACTCCACGACTTGCTCGGGTGAGATCGGCACACCGGCGACGACGATGCGCTCGCGAAAGTCGACGAGATGCGGCGAGGTGTAGCGCGCCACGCGCAGCCCCTTCGACGACAGGATCGCATCGGCGGTGGCGACGGAGCTTCCCTTGCCGTTGGTCCCGGCGATGTGCAGCACCGGCACGGCGAGATGTGGATCGCCCATCTCCTGCAGCAGCGCCCGCGTGCGATCGAGACCGAACTTGAAGGCGCCAGTCGTGCGCGCGAAGAGGTACTCGAGCGCCGCGTGGTAGTCCGTCAGGGCGAGGTCCACCCCGAGGCGGCAGGCTTTCCGCTCATGTGCCGGAGGAGCTGACTGATCGTGTGCTTGAGCTCTCGCCGGTGCACGACCTGGTCGAGCATGCCGTGGTCGAGCAGAAACTCCGCCGTCTGAAAGCCTTCGGGCAGATCCTGGCCGAGCGTCTGCTTGATCACGCGCGGCCCCGCAAAGCCGATCACCGCACCCGGCTCGGCGATGATCGCATCGCCGAGCATGGCGTAGCTCGCGCTCACGCCGCCGGTAGTCGGATTGGTCAGGATGGCGATGTACGGGATGCGCCGCTCGGCGAGCTGGGCGAGCATGGCGCTCACCTTCGCCATCTGCATGAGCGAGAGCACGCCCTCCTGCATCCGCGCGCCGCCCGACGCGCAGATCACGATCAGCGGATGCTTCCGCTCGAGCGATCGCTGTCCCAGGCGTGCGATCTTCTCCCCCACGACCGACCCCATCGAGCCGCCCATGAAAGCGAAATCCATCACGCCGAGGCTCACGGGCAGCGCCTCGACCATTCCCGACGCGGCGAGCAGCGCGTCTCCGTCGCCGGCGTTCGCCGTCGCCTTCTTCAGGCGCGCCGGATACTCCGGGAAGCCGAGCGGATCGGTCGAGCGGATGTCGAGCTCGAGCTCCTCCATGGTCCCCTCGTCCAACAGGAGAGCACAGTAGTCCGTCGCTCGAATCCGCCGGTGATAGTCGCAGTTCGGGCAGACGTTGAAGTTGCGGACGAACTTCTCACGGATGTCCGTGTGTCCGCACGCCTCGCACTTCTCCCACACGTCTGCCGGAATCTCGAGCCGCTCCCGTCGAGGCTGTCGCGGCTTCTTCTCCTTTCGGAACCAGGCCATACGGGCAATGTGACCGAGGTCACCGGCAGGGGCAAGGGATTGACGAGCCCGCGTCTTCGCGGCCAGCCGCAGGTCAGACTGCGAACGGGCCCGTTCGGCCGCCGCGACCCTCGGCCGCGATGCGGATGAGGATCCCGACCGCGAGCCAGCTCGCGAGCATGAAGCTGCCGCCGTACGAGAAGAACGGCAGCGGGATGCCTGTGATCGGCATCAGATTCAGCGTCATGCCGACGTTCACGAGCACGTGAACGAACCAGCTCGCCAGAAGACCGAACGCGACCAGGCTGCTGAACGAGTCGTTCGCCCGCTCCGCGATCTTCGTCACGCGCAGGAAGAGGAGCAGAAAGAGCGTGAACGCGAGCAACACCCCCACGAATCCGAGCTCTTCGCCCACGACCGCGAAGATGAAGTCGGTATGCTGTGCGGGGAGAAAGGCCAGCCGCTTCTGGGTGCCCTGGGTGAACCCCTTTCCGAGCAGTCCTCCCGATCCGATCGCGATCTGGGATTGGATCACGTGATACCCCGCCTGTCTCGGGTCGACGGCGGGATTGATGAACACCAGCAGTCTCTTCTGCTGGTAGGGCGCGAGCCGTTCCCAGATGATCGGTGCGACGACGCCGAACACCACGTTCGTCACGGTGAGGAAGATCCCTTCGTACAGGTACGGCTTGTACCAGAGCACGAGCGCGATGAGGAGGAGGAACCACGCTCCCCAGAGTGGCACGCTGAACGACAGGATCAGGCTGACGACCGGGCTCGCCACGAGAACCAGGAGCGGCCACGATACGCCCGACCAGAACAGCATCGCGAACGCGAAGCCGACGAAGACGATGCCGGTGCCGAGGTCGGGCTGCTTCATGATGAGCAGCCACGGGATGCCGACGACGAGTGCCGGCTTCCACAGCTCGAGCAGCGACTTGGGCGGCTCCTTGAACGCCGACAGCACCTTCGCCAGCGCGAGCACGACGGTGATCTTGGCCAGCTCCGAGGGCTGGCCGATGCGGAACCCGCCGATCGCCAGCCAGCTCTTCGTGCTGGCAGCCGTGCCCGCGCCCTTGCCGACGAACAGCAGGAGCACCAGCATGGCGACGCTCAACCCATAGGCCGGCCAGGTGAGCCAGTCGAGCAGCCGCACCGAGCAGCGAGTGACCAGATAGGCGCCGGCCAGCGAGAGGCAGAACCACACGACCTGTGACTTCCAGAGCCGCTCGACCGCCGTGTGGATGTCGGTCTGCCCCGCCGAGTACACGATCGCGATGCCGTACATCGAGAGCAGCAGCGCGACCGTGACCAGCGGCCAATCGATCGGAAAGCGACGCGTGGCCATCAGCCGTCCGTCGTCAGGTCCACGATCGGTGTCACCTTCAGGTACGCCGCGATGATCTTCGACGCGATGGCCGCGGCGCGCGTGCCGTGTCCACCGAACTCGATCATCACCGCGACGACGATCTTCGGATCGTTCGCCGGAGCGAAGCCGACGAACCAGGCGTGGTTGAGCTCCTTGCCGTTCGGGTCCAGCGTCCCCGTCTGCGCCGTGCCGGTCTTGCCCGCGAGCTGCACGCCCTTGATGGCCGAGGCCGACGCCGTGCCGCCTTCCACCACGCCGACGAGCGCGCCACGCACCTGGTCGAGCTGCTGCGCGGTGAGCTTCACGATCTGCTCGCGCTCCGGCTTCACGCGCGCGACCTCCGGTTTCGCGGCCTGACCATCGGTGGCGAGGGCGGTGTAGAACTTCGCCATGTTCAGGATCGTCTGCGAATTGTCGCCCTGCCCGATCGCCATGCTCAGCACGATCGACTGGCTCCAATTGCGCCCGTACTTGCGATTGAAGTATTCGGTGGACTCGGGGAATCGCGGCCGCTTCTCTTCGGGTAGATCGATGCCGGCCTTGCTGTCCATCCCGAGGCTCACGCCGCCGGCGATCAACCGCGCCAGTCCGAGCTTCAGCCCCAGCTGGTAGAAGTAGACGTCGCACGACTTCGCGATCGCGCCCGCGAGCGTCACGTTGCCGTGTCCGCGCTTGTCCCAGCAGCGGAAGTAGCGGTTGCCGTACTGCATGCCTCCCGTGCAGGGAATCGGCATGCGGTCCGCCATCGTCACTGCGCCCGTCTCCAGGCCCACGACGGTGGTCGCCAGCTTCCAGGTCGAGCCGGGCGGATACTGTCCCTGGAGCGCCTTGTTGTAGAGCGGCCTCCGCGGATCGGTGCGCAGCGAGTCGTAGTACGCCGTGGGGACGCCGCCGATGAAGCGATTGAAGTCGGGCGTCGGCGCGCTGTAGAGCGCGAGCACCGCGCCCGTCTTGGGATCGAGTGCGACGGCGCCGCCCTGCAGCGAGTCGCCGAAGATTCCCGCAACGTAGCGCTGCAAGTCCAGATCGATGTTCGTGTAGAGCGGCGGCGCCGCGACGGGCACCAGATCGGGGCGCGCGCCGCCCTGACTGGTCACCACTCGTCCGCGCGCGTCCACCTCGACGAACTGACTTCCTTCCTTTCCGCGGAGCACCGACTCGTATGCCTTCTCGAGCCCTTGCTTGCCGATCTGCTGTCCGGCCTTGTACTCGTGGTAGGCCGGGTTGGCCAGCTCGTTGTCGGTGATCTCGCTCGTATAGCCGACGAACGGTGCGACGACGGGGCCATCGGGATAGAAACGGCGCGGCGAGCTCTGGATGATGAGCCCGGGAAACTGCATCCGATGCTCTTCGAGAACACTCACGACGTCGAACGAGGCGTCGGGTATGATCACCGTCGGGCGCGTGGGCGCACGGCGGAACCGACGCACCGCCTGCTCGATCTGCGGAGCGGTGATGTTGATCGTTCCGGTCAGCCGCTGAAGCACCGCACGAAGCGTGTCCTCCTTCTGCGCGAGGACCGAGACGGAGTACCCGATGACGTTGTCGGCGATGACCTTGCCGTTGCGGTCGTAGATCACGCCGCGCGGCGCGGGCAGCGGCAGCTCACGCAGCCGGTTCGTCTCCGACTGGAGCTGATATTTGGCGTGCTGCAGCACCTGGGTGCGGAAGAATCCGCCGCCGAGCAACAGCAGCACACCGCTGATGATGACGTTCGCGGCGATGCCGCGGCGTCTGATGTCGTTCGGATGAAAGCTCATGCGGCGCGTGTCTCCAACACGGGGCGGAGCGCCATGAGCGCCAGCACCCCGGCCACGGCCGTGACGAAGGCGGACAGCGAGGACCAGACGAGGATCTGCATCAACAGCTCAGCACCCTGCATCCGTCGTTCCATCACGTTCATCACGACTTCGTACGCCCACTTCCCGAGAAACAGGAAGAATCCGTTCAGCAGCACGTGATCGGCGAAGAAGACGGCCTTCAGCTTCGACCAGCTGAATCCGATCAACGTCATCGCCAGTGCGCCCGCACCAAAGGCGCTGAGCGCGAGCGAGTCCGACGCGAGTCCGAGGATGAAGCCGAGGATGGCCGCGACGCCCGGACGCACGCGAACCGCGGCCAGCAGCAGCGCGATGATCAGGAAGTCGGCCGATGCGCGCCACGCGAGCAGCGGCCGCAGCGTGTAGTGCAGGAAGATCAGCAGCGCGCACAAGAAGACGGTGCGGATCGTCGCGCCCCAGTTCATGGGCGTGCTCCCGCGGTCGTGTCACGGCGTGCCCGCGCCGCGCTGTCGCGCCGCGCGCGAGCGACGGCACTGTCACGCGCCGCGCCCGCCGCGGGCGTAGCGGGCGTGGCTCGAGGAATCACCGCAGCGCCAGGAACGGCGCGCGCGATCGAGTCGGCCGCGGCACTGTCGCGCGCGCCCGTGACCGACCGCACTGCCGAGTCGATCGCCGCACGACGCGCTGCTGCCTCGGCCGAGGCGGCCTGTCGCGCCAGTGAATCGCCCGCGATGACGATGCGCTTCGTCGCCGAATCGACGGAACCGATCTGGCCCCAGATGTTCGTGAGGCCCGACGTTCCGCGCTGCGGAGTCAGCACCATCACCGCCGTGATCTCGGCCGGATTCACCGTGGGACGCAGCAGGTAGGTGCGTGCCCACGCTTCCGCCGTCTTGATCTCGCCCAGGACGACGCCGACGGGAATGCCTCGCGGATAGATGCCGCCGAGTCCTGAGCTGAACACGATCGCGCCCGGCTTGAGCGTGCTCCGGAAGGGGACGCCGCGCATCTCGAGCAGCCACCGCTCCGACTGCACGTACGAGCTCTGGGCCGGCACCCCCGATCCCGCGATGTGCGGCTGGACGATGCCGAACGCGCTGCCATCCGCCGACATGGCGCTCACGCGGAAGTCGGGATGCGCGAAGAGGATCGCGAGGCTCATCGTCGGATCGACTGTCTGGACAACGCCCACCACCCCCTCGGGCGCGACGACGAGGCTGCGCTCGCGAATGCCTGCTCTCGATCCAGCGCCCAACGTGATCGTGAAGTCCTCGATTCGTCCTCGGCCCTGCAGCGCTTCGGCGGGAATGAATCCCCACTGCAGCTTGCTGCCGAGGCCCAGCATCTGACGAAGGCGCTCGTTCTCCGACTCGAGCGTCGGCACGCGCGCGGCGGCGAGAGCGAGCGTGTCGCGACGCAGCTCCTCACGCATCGACGAGAGGTACGCGCCGCGCCATCGCTCGGCGCCCTTCTGCAGGCGGACGAGCGGAGCGACCAGCGATCGGCGCAACGCTCCGGCAACTGGCTCGCGCATGTTCGGCGGCAGCACCATCGACATGAGCGAGAGCAAGATGCACCCGCCGAACAGAACGATGTCGAGACGGTTGCTGAAACGGGCTGTGCGCGCCACCCGCGCCTCAGGTGCTCAGGACCGACCAGTACTTTTCCTCGTCGTCGAGGATGCGCCCCGTCCCGCGCACGACGCACGTCAGAGGATCCTCGTCGACATGGATCGGCAGTCCCGTCTCCTGGCTGAGCAGAAGGTCGAGCCCGCGAATGAGCGCGCCGCCACCGGTCATCACGATGCCCCGGTCCACGATGTCGCTCGCCAGCTCCGGCGGCGTGATCTCGAGCGCGCGGCGCACCGCGTCGACGATCTGCTGGATCGGCTCCTGGATCGCTTCGCGGATCTCGCTCGAGTGGACGCGCACCGTCTTGGGGATTCCGGAGACGAGGTCGCGACCCTTGACCTCCATCTCTCGCTCCTCGCCCACCGGCGCGGCGCTGCCGATCTGAATCTTGATCTGCTCCGCGGTCGGCTCTCCGATGAGCAGATTGTAGTTCTTGCGCATGAACTGCACGATCGACATGTCCAGCTCGTCGCCGCCGGTGCGGATCGAGGTGTCGCTCACGATGCCCGAGAGCGCGATGACGGCAATCTCCGTCGTGCCGCCGCCGATGTCGATCACCATGTTGCCCGTCGGCGTTTCCACCGGAAGACCGACACCGATCGCCGCAGCCATCGGCTCGGCGACCATGAACACCTCTTTGGCGCCCGCCCCGAGGGCGGAGTCGCGCACCGCGCGCTTCTCCACTTCCGTGATGCCGCTCGGCACGCACACGATGACCCTCGGCTTCACTTTGAAGACGTGGTTATCGATGATGAGCTTGAGGAAGTAGCGGAGCATCTTCTCGGTGACGTCGAAGTCCGCGATGACGCCGTCCTTCATCGGCCGCACCGCGATGACGCCTTCCGGCGTGCGCCCCAACATTCGCTTCGCTTCGAGCCCGACGCCCTGAATCTGCTTGGTCTCGCGATTGATCGCGACGACCGAAGGCTCGTTCAGGACGATGCCCTCTCCCTTCACGTAGATCAGGGTGTTCGCTGTGCCGAGGTCGACACCGATCGCGTTCGCGGGGAAAAGACTTCCCGCCTTGAAGAAGGGCCAGCGCATCGATCCGGGGTTGGGGCGCTCGTTCCGTCTGCAGGGAACGAGCCGTACATGTTCATGGGGCGAAAACGCCGAAACCTACTCCCGGCGCAGGGGGCCAGCAAGGTATTGTGTCTTCACGACCTACGCCATTCACGGGCGTTACGCGACGAATGCGGCGGGCTCGCTGAACTCCATGCCGAACGCTTCGGCGACTCCCGCGTAGGTCACCTTCCCATCGACGATGTTCAGCCCTTTCAGCAACGCGGGATTTTCCTTCAGGGCACGCTTCCATCCCTTGTTCGCCAACTGCAGCGCGTAGGGGAGCGTCGC
>DASYMZ010000026.1:0-57541 GCA_036008805.1 Gemmatimonadaceae bacterium
GCGCCACGAGCCGTCTGGGTGCAGATCAGTCGACTCGCTGCGCTCGCTCGGGATGACCGGAGTGGCGCAGCGATCCGTCCAAACGCGGTCCGAACCCGCCGTGTTTACCCGCGTACTGCCGTGCGAGCCGCGAGGGGACGAAGTGGGGACGGACTCCGGAGTCCGTCCCCAGGAGTCCGTCCCCGTGTTGCGCCCGCGCAGCGATCTCTCCACACGCGGCCCGAATCAGGAGGACTCGTATGCCAATCCTCCTTCCTCCATCCGGGTTTACCCGCGTACCGCTGTGCGCAGAAGTCGACTGACCGCGCCCCTCAAAACTGCAGCCTCGCCTCCTTGAGCCGCACCCGGTACGTCATGTTGTCGACATCGAGCAGCAGCGCCGCGGTGTACTCCGCCGCCGCGCCCGCCCAATCCTGCTCGATCTCCAGCACTTCGGCGAGCGCGGCGTGGTACGCGGCCACCGAGCCGTCGAATCGCAGCGCCTCACGAAGCTTCACCTTCGCCTGACCCCACCGATGCGAGCCGAGGAACGCCGTGCCCTGCTCGTACGCCGGCACCGCGGCGGCGCGGTCGGCTTCCGACAGCGGGGCGCCGATGGTCGCGCGCGCATACGTGTCGTTGCCGGTGGGCAGCTCGAGGACCGTCGTGGAGGAGGACGCTCCACCTCGGCTCGGCGGACGCGGCTCCTCGCGCACGACGTTCCTCGGAGCCCCGAGCGACTGCGTGCGCACCATCGCCGTCGAGTGGGACTCGGGCGGCTCCGTGAGCGCCACCGACGTGGGAGCCGACAGCTCGCTCGGCGCCGCCATGCGATTGACGACGGCGAATCGCTGGTCCTTCACGTCGGGACCGAAATCCATCCCCGACGCGATCTTTCTGTTGATCTCGCTTCGCCACTGCTCCAGCCGCACGAATCGCTCGGCGGTCGTGGGATGTGAATTCGCGAAGGTGATCTCGGCCGGATGCTCGCCGGCCAGCCGGCGCCAGAGCTGGGCGGCATCGTCGATCGGGCGGCCGGCCCATGCGAGAATGTACAGACCGACGTAGTCGGCCTCGCTCTCGAAGTCCTGCGAGAACGTGATCGGCGCCGCACTGGCATGCCTCATCACGCCGTGCGCGATCTCGTGCGCGAGCACCACCGAGAGCTCGTCGTCGTTCATGAAGTGCAGCATCGCCGACGTGACGACGATGCTGCGATCATCAGCGTGCGCGTCGATCGCGCCATCCGGCTCGACCGAGACGGTGAATGCACACATCGCGGCGGCGGGCGACGCGAACCCGTCGGCTGATGTCTTCGCCTGCGCGACGACGCCGACGTTCCGCCCGCACAATGGAGCGGCGGCGCGAAGCAGCGGGAGCGCGAGGCGAGCGAGGCGCTCGCGATTGATCAGCGCGCTCCGTGCGGCACGCTCCCGCTGGCGCAGCTGCTCCGCACGCACCTCGTCCCGCGACGCTGCGCGCATCTGCGTGAACGGGCCCGCGCATGCCGCGCCCGCGAGAGCCACGACAGCGGTGAGACTCAGACGAACTGCTCTTCCAGACATGCGCGCTCCCGGAGCCCAGCATCGGTGACTCCCGGCCACCAACATAGGAGATCAGGGCCGCGCGGCAAGATGTGTCGGAGCGCCCGATGCGCGTCGCGGCGCGACACTCGCGCCCGGCAGCCGAGGAAACCGATCATTCGACAACGCGACGCGAGATCGACAGATTGGTGCTCTCCTTCGGTCCGAGCACGCGCCGCATGACGACTCCCATCCAGGCGACGGTACCCTCTGCCTCGCGCAAGCCGCGGGACGACGAGATCGACGTTCACGGTATCACCCACGTGGGCAAGGAGCGCACGGAGAACCAGGACCACTTCCTCCTCGCCACGGTCCACAAGCGCGTCGAGGTCCTCGCGACGAACCTCGGTCAGCAGCAGCACCTGCCGGCGGGCGACCAGCGCGTCGCGTTCCTCGCCATGGTCGCCGACGGGGTCGGTGGGGCGGAGGGAGGCGCCGAGGCGAGCGCGACCGCGCTCGAGGCGGTGATGCAGTACGTGAACGACAGCATGTCGTGCCTCTACGACCGCGACGTGACCGAGTCCGCGTTCACCGAAGCGCTGCAGCGCTGCGCGCTGCGCTCGCACGAGGCGATCCTCTCGCGCAGCCGCGAGGACGAGAGGCACGGCAGCATGGCGACGACGCTCACGCTGTTCATGGGAGTGTGGCCCGCGTACTACCTGCTTCAGCTCGGCGACTCGCGCTACTACCTGTGGAGCGACGGGAAGCTGACGCAGGTGACGCGCGACCAGACGCTCGCGCAGGAGCTCGTCGACCGCGGCGTGCTGACGCGTGCGCAGGCCCCGCACACCCGGTTCGCGCACGTGCTCTCGAGCGCGCTCGGCGCGGATGCCGCGGAGCCGGTGGTGACGCGCCTGCAGGCGGAGTGGGGGAACGTCCATCTCCTGTGCAGCGACGGGCTCACGAAGCACGTGAGCGACGAGCGGATCGCCGAGCGAATCGCGTCGATGACGAGCGCGAAGCAGGTCTGCGAGCAGTTGGTGCAGGACGCGCTCGACGGGGGCGGATCGGACAACATCACGATCATCGTGGGGCGGCAGGTGCCGAAAGGCTGAGCCCCGGGCTGGGCCGTTATGTTCGACGCAGGAGCGAGTCGGCGCGGCGCGGCCGAGCACCTCGCCGAGCGCGAGTGGTGAGACGGCGGACGGCGATGCAGCGCGTGCTGCGCTTGCGCCTCGCATCGCGGTAGCGTCGAGATGAAAAGCGAAGGGGCGGGCGTCCGATGGACGCCCGCCCCTTCACGCATTCTGCCGCCGCGTTAGTTCCGGCCGTAGCGGCCGTCGTTGATGCGGCCGTTGCCACTCGGCTGGAAATAGGCGACGAAGCGATAGCTGTCCGCGCCGCCCTGCGGATCGCGCACCCGCAGCGTTGCCGTGTAGCCGTTGCGCGAGCTGGGCTGCTCGATCACGTCGACGTTGCCGCGGCCGGCGAGACGCTCGATCACGAGCGTGCCTTCCTGGTTGGGCAGCCCGTTCACGATGCGGCCACTGCGGCCCGCGCGGTTGTCGACTTCGTTGCCCGCCTGGAACGAAGAGCGGTTGCCGCGGAGCTGGATCGTGATCTCCTTGTCGACGACGCCCTGAAACTGGTAGACCGGGCTGCGGCCGTTCACGTAGCCACCGTTGCCGTAGCCGCCGTTGTTGCCGTTGTTGCCGTTGTTGCCGTTGTTGCCGTAGCGCGGATCGCCATTGCGGTCGTCACGCTGGTCGCGGCGGTCGTCACGCTGGTCGCGACGGTCGTCGCGCCGGTCGCGGCGATCGTCCCACCGGCCATCGCGCCGGTCGCGGCGATCGGTGACGCGGTCGTCGCGACGCGCGATCTCGGTGGCGCGGCCATCGACGCCGTTGTGGCGGTTGCAGACGCTCGCGTTGTCGGAGTCGAAGCGCGTGCCGTCGCGGCAGACGACGACGCGCGAGTTGCGGCCCTGCGCCTCGGCGTTCGGCGCGACCATCGTTGCGAGGGCGATGCCGAGCGAGGCGAGCGAGAGAAGACGAAGCTGCTTCATGATGTGCTCCTGTGACGTGAGAGAGACGGTGGCCGCGATACCTCACGATCCCCGCGGTCCGGTCCTCCGTGATCTCGGCGAACTGCCCGCGGACCGTCCGGGCACCACGGATAAAGGCATGAGCGGGGCCGCGGGGCGCCATCAGGGTGCCGAAGGGCAACCCGTTGCCGTTTCAACAGTTGCGAACGGCGAGGCACGGCCCGGTTGCGCGCCCGTGTCCTGTTATCCAGACAGTGTCCGTCCTCGGTCGAGCGCTGGCTCGCCTCTCTCTGGGAATGTTCCGTCGATCGCTGCGAACACGCCGCCGCGCTTTCCACGAGCTCGGCCGAACCGTAGCTTCGCGAACAGCCGGCCTCTCCCTCCCCAGGACCCATGTCCGATCTCACCGCCCGGTTGGCCGAGGCGCTCGCAGGCCATTATCGCCTGGAGCACCAGCTCGGCGAGGGCGGGATGGCGATCGTGTATCGCGCCGAGGATCTGCGGCACCATCGCAAGGTCGCGGTGAAGGTGCTTCGACCGGAGCTCAGCGCGGCCGTCGGTAGTGAGCGCTTTCTGCGCGAGATCGAGATCGCCGCGAGCCTCCGGCATCCGCACATCCTGCCGCTGTACGATTCCGGCGACGCCGACGGCCTGCTGTACTACGTGATGCCCCTCGTGGAAGGAGAGACGTTGCGCGCGAAGATCGACCGCGAGCGCCAGCTCCCGATCGACGACGCGCTGCGCTACGCGCGCGAGGTGGCCGACGCGCTGTCGTACGCGCACGCGCGCGGCGTGGTGCATCGCGACATCAAGCCGGAGAACATCCTCATCGAGAGCGGGCACGCGGTCGTGGCCGACTTCGGGATCGCGAAAGCCGTGTCGTCGGCGGGACAGAAGACGGCGCTGACCGGAACCGGGATGTCGATCGGCACGCCGGCGTACATGTCGCCGGAGCAGGCGGCGGGCGGCGAGGACGTCGATGGTCGAAGCGATCTGTATAGCCTCGCCTGCGTGGTGTACGAGATGCTCGCGGGGCAGCCGCCCTTCACGGGCGCGACGCTCGAGGCGCTGGTGCGCCAGCACATCACGGTGGCCCCGCCTCCGGTGACGCAGTTCCGGCCGGCGGTGTCGGCGGTGGTGAGCGACGCGCTGATGCGCGCGCTCGCGAAGGCGCCGGCGGATCGGTTCAATCCGGTCGGCCAGTTCTCGGCGGCGCTGGAGCAGACCAGTGCGCGCCCGACTGAAGTGATCCCGCGCGAGCGACGCAAGCGCGCACGCTGGCCGCTCAAGGCGGCGCCAGTGATCGTGCTCGTGGTGGCCGTCGCGGCGTGGGGGATGGTCTCACGCCGCGGCACCGTGGCCGCGGACTCGGCATCGTCGCGCTCGATCGCTGTGCTGCCGTTCGCCAACATCGGCGGCGATACCTCAGTCGTGCCGCTAATCCTCGGCATGCACGCCGAGATGGTCACCCAGCTCACGAAGCTCGGTGGTGGGCTGAGCGTGGCGTCGCGCTCGTCGGCGCTCGAGTATCGCAACAGCACGAAGACCGATAAGCAGATCGCCGGTGAGCTCGGCGTCGTCTCGCTGCTCACGGGCAGCGTGCAGCGATCGGGCGACCAGGTGCGCTTCTCTGTCGCGCTCACGGACGCTTCGAAGGGGAAGGAGCTGTGGGCCGAGAGCTACGACCGGAAGTACACCGCGGAGAATCTGTTCCAGGTGCAGGGCGACATCGCGCGTCAGGTGGCGAGCGCGCTGCAGGTGCAGTTGAGCGAGCGGCAGCAGCAGCAGATCGCGAAGGCGCCGACGGCCAGTCTCCAGGCACTCGATCTCTACTATCGCGCATCGGCGCAGTTCACGACTCGCACGTCGGAGCTGGACACGTCCACGGTTCGTCAGCTCGAGGAGGCGGTCGCGCTCGATCCGTCGTTCGTCGCCGCGTGGGGATTGCTGTCGCAGTCGCGCAGTTGGCTGCTGCGCAGCTCGCTAGTGACCGACACGATGCCGGCGCTCGACGCGTTACGACGCACGGAGGCTCTTGCGCCCGGCTCGCTCGAGGCCGTGCTGGCCAAGGCCTACTATCGGTACTACGTCTACGCCGATTTCGCTGGCGCGTTGCTCGAGCTCCAGGCCGCTGATCGGTTGATGCCGAACTCCACTGACATCCTGTATGCCATCGGCCTGGTTCAGCGACGGCTCGGCCAGTGGGATGCGTCGTTGGCGTCGATGACGCGCGCCGCACAGCTCGATCCGCGCAATCCGGCCATCGCCGTCGCCCTTGCGGACAATTACGACGCGCTGGGACGCGTCGCGGACGCCGAGCGAGAGCTCGATCGCTCTCTCGTGCTGAGGCCAACGTCGACCGTGGGCATCACGCGAAAGGCCAACCTGCTCGAGAATCATCTGGGCGATACCGCTCGCGGGCGGATGTTCATTGAAACTTCGGGCAAGCTTCTTCCACCGACGAGCCGCGGCCTGTTCGACGCACGCGTCGCACTGCTGGCGCGCGATTATCCTCGGGCGATGGTCGCTTACCGCACTACGGAGGCGGGCTTCCGCACCGCCAATCTCTGGCGGGAGCGCAGCCTCTGCCTCGGCCTGACCGCGGCCGCATCGGGAGACTCGGCGTTGGCCCGCATCTACGCGGACACCCTGCTGCAACGCGGCGACATCGCGCTGAAGATGCGACGACTGCGCGGCCCGAGCGATCCCTTCGGCGGTCAGGCGCTGATCGAGTCGCAAATGGCGGTGGCGCACGCGCTGCGCGGCGAGCGGGATGCCGCGATGCGCATGGCGGAGTTGACACTGCGCTACGACCCGGCGCGCGACGCGATGGAGGGTGCGCGGAACGTGCAGCTCGTCGCGGTCGCGTACTCGATCCTGGGACGCCGCGCCGAGGCAGTCGCGCTGCTCACGCGACTGATGTCGGGGCCATCGCCGATCCACTCGGCCGAGCTCCGATTCGATCCCGCGTACGACGGGCTGCGGAGCGAGCCGGGATTTCAGAAGCTCGTGGCGTCGGGGAAGTAGGCGCGATGGGGACTTCGTGCAGCGAGTGACGGTGCCGAGTACGGGAGACAAGTGTGCAGAGGTGATCACCGTCGATCTCACCGTCCACCTGTTTCCGCTGCGGAGCTAGTGTGTCGGAGTCGTCCTCTGCGCCCTCCGCAGCTCTCTGCGAGCTCTGTGTGAAACCACAGCCAAGCGCGGCTGGCCAGAGTCACATGACGGGCGCTCTTGCTTGGTTTCGCACAGAGGGCACAGAGGAACGTCGAGGGCGCAGAGAACTGCCAAGCCTCTATTGAAACCTCAGCTCGCGTGCCTCAGCGCTTCGTCGTCGCCGTGTCCACGCGCACCAGCCTCAATCCCCAGTCCTGATCATCCGGGAACGGCGGCAGGTTCATCTCGCCGATGTTGTCCGCCTTGATCGGTCCCATGCCGATCGTAGACCATTCGCCGTTTCGTGGATTGAACCATGCGGCCAGGTAGCCCGCCTCCGGCTTGAGCCCGCGCAGCTTCGCGCGCGCCGCGCCCTTCTCGAAGTACGCGAGCATGAATCCCTGGTCGGGGGTGCGCGCCGCGTACGCCCATCCCTCGTAGCTCTTCGTCACTGGCGTGCGTGACGGCACCACGTAGTCGTCCGGCACGAGATCGCGATATCGTGCACCCTCGGACATCAGGAACTTCGGCAGGTGCGACATGTTCGCGCCCGAGACCCACTGGAAGGCGTCCCACATGTGAACGGGTGCGGCCTGCTCGACGTCGGCGCCCCAGATGCCCTCGGCGCCGTAGACGTGTCCGGCGAGGCCGCCCGACAGCACGCTCCCGTACATCGACGAGCGCACGTACTGCGCGTCCCTCTCCGTGCCGCCGACCGCTCCATAGCGATAGCCGCCGTTCAGGCCGCGCGCGTCGACGTAGCCCGAGTAGTACGGCTCACCGTTCAGCGCGGGATGCGTATGCGGCGCGCGAAAGATCTCCGTGAGATACCAGTAGTACTCGTGCTCGCGCTTGTTGCCCGTGGTGTGCAGGGTGATCCACGAGTCGGGGCCCCAGTTGGTGAGCGTCGACGGATTCGCGTTCGCCGACATCAGTGTGCCGAACGGCGGCGGGCCGTAGACGTCGGCCATCTTCTGCACGGCGGCGTTGAACTGCGGCACCGTGATGCTCTCGTCGATGATGTCGAGATGCACCGGGCTGAAGACGATGTTGTTCGCGCCGTAGCGGGCACGGATGTACTCCATGTAGCGCGCGGGCGACTCGGGCCACGCGTGATGCTTCATCCACAGCTCGCTCGCATCGCGCCGGAACGACTCGATGAACGCGACGAAGCCCTGCGCGTTGAGGTAATCGACTTTGCGATCGAAGTATCTGAAATACTCCGGGTTGATGCGATCCATGTCGGGGAAGACGTTCTCGTAACCCTTCGCCTTCCCCGGAAAGAGGAACGGTCGTCCGCCCTCGTTCTTCATGTTCTTCGCCGTGCCGGTGCGCGCGTCGGGCCCGGTCCCGAACTCGAGCCACGCCGAGCGAACGGTCAGATGATTCACCGTGTCGACGAGGTGCCACGATTGGCCGTCGTTGTCCCAGTTGGGGAACGCCGCGATGATGCTCACCCAGTTGTACCCCTGCGCCTTTCGAAATCTGACGTAGTCCTTGAAGCCGGCGGTCGGTCCCATCGGCCGCTCGCGATCGTCGTCGTACCACTTGAAGCGGTTCGTCGCGGCGGAGTACCAGGTGTCGCCCAGTCCGAAGAACGGCGTGCCGTCGGCGAACTCGAGCGCGTGGTCGTTGCTCGTGGCGCGCAGGAAGCCACGACGCAGCGGGTTGGCCTGCTTCTCGGCGTCGGTCCATGCGATGGCCGTGAAGCTGCCGCTCTTGCCAGCGAGTCCGGGATCGCTCGGTGCGGAGCCGCTCGTCCAGCGCCACTCGCCCGGTGCGATCGCGACGAGACGCACTTTGAAGACGTTGCCGCCATCCCAGAACCCGTAGACGCGCTGATGGAAGCCGGGTCCGTCGAGGTCGACCCAGACTGTCGCGTCGGTGTACGGATTCGCGAAGGTCTTCGACGAATGAAAGGTCAGCTCCTGCTTCTCCCACACGTGGATCGGCGCGGCGGCGGCAGCGCGCGGCGCGAGCGCGACGACGAGCGCGGCGATCAGTGAGCGAGGGTATGACTGCATGACGGATCTCCGATGGTATCGTGCCATCCCGAAGCGGACGGAGAAGCTAATCCGTCGCCCGCTCGCGAGCCGGGGGACGGACTCCACGGGACGGGGTCGCGACCCCGTCCCGAGGAGTCCGTCCCCGGTGGAGCGGCGCTCGCGCCGCTACACCACCGCCGCCAGTCCGAACGTCAGCATCAGCGCGACGAGCGAGATCAGCGTCTCGCACACCGTCCACGTCTTGAACGTCTGCGGCACGGTGAGCCCGAAGTACTCCTGCACCAGCCAGAAGCCGCCGTCGTTCACGTGCGACAGGATCAGCGAGCCCGCGCCCGTCGCGAGCACCATCAGCTCCGGCGAGACGCCACTCGCCTTCGCCACGATCGGGGCGACGATGCCGCATGCCGTCGTCATCGCCACGGTCGCCGAGCCGGTCGCGACGCGGATCAGCCCCGCGACGAGCCAGCCGAGCAGCAGCGGCGGGACGTGCGCGCCCATAGCGAGATCGACCACCGCTGCCGAGATGCCGCTGTCCATCAGGATGCGACCGAAGCCGGCGCCGGCACCGACGACCAGCGTCACCAACGCGATCGGCCCCAGACACTCGTTGGTGAACACGAGGATCCGCTTCCTGTCGAACCCTCGCGCGACGCCGAGGGTGTAGAAGCTGACGAGCAGCGCGATGAGCAGCGCGACCACCGAGTTGCCGGCGAGCCTGAGCAGATCGTTGGGTGTCGTCTTCGGTGTCGTGAACACGTCGGCCCAGCTCCCCAGCAGCATGAGCGCCACGGGAAGCAGGATCGTGAACACGGTGACACCGAAGCCCGGCAGCTCCCGCGGCGTCCCCTGCTCCGCCATCTCCTCCATCAACGGATTGTGCGGATCGGGAATCACGTATCGCGACACGAGCTTGCCGAAGATCGGTCCCGCCAGCGCCGCGGTCGGGATGCCGACGATGAGCGCGTACACGATCGTCCGCCCGATGTCGGCATTGTACGCGGTCACGGCGACGAGCGCGGCGGGGTGCGGCGGAACCAGCCCGTGCACGACGCTCAACCCCGCGACCATCGGGATGCCGACCATCACCATCGACGTCCCGGTGCGCTTCGCGACCGTGAACGCGATCGGAACGAGCAGCACGAAGCCGACCTCGAAGAAGACGGGCAGCCCGACGAGAAAGGCGATCACGGCCATCGCCCAGTGCACGCGCGTCTCCCCGAACGCGCCGATCACGGTGTGCGCGATCCGCTCGGCGCCTCCGGACTCCGCCATCATCTTGCCGAGCATCGTCCCGAGCGCGACGACGAGCGCGATGTGGCCAAGCGTGTTGCCGACGCCCGTCTCGAACGCTTTGACGATGCCCGACATCGGCATCCCGACGGCGACGCCGAGCGCGAGCGAGACGACGACGAGCGTCACGAACGGGTTGAGCTTGAAGCGGGCGATCAGGACGACGAGCGCGACGATCGCCAGCGCGGCCAGGACGAGCAGCGGAGTGCCGTGAACCATGCTGGTCAGCTCGCCGCGCGGTCGTCCCGCACATGACCCGCCGTGACGGCGCGCGCGACGGCATCGAGCACGACGGGCCAGAGACTCGGCGCGGCGCTCTCGATCGGCGCCATGCGCGCGAGCACCTGCGTCGCCGTCACGCCATGCTGGCGCCAGCTCCCGCCGTCGCCCCCCGCGTCGTTCTGCACGAGCGCCTGCATCCGGTCGAGCGCGTTCGCGAAGCGCGCGTCGGGCGACTCCCCCGCCTCGAAGTCCTCCCACAGCGCGCGCAACCGGTGCGCGACGTCGTCCGGGAGCAAACCGAACAGTCGCGTCGCGGCCGCGCGCTCGCGCTCGAGCTTTCCGAGGTTCGCGGCGCCGTCGAACGCGAAGGTATCGCCCGCGTCGATCTCCACGATGTCGTGCACGAGCAGCATCTCGACGACGCGCGCGAGATCGGCGCCGTCCGGCGCGTGCTCGAACAGCACCACCGCCATCGTCGCGAGGTGCCACGAGTGCTCGGCGGTGTTCTCGAGGCGGGACCGGTCGATGAGCGACGTGCGCCTGATCACCAACTTGAGCCGGTCCAGCTCGCGGACGAAGTCGAGCTGCCGCGCGAGACGATCGGCGGCGTCGGAGGTCGGTTCGGTCATGGTCAGAGCTTGATCGTTCGCCCCTCGCGCGCGCTGCGCCGAGCCGCGTCGAGGATCTCCATGACGATCATGTTGTTGGCGAGCGAGGATGGGTCGTACGCGCCCGCGTCGACCTTGTCGTCGATCAACGCCTTGAAGTAGCTGAACGGATCGTTGCGCGGATACTCCAGCTCCGGCAGCGACATCGCGCTCTCCTTCGCCGACTCGGAGACGCGCATCCGGAGGTCGCTCCGGTTGTCGGTCATGACGTAGCCCCGCGTGCCGTAGAGCTCCATGTCTTTTCGTCCGACGGGCCAGTTCCAGGACGCTTGCAAGATCGCCTGCGCATCCGAATAGGTGACGATGATCGTCGCCTCGTCATCGACGCGGGGATAGACGCCTGGTTGGAGCTGCTGGGTGACGGCGGTGACGGAGATCGGCCGCTTCCCCTGGGTGAGATACGTCATGAGGTTGGCGCCATAACAGCCGAAGTCCATCAGCGCGCCCGCGCCGTTGCGCTTCGGATCCTTGAGCCAGTCGAGGAACTCGGGATCGACGCCGTCGATCTTCGCCGGACCGCGATGCCCGTCGCGCACGACGACCTTGCGCAGCGGACCGATGCTGTCGGCCTTCAGCGCATCGAAGGCGCGGTAGAGCGTGGGATACCAGGTCGTCTCGTAGTTGACCATCAGGACGATGTGATGCCGATCGGCGAGCGCCTTCATCCGGCGCGCATGCTCGAGGCTCACCGCCAGCGGCTTCTCCACCATCACGTGAATGCCGAGCGGCGCGGCCGCCTCCACCGCCGCCAGATGCTCGAAGGTGCTCCCGAACGCGGCGACGGCGGTGGGTCTGGTCTTCCGCAGCATCTCTTCGACCGAGCCGAAGACGAGATCCATGCTGAACCCGAACTGCTTGGCGTACCGCTCCGCCACCGGCCGATTCTTCTCGGCGATCCCGACGATCTCGACGTCGCCCCGATTCTTCCGTCCCAGAATTCCGTGAACGTGGGAGTGGGTGAGCCCCACGATGCCGAGGCGAAGCGGAGCCGACTCCTGCGCGGGCACGCGCGACGGCGCCACCAGCACGGACAGGATCACCAGCAGGTGCGATGCTCTCACCGGGCGCCCCCCGAGGTATGGTCGAACACCATCATAACACCGGCGCGAGCGGTGGGTCGAGCCGCATGCGACGGACGTCCAGCCGCGATGTCCGGTCCATGCCGAGGAAGACGTACGGAAGAGTGATGCTCGGTATCAGGGCGCCGTCGCGGCCGCACTAGCTTCGCCTCTCCGCTCGTCACACGTTTCTGCGATGGAAAGGTGTGACACCCTGATTCGCGGCGCGCTGGTGATCGACGGCAGCGGCAGCGCGCCGTTCGTTGCCGACGTCGCGCTGCGCGGCGCGCTGATCGTCCGCGTCGGTGATGGCACGGGCGTCGCCGCGGACCACGTCGTCGACGCAGACGGCCTCGCGCTCGCGCCTGGCTTCATCGACGTACACACCCACGACGACACCAACGTCGTCCGCGAGCCGGCGATGTGGCCGAAGCTGTCGCAGGGGGTCACCACGGTGATCGTCGGCAACTGCGGGATCAGCGCCGCTCCCGCGCGCCTCACGGGTGAGCCGCCGGATCCGATGAACCTGCTCGGCCGCGCCGAGGCGTTCGTGTATCCCGACTTTCGGAGCTACGTGGATGCCGTCGAGAGGGCGCGGCCGGCGGTGAACGTGGCCGCGCTGGTGGGGCACACGACACTGCGGAGCAACCAGATGTCGAGCTTCGACCGCGTGGCGACCGAGCAAGAGATCGCGGGCATGCGCGCCGAGCTGCGCGACGCTCTCGCGCTCGGTGCGCTGGGACTCAGCACCGGTCTGGCCTATCCGAACGCGTATGCGGCGACGACCGAGGAAGTGATAGCGCTCGCCGAGCCGCTCGCCGAAGCGGGAGCACTGTACGCGACGCACATGCGCACCGAGTTCGCCGGCATCCTCGACGCGATGGACGAAGCATTCCGGATCGGACGGCATGCACGGGTGCCCGTGGCCATCTCGCACCTCAAGTGCGCGGGCCCGGAGAACTGGGGACGGAGCGTCGAGGTGCTCGATGCGCTGGAGCGTGCCGGTCAATCGCATCCCGTGGGGTGCGACTGCTATCCATACGCCGCCAGCTCGACGACGCTCGACCTGAAGCAGGTGACGGACCGCATCGAGATCACGGTCACCTGGTCGGAGCCGCATCCGGAAGCGGGAGGCAGATCGCTCGCGGAGATCGCGCGCGGTTGGGGCGCGTCGCTGCTCGATGCGGCGCGACGTCTCCAGCCCGCGGGCGCGATCTACCACTCGATGTCGGAGGACGACGTGCGAAGGATTCTCCATCATCCCGCCACGGTGATCGGCTCGGACGGTCTCCCCAACGACCCGATGCCGCATCCGCGACTCTGGGGCGCCTTTCCCCGGGTGCTGGGGCGATACGCGCGCGACGAGCAGCTATTCCCGCTCGCTCAGGCCGTGCACAAGATGACCGGGCTCTCGGCGCGACGGTTCGGATTGACCGGCCGTGGCTTCGTGCGCGAAGAGCTCGCGGCGGATCTCGTCCTGTTCGACGCGGCGACAGTGCGCGACGTCGCGACGTTCGCGGATCCACAGCGGCCCGCCGAGGGGATACGCGCGGTGTGGGTGAACGGCGTATTGTCGTCGCGGGATCAAGCAGCGACTGGCGCGAGGGGCGGTAGATTCCTGCCACGAGGGCCAATCGATCATTCCGCATTTCATCATCCCGGCACGCCAACGGCGACGTCGGGCGCGTCAGTCACGGAGACGCACGCATGACCGACATCGTACGATACGGCACCGGCAGCGAGCAGCTTCCCTTCGCGCGCGCCGCCGGCGCCGACGGGTGGCTGTTCGTCTCCGGTCAGGTGCCGTTCGAGAACGGCCAGATGGTCGACGGCGGGATCGTCCCCCAGACCCACGCGGCGATCCGGAACGTGATCGCCATCCTGCGCGAGGCGGGCTACGGGCCGGAGCACGTCGTGCGCTGCGGCGTGTGGCTCGACGACGCGCGCGACTTTCAGTCGTTCAATCGAGTGTACAGAGAATATTTCGGGCAGAACCCGCCGGCGCGCGCGTGCGTGCAGTCGAGCATGGTGGTGGACTGCAAGCTGGAGATCGACTGCGTCGCGTACCGCCGGCCATAACGGTACGTTCTGCGTGGATCATCGCTCACGACTCCTCTTCCATTGGCCGCGATCGTGAATCGCACCGTGCTCACGACATGAGGTGCGCGCCGTGAATGACGCGGACGTCGCCGTGATGCAGGCCGTACTGGCCGGCGCACCCGATCCCGAGATCGTCGCCGCCGAAGCGGAGCTCCGCGCGGCGCAGCTCGGCGCCGACGTCGCCGCGCTCGACCGGCTCATCTCGGAGGACCTGCTGTTCACCGGACCGGACGGACAGCTCGGCACCAAGGCGCAGGATCTGGAGGCGCACGGCGCCGGCGTGGTGCGCTTCCGCGTGCACCAGCCGGAAGAGCTGCGCGTGCGACGCGTGGGAGAGGACGTCGCCGTCTCGGCGCTCAGGGCGAGGCTCGCGGTGGAGGTAGGAGGCACGTTGCTCGAAGGCACCTACCGGTACACGCGCGTGTGGGCGCGCGAGCGCGACGGCGTGTGGCGCGTGGTGGGCGGGCACGTCGCCGAGGTGGCGCGAGGCTGAGTTCCGAGCCAAGATGGCTCGTGCGATCCACCCGGTGATCCGCGATGCCCGCGTCGAAAGAGAAAGTCACTCCGCCACCCGCTCCGCTTCACATCACCGTCGTCAACGGGGATCTCACCTTCATCCGGCAGCCGCTGCTGCTCGGGCATTATCGCTCGACGCGGTTGAGCGGCGCCGAGGGGGTGATGAACAACGTCCTCGGCGGCGGCATGCAGCGGTCGCTCGACGCGGGCCTGTACCCGACGCAGCCGGGGACGCACCAGGTCTTCGTGAACACGGTCGGCGATCCCGACAACCCGTGGCGTCTGCCGCGCCCGGAAGCGGTGATCGTCGTCGGGCTGGGCCCGGAGGGCGAGCTGCGCGCGGTCGATCTCGTGGGTACGGTGCGCCAGGGCGTGCTCGCGTGGGCGCAGCGGCGCATGGAAGAGCCGAAGGTGGGGAGCGCGCTGGAGCTGAGCGCGACGCTCATCGGAAGCGGTGGCTCGGGAATCTCGGCCGGTCAGGCCGCGCAGCTCATCGCGCACGGAGTCCGCGAGGCGAACGAGCATCTCGCATCGGCGGGATGGCCGCCGGTGGGCCGCCTGCAGCTCGTGGAGCTGTACGAGGACCGCGCGATCGAAGCGTGGCGAGAGCTGCGACTGCAACAGGCGGCCTGTCCGACGGAGTTCGCGGTGGACGACGCGATCGATCCGAGCGTGGGCGGTCTGCCGCGCGCGCTCGATCCCAACTATCGCGGCGCCAGCTACGGCTTCATCTCGGCACAGGCGCGACAGGATCCCGGGCTCGGGACGTCGATCGACTACTCCATCGACACCAAGCGCGCGCGGACCGAGGTGCGCGGGAAGACGATGCAGTCCGATCTCATGCGCGAGCTCATCGCCGGCGCGGCGACGGATGAGAGCACAGACACGAGGATCGGGCGCACGCTGTTTCGCCTGCTCATCCCACTCGAGGTGACGCCGTTCCTGATCGGCACGAGCGAGATGCTGCTGGAAGTCGACTCGGGCACAGCGGGGATTCCGTGGGAGCTGCTCGACGTACCCAGCGAGGGCGGCGACGACCTTCCGTGGGCGATCCGGAGCAAGCTGCTGCGAAAGCTGCGCACGCGGCAGCTTCGCGAGCGGCCAGTCGACGCGGATGTGGAGGCGAGCATTCTCGTCGTCGGAGAGCCGGCGGCGGACGAGAAGAGCTATCCGCGCCTTCCCGGCGCGCGATTGGAAGCGACCGCCGTAGCGGCCTGTCTCGCCGGCGCGCTCGGCGCGGAGAGTGTGCGCTCCTTGATCAGTCCTCCGGATCCGACGAAGAAGGGCGCCGATGCGCGCACGATCGTCAATGCGCTGATGGAACGGCCGTGGCGGGTGGTGCACGTCGCCGGGCACGGCGAGCCGCCGAGCAAGGAGGTGACCGGCGGCGTGGTGCTGTCGAAGGGCTTCCTCGGGCCGAGCGAGATCGAGAGCATGCCCGTGGTGCCGGAGCTCGTGTTCGTGAACTGCTGCTATCTCGCGCAGCGCGCGTCCGAGTCGCTGCTCGCCGAGGCGCGGCCGACCCACGATCTCGCGAGCTTCGCGGCGGCGGTCGCGGACAAGCTGATCGAGATCGGCGTGCGCTGCGTCGTGGCAGCGGGATGGGCGGTGGACGACGCGGCGGCGAGCGCGTTCGCGACCACGTTCTACGATGCGCTCGTGCGCGGCCGGCGCTTCATGGATGCGGTGGAGGAAGCGCGGATCGCGGCGCACGCGCTCGGCGGCAACACGTGGGCCGCCTATCAATGCTACGGCGATCCCGACTGGACGCTGAACCGCAGCGCTGGAACGCAGCGCGTCGCTCGCTCGATGGAGGACGAGTTCGAGGCGATCGCGTCGTCGTCGTCGCTGCGCCTCGCGCTCGACACCATCGAGGTGGGCAGCACCTATCAGAAGAAGGACAACGCGACCCAGATCGCCCGGATCGAGTACCTGGAGTCGCGGTTCGGGAAACGCTGGGAGCACGAGGGCGACACGGCGGATGCGTTCGGCCGCGCGTGGCGCGCGGTCGGCGAGCGCGCGAAGGCGATCGAGTGGTTCGAGCGTGCGGTCGCGGCGAGCGATGCGACCGCCTCGCTGGGCGCGCTGGAGCAGATCGGGAACCAGCGCGCGCTGCTCGCCTGGTCCATGGTGGAGCGGGCGCGCGGCGAGGGTGACGACTCCAAGCTGCGGGAGGCGGTCAAGGACGCGCGCGCGGACATCGCCAGCGCGCTCGAGCTCCTGGGGCGCATGAACGATCTCCAGCCGACCATGCGGCGCGCCGCGCTCCTCGGCTCCACCTACAAGCGCCTCGCCCTGATCGAGACACTGGCCGGCCGGAAGGACGCAGCGCACGACGCCGTCGTCTCGACGGTCGAGCACTATGCCGCGGCGGAGAAGCTCGGCAACGAGATCGGCGACGACGACGTGTCGTATCCGGGGCTCAATCACCTGGCCGCCGAGCTCGTGCTCAACATCGGCAACGAGAAGTGGAAGGGGTTCGCGCCGGGCGCGGCCGAGAAGGTCAGGCGGCGCATCGAGGCCAAGGCGCTCAGCGATCCGGACTTCTGGACGGTCGTCGATCAATCCGGGATCGTGCTGCTCGAGACGCTCGCGGCGGGAACGCTCGCGGAGAACGGCGCGAAGATCGAGACGGAGCTCCAGGTGCTCGCGGGCCGCGTGAGCACGGCCTGGATGTGGAGCTCGGTGCGCGACCACGTGGAGTTCCTGCTGCTGCCATACGCGGCGCACGCCAGCGGACCGGAGAAGAAGGCTGCGCGCAGCCTGCTCGCGCTGGTGGAGAGACTCGCGGGGAAGCGGTAAGTTCGTCCGTCGCTCGTCGTCTCACTTTCCACGCGGCTCATCATGACGAAGTTCTCTCGTTCATTCGCGGCCCTGCTCCTCCTTGGCGCGATCAGTGGGGCGGCACCCACCGCGCACGCGCAGGGCGCGGCGGCACCCGAGGTCCTGCTTCGACTCGACGACGTCGGGATGAATCACTCGGTCAACATGGCGATCGCGAAGGTGGCCCAGACCGGGATGCCGTTCTCCGTGTCGGTGCTCTTCGCGTGTCCGTGGTATCAGGAGGCCGTCGAGATACTCCGCAAGAATCCGCAGATCGCCGTCGGCGTGCACCTGGCGCTCAACTCGGAGTGG
Organism: Gemmatimonadaceae bacterium; assembly: GCA_036008805.1. Lineage (GTDB taxonomy): Bacteria > Gemmatimonadota > Gemmatimonadetes > Gemmatimonadales > Gemmatimonadaceae > AG11. The sequence goes on from DASYMZ010000026.1 coordinate 17,698, forward strand.
CGCAACTACCGCTGGGGCCCCGTGCTCGGCAAGGGCGGCGTGCCGTCGCTCGTGGACAGCGCTGGCTATCTCCGCGCGTCGGGCGAGGAGTTTCTCAGGAGCAAGTACGACCTTGGCGAGGTGGAGCGGGAGCTGAGCGCGCAGGTGGACCGCGCGATGATGTCCGGGCTCAGGATCTCGTACGTCGACGCGCACATGGGCACTGCCGAGGCGACCCCCGAGCTGCGCGCGGTGGTCGAGAAGGTCGCGAAGAAGTACAACCTCGGCATCTCGACGTACTTCGGCGAGTCGTACAAGACGATGTGGGGCGTTCCCGTGGCGCGGAAGAAGACGGAGCTGCTCTCGCACCTCGCGAACCCGAAGCGCGACCAGGTGAACCTGATCGAGATCCATGTGGCCGAGCGGTCGCCGGAGATGTCGGTGATCGTGGACATGAACGCGCCGGAGCAGAACGGGCCCGATGCCGGAGTGATGGCGCATCGCAGCGCGGAGCTCGAGATGGTGACGTCGCCCGAGCTGGCGGAGCTGGTGCGCTCCGGGAAGATCACGCTCGTGACCTATCGAACGCTCGTCGATCGGGCCGGGCCAGTGTCGTCGAGGCCGAGGAGCTGAAGGGACAGGAAGTCCGGAGCTCGATCGGGGTGGGCCAGTTGCCGATACCGGGAACAAACGATCGGTGCAGCTCGTTCGCCGATCGACGTCCGGCGAGCGCCGGCGCGGTCCCCCACCCCAAGGTCCATGAAGCCGTTGGAACAGGTCAGGTTCGGGAAGGACGACATCGCCAACGTGATCGGCGCGATGTCGGAGCAGGAGATCGACGGTCTGGCGTTCGGCGCGATCCAGCTCGACGGCAAGGGAACGATCCTCAGCTACAACGCCGCCGAGAGCGGGATCACCGGTCGCGACGCCAGCACGGTGATCGGGAAGAACTTCTTCCGCGACGTTGCGCCGTGCACCTCCACGCCGTCTTTCGAGGGCGTGTTCCGCGCTGGCGTCACGGCGGACAATCTCAACACGCTCTTCGAGTACACCTTCGACTACCAGATGACGCCCACCAAGGTGAAGGTGCACATGAAGCGCGCGATCAACGGCGGCTCGTATTGGGTGTTCGTCAAGCGACTCTGATCGTGCGCCGATGTCGCCGGTGAAGCACGCGCCGTTCGCCTGGTGGCGGGACGACGCGGTGCTGCATCGCTTCGTCTGCGATCTGATATCGGCCGAGCTGGCGCGTGCGCGGCCCACGGCGCCGGCTTCGCACTCCTCGACCTGGGACGCCTCGCTGCATCTCCCGCGCGACCTCGGCCTCGATTCGCTGGAGATCGTCACCCTCGCGACGGCGCTGACCGAAGCGATCCATCTGCACGAGTCGGGGATCGAGGATCGACTGCTCGCACGCCCGACGATCGGCAACTGGGTCGCCACGGCGCGCGACGGGCTCGAGGTCTTCTCGGCGGCGATGACCTTCCGCACGTCGGGCAGCCAGGGCGACCCCAAGCGCTGCACCCACGAGCTCTCGACGCTCTGGCAGGAGGTTCAGGAGCTCGCGCCGCTGTTCGCCGGGCGCCGCCGCGTACTGTCGGCGGTGCGCGGGCATCACATCTACGGCTTCCTGTTCACCGTGCTGATGCCGGGCCCGGGCGCGCTGGCGCTCTCGGATGCGAGCGTGGTGGACCTTCGACATCGCGTCCCGACGTCGCTGCACAGCGAGCTTCGCGACGGTGACCTCGTGATCGGCCATCCGGATTTCTGGCGCTCGGTGGCGAGAGTCGGTGCGGTGCCCGCCGGTGTGGTCGGCGTGACCTCGACCGCGCACTGTCCGGCCGAGCTCGCGCACCAGCTCTCGCGCGCGGGGCTCGACTCACTCGTGCAGATCTACGGCAGCTCCGAGATGGCGGGCGTCGGCATGCGCACCGATCCCGAGGAGCCATACGCGTTGATGTCGTTCTGGGAGCGCACCGCGGACGACGCCGAGATCCTCGTGCGCCGCGCGCCGGACGGGCGTCGGATCCCGTACCCGCTGCAAGACACTCTCGAGTGGTACGACGAGCGCCATTTCCGGCCGGCGGGGCGGATCGATCAGGCGATCCAGGTCGCCGGCGTGAACGTCTTCCCGAGCAGAGTGCGACAGGTGCTCATGGAGCATGCGGCGGTGCTCGACGCCGCGGTGCGCCGGCTGTACGCGGACGACGCGAGCCGCCTGAAGGCGTTCATGGTATTGCGCGCCGGCTTCACCGGCGACGACGCGCTGCACGCCGAGCTCGAGGCGTGGGTCGCCACGCACCTCACCGCGCCGGAGCGGCCGAAGGCGTTCACCTTCGGCGCGACGCTGCCGCGCGATGCGGCGGGCAAGCTCACCGATTGGCGCGTGGAGAGGTGGGAGCGCGCGGAGCCGTGAGGCGCGGGCGCGATCGGAGCTTACGACTCCGCTTCCCCCGGTCTCACGCGCGCTACCGCTTCGCGTACGTCCGGCTGAAGCCGTTCCGCGTGTTCGTCACCGTGAAGCTCCCATCGGGCATCGCGGAGATCTTGATCCAGTAGGCCGGCACGTGCGCGTCATTGCCGCGCTGGCCGCCGCTCCCGTCGGCAGAGGGATTCAGCACGCGCGCGACGGTCGACATGCTGTCGATGTTGGCGATGTACACGCCCGGCGCGTTGTGCTCGATGCCGCCCGCGTACGACCAGTGCAGCGTCCAGATGTCCTCCAGGCCGGGCGACGAGCGGAGGGTCTGGAAGGTCGCGATCGCGCCGCCTTTGCGCGTCCCGTTCTGCATCACCGCCACGCGCGGCCGCACGGCGTGTACGAGCTGCGGCGCGCCCGAGCGATCCAGTCCGTGGTGCGTGACGAGATACAGATCGACGGTCCCGATCATGTTCCGCGGGCAGACGAGGTCGAACTCGTTGTTCCAGAGCAGGTCGCCGAGGTCGAGGATGCGGAAGCGGCCGAACGCGATCACGCTGCCGACCGACTGGCCATTGTCGTCCGGGGTGGGCGCGTCTGGCTTGCGCTGAAAGCTGGCGCACGACGCATTCGACTGGCCGCCGCCCGCGAGTGGCGCCTTGATCGCCTTCCCCGCCGACGTGACGATGCGCCAGTCGAGCCCCTTCACCGGCACACGGGCGCCGGGCACGAGCACCGTGTGCTTCGCCTTGGCGTACAGCTCGGCGTAGGCGGACTGGAATCCCTTCACCTGCTCGGGCGACTCGACGTTCGCGCCGTGATCCATGAAGTGCGCGACGGGCACCTTCGCCACGAGTGCCGCCAACCCGCCGACGTGATCCTGGTGGTAGTGGGTGCTGATCAGGTAGTCGAGCTTCGTCACACCGGCCACGCCGAGGACCTGCATGATGCGGTCGTGATCGCGGTCGCCGGGATTGCCCGTGTCGACGAGCACGTTCTCACCGGACGGCGTGACGAACAGCGTCGCCTTCCCGCCTTCGGTGTCCACGATGTAGATGTCGAGCGCCTTGGAGGCAGTCTGCGCGCGGAGCGGCGCGAGGGCGGCGACGGTGGCGAGCAGCGCGGTCGTGAGAGTGCGGCGATCCATGATGATCCGTCTCCTGCGGGACACGTTGGCGCGGCGATCAGTCGTCAGGACGACAATGTATCCCGATGAATCGCGTGTTAGCGACGTCGTCGCGCGCGCCTCTGGTCAGGCGCGGGCTCGGCGCGCACATTGGCGTACGGTAGATCGCCGCGTGCACCGAGGCTGGAGATGCTGAAACGATTTCTGTTCCTCCTCACCATGGCGCCCACGCTGCTGGGCGCACAGACGCGATACGCCAGCACTGCGCTCGAGATGCACGCTGGTGCGTCCACTCGGTCGCGAGTGCTCGCCAACCTCGTGGTAGGCTCGGCCGTGCAGGTGCGTGACTGCGACCATGCCGGCGGAGAGTGGTGCCTGGTGGTATTCGGCGCGCAGCGCGGCTTCGTGGAAGCACGGTACCTCGATTCGGACGATCCGTCGAGCGTGAAGGGGGATGTCCTTCCGCTCGCCGGCGGATCGCGGGCGGCGAGACGATCCGGTGAGGGGGCAGCGATGGGACTGTCCGCCGTCGCCCCCGCTGCACCGCAGCCGCACGCGCCTTCGCGCGTCTTTTTCCGAGGTCCACGCGGTGGGTGCTACACCTTGTCAGCGGGTGGGAACAAGCGCTACGTCGATCGCTCATTGTGCAATTGACCGCGCCGAACGGTTCGCGCGGCGGCCCCAACGGATACCCATGATCAGACAGGCAATCGCGTTCGTCGCGCCGGTGTTGATCGCGGCCGCGTGTGCGAGCGGCGACGCGACCCCCGAGGCGAACGACGGCGTCGCCGGCATCGACTCGCTGAACACACGCATCGAACGGGCGTATCACGACCACGATGCGCGCACCTACGCGACCCTGTTCACCGATAGCGCCGTCTTCGAGTGGCCCGCGACGCCGTCCGTGCGCGGACGCGCGGCGCTCCAGGCGATGGCCGCTGAGCTCTGGCCTCCCCTTCCCGAGCTCGGGCTCCGGCTCATCGTGTCGACGCGGCGGCTCGCGCGGGATCACGCGACGGAGATCGGCGCGTTCGAGGAATCGTGGCGGGACAGCACCGGCGGTCGCACCACGGAGTTCGGCCGCTATGCGGCGGTGTTCGCGCGCCAGAAAGACGGGAGCTGGCTGATGGATCGGTTCTTCGGGTTCTCGGATTCGACGCGGACGGTTCCGGCGAGGAAGTAGCGACTCGGCAAATGACGCAGCCCGAGACGAGTCCCGTCAGCCGCAACCTGTTCAGCGACGACGTCTCGCTGATCTACGAACGACAGCTCGTCCCTCTGCTCTTCGCGCCATACGCAGCGGACCTCGCCGCTCGGCTCGTCGCGCTGCCCCTGCGCCGCGTGCTGGAGATCGCGGCCGGCAGCGGCGTCGCCACACGCGCGATGGCCTCGGCCCTGCCGCACGACGTCTCGATCACCGCGACCGATCTGAGCCCGTCGATGCTCGCGCGTGCGTCCTCGATCGGCACGCCTCGCCCGGTCACCTGGCGCCAGGCCGACGCGATGGCGCTCCCATTCGCGGATGGCGAGTTCGACGCCGTGGTCTGCCAGTTCGGGGCGATGTTCTTTCCCGACAAGCCACACGCGTTCGCCGAGGCTCGGCGCGTGCTCCGCGACGGCGGCGTGTTCCTGTTCGCCGTGTGGGATCGCATCGAGGAGAACGAGCTCGCGCACGTGGTGGAGTCCACCCTGGCCTCCGTGTTCCCCGACGATCCGCCGCGATTCATGAGCCGCATCCCACACGGCTACTTCGACGTCGCGACGATCGAGCGAGATCTCGCAGCCGGCGGTTTCAGCGGTGCGTTCGTCGAGACCGTCGCGGCGCGCAGTCGCGCGTCCTCGCCGCGGGAAGTGGCCGTGGCGTATTGCGAGGGGACACCGTGGCGCAGCGAGATCGAAGCGCGCAGCACTCGGCCGCTGTCCGACTTCACCAACATCGTCGCGGGCGCCATCGAGCGGCGGTTCGGGCGCGGCCCGATCGACACGAAGATCCAGGCGCACGTGGTGACGGTCCGACGCTGAGGGCCCTCACGCGAGACGTGATCCCTCGCGGAACCAGCCTTCGCACGCTAGCGTCTCCCTCGCTCGCTCCCGCCACCATCTCGTAAGGACGATCCATGCCCGACGCTTCCGCGGAGCTCCCCACCCCGTCGACGAAGCGCCGCATCGCCATCCTCGGCGGCGGCTGCGGAGGGATGGCCGCCGCGTGGGGGCTCGTCAATTCGGACATCGCGAACGATCTCGACATCACGATCTATCAGCTCGGCTGGCGGCTCGGCGGAAAGGGCGCGAGCGGCCGCAACGCCGAGATCGCGAACCGGATCGAAGAGCACGGGCTGCACATCTGGGGCGGGATGTACGAGAACGCCTTCGCGATCATGCGGCAGGTGTACGGCCAGCTCTCGCGTCCCGCCGGCACGCCGCTCTCCGTCTGGTACGACCCGAAGCAGCCCGACTGCAGCGCGTTTCTTCCGCACAGCAACACCACGCTCGCCGAGTTCTATGGCGGCACCTGGCTGCCGTGGAACCTCGACGTGCCGCACGACGACGACACGCCCGGCGACGGCCGCCTGCTCCCGCCGCTGCGCGAGTATCTCGCGCTCATCGTCGACCTGATCGAGGAGCTGCTGTTCGGCGACGAGCAGCCGTGGCAGAAGCAGCCCGCGCCCGCGCGCGTCTCGCAGTCGCCGCTGGAGCGGTTGGGCGACGCGGCGAAGGACGTCGCCGAGGAGATTGCGCGGCAGGTCGCGCGAGTCGCGTTTCGCCTCGCCGGGCACCACCACGTGACTCGCGCGCGCGCCGCGCTCGCGGCGCTCCCTCGTGATCCGGCCCAGCACACCGCGCGACATCGCGCGGCCGTGCACGGTCCGCTCGCGGACCTCGACGCGCTCTTCCGCCGATTCTTCGACAACTGGCTCGACGATCATCCCGGGTTGCGCCGAGTGTACATGATCCTCAACCTCGGCTACGCGGTGACGCGCGGGGTGTTGGAGGACGGCATCCTCGAGCACGGGATCAACGTCATCGACGGTCTCGAGTTCCGCGCCTGGCTCGCCAAGCACGGCGCCGCACCGATCACGCTCGACGGCGCGCTCGTGCGCGCGTGGCACGACTTCTTCTTCGCATTCCTCGACGGCGACGGCACGCGTCCCAGCCTCTCGGCGGCCTCCGGTCTGCGCACGCTCTTTCGCTATGCGTTCACCTATCGTGGCGCGTTCTTCTGGAAGATGCAGGCCGGTATGGGCGACACGATCTTCGCGCCGATGTACGAGGCACTGCAGCAGCGTGGGGTGAAGTTCGAGTTCTTCCATCGCGTCGAGAGTCTCGGGCTCGGCACCGCGAGCGACGGCTCGTCGGTCGTGCAGACGATCGCGATGTCGCGCCAGGTGGATCTCGCGCCCGGCGTCGCGAAGTACGATCCGCTGGTGGTCGTCGAGGGGGTGAAGAGCTGGCCGTCCGAGCCGCTCTACGCGCAGCTCGATCCGGCACAGGCGGCGCGTCTGCAGAGCGAGGACATCGACCTCGAATCGTGGTGGACGCCGTGGCAGTCGGCGCCCCTGCCGCCACTCGTGCGCGGTGTGGACTTCGACGACGTGATCCTCGCGATCCCGCCGGCCGCGGCGGCGCATCTCACCGGCGAGCTGGCCGGCGCGTCGGAGCGATGGCGTACCATGCTGGCGAAGCTCGCGAGCAACCAGACCTTCGCGGTGCAGATCTGGCTCAAGCCGCCGCTCGACGAGCTGGGTTGGCCCCACGGCTCCACCGTCGGAACGCTGTTCGCAAACCCGCTCAACACGTGGGCGAACATGGACCAGCTCCTGAAGCGGGAGTCGTGGCAGGGGCGGAAGAACCCACCGAAGTCGGTCGTCTACTTCTGCGGCACGATGACCGACGCGGAGAGCATCCCGCCGTTCATCGACCACGCCTTCCCCGGCGCGCAGCACGCGCGCGCGCGCGAGAGCGCGGTCACCTGGCTCGACACGAATCTGGGTCCGCTCTATCCCGCGGCGTGCGAGCCCGGGATGTCGCAGCTCAGATGGAGCGTCCTCGATCGCGGGCTCGGCGAGTCGGGCGAGGAGCGATTCGACCAGCAGTACTGGCGGCTCAACATCGACCCGAGCGAGCGCTACGTGCTGTCGCTGCCGGGCGGCGTGCAGTACCGGATGCGCGCGCACGAGTCGGGCTTCGGCAATCTCTATCTCGCCGGCGACTGGCTGAACACCGGGATCAACGCCGGCTGCGTGGAGGCAGCGGTGATGGGCGGGCTGCAGGCATCGCAGGCGATCAGCGGATTTCCGAAGGTGATCGTGGGGGACGATCTCTAGGTCGCCGGTGCGAGCCTCATCACCGCGTTCGCCGCCTGCTCGCCCCCGAGTATCGCGCCCTCGACGCTGCCGATCTCGTACCCGTTCCTGATCCAGTCCCCCGCGAGCGCGAGGTTCGCGTAGCCCGACTCATCGGCGCGCAGCCGGTACTGCAGCGTTCCTTTGTGGATCTGGGTATACGCCTCGACCGGCCCGACGTTCACCCGAACCGATTGGGTGGAGAGGCGCTGCTCGCCCTTCACTCCCTCCTCGAGCGCGACGAGCTTCGACCAGTCGAGACCGACGGGATTCGATGGATGCGTCGCATCCGGCCAGAGTGAGCCGACGAACGAGCGACAGAATCGCGTCGCGTTCTCGACTGCCGCAACGGCGCGCTGCGCCGGATAGTCCGCGTCGTCGGGACCGGGATACTGCGGAGGTGCTCCCTCGAACGCGCCGAACAGCGTCGCGATGCCACCCGGTGTCTTGTCGGCGGGCCAGGTCTCGGCCGCGATGAGCTGCCTCGCGTCCTCCCACGTCGCCAGCGGTTGGTAGTAGCCCGACAGCACCGCCTGCCCGTACGGCCATCCCATCTCCTCCGCCGTCGGGAAGAGCCAGAGCCGCAGCGACTGCGTCTCCGTCGTGCCGAGGTTCAGCATGTTGCGCCACGCGTCCTTCTGGTCGATCAGTCGCGCGCAGTACCAGCGCGTGGTCGCGACGGGCAGCGCGTACACGGCGACGTCGAAGTCCGTCCCGCGCTTCAGGTCGTACTGCTCGCCGACCTTCGGCGCGTAGAACGACAGCAGGTCGTTCGCGCCGGTCGCCGGCATGCTGAGCTGATCGAGGAGCGGCGCGTCGGGCCAGACCGGCCGTCCATTCGGCAGGAGCATGAACGGCTGGTACGACGCGGGATCTCCGCTCTTCAGCACGACCTGCCGCTCGACGCTGATCGTGTCGATCGTCGTGCCGTCGACGGACGGCACGAGATCGCGCACGCGATGGAAGTACATGAACGTCACGCCGCGATTTACGAGCACCTGATACATCGGCGCGATGATCGAGTCGCCGACCTCGTAGCTGAGCTGGAAGGAGAACGCGCCCTCGTAGGTGAGGCCGAGCCGCAGCATGCCGCGCAGCCCCATCCCCGCCGACATGTTGGGCTGGTCGATGTCGCCATCCGCATACGCGGCGATCGCGTTGTACCACGTCGTGATCGGCGCTGACCAGACGGTCGTCTCCGCAGCGCCCCACCTCGTCAGCCACTCGCGCAGATCGTACTGATCGATCCGATCGAATCCACCGGCCGAGAGAACGTCGTCCTCGATCAGGCCGATCATCACGGTGGTGCCGAGGTCGATGAGCTGCAGCAGCCGTCGAGCGTCGATGTGCGACTTCGAGAGACTGCCAAGCAACGACCACGCCCAGCTCCGGAAGTGCGTGAGCAGCCAGACGATCGCATCGCGGACGGGCTGCGACGTCTGGATGTCCGCCTCGAGCTTCGACGCGAGCGTCTTCACGAGATGCAACGCGCCGACGCCGACGTAGTGCTCGAGCGTGCCGAGCTCGCGGCCGATCAGCTCACCGAGCCACTCCCACCAATGCGGCGCGTCGCTCGCCGCGCCGCTCTGCGTGCCGAGCAGGCTCCCCGCGCTGCCGGTCGAGGCGAGATCGATCAGCGAGCTCGTCACGCCGTCGATCGTCGAGCGGAGGGTGAGCGGCTCGCGCGACGCGGTGCGCGCTCCCGGCGGCTTGCCACTGCCGGGCAGCTCGAGGGTCCACGTGTCCCAGTTGCCGTTGAAGAACTCCTTGATCGCGACGGTGCTGCACGAGAGGAACTGGCTCTCGTACGTGCCGAACCGGGTGTCCCCCGTCGCCTCGAGCTCCTCGAAGACTTGCGACGCGATCCGAAACGCCGCGTCGTACGCGCCGAACAGGTAGTGCGTGCCGTTGATCTCGATCCGGTTCGCCGGCCCTTTCCGCCCCTGCCCGCACTTCCCGCCGACTCGCCACCCGGACTGATAGATCGTCACGGCGTACTTCGCGCGCAGCTCCGGCGTGGCGCTCAACGCGAACGCCGCCGTGAGACCAGCGGGGCCCCCGCCGAGAATCGCGACCTTCGTCTTGGCAGTCATGGATTGGGCGGTACTTGGTGAGTTGGTGAGTTGGATCGTGGGATAGTTGGTCGGTTCATTGCTGAATGGAGTGCAGATCCCTCGACTCGCTGCGATGAGAGCTCGAGCATGAGCCCGAGCCTCCAGCTCTGAGCCCCTCCAGCTTCCGGCTCGAGCCCGAGCTCGAGCTCGAAGCTGGAGATGCTCACTGCTCGCAGCTCACGCCCAGGCTCACGGCTCCTCCGCCCCGTCATCCCGCGTGGAGGCCTCTCGATGACGCATCCGCGCCGGTTGCGGCCATGGCCGTTCAGCTCACCAGCAAACCCTCCACCCGATCAACTTTCCAACTCACCGACTCACCGGGTTTACTAGCTGGTCTCTCCACGGGCACGTACGTTAGCGCTCAATGAACACGCTCCAGCAGCTCGTGCCGCATCTCTCCAGGCTCGAACTGGCGGCAGCACTCGGCGCCGATGCCGACGACACGACCTCATCCGTCGCCGCACTGCGTGCCGCCGTGCTGTTTACCGACTTCGCCGGCTTCACGTCGCTCACCGAGCGGCTCGCGGCCGAAGGACCGATCGGCGCGGAGCGACTCTCCGAGATCCTGAACTGGTACTACGGCATCCTCACCGACGCCATCGCGCGGCACGGTGGAGACACGGTGCTGTTCGCGGGCGACGCGCTGCTCGCGGTGTTCGACGCCGACACCGAAGACGACGCCGACGCAACGAGACGTGCCGCGGCCTGCGCGCTCGACATTCATCAACGGCTCGCGACGGCGCCTCCGCCGCACGACGCGACGCTCGGCCTCCGCGGCACGATCGGCGTCGGCGCGCTCACGGCCCACCGCGTGGGCGGCATCGGCGGACGCTGGTTGACCATCCTCGGCGGCGACCCGCTCGACGCGGTGTTCCGCGCCGACTCGGTCGCGCGGCCTGGCATCGTGCTCGCCACCGCGTCGGCGTGGCGCGCGATCGCCGAGCGGGCGAGAGGCGAGTGGATCGCCGGCGATGAGGTGGCGCGCGTGCATGAGTTGTCTGGCGAGACCGCGCAGGTGAGAAGTGCCAAGATCCCCGTCACGCCGCCGTCTGGCAAGGGTATCGAGCGGCTGGTGATTCCCGTGCTGCGCGACCGGCTCTCGCGTGGGCAGGCCGATTACCTCTCGGAGTTTCGCGACGCGAGCATCGTGTTCGTGCAGATGCAGACCGTGAATCCAGGCGACCCCGCCGATCACGCACTGCTGCACGCCGCCGCCCTCGCCACGCAGGAGGAGACGGCGCGTCTCGACGGCACACTCTATCAGATGCTGCGTGACGACAAAGGCTGCTCGGCCGTGCTCGCGTTCGGCCTCCCCGGCCAGGCGCACGACGACGACCCGGCACGCGCCGCCGAGGCGGCGATGGCGGTGTGCCGCCGCCTGCGCGACCTGCGCGTCGGCGCGGGGGCGGGCATCGCCACGGGGCTGGTGTTCTGTGGCGCGTACGGCGGAGGCACTCGGCGCAACTACGGCATCCTCGGCCCGACGATCAATCGCGCCGCGCGGCTGATGCAGGCGGCGGGTACGGGCGTCGTGATGGACGAGACGACGAACGCTCGCGGTGCGCGCTGGCTCCAGTCGCGCGAGCTGCCACCGATCAGCGCGAAAGGGATCGCAGCGCCACTCCGCGTCTTCGAGCCGGCGTCGCGCCGCGGAGGGGAGAGCACGCCCACCAGCGCGACGGAGCACCAGATGGTCGGGCGCGCGAGCGAGGAAGCGCGCATCGTCGCACGGATCTCCGCGCTGCGCGAGCACGACGCGGGCGGCGCGATCGTCGTCGAGGCCGACGCGGGAATGGGGAAATCGACGCTGTTGCGGCGCGTTGTCGGCGTGGCGCGCGCGGCGAATCTGCGCGTGCTCGAGGGAGCCGCCGACTCGATCGAGCACGCGACGGCGTATCTCGCCATGCGGCCGGTGTTCCGTGCGCTGCTCGGCATCGCTCCGGATGCCGATCCGAGCGGCGCGCGCGACGCGGCGATGAGCCGACTGGAACGGTTGTCGCGCCGGATGCTCGAGCTCGCGCCGCTGCTCGACGTCGTGCTCCCGCTCGAGATCCCCGAGAACGAGCTGACGGCGCAGATGAGCGGAACCATCCGCGCAGCCAACCTCACCGACTTGCTCGTCGCGCTCGTGGAGTCCGCGGCGATCGAGCGGCCGCTCGTCCTCGCGCTGGAGGACCTGCACTGGATGGACGACGCGTCGCTGCAGCTCTGCGCACGCATCGTCGAAGCCCTGCCTCGGGTGCTCGTGATCGCGACGCTGCGGCCGATGTCGCCCGAGCCTCAGGCCATTCTGCGCCTCACCACGGGCGACGGGCGCGAGAAGCTGCTGCTCGGCACCATGTCGCCTACGGAGATCGTCGAGCTGATTCGCCGGCGGCTCGCCGTGTCGTCGATTCCCGTCGCGGTGAAGGAGCTCATCCTCGCCAAAGCGGAGGGAAATCCATTCTTCAGCGAGGAGCTCGCGATCACGCTGCGCGAGTCGGGCGCGATCGTCGTGCACGGAGGCGAGTGCCGGCTCGCGAGCACCGAGGCGCTCTCGGCCGTCAGTCTGCCTGGAACGGTGAAGGGGGTGATCACGAGCCGCATCGATCGCCTCGCCCCCGACGCGCAGCTCACCCTCAAAGTGGCGAGCGTGCTCGGACGCAGCGTCGACCGCGCGATGCTCGAGAGCGTGCATCCCGGCAACGGAGCGATGGCCGAGAGCCTGCGCGATCTGGAGTCCGCCGAGCTGCTCGTCCGCGAGTCCGACGACGCGACGTGTTTCGTCTTCCGTCATGCGCTGATCCAGGAGACGACCTACGGACTGATGGCGTTCGCCCAGCGCAGGCCGCTGCACGCCGCCGCGGCGGAGTACGTGGAGCGCGCGCACGAGGCGGACCTCACGCCCTACTGCGCGCGTCTCGCGTACCACTGGTCGCGCGCCGACCGGCCCGAGAAGGCGGTGCGCTATCTCGGCGACGCCGGCAAGCAGGCGCTCGAGTCGTACGCGAACCAATCCGCGATCGACTTCTTCTCGGAGGCGATCAAGCTCGACGAGTCGCTGCGCGGACCGCTGCGCGTCGATCCGCTGCGTGCGAGCTGGCATCGTCAGCTCGCCGAAGGCTCGTACTCGCTGATCGAGTGGGATCAGGCGCGCACGCACTACGAACAGGCGATCGAGCTGTCGGGGTTTCCACCGCCGCGGTTCGGGTTCGCGACTCCAGCGCAGGTGTTCCGGCACATCGGCAGCCGCTTCGCGCCGCGCGTCGTGGCGGGCGACCCCGAGCGACTCACCGCCGCGGAGCGCGAGCGATGCATCGAGGCGCTCCGCGCGTGCGACAATCTGCAGGTCGTCTATCTCTGGCAGGGCAACCGGCTCTCGCTCGCGCACACGGTGTTCGAGGGCGCGAACATCGCCGCGCGCGTCGGACCGAGCGCAGAGTCGGCGTTCGCACGCGCGATGCTCGGCTACCTGCTCGTGATGGCGGGTATGCGCGGCACGGCGGAGCGCGACCTGCGCGCCGCGGTCGCGATGGCGGAAGAGTCGGGCCAGCTGCTCCAGCGTGTGAGCTGCAACATGTACCTCGGCATGACGCTCAGCCTGCTCGGTAGGCCGATCGAAGGCATTCCTCATCTGCAGCTCGCCGACGATCTCGTGAGCCGGCTCGGCGCGGGGCTCTGGAAGCATCGCGGCAAGTACATGCTCGCCGAGCCGCATCTCATGGTCGGACATCTCGATCGCGCGGGGGAGCTGTTCGGCGACTGCGCGACGATCTCGATGAGCGTGGAGCCGCCGATCACCGGCTTCGCCAACGCGATGCGCGCGCTCTGCTGGATCAGGCAGGGACGCGTCGAGGAGGCGATCGCGGTGATCCTGGGACCGTTCGGCATCCGGCTCGTGCGCGACAATCCGATCGGGCTCCAGCTCTACAACACCCTCGGCGCGCTGATCGAAGGCTACCTGTGGACCGGCCAGTGGGAGGAAGCGCTCGCGGCGGGGCGCGAAGGGGTCGCGATCCCCGAGCGCGGCGACGACGCGAACTCGTTCTTCACGGGATACAACGGGCACGCGGCGGTGGCGCGCGGCTTTCTCGCGCTGATCGAACGTCGCCAGGCGTCGGACGAGGCCAGCGGGCTGCCGAGCGAAGCGGAGCTGTGGTCGCTCGCGCGGCGCGCCGTGAAGAACTTTCGCAAAGGGGCGAAGCTCTTTCCGGGAGCACGGGCACCCTACCTCCTCATCGAGGGCCTCTCGCGGCAGCTTCAGGGGCGGCACGCCGCGGCGCGAGCGGCGTGGCGTGAGTGCATCCTCGTGGCCGAGCGTGCTGGCATGCCGTACGAGCACGCGATGGCGACGTACGAGCTGGGTCGTCACGCTGAGGACGCTGCGGAGCGCGCGTCCCGACTGCACAACGCGCGGGAAGCGTTCGAGACACTCGGCATGCCGCGCTACGCCGAGCGATGCGTCGAGGCCGAGCTGGCGAGCATGCCGGCGACGCGCGCGCACGCGGCGACCGCATGACCGCCGCCACCGCGAAGAAGCGAGTCGTGATCGTCGGCGGCGGACCGTCCGGGATGACGGCCGCGTACTGGCTGTCGTCGACGCCGGAGCTGCGCGAGCGGTACGACGTGACCGTCTACCAGATGGGCTGGCGACTCGGCGGGAAGGGCGCGAGCGGCCGCAATCGCGGAGTCGCCGACCGCATCGAGGAGCACGGGCTGCACATCATCTTCGGCTTCTATCAGAACGTGTTCGCGATGATGCGCGACGTGTACGGCGCCATCGGGCGGAAGCCGGGCGCACCGCTCGCCACGTGGCGCGAGGCGTTCCACCCGCTGTCGGCGGGAGTGATGGAAGACGACTTCCGCGGCAAGTGGCAGCCGTGGATCGAGCCCTTCCCACGCAATGGCGAGGTGCCTGGGGTGGGGCCGGCGATGAACGGGCCGTTCGACTATCTCGTCATGCTGCTGCAGGTTCTGTTCGGCGCCCTGTTCGGCTGGCGCACGCAGCTGCGGATGGAGGATTCGATCTTTCCGAGCGGAACGCGCTGGGAGGAGAGCGACGACCCGGGCAAGCCGGAGGAGACCTGGATCACGTCGCTCTTCCTCGACGGCATCAACGCGTTCTTCAAGTTGGCCTGGTGGCTCGACGTCCACGTGCACTGGCTCACCGCGCTCGTCGGCTTCGTTCGCCGCCTGATCTGGAACGCGGTGCGCGTCGCCGTGTCGCGGTTCTCCGGTCCTCATCGCTTCTGGACCGGAATCGATCTGCTCTGGGCCGTGTTCGTCGGCATCGTGCGCGACCGCCTGTTCGCGCCCGGTGGCTTCGCCGCGGTGGACGAGTACGACTTCCGCGACTGGCTCGGCAAGCACGGCGCGCATGAAGTGACCATGTGGTCTCCATACACACGTGCCATCTACGACGCGGCGTTCTCGTATGACGACGGGCGCGCGGCGAAGGAGGAGATCAGTGCGTCGGTGGGTCTTCGCACCCTCGTGCGCATCATGTTCACCTACAAGGGCGCGATGTACTACAAGATGCAGGCGGGAATGGGCGACACGATCTTCGGCCCGATGCACGAGGCGCTGCGGCAGCGTGGCGTGCAGTTCCGCTTCTTTCACAAGGCGTCCGCGGTTCGGCTGAGCGACGACGGCGCTCGCGTCGCCAGCATCGACTTCGAGCAGCAGGTCGATCTCCTCTCGGGCGACGCGGCGAGCTACGCGCCGCTGTACGACGTGCTCGGACTTCCGTGCTGGCCGTCGGAGCCGCTGTGGGAGCAGGTGAAGGATGCGAGTCGCTACGCCGAGATCGATCTCGAGTCGTACTACTCCGGATGGAAAGGCGTGCGCACCGTCACGTTGAGTGCGGGCGTCGAGTTCGACGAGGTGATTCTCGCGACCCCAGTGCAGACGCTGCCCTTCCTCTGCGTCGATCTCGCCCGCTGGCACGATCGGTGGCAGCGGATGATCCGTGAGGTGAAGGCGGTGCAGACGCTGTCGTTCCAGGTGTGGCTCACCGACGATCTCGCCCGGCTCGGTTGGACCGGCCCCGACCTGCCGCTGCTCAGCCTCTACGTCCAGCCGTACAACACCTGGTCGGACATGAGTCAGGTGCTGCCGCGCGAGACCTGGCCGTCAGGGCTCGTCCCGCGGAACGTGAGCTATTTCACCGGTGCGCAGCCCGGCCCCGACGAGCCGCCGCCCGCGAGCGACGCCGACTTCCCGGTGCGCATGACGGCCGACGCACGGCGCCTCGCGCTCGTGTATCTCGAGAAGCACCTCACGACGCTGCTTCCCGGCGCGATGGATGCCGACGCACCACCGAGCGTGGACTGGACGCTCCTGGTGGATCTCGATCAGTCACGCGAGGGACCGGCGCGCTTCGAATCGCAGTACTGGCGCTCGAACTGCGATCCGCACGAGCGGTGCACGCTTGCGCTCCCGGGCACGGGCAAGTTCCGCATCCGCGCCGGCGACACGCGCTACGCCAACCTCACCATTGCCGGCGACTGGATCGACAACGGGATCCACGTCGCGTGCCTGGAGGGTGCGGTGATGGGAGGCATCTACGCGGCGCGTGCTGTGGCGGGCATCCAGTTCCCGATCATCGGCGAGATGCTGAGCGAGACGGTGCTGGGGCGAGTGTAGTGCCTTGAACGACGCGAACGAAGATTTGCTGGATGACAGGGCTTGTTCGTTGCGGCTTGGCTGGGTTCTCGTGGTGATCCAAGAGCGGGATCACGGATCTGAGACGGATTGAACGGGAACGGCCGGATCTCCTCCTGCTACGATCTGGCGCGCTGGGCGCTGTTGCTCGGGGGTTCGTGCGCTGGGCGCTATTGCTGTGGGGTTCACGCGGAGAGCGCGGAGAACGGCCGAGGCGCGGAGAACTGCAACTACAACTGCAACTGCAACTGCAACAGCTCACACAGAGCTCATGGAGAAGTGCGGAGGGCGCAGAGAACTGCAACGGCATACTGATTTGGGGGTGTGGCGGAGAGATCTCTCCACCACACCCTCAATCATTTTGCTGTGGTAGTCCTCCGCGCCTCCGCGGAAAATGAAGTGGCCGTGGCCGTGGCCGTTGCCGTTGCAGTTCTCCGTGAGCTCTGTCGTCTCCGTGCGCTCTGTGTGAACCAGCAAGCAATAGCGCCCCGCGCATCGATCTCTGTGCAGTCGCTCCCCGCACGTGAAGCATCCCGACATCCGGCCATTTCCGTCCAATCCGTTTGAGATCCGTGCTCCCGCTCTCGGATCGCCGCGAGTGGTGTCCAGGCGCTCGAGCAGGATCCTGCGAGTCAGATCTGCGTTAGCGTCGTTCGATTCGCCGCGGCCGGAGAACGATCCTAGACTCCGATCTTCTCTCGCAGCGCCACGAACCTCGGATCCTTCCTGAGCGGAGCGTACGCCGGCCGCACGCCGATGTACACCATCTCCGGATCCCGGGCCTCGGCCGCCAGCTCCAGTGCCTCGATCGCGATATCGATGTCGCCGAGCGCCGCCCGGACCTGCGCCGCGAGACAGGGCGAGACGTGGCGCGTCTCGGCGGTCGCGCCGAGCTGCGCGAGCAAGGTCCGCGCGTCCTCCGTCATCCCGCTTCGTGCCAACGTCTGCGCCAGACCGGCGATCATCTCCGGTGTGCCCCCGGATTTGCCGATCGCGGCACGCAGCTCGGCCTCGGCGGCGATCAGATCGCCCGCGTCGCGGAGCGCGCCGCCGAGGAAGTAGTGCGACATGACGAAGTTCGCGTCGATCTCCATCCCGCGACGCAATGCGCGGATCGCGCCGGCCATGTCACCCGAGAGGTGGTACACCGCGCCGACGCTCGCCGCCATCACCATCGACAGCGGATCGAGCGAACGCGCGCGGTCGATCGCGGCGCGCGCCTCGTCGGGCCGGCCGCGCGGAAGGAGCAGATTGAGCGCGGACCACTGCCACGCCGTCGGATAGCGCGGGTTGAGCGCCTTCGCTCGGTTGAACGAATCCTCCGCACCCGCCCAATCCCAATCGTACAGCGCGCGCACCGAACCGAGCGTCGCGTGCGCCTCGCCAAGCGCGGGATGGATCGCGAGCGCCTGCTCGGCCGCGGCGCGCGCGCGCGTCATCACCGCCTCCGCGGGCTGCGCGCCGTAGACACCGAGCATCAGCAGCGCGTCGGCGAGCCCGGCGAAGGCGAGCGCGAACTCCGGGTCCTGGATCGTGGCGGCCTCGAAGAACTGCGCCGCGGCGTGCAGGTCGGGCTCGGTGCGCTTGTTGAGCGAGAACCGCCCGCGCAGATAGAGCTCGTACACCGCGCCCGCGACGTGATCGCGCGTTCCCGTCGTCGACGATTGCAGCAGCGTGCTCGAGAGAGCTTCGGCGATCGCGCGTGCGATGTCGTCCTGGATCTCGAACGCGTCCTCGTACGCGCGGTCCATGCGGTCGGACCAGAGCTGGAACCCATTGCGAGCGTCGACGAGCTGCGCCGACACCCGCACCCTGGCGCCCGACCGGCGCACGCTGCCGTCGAGAACCGTGGTCACGCCGAGCTGCTCGGCGATCTCACGGACGTCCACGTGCCGCCCCTTGAACGCGAACGACGAGGTGCGCGCCGCGACGCGGATCGTTCGCATCCTGCTCAACGTCGTCATGATCTCTTCCGTGATGCCGTCGGAGAGGAAGTCGTCGAGCGGATCGGCGCTCAGGTTCGCGAACGGCAGCACGGCGACGGACGGGAGATCGCCGTCGGTCGTGGCGGCGCTCCGCCGCTTGGGAGAGTACGCACGGCCCGCGACGGTCGCGCGCGACACCGGGCCGCCGGCGTCCGCGGTCCAGAGCATCTGCGCGAACAGGCCGGCGGAGCTCGGCCGGTCGTCCGGCTCGAACGAGAGCGCCGCGGCGACGGCGGAGTCCACGTGTGCCGGCACGTCGGGCCAGCGGCTCGCCACGCGCGGTGCGTCCTCCGTGAACCGCTGCGCGATGAGCGCATGGGTGCTCCGCGCCGAGAACGGCACCGTGCCGCACAGCATCTCGTACAGCACCATCGCCAGCGAGTACACGTCGCTCCGTCCGTCGATCTCGTCGTTCCCCGCCGCCTGCTCCGGGCTCATGTACGCCGGCGTGCCGAGGATGAAGCCGCGCGAGGTGGCCGCGGAGTCGCTGATCGCGCGCTTCAACGCCCGCGCGATTCCGAAGTCCGCCACGACCGCGTGCCCGCTGAGCAGCAGGATGTTCTCCGGCTTGATGTCGCGATGCACGATCCCGGCGGCGTGCGCGTAGTCGAGCGCATCAGCCACCTCGCGAGTGAGCGCGACGGCCTCGTGGAGCGGGATGCGCTGCTCGCGCGCGAGCCGTCCCCGCAGCGACTCCCCTTCGACGAACGGCATCACGTAGTACGGCGTCGCGCCGATGCTGCCCGAGTCGAGCAGCGGGACGATGTGCGGATGCGTCAGTCGCGCGGCCACGTGGATCTCGCGCACGAACCGGATCGCGTCGTCGGTGCCGGCGAGCTCACCCCGGAGCAGCTTGATCGCGACGCGGCGGTCGTGCTTGGTGTCGAGCGCCAGATAGACCGTCGCCGCTCCTCCACTGCCGAGCAGTCGCTCCACGCGATACGCCGGCGCGAGCGCCTGCTGGACGGACTCGATTGCGGAGGGGATCTCGTCGGGCAAGGCGGCGAGCGAGTGGAGGAGGACGGGGAGAGTATACGGTGCGGCGCTGAGGAGTGCACGTTTCGTCAACTGCCCGACGACCAACTGCGTGAATGGTGGACGACGGACGTACCGGGATACTCGGATTGGCATACGAGCCAACCCGATTTCGGCCTCGTTTGGAAAGTTGGCATGTGCTCCCGAGACTCCGCGTGGAGACGACCAGACTCGCCCGGGAGGGGCTCGTTCGGACGGCGCGGGACGAGCAGGGACGGAGTGCTCCTCGCGCTGCGACGGTCAGAGCGAGTCTCCAGGGACAGCCATCCACGAATTGGAATGGCCAGTATGCCAATCCGAGTATCCCGGTACGTCAGTTATCCTGGCGTACTCGCGGTTGCCGTTCAGTTGCAGCACCAGCGACTATTTTCCCAGCGTGCCCCCCCTGATCTCCCTCGAGCACGTCACCGTTCTCCGCGACTCCGACGCGGGCCGTCCCGCCCTCGACGACGTGACCCTCTCCATCGGCGCCGGCGAGCACGTCTGCATCCTCGGCCCCAACGGCTGCGGCAAGTCGACGCTCATCAAGACGATCACGCGCGAGTGCTATCCGCTCGCGCGGCCCGGCACATCGGTGCGCATCCTCGGACGCGATCGATGGAACGTCTTCGAGCTTCGCTCGCAGCTCGGGATCGTGTCGCCCGACCTCCTCGCCGCCTGCTCCACCGACGCGACCGGACGCGACGTGGTGCTCTCGGGCTACTTCAGCAGCACGAGAATCTTCCCGAACCACTCCCCCGAGCCCTCGCAGGTGGAGCACGCCGAG
Source organism: Gemmatimonadaceae bacterium (assembly GCA_036008805.1). Taxonomy (GTDB): domain Bacteria; phylum Gemmatimonadota; class Gemmatimonadetes; order Gemmatimonadales; family Gemmatimonadaceae; genus AG11. The sequence continues at coordinate 38,107 of DASYMZ010000026.1, forward strand.
TCGCTCCTCGCGCGCTTCGGCGTCGCGCACCTGAGCGGCCGGCCCGTCGCGCACATGTCGTCCGGGGAGGCGAAGCGCGTGCTCATCGCGCGGGCCCTCGTTCACGCACCGACGTCGCTCCTGTTCGACGAGCCGGGCAACGCACTCGACATCGCCGCGCAGATTCGGCTCCGAGACACGATGTCCGAGCTCGCCCGCTCGGGAGTCGGCGTCGTGCTCGTCACCCATCACGTCTCCGAGATCATCCCCGAGATCGAGCGGGTGGTCATGCTCCGCGACGGGCGCATCGCCGGCGACGGCCCCACCGCCGACATGCTCACCACCGCGCGCCTCTCCGCGCTGTTCGGAATCCCGGTCGACGTGGAACGCCGCGCGGGAGTGTATCGGTTGTGCTAGAGCGGCGTATCTTTGACCGACGAATCGCTCGCGGCCCTGCCGCCGCGCTCCTTCACCTCCGCGTCCACCACGCCACCCACATGCTCAGTCCAATCGACGATCACGCTCCGATGGCGCGGACCCGCCGCCTCGGCGCGACCATGACGCTGGCGCTCGGTGCCGCGCTCGCCTGCTCGTCCGGCGGCGCTCCACCGACGGGGACCACGACCACCACCCCGCAACCCACGCCGACGACGACGTGGACGCAGGTGTGGAGCGACGAGTTCGACGGTGTCGCCGGCACGCCCGTGGACGCCACCAAGTGGGGCTTCGACCTGGGCGACGGCTGCACGAATGGAAACTGCGGCTGGGGCAACAACGAGAAGGAGTACTACACCAACGCCGCCGACAACGTCTCGCTCAATGGGCAGGGCCAGCTCGCCATCGTCGCGCGCCCCGCGACCGGCCTCACCTGCTACTACGGACCGTGTCGCTACACGTCGGCCAAGATCACGACGCGCGGCAAGATGTCGGCGGCGCCAGGCCGGGTGGAAGCACGGATCAAGCTGCCAACGGGACAGGGGCTGTGGCCAGCGTTCTGGATGCTCGGCAGCGGCTTCCCGGGGGTGAAGTGGCCCGACGCGGGCGAGCTCGACATCATGGAGAACAAGGGCAGTGCGTCCAACATCTCGAGCTCGGCCATTCACGGTCCGGGCTACTCCGGCAACACGCCGATCGCCCACGCGAACGGGATCTCGCAAGGCACGCTCTCGGACGGCTTTCACGTCTACGCCGTCGAGTGGGACAAGGATCACGCGAAGTTCTTCGTCGACGACTTCGTGCACTACAGCGTGACGCGCGGGGACCTGACCCAGTACGGCCCGTCGATCCTCGACCAATCGTTCTTCGTCATCCTCAACCTCGCCGTGGGTGGCAACTTCGACGGCGATCCCAAGTCCGACGCGATCTTCCCCGCGACGATGCTCGTGGACTACGTGCGCGTGTTCACCGCGACGACGAAGTGACGCTCGCTCGGCTCGCCGCACGCTCGCTGCTCGGCATCGCGCTCTTCGCCGTGCTCGCCGGCGTGCGGCCGCTCGCGGCGCAGCGGTCGCGCGAGTGTCCGTCGTGCGCGGAGTGGAACGAGCCGCAGCGACCGTTCCGGCTGCACGCCGACACCTATTACGTCGGCACGCACGGGCTCAGCGCCATCCTGATCACGTCGAGCGCGGGACACGTGCTCATCGACGGAGGGCTCCCGGAATCCGCGCCGGTCATTCGCGCGAACATCGAAGCGCTCGGCTTCCACGTGCGCGACGTGAAGCTGATTCTCAACTCGCACGCGCACTTCGACCACGCCGGTGGCATCGCCGAGCTGCAGCGCGCGTCTGGCGCGACGGTGATGGCGAGCGCCGCGAGCGCGCCCGTGCTCTCGAGCGGCAGGTCGGGGCCCGACGATCCACAGTACGGCGTGCTGCTCGAGTATCCCGCCGCGAGTGGCGTGAAGGTGTTCGCGTTCGAGGACACGCTGCGCGTCGGCACGATCGCGGTCGTTCCGCACCATACCGGAGGGCACACCCCCGGTGGCACGAGCTGGTCGTGGCGCTCCTGCGCCGCCGACGGGTGCCTCGACGTCGTGTATGCGGACAGCCGGACGCCCGTCTCGGCCGACGGCTTTCTCTTCACCCGCAGCGCGACCTATCCGAACGCGCTGGACGACTTCGCGCGCGGCCAGGCGCTGCTGGGGGGTTTGAAGTGCGATGTCCTGCTCACGCCGCATCCGAGCGCATCCAATCTCTGGCAGCGCGTTTCGCCGAGCGACGGAACGCCGACCGCGGCGCTCGCCGATCCCGGTGCGTGCAAGCGCTTCGCCGAGAGCGCGGGCAAGCAGCTCGAGAAGCGGGTGGCGGACGAGAAGGCGAAGCGCGCGAACTGATGCTGAAGGGTTCGAGAACGGGCCCGAGCGAGGCGCGCCGAGGAGTGAGATGATGATGACGCGTCGTCGCGCGATCGTCTTATTGACCGCAAGCACTGCCATGATCGGCTGCTCGCACCCTCCCTCCGGTCGAGCGAGCACACCCACGAGCTCGTCCGCGACCACGTCCGCTGGTTCGCTCGCAAGCGTGAGTGGCGTGCTGCGCTTCGCGAATGGCACGCCCGTCGCCAACGCGACTGTCTGGTCGCCCGCCCGCCGCTTGATCCGCACCGATGCCGAAGGGCGATACAGAATCGACTCCCTTCGCCCAGGCGAGACAGTGCTGGAGATCGTGTGCCCGACACGAATTGGTACCTTCGTCATGCCGGTGCTCTTGAAGCAGAGCATCGTGCTCCGCCGCGGTGCGACGCTCGAGTTCAGCCCGGTTCTCGAGAATCAGACGTGCGACCCGAAGCCATCACGAGCGGCGCACGTCCACTGGCGTGGAACGTACGCCCAAGGCATGGAGGAGAGCAGCTTTCGTCCATGCCCAACTGACAGCATCGCGCTGGAAGTTCGTACGTACGGTCATCCGATTGGCCGCAAGGTGTGGGTCGATTGGTCGCGCGCACCGTGGCGGGCTCCACGAGTCGGTGAGCTCACGATGAATGCGGAACACAGTGAGGCGATGGGCTTCATCGAGGTGAGCGGAGTGGCGACCGGTCCGCGGCCCAGTGGGCACATGGGAGTGTCCAACTACGAGCTGCTCGTCGATTCGGTGTTCGCCATCTCCCCAAAGGGTACCTGCGACAAATGATGAGCGATTGGGCGCATCGCTCCACCTTCGAGCGTGCCCGCCAGCACCTTGCATCTCTCGCCGACGCCGAGCGCGACTTCCTCGCCACCACTCCGTACCGCCTCGGGCACGAGCACGACAAGCGCGCCGGCCGCTACCTGGTGCGCGCGCTCGTCGCGTCGCCCATTCCAGACGCGATCCCCTCTCTCGCGAGCGGCGTCGTCGACAGCCTGCGCGATGCGCTCGACGCGCTGACCACGACCCTCGCCGGCAAGCCGACTCCCTTCCCGATCTTCGAGTCGCTCGCGCTGTTCGCGCAGCGGTCGCGCAAAGCCATCGCCTCGATGCCCGACGAGGCGCAGGCGACGCTCGAGGACCTCCAGCCCTATCACGCGATCGGCGGCTTCCGCAACGGCGCGCTCTGGACGCTGCAGCAGCTCGACGCCGACGAGCCACCGCGACTGGTGCCGAGCATCGTCGGCGGCACCATGGGCGTGAACACCAGGCGCGACGTGGACATCGAAGGTGAGCCGGCAATCGTGAGCGGCCCGTTCGCCGACGGTGCGATCGTCGCGTCGGTGGCCGCCAGGGTCGTCGGCCGCGATCCGAAGCTCGACATGTTTCTCCGTCCGGAGCTCGCGCTCGCCTTCACCAGCCAGAGCGCGGGCAGAGGCCGGCCGGTCGTCGCGCTGCTCGGCGAGCTGTGCGAACACGTGGAGCGCACCGTGTTCGCGGCGCTCGAGCCGGCGCTCCCGTCGCCTCGTTAGCGCACGATGAGCGACGTCTTCACGCTCTGGTCGGGCGCCCTCGCGTGGCTCACGCACCCCGTGTTCGTCGTCGCCGGGATGCCGATGTCCTGGGGCGACCTCTCCGGCTTCGCCACGGGCATCATCTGCGTCTGGCTCGCCGCGCGCGCCAACATCTGGAACTTCCACTTCGGCATCCTCAACAGCGCCATCCTCGGCCTCGTCTTCGTGCAGCAACGGCTGTTCGCCGACGCGTCGCTGCAGGTGGTGTTCATCGTGCTCAACGCGCGCGGCCTGCAGGCGTGGCGCGCGGGACAACAGGTCTCGGCATCCGCGCCCGTCTTCCGCGGCACGCGTCGCGAGCAGGCGCTCATGCTGCTCTCGATCGTGGGGATGGCTCCAGTGCTCTGGTACGTGCTCGGCCTCATGAAAGGCAGCGCGCCCCTGATCGATGCGCTGGTCACGTCGCTCAGCATCGTCGCGCAGTGGCTGCTCAATCGCCGCGTGCTGGAGAACTGGATCTGGTGGATCGTCGTCGATCTCATCTCGATCCCACTCTACGTCTCGCGCGGCCTTCCGCTCATCGCGGCGCTCTACGTGGTGTTCCTTCTGCTCTGCTGCCAGGGCTACGTGCGTTGGCGCGCGCTCGTCGTTCCCGAGCCGGCGGAGGTCGCGGCGTGAACCGGGGCCTGTTCGAGCATGGGCTCGTCGTCGGCAAATTCTATCCGCCTCACGAGGGACATGAATACCTCATCGCGACGGCGCTCTTCCACTGTCGCCGGGTGAGCGTGCTCGTGCTGGGCAGCTCGGCGGAACGGCTCTCGATGCGCCTGCGCGCGCAGTGGCTCCGCGAATGCTTTCCCGCCGCCGACGGACTGCGCGTCGTCGCCGAGCTGGATGACCTCCCGATCGACTACGCCGACCCCGAGCTCTGGCGCGCTCACGTGGACGTCATGCGGCGCGGCCTTCGGCGCATCGAGGACGAGTACGACGGTGCCGAGCATCCTGTCGACGTGGTGTTCAGCTCGGAGTCGTACGGCGCCGAGCTCGCGCGCCGCTTCGGCGCGGCGGACGTCTGCCTCGATCGAGCGCGTGCACTGCATCCGATCTCCAGCACCGCCGTTCGCGCCGATCTTCCGGCGAGCTGGATGCACCTTCCCGCCCCGGTCCGCGCCGGACTCGCGCTCCGAGTGGCGATCGTCGGCGCCGAATCGACCGGCACGACGACGCTCGCGCGCGACCTCTGCTCCGCGCTCCGCGCGCGCGGCGGTGTGTGGGAGCGCACGCAGTGGGTGCCCGAGTACGGCCGCGAATACAGCGTGAACCTGCTCGCCGTCGCTCGCGCGCACGACCCGAATGCGTCACCCACCGACATCGAGTGGCACGAGGCCGACTTCGCGCACATCGCCGAGGAGCAGACGCGGCGCGAGGCCGCCGCGGCGCGCGATGGCGGCCCGGTGCTCGTATGCGACACCGACGCCCTGGCCACCCGGCTCTGGCACGAGCGCTACCTCGGCCATCCGAGCGCGAGCGTCGACGCGATCGCCTCGGCGATGCCGCCGCGAGCGCTCTATCTGCTCACCGATCATCGCGGCGTCTCATTCGAGGACGACGGTCTGCGCGACGGTGAGCACGTGCGCGAATGGATGACCGGACGATTCGCGCAGGTGCTCGACGCGGGCAGCGTGCCGTGGCGGCTCGTCACCGGCTCGCGCGAGGAACGGCTGGCCGCCGCGCTCCGGCACCTCGCCGAGACGACGCCGTCGTGGTGGCCGTTCCTCGACTGAACGTCACGCGCTCGCCAGCGGGATGCGGATCTCGGTGCGCAGCTTCTCGGGCGGCGTGTCCATCGGCGTGTTGAGGTACACCTCGTAGCTCACGCCGCCGTTCATTCGGCGTCCGCTCGCCGGCAGCCATTCGCCCATGAATCGCGCCCAGCTGTCGCCGAGCCCCGTGTATGGGCCCACGTGCATCGTGGAGGCATACTCGCCGGCGGGGATTCGCTGCTCGGTGAGCCCGTCGGGCAGCGGCGTGTCGGGCGCGACGACGACGGCCGCGTCGGAGCGGAGCTGATCGGCCGGCACGGAATCCGGATCGTCGTGAAACAACGCGACCATCATCGCGCCGGGCTGCTCGAACAGACGCGCGGGCTGCGCGAGCGCGCCGAGCGTCGCGAACGCCTCGTTGATCTGCAAGTACGGACCAACGTGGCGCACGGTGCCGACGCGCAGCTCGGGATACTTCGCGATGCTCACCTGCATGGTTCGTCCTCCTGACTCGCGTGGTGTGAAGGGAGGGATGCGACCGTCTTCCCTGAAGTGCACTCCGCATGGCGCCGCGAGCTCGATCCGCGCGTTCGCGGCGCGGCGAAACTCGGACGGCGGCTTGGCGTAGCAGTCGCGGAACGCGCGCGTGAACGCCTCGTGCGTCTCGTAGCCGGCGTCGAACGCGATCGCCGTCACGGGCCGATCGGTGTGGATCAGCCGCCACGCGGCGCGCTCGAGGCGGAGCCTTCGCACGAGCTCCATCGGCGTCTCGCCGACCATGCCGCGAAACACGCGATGGAAGTGGAATCGCGAGAGACAGGCCTGCGCGGCCATCGTGTCGAGCTCGAGCGCTTCGTCCAGGTGCGATGCGACGTGCTCGATGACGCGCTGCACGGCGTCCGCGTAGTAGGAGTGCGTGGTGGCTTTCATTGGCAGCGAATCTAGGAAGGACGTCCCAGGCGGGCTTGATGGCGCTTGCGCATTTTCCGCCGGCGAGCGCGGGGCGCGTGCAGCCGCCGCGCACTCTTGCGGCCCGCGTTGCCACACCCGCTAATTAGGACGCCCCCTGCGTCGCCGGATTCCGGCGCGACGCCAGCTCAGAGATGGAGAGCCTGATGACACGCTCGAGCCAGAGGCCAGTGCGATGACGCTGGTCATTTCCCCTCCCCCCGCCCTCCCCGAAGTCGACCTCACCACCACCTACGACGCGATCGTCGTCGGCTCCGGCGCCGCCGGCGGCATGGCGGCCCACGTGCTCACGTCGAAGGGGTTGAAGGTGCTGATGCTCGAGGCGGGAAAGAAGCTGAACGTCGAGGCCGAGCTGCGCTCGATGCAGTGGCCCTACGATCATCCGCGCCGCGGCGACGCGCCGCCGGGCTTCCACTCGCTCTCGCTCAACGAGTACAACATCCGCAAGCCGCCCTACGCGCAGAAGACCGCGTACAAGCACGTCTACTCGTACGTCGGCGGGTGGGGCGGGTCCGACTACGTGAAGAACATTCTCGTCGACGAGAAGGACCATCCCTACAGCGGCACTCCCTACGCATGGGTGCGCGCGCGCGCGCTCGGCGGGAAGACGAACATCTGGGGACGTCTCGCGCTCCGGCTCTCCGACTTCGACTTCAAGGCCAAGTCGCGCGACGGCTACGGTGAGGACTGGCCGATCTCGTACGCCGACATCGAGCCGTACTACGATCGCGTGGACCGCTACCTCGGCATCTCCGGCCACAAGGAAGGGCTGCCGCACCTGCCGGACAGTCTCTTCCAGCGCCCGAACAAGCTCACCGCGGCGGAGGTGAAGCTCCGCAACGCGCTCAAGCCGATGGGTCGCACCGCGACGCCGTATCGTGCCGGCGTCACCACGGATGGCGTGAAGAACAAGTACCGCAGCAAGTGCTACGGACGCGGCGCCTGTGGCCGGCGTCCCGGCGGCTGCGACATCCACGCGGCATTCGACTCGCCGACCGGGTTGATCTATCCCGCGATGGACACCGGCAACCTCACCCTGCGCACGAACTCCACCGCGCACGAGATCCTCGTCGATCCGAAGACGGGCAAGGCACGCGGCGTCGCCTTCGTCGACAGCGTGACGCACAAGTCGCTCGAGGCCAAGGCGAAGGTCGTCATCGTCGCGGCGAGCACCCTCGAGTCGGCGCGGCTGCTCCTGCTCTCGAAGTCCCCGCAGCATCCGAACGGCATCGGCAACTCGAGCGACCACGTCGGTCACAACTTCTGCGAGCACGTCATGGGGCCCGGCGTCACCGGTCTCGTGAAGGAGCTCGTCGGCAAGAAGCCCACGCTCGACGACGGCAAGCCGGGCGGGTTCTACATCCCGCGCTTCCGCAATCTCGACACGAAGCAGGACGGATTCCTGCGCGGCTACGGCTTCGAAGGAGGCAGCGGCCAGTCGATCTATCCATTCACCGACCGCCCGGGCTTCGGTTCGCAGTACAAGAAGGAGGTCCGTGACTACGCCGGCGCCTTCATCAACATCGGTGCGTTCGGCGAGGTGCTGTCGCGCTACGAGAACCAGGTCGGCATCGACCCGGAGCTCAAGGACGCGTGGGGAATTCCGGCGCTCAACTTCAGCTACAAGTTCAGCGACAATGAGCGGAAGATGGGAGAGGACATGGCCAACTCCGCGAAGGAGATGTTCGAGGCCGCTGGCATCGAGGTCGTCGGCGTCGATCGCGAGATCCTCACCGAAGGCTGGTCGATCCACGAGCTCGGCACGGCGCGGATGGGCAACGATCCGAAGACGTCGGTGCTCAATCAGTTCCAGCAATCGCACGACGTGAAGAACCTCTTCGTCGTGGACGGCAGCTCGCACGTGAGCGCGTCGTGCCAGAACCCGACGTGGACGATCATGGCGCTCGCGTGGCGCTCGTGCGACCATCTCGCGGACGAGTTCCGCAAAGGAGCCCTATGACCGACTCCCCCTCGCGGTGGACGATCACTCGGCGCGAGATGCTCGGCGCGACGGCGGCGGCACTCGTGCTTCCGCTGCTCGCCTCGCGCCCGCTCGAGGCGCTCTCCCGCTTCACCCTGGCGCCGCGCTACTTCACGCCCGCGGAGTTCGCGCTGGTGGACGAGCTCAGCGACATGATCATCCCCACCGACGATCACTCACCGGGCGCACGCGCCGCGCGCGTCGCCGGCGAGATCGACCGGCGCCTCGCCGACATGGGTGAAGGCGAGCGCCGCGACCGCTGGCGCACTGGCCTGAAGTCCGTCGACGACCTTTCGCGCGAGATGAACGGAAAGCGCTTCCTTCAAGCGACGCCCGCCGAGCGTCTCGCCGTGCTGACGAAGATGGCGGCAGCCGAGTCGGACCCGAAGACGCCGGCGGAACGCTTCTTCGGCACGATCAAGGGCGCCACGGCGCGCGCCTATTACACGTCGAAGATCGGCATCCATACCGAGATGCAGTACCTGGGGAACGTCTACCAGACGGGCGAGTACGCAGGCTTCGACGCGACCTGATTGGCTCCAGTTGGGCATTTTGGGGACGGACTCTTGGGGACGGAGTCCTCGACTCCGTCCCCAGGAGTCCGTCCCCAGGAGTCCGTCCCCCCGTTGCTCAGAAGAAGATGCCGACGGTCACCGGTACGTACTGCACGCCCCCCACGTTCACGTGGTGGTATCGCGCCTCCGCAAACCCGTGCAGGGCGAGCGCCCCGAACTTGAGCCCGACGCCCGCGTTCCACCCGAACGACGTCGCCGACTCGCACTTGGCGTTGCCGGCGCAGCCGACGTTGTACGAGCCCGCGCCGCCGATCAGATACGGCGAGATCAGGGGGAGCGGCACCGCGAGGCGGTAGGTCGGGTTCACGGTGAACGACGCGATTCGCCGCGCGCCGGCGTCACCTGCCGCGCCGATGAGCGCTTTCTCGATGTTGAACCGATCGTACGCTCCGTCGATCCGCAGTCCGAGCGGGATCAGCGGCACCTCGATCGCGAGCGTCCCCAGTGCGCGCCATCCCGGAACGACGTCGTCGTTGAAGTCGCTCAGCGGCAGCGCCACACCGCCGCCCAACCCCAGTGAGATCGGAGACTGCGCGCGCATCGCCGTCGGCGCGAACAGGAACAGCATCGCCAGTGCGGCCGCGGTCACGCTCGAACGTCTCATCGTACTCTCCTGGTGTCTGGTCAGAGCGTCACGAGGTGCTGCTCCAGATCCTTCCGCTCTCGTCCGCGCAGCCGAAGGGACAGGACGCGGTCGTAGCGCATACGCAGGATTCATCCCGGTCTCCGCTGGTGCATGCGGGATGCCGGCATCGTCGTCGGTGAGCCTGCCTCCGGTGTGACGGCGCGCACAGGTCGCGACGACTACGACCTTGCGAACGAGCGCCCGCTTCAGAACGTGAGCGCGAACGTCAGCGGAACGTAGGCCACCTCGACGCTCCCCTTGGAGGTGTGATGGTAGCGCGCCTCCGCGAAGCCCTTCAACCCGAAGATCGAGAACGTCGCGCCGCCGCCAAGATTCCAACCCACCTTGGTCGAGGTGGCGCACACGTCGCCGCCGGAGCAGCCGAGCGCGTATGATCCCGCCCCGCCGATGACGTAGGGCGTCACGAGCGGGCTGACCGCGGGCAGTCGGAGCACCGGATTGACGGTGAACGACGTGACGTGCTCCGATTCGGGCAGCCCCGCCGAGCCAAGCAGCACCTTCTCGATGTTGAAGCGGCTGTAGGAGGCATCGAGGCGGAGTCCGACCGGCAGCACCGGGACGGCGATGGCGAGCGTGGCGAGCGCGTTCCACCCGGGTCCGAGATTGTCGCCGAAGTCCGAGAGCGGCATCGCCACCCCTCCACCGAGTCCGAGCGTGACCGGGCGTTGAGCCTGCGAGACGTCGGGTGCGAATGCGCTCGACACGAGCAGTGCAGCCGTGATCAGAATCGAGCGTCGCATCGAGTTCTCCGGATGGGTGGTCGGCGCGACAAAGCTACGTGGGGAACCCGGATGAGAAAGCGGCCTCTTGCGACTTGGTTGATCGTTCAACACATTCCCGCCGTGTCCGAGACCCGCGATCGTATCCGCTTCGCCGCCATGCGCCTCTTCGCTCAGAAAGGATACGGCTCGACCAGCGTCGCCGACATCCTCCAGGCCGCCGACGTCAAGAGCGGGAGCCTCTACTACTTCTATCCCGGCAAGCAGGACGTCCTGCTCGACGTCCTCGACACCTACCTCGCCGGCATCCATCCCATGCTGCTCCAGCCAGCATGGGCCGGCGTCGCAGATCCGATCGACCGCGTGTTCGCGCTCCTCGACCGCTATCGCGCCGCGCTCGACTCGAGCGAGTGCACCTACGGCTGCCCGATCGGGAGCATCGCGCTCGAGATCCACGAGCCCGACCCACCGGTCCGCGAACGGCTGGCCGCCAACTTCGACGCCTGGGTCGGCGCGATCGAGCAGTGCTTCGTCGACGCGGGCACCCGCCTGCCGTCGGACGCCGACCGTCGCGCGCTCGCCGTGTTCGCGCTCACCACGATGGAGGGAGGGGTCATGCTCTCCCGCACGCACCGCACGCTCGACGGCTTCGATGCCGCCGTCAGGATGCTTCGCTCACACGTCGACATGCTGGCCGCACGCGCCTGAGCGCCCTCACCTCTCTCCCATCCGACCATGTCTCGTCGACCGCTCCTTCTCGCTACGCTCGCCGGCACCGTTCTGCAGGTCGCGATGGTCGTCGCCGGTCACACGAGTCCCACCATCAAGGGACTGTTCGCCGTCGGCGGGATGGGGCTCTCGCTGCTTGCCGGTGCGCTCTACGCCAGCCTCGCGCGTCCAATCAGCAAGGGCGGCGCTGCCTCCGGCGGCGCCATCGCGGGCGCGCTCTGCGGCTTCCTCGGCATCCTGGTCTCCTACTACCTCGGCGACGTCCCGTCCTCGCTCCTCGCGCTGGGCACGATCAGCTCTGGCGTCACCGGCGCGATCGGCGGCCTGATCGCCGCGCTCGCCGGCGGAAACGGCAAGCGCGCCGCCGCCGGCATGGTGCTGCTGCTCTCGCTCTCCACGCGCGACGCGGCCGCACAGCACACGGTCTCGACGGCCGACATGCCGCGCGTCGAGTCGGCGGGCAATCCGGCGGTGATGGAATTGACTGACCACCGAGCGCGTCGAGGGGTCCGGCTACTCACGACCCGCTACGACGTCCCGCTACCGCTACTCACGACCACCTACGGGGAGTGGTAGTCGAAGCGCACGACTTCGTCATCAGCCACCACCCATACCTCGTCTCCCTCGCTGGCCTCCACCTCGGCGCACCCGGTGAACTCCGAGGGCGCGAGCACGCGCAGCCGCGCGAGCGCGAGCTCCGTCTGCACGCCACGCTTCGTCCCCATCAGCTCGTGCCATTCGTCGACGATCACGGCCGAGAGCTCGGTGAAGATCTCGGTCGCGTCGGCTCGGGTGAGCAGCAGGGTGAGACTCTCGGGCGTCGTGACGAGCGCGGTCGGAAGACGTCGGCTCTGGCGCGCGCGCACGCCCGGCGTGGTGTCACCGGTGCGCGCCTCGAGCGTCCACGGCAGGCCCAGCGCGGCAAGCGGCGCGGCGAGCGACTCGAGCGTGTCCGCGGCGAGCGCACGGAGCGGCGTGATCCACACTACGCGCAGCGGCGGCGCCGTCGCGCGGCGCACGCGCGCGGATGGGGTGCTCGCCGGCGCACCATTCGTCGAGATCCACTCGAGCAGCGGTCCGCCCCACGCGGCAAGCGTCTTTCCCGTTCCGGTGGCCGAGTGCACCAGCCCACTCTCTCCTCGGAGATACGCGCGCCACACCTCGCGCTGAAAGTCGAGCGGCGTCCATCCCTGCGAGGAGAAGTACCGTTCGAGTGGAGCGAGGCCGCTCACCGCGCCGCCTCGAGTATCGCGCGCAGCGTCTCGATCGTATCGGCTTCCGAGGCGGGCTTGTCGGTTCGCCATCGTGCGATGCGCGGAAAGCGCACCGCCACGCCCGACTTGTGCCGCGGCGAGTGCTGGATCCCCTCGAACGCGAGCTCGAACACCTGCACCGGCTCCACCTGGCGCACCGGTCCGAACTTCTCCAGCGTATGCCGCCGGATCCACGCGTCGAGCGTGCGGATCTCGGCGTCGCTCAGCCCGGAGTACGCCTTGGCGAACGGCACGAGCGCGTCGCCGTCGCGCACGGCGAAGGTGTAGTCGGTGTGCAGCAGCGCGCGCCGTCCGTGACCCGGCTGCGCGTAGATCATCACCGCGTCGATGCTGAACGGCTGCACCTTCCACTTCCACCAGCTTCCCTTGCGACGGCCGACTCCATACTCGGAGTCGAGCCGCTTGAGCATCAGTCCCTCCGCGCGTCGCTCGCGCGAGGTCGCGTGCGCGGCGCGTGCGTCGTCCCAGGTCGAGAGTGCGATCGTCGGTGAGAGGACGAAGCCCGAGAGCAGCGACGACGCGCCATCGAGCGTACGGATCAGCTCCGCGCGACGCGCCGAGAGCGGCTCGCTCCGCAGATCGCGGCCGGCGAGCTCCAGGAGATCGTACGCGATGAGCACCACCGGCACGTCGGCGAGGATCTTCGGCCCGAGCTTCTTGCGTCCGATGCGGCGCTGCAGCTGCGCGAACGGCAGCGCGGCGTCCTGCTTCCACGGCATGATCTCGCCGTCGAGCACGGTGCCATCGGGCAGCCGCTCGGCCGCCTCGGCCAACTCGGGAAATCGATCGGTCACCAGCTCGCCGCCGCGCGACCACACGTAGGTCTTTCCCTCGCGACGGATGACCTGCGCGCGGATGCCGTCCCACTTCCACTCGGCCTGCCAGTCGCGCGGCTCACCCAGCGACTCGAGCTCGCCCTCCAGCGAGTAGGCGAGATAGAACGGGAACGGCTTCGAGAGATCCGCGTCGCCGCTCTCCGTCGCGACGAGCGCGGTGAAGCTCTGCGCCGTGGGAGTCCAGTGCCCACTGAGCCGATGCGCGATGACTCCCTCGTCCACGCCGCTCGCACGCGCCAGCGCGCGCGCGACGAGCTGCTCCGACACGCCGACGCGGAAGCTGCCGGTGATCAGCTTGTTCCAGATGTAGCGCTCCGTCCCCGCGAGCTCGCGCCAGGCATCGAGCACGGCGACACGCTGCTCGTCTTCGGTCATCGTCGCGAGCGGGAGCAGCCGCTGCTCGACCCACGCGTGCAGCGAGAGCGGCTCGTGCGCCGAGCCGGCGCTCTCGACGCCGACGGGCAAGAGCAGCGCGATCGTCTCGGCGAGATCGCCGACGGCGTGATAGCACTCGTCGAACAGCCACTCGGGCACGCTCGACTCCTGCATCGCCCACGCGGCGATCCGGCGCACGGGGATCAGTCGTTTGGGCCGGCCGCCCGAGAGGAAGTAGACGGCCCACGCCGCGTCCGCCGGTTGCGCCTCGCGAAAGTACTCGGCCATCGCGGCCACCTTCGCGTTGGTCGACGTCGTGGAGTCGATTGCCGAGTAGAGGCGAGCGAACAGCTTCACGCGATGGCCTCGTCGCTCGCGACCACGTCCTGCTCGTCGTTCTCGCCCTCCCAGTGGCTCGCTATCGACTTTGCAGCGAGTCCCTTGTCATTCAGGTAGCGCACGACCTGATCGCGATAGCCGTGGGTCACCCACACCTGCTCGGCACCCGTCGCGTCGATGGCATTCATCAGCGCGGGCCAGTCCACGTGATCGGACAGCACGAACCCGCGGTCGATCGAGCGGCGGCGGCGCGCGCCGCGCACCTGCATCCAACCCGACGCGAACGCGGTGGCGACGTCGCCGAACCGTCTGAGCCACGGGCTACCGGCCGCCGACGGTGGCGCGATGATCAGGCTTCCGGCATAGCTCGTCCCCTTCGGCAGCATGGCGACGGGCGTCGTCTCGTGCAGCGCGACGCCGCTCGCGCGGTAATCCGCCGTGAGCCGCTCCACGGCGCCGTGGGTGTACACCGGCCCGATCTCCGCGCCGAGCATTCCGGCGAGCACGCGCTGCGCCTTGCCGAGCGCATACGCGTACACGAGCGATGCGCGGCCGCTCGCCGCGTTGTCGCGCCACCAGGCGCGCATGTCGGCAAACGTGTCCTCCTGGGGGCACCACCTATAGATCGGCAGCCCGAAGGTCGACTCGGTGATGAAGGTCTGGCACCGCACCGGCTCGAATGGCGAGCAGGTGGGATCGGGCTCGGTCTTGTAGTCGCCCGAGACCACCCACACCTCACCCCGATGCTCCAGCCGCACCTGCGCGGAGCCGAGGATGTGTCCGGCGGGGAGGAGGCTGACGTGTACGCCGTTGACGACTCGCGCCTCGCCGAACTCGGCCGTCTCGATCGTCGCGTCTGGACCAAGTCGCGTGCGCAGCACGCGCTCTCCCTCGCGCGCTGCGAGATACTGCCGGCTTCCCGCGCGTGCGTGGTCGCCGTGCGCGTGGGTGATCACCGCGCGATCGGCTGGTAGCCAGGGATCGATGTAGAGGTCGGCGGCGGCGCAGTACAGGCCGCGGTCGGTGATGCGGAGCATGCAGTGCTGGGACGGTGAGTTGGTGAGTTGGATAGTTGGTCGGTTGACTGGTGTGTTGAAGTGCAGATCCCTCGACTCGCTGCGCTCGCTCGGGATGACCTAGTGTGCGCCATGGATGCCGAACGGCTGTGAGCTCGAGCGTGAGCTTCGAGCACTGAGCAGCACCAGCTCGAGCTCGGGCTGGAAGCTCGAGCTGGAGAGGCTCAGAGCTCGTGGCTCACGCCCAGGCTCACGGCTGGCGTAGCGCGCAGTCGAGAGATCCGCACCTCCTGTCATCCCAAGCGAGTTGGGCAAGAACCATGACGACGTCGATCCCGTCCGCTCGCCGCATTCACGCGGCGGGTGCGCGAGCGGATGCGCGCCGAGCGACTGCCTGGCGCGGTACTGCCGGACGATCTGTAGCTGAACCCAGGGCTCGAAGCATTCGCCGGCGACGCGCTAGTCGTTCGATCGCGTCGCCGGCGCGCTGCTCGACGTCAGCGCTTCACGACCTCGACGCGCCGGTTGTTCGCGCGACCTTCGGCGGTGGCGTTCTTCGTGACGGCTTCGTGTCGCCGTAGCCCTTGGCCGTGAGCCGGCTGTCGTCGGCGCCGTACTCGCTCACGAGAATGGGCTGTCAAGCGACTCGTTCGGAGGGCTGCCGGGGCGTGTGATGGGCCCGTTCCCACTCCATCCGACTCCGCCTCTCCGTCCCGGTCGGCGCGCTTCGTGGCTTGACGAGTCCCCGGGCTCGCGCCAGTCTCGTCGCGCATCGCGCACGCAGGAAAGGTGTTCGAGGCTGGCGCCGGCGACATCTTCGTCCTCAAGGCGGGCGAGATCCACGAGTTCAAGTGCATCGGTGATTCGCCGCTCGTTCAGGTGGATGTGCACCTGAGCGCGCGATTCATCCAGGAGAATCTTCCGGAGGACGCATGACCAGCATCCGATCACTCGGCCTCGCTTCCACCATCGCCGCGTTCGTCGCGCTCGGCGCAACGGCGCTCCCATCGCGTGCCCCGACGGTTCGCGTCGGCGCGGACGACATCGGCGGAGTGGTCACCAGCCCGCGTGGGCCGGAGGCCGGCGTGTGGGTGATCGCCGAGACGAACGATCTGCCGACGAAGTTCGTGCGCATCGTCGTGACCGACGATCAGGGACGCTATCTCATCCCCGACTTGCCGAAGGCGACCTACAGCGTGTGGGTACGCGGCTATGGACTCGTCGACTCGCCGAAGTCGACATCGAGCATCGGCCAGTCGCTCGCGCTGAACGCCGTGCCCGCGCCGACTGCGCGGGCCGCGGCGGCGTACTATCCCGCGGGATACTGGCTCTCGCTGCTCCGGGTGCCGGACAAGAACCAGTTTCCCGGCACTGGCCCGACGGGCAATGGCATCTCGCCGAACGTGAAGTCGCAGGCGGACTTCATCCGCACGATCAAGTCGGGCACCTGCATGTCCTGTCATCAGCTCGGCAGCAAGGGCACGCGCGAGATTCCCGCCGCGTTCAAGTCCATGCCGACGAGCTTCGCCGCATGGGAGCGGCGGGTGCAGTCCGGACAGGCCGGCGCGCAGATGATGGGCGCGATCGGAGCGCTCGGCCACAAGGGTCCGCTCACCATGTTCGCCGACTGGACCGACCGCATCGCCGCCGGCGAGGTGCCGGTCGCGCCGCGCCGGCCGCAGGGGATCGAGCGCAACGTCGTGATCACCGAGTGGGACTGGGCCGACCCGAAAGCCTACCTGCACGACGTCGTCTCGACCGATCGCCGCAATCCGCGCGTCAACGCGAACGGGCTGCTCTATGGCTCGCTCGAGCTCAGCGCCGACTATCTGCCCGTGCTCGACCCGGTGCACAACACCGTGAGCCGGGTGCCGCTCACCGTGCGCGACACGAGCGCTCCCTCGGCCGCCGAGGTGCGCGGCGCGCCCTCGGCGTACTGGGGCGACACGGTCGTGTGGACGAGCAAGAACAACGTCCACAATCCGATGTTCGACGAGCGGGGGCGCGTGTGGATCACGTCGGCCATCCGTCCGGCCGACAACCCGGCGTTCTGCAAGGCGGGCTCGGATCATCCGTCGGCCCGGCTCTTCCCGTTGACGCGCTCCGGGCGGCAGCTCGCGATGTACGATCCGCAGACGAAGAAGCTGACGCACATCGGCACCTGCTTCGGTACGCATCATCTGATGTTCGCCGAGGACGCACACCGCACGCTGTGGACGAGCGGCGGTGGACCAGTCGTCGGCTGGCTCGACACGAAGTTGTTCGACGAGACTGGCGACGAGCAGAGGTCGCAGGGCTGGACGGCGCTGGTGCTCGACTTCAATGGCAACGGCAAGCGCGACGAGTACACGGAGCCGAACCAGCCGATCGATCCGACGAAGGACCGTCGCATCACCAACGGTCTCTACGCCGTGTCACCCGCGCCCGACGGATCGGTCTGGGGCTCGTCGCTCGGATTTCCCGGCGGTATCGTGCGGCTCACGCCCGGCGCACATCCACCCGAGACGGCGCTGGCCGAGTATTTCGAGACGCCGTACGGCAACGAGAAGGCGAGCGTGCAGGGCTTCTCACCGCGCGGCATGGACATCGACCGCAACGGCGTCGCGTGGGTCGCGCTGGCGAGCGGCCACATGGCCAGCTTCGATCGTCGCAAGTGCAAGGGCCCGCTCAACGGCCCGACGGCGACTGGCCAGCACTGCCCCGAAGGATGGACGCTCTACACGGAGCCGCTGCCGCAGCTCCAGGGTGTGACCGAGAGCGGGAGCGCCGAGGCGAGCTATTACACGTGGGTCGACCAGTTCGACGCGCTCGGACTCGGCGCGAACACGCCGATCAACACCGGCAACGAGTCGGAGGCGCTGCTGGCGCTCAAGGATGGGCAGTTCGTCGTGATGCGCGTGCCGTATCCGCTCGGCTTCTACACGAAATGGATGGACGGCCGAATCGACGATCCGTCGTCGGGCTGGAAGGGGCGTGGGCTGTGGACGACGGTGAGCACACGCGCGCCGTTCCACATGGAGACCGGCAAAGGGACGACGAGCAAGGTGGTGCGCTTTCAGTTGCGACCGGATCCGTTGGCTGACTGAGGCGCGCCTTCGGCGCGCAGTGAACGGTGATCGGCGATCGGTGATCAGTTACGACCTCGGGACGCTGAAGCCGACCGAGGTCGTTACCGTTCACCGTTCACCGATCACTGTTAACCGATCACCGTTCACTCCTTCGCATCGAGAAACTGTCCCGCCACTACGGCAAGCGCCGGCGCCACGGCGCTGTTGTAGTGCGTGACCCCTGGCAGGATCGCGAGCTGCGCCAGCTTCGACCGCCCCGAGCCGTCCCATCCGCCGTCGCGCTTGCCGCCGTCGAGCAGCGCGAACGCTTCGACGGCGTGTGAGACCGGGAACATGTCCGCGTCGCCAGCGACGATGAGCGTCGGGGTCTGCAGCGCGGCGAACTGCTGCGTGTAGTCGAACTCCGAGTTCATGAAGGCGCCGATCTTGGTGAGGAGGCGTGGGAAGTCCTGCGTGCGCGGCGCGACCGACATGTACAGCTCGTACATCGGCGTCCCCTTCATCTGATCGGCAAGGGCGCCCGTCAGCTGCTTCTGCTGCGCGCGCAACTCGGGGTAGAACGCATTCGAGCGGAGCGCGGTCGACACGAGCACGAGCTTGCGTACCGCTTCGGGATGCCGCACCGCCGTCTGAAACGCGACGCCGCCGCCGAGCGAGTATCCCATCACGTCCGCCTTCGCGATCTTCAGGTGGGCGAGCAGGGCTGCGATGTCGTCGCTCATCGCCTCCAACGTGATCGGCCGGTCGACGTCGGCGGTGCGGCCGTGGCCCTGAAGGTCGACGAGGATGACCTGGTGCCCCTTCGCCAATGCAGCGAGGGTCGGGCCGAACATGCTGCCCGCGCCGAGGCCGCCGTGCAACAGCACGAGCGGCCGTCCTTCGCCGTGGATCTCGTAGTAGAGATGCACGCCGTTGACGTCGGCGTACTTCCCGAGCGCGGCGCCGGCCGGCCCGGCCCATGGATTCTGCGGCGTCTGAGCGGCGATGCGTACCGAGAGTGCCATTGAGAGTGCGACGGCGAGCGCGGTGCCGTGTGCGGCGATCGAGATGGTGGTCATGGTCGGGTCTCCACTGGGGTTGGGCTCGGCGACATGGTCGCGCGGATCGCTTCGTGTCGGTGCCTCGCTACATGAGCGACGAACGAGGCTCGGCTGGATCGACATGGGCGTCAACGACGATGGCCACCGGGGCCCCTGGGACGGACTCCTGGGGACGGAGTCGCGACTCCGTCCCCAGGAGTCCGTCCCCAGGCGTCCGTCCCCGAGCGGGTCAGGCCCAGCCGTTCGAGCCCGTCGCGGTGACCGGTCGGC
>DASYMZ010000027.1:0-62918 GCA_036008805.1 Gemmatimonadaceae bacterium
GTTCGAGATGGAACGCGATGGCCGTTCGTTGCGCGGACAGCTCTCGCGACTCTCGAGCGGCGGCGCGGTGCTCACGCTCGACGACGTGACCGAGCTCGCGCATGCGCAGCGCGTGCTGGCGTGGGGCGAGATGGCGCGCCAAGTCGCGCACGAGATCAAGAACCCGCTCACGCCCATCCGGCTCGGCGTGCAGCACCTGCGGCGCGCGCGGGGCCGCCCCGACTTTGACCAGGTGCTCGAGCAGAACGTGTCGCGCATCCTCACCGAGATCGACCGGCTCGATGAGATCGCGCGCGCGTTCAGCCGCTACGGCAGCGCGCCCGAGGAGCGCCCGCCCGCCGAGCCGACCGACGTCGTTGCGATCGTGCAGGACGTCGTCGCGCTGGAGACGCTCGGTGAAGGCGGCGTCGACTGGAGAGGCGACGTGCGCGGCACGCCGCCGAGAGCGCTCGCGCGTGGCGACGAGCTGCGAGAGGTGCTGCTCAACCTGTTCGAGAACGCGCGGCTCGCGCACGCGCGCACGGTGCGCGCGACCGTGTGCGACGCGCGTGCGGAGGACGGAGCGCGGGCCGTGCAGATCTCCGTCACCGATGACGGCACCGGCATCGCCGCCGACGTGCTGCCGCGCATCTTCGAGCCGCACTTCTCGACACGAACGAGCGGCAGCGGTCTCGGGCTCGCGATCACGCGCCGGCTCGTGGAGAGCTGGGGCGGGTCGGTGACGATCGAGTCGGTGGAGGGGAAGGGGACGACGGTGCGGGTGGTGTTGCGAGCGGCGTGAACGGTGACCAGTGATCAGTGACCGGTGACCGGCCAACCTCGGGACGCGCCTTCGTTCCGAGGCCGTCACCGATCACCGATCACTCCGTTGTACCACCCGAGCCTGCGCTGCCAAGCTTCACCCTCACCGTCTTCACATTCGTGAACTCCCGCATCCCCACATCGCTCAGCTCTCGGCCGTAGCCCGACGCCTTCACGCCGCCGAATGGAAAGCGCGGATCCGAGACCACCATGTCGTTGACGAAGACACTGCCTGCGTCGAGCTCGCGAACGAGTCGTTCCTGCTCGGCCGGGTCGTTCGTCCATGCGCTCGAGCCAAGGCCGAAGCGCGTGTCGTTCGCGATGCGAATCGCGTCGTCGAGGTCGCGCGCGACGAACACGCAGCCGACGGGTCCGAACAGCTCGTCACGGTACGCCGGCGACTCGACTGGAATGTCGGTGAGCACCGTCGCGGGGAAGTACGCGCCACCGGGCGTCGTGCGCTTTCCACCGCATCTGAGCCGTGCGCCCATCTCGACCGATTTCGCCACCTGCTCCTCGAGCTCCTCCGCCTGTCGCGGGGACGCGAGCGGACCGAGTTGCGTGGCGGGGTCCATCGGGTCGCCCATGCGCAGCGCCCTCATTCCGTCGACGAACCCGTCGAGAAACTTGGACGCGATCTGCTCGTGCACGATGAACCGCTTCGCCGCGATGCAGCTCTGCCCGTTGTTGATCGTGCGCGCCGTCACCGCGGTCTTCACCACACGCTCGAGGTCTGCGCTCGGCAGCACGACGAACGGGTCGCTCCCGCCGAGCTCCAGCACCGTCTTCTTGAGATGCTCGCCGGCATGCTGCGCGACGCTGCGGCCGGCGCCTTCGCTTCCCGTCAACGTCGCCGCGGCCACGCGCGGATCGGCGAGGATGCCCGCCACCGCATCGCTCCCGACGAGCAGCGTCTGAAACACCCCCTCCGGTGCGCCCGCGCGCCGCACGAGCGACTCCAGCTCGAGCGCGCAGCCCGGTACGTTCGACGCGTGCTTCAAGAGTCCCACGTTTCCCGCGACGAACGCCGGCGCCATGAAGCGGATCGCCTGCCAGAACGGAAAGTTCCACGGCATGATCGCGAGCACGACGCCGAGCGGATCGTAGCTCACGAACGAACGGTGTCCCTCGTCGTCCACCTGCGTGTCGGCGACGAAGCCGGGACCGTGCTCGGCGTAGAAGCGGCATGCCGCCGCGCATTTCGCCGCTTCGTCGATCGCCGCCTTGATCGGCTTGCCCATCTCGCTCGTCATGAGCCGGCCGAGGCGGTCCTTCTCGGCGTCGAGCAGATCGCCGAGTCGTGCGACCATCGCCGCGCGCTTCGCTACCGGCGTGCGTCTCCAGGTGGCCGCGGTCTCGTGCGCACGTGCCAGCTTCGCCTCGAGCTCCGCCGGGGAGAGCATCGGGTACTCGGCGAGCGTGGCACCAGTCGCCGGATTGATCGATTTCATCGATGTCATGCGCGCCCTCCAGTGCAGGGCGCGTGCGCGCTCACTCGCCGACCGGCTCTCCCTCGCGCCACCACCCGTCGTTCGTCTCGTCCGCGCCGAAGATGCGGCGCCACCACGGCACGCGCCGCTCGCGCTCGAGCACGGCACCCGCCGCCGTCCGCCACTCGGCCTGCATCGCCGTCGCGTCGGCGAAGCGATCGTTCGGATCGGGCGAGAAGGCGCGAGTGAGCCACGCGGCGATCTCCGGCGCGAAGACGCTCAGGTCGATCTTTCCAGCGAGCTCGCGAGCGAGGATCGACTTCGGATCGTTCTCGCCGAACGGGGGCTCGCCGGTCAAGACGTACACCACGATCGCCGCGAGCGAGAAGCAATCCGCCGGCGCTTCCTGCGGCTCGCCGAGGAGCTGCTCCGGCGGCGAGAACGCCGGCGTGCCGGAGGCACCGGTGACCTCTTCTCCCGATGGGTTCGCGATGCCGAAGTCGGCGATGCGCCAGCGGCGGTAGCGATCGATGAGCAGGTTCTCGGGCTTGAGGTCGCGGTGCACGATGCCCACGGCATGCGCGGCGGCGAGCCCGCTCAGCACGCCGTCGACCTGCGGCGCGATCTCGGCCACGGTGCGCGCACCGGCGCGCGCGATCAGGTCGCCCACCGATCCATTTTCGGCGAGCTCCATCGTGTACCACGCCACGTCGCCGCGGCTGTCCCAGTCGTAGATCGGCACGATCGCCGGATGCGCGAGCTGCGCGGCCAGTCGCGCCTCGCGGCGGAACCGGCCGACGGCGCGCTCGTCACGCGCGACGTGCGGATGCAGCAGCTTGAGCGCGACCTCGCGACCAAGCGACAGATCGCGCACGCGCCACACCGAGCCGAAGCTTCCCGCGCCGAGTGGTGCGATCACCTCGTAGTCGTCGGCGAGCGCCCAGCGAAGGCGAACCTCGGGCGACTCGCGCGCCGCCGCCGTGTGCTCGCCGCTCAGCGTGAGCACCGTGCGACTGCCGACGATGCGGTCCATCGCGCGGATCATCGCGGCCACGCTGCCGTAGCGCTGCGTGGGATCGTGGTGCAGCGCCTTGTCCATCACCTGCGCCACCGACGGCGGCACCTCCGGTCGCACCAGGGCGATCGGAGGAATGTCGTCGCGCGGCGGCGCTTCCCCCGTGAGCGCGTTGAAGCACAGCGCGGCGAGCTGCCATTGGTCGCTCGCGGCCGATGGAAGCCATCCGTCGCCCCACTCGGGGGGCAGGGGCATCCGGCTCGCGTCGGGGGCGAGTCCCACTGGCACGTCGGCCAACGGAACCGCCCACTGCCAGCCGAGCAGCCAGAGGCGACCCATCGGCGTCGTCCAGATCGTCTCCACCGAGACGGCGCCGTGCACCGATCCCGCATCGTGGAGGTACGAGAGGGCCGAGCCGAGCTCGCGCACGACGCGGAGCACCGCGGGCACGTCGTCGGCGCCCGCTCGCGCGAGTCTGGCGCCGATCGTCTCCCCGGCGATCCAGCGGCGCAGGTAGCCTGGCCCCCGCCGGCTCTCCTGGTACGACGTCCAGTAGTGGTAGGTCGTCGGCGCCGCGGGATGATTGCGGTGCGCGAGACCTCGTGCCTCGGCCTCGAGCCAGTGCGCGTGGTCGGGATCGGGCGCGCTCACCAGCGACAGGGATCGGTCGAGCGCGTCGACGATCTCCTGAAAGTGCCGGTGATCGTCCCAGACGCCCTCCGTCCCCCAGCTCCAGCCGGGCGGCAGCTGCCACTCGGCAAGGTGCTCGGGAAGGCTGTGCGTCACACGATGCAGCTCGCCCGTGGCGCGAAGTGGGCGGTCGGTGACGGACTCGGGGCGCGACGGCGAAGGCGGGCGGGTCACTGCCTGAAGTTAGCGGACGGAGCGGATCGGGGCATCGCGACGACAGCCCGTTACAGACGTGATTCCGACAGCACCTCGGCGGCCGCGGCGTGGAGGGCGGGGAGGAGGGAGACGTCCGGCAGCACGCTCACCTCGACGGTGCGAACGCGCAGTGCCTCGCCGCCCAACGGGGCCGCCGACTCGAGCGCCGGCACATGGATCGTCACGGCGACGATGCGCCACATCGTTCCACGCACGGGGTTGCCATCGGCATCCAGCGTGTCGAGCTGCAGCACCTCGCCGCGAGCAGGAATGACCGAGCTGTGACACTCGGCAAGCAGCGCCTCGTTGCGGTCGTGACGGGTGACGCGAAGCGTGATCATTCTCGGAGCGGTTGGGATGGCGACAAGCTAGAAAGCAATCGACGTTGGAGCCAGCGCACGGATGAAACTCACCGTGGCCCGCGGCGTACGGATGCGCGTCTCCCTTCTCTCGTCGAGGTACCCGTGTTCTTCCTCCTCAGCTTTCTGGCCGGCACCGTGCTCGCCATCGTCGGCTACGCGCAGGCGCGCTCCTTCGTCACGCGCCGGCTGCGCTACGTCGACGCGGTCCATACGGCGTTCGCGCCGATCATCGCCGGCGTGGGTGCCGCGCTGCTCGCGCTGCCAATCATGGCGTTCCTGCCGTACGTCGGTGCCGGAACGGCGCTCAGCTTCGGGATCGCCGTGGGCGCTGGCGTGGCCGCGGGATCGCGCGAGGTCCGGCGTCGTCTTCCGATGATCTGATCCCGCCGGTGGACGGGCGCGGCTGGTTACCTTTCAGGCATGCCCTCTACCCTCCTGTCCACTGAGATCACCGACCCGGTCAACGCGAGAATCCTCGCCATCAGCGAGGACCGGATCGCCGGCTTTCTCGAAGATCCGTTCGACGAGATCGCGCGGCTGAGCGGACTGCCGGTGGAGACGGTGCTCGAGCGGCTCCGTGCCATGCTCGAGTCCGGAGTGGTGCGGCGGATCCGGCAGACGTTGATGGCCACCAACCTCGCGCCCGGCGCGCTCGTCGCCTGGCAGGTGCCCGTCGAGGGTCTCGATGCGGCCTTCGACTTCCTCGCCGCCGAGGATCCGTTCTCCGGCCACGTCGTGATCCGATCGACGGATGCGGAGACGCCCGGCTCCATCTATCGGCTCTGGACGACCCTCAAGGTGCCCCAGGGCTTCTCGATGCAGCGGCACTGCGAGCTGCTCGCCGGCCGCATCGGCGCGAAGTCGTTCCGCATCATGCCGGCGAAGCGCCTCTTCGCGCTCGGGGTCGGCCACGTCCGCCGTCGCGGGATGGAGCCCGGCAGTCGGTCCGACGAGCTGGGGGAGGTGCTCGACACGAACATCGTGGAGCTGAGCCCGTTGGAATGGCGCGTGCTCGCGACGCTCAAGCGAGAGCTCGCACCAGCCGAGCTCCAGGCGAAGCCGTGGCGGGCGCGAGCAGCGGAAGCGGGTGTCTCGTACGAGGAGTTTTTGCGCGTCGCGCGCGGGCTCTCCGAGCGTCGCGTCATCGGCCGCTTCTCCACCTTTCTCGAACACGTGAAGCCGTCCGCCACCGGCCAGCGCGCTACGCGGTACAACGCGCTCTTCCACTGGCGGGTGCCCGCCGGCCGGGAGATCGAGGCGGGGCGCGAAGTCGGACGCCATCACATCCTGACCCACGCGTACTGGCGGGAGGGCGGCCCCGAGTTCGCCGGCGTCAACGTCATGGCGGTTGCGCACGGAACGGAGAAGTCGGTCGTGCTCGCGCACAAGGCGGCGATCGATCGCCATCTCGAGGAGGCCGGCATTCCGGTCAGCTACACGAATGTGTTCTGGGGCGGGCGCAGCGAGATCAAGCCGTCCGAGGTGCTTCCGGGAGAGTACGAGCGCTGGTGCCGCGCGATCGGCATCGATCCGGCAACCATGCGCGCGAGCTGAGCGCCACCTCGCGTTCGCAACGCGTTCGGCGCGCTCTGGAGGATTGATGCGGCTGGTCGTGATCCTGTATCGGTTGCTGCCGCTGGCGCTCGCGTTCTGGCGGGATCATCGGCGGTGGCTGCTGTTTGGCGCGCCGGCGCGTCGCAGCGCGCTCGATCACGAGCGCCGTGCCGAGCGTCTCGTGCTGTCGCTCGCCGCGCTGGGCCCGACGTTCGTGAAGATGGCGCAGCTCTTCGCGGGCCGGACCGACCTGCTCGCTCCCGTCTACGCGAAGCAGCTCACCACGCTCACCGATCAGGTGCCGCAGGTGCCGCTCGCCGAGATCGTGCGAGTGATCACCGAAGAGTACGGCGCGCCGCCGTCGGAGCTGTTCGAGCGGTTCGACGAGGCGCCGATCGCCGCGGCCTCGCTCGGCCAGGTGCACCGCGCACGACTCTCCGGAGAGGAAGTGGTGGTGAAGGTGCTGCGGCCGGGCGTCGAGCAGCTCGTCGCCGAGGACGTGAAGGCCGCGCAACGCATCGTCGCGGTCGTCGAGCGCTGGTGGCCGAACCCACATGTCGTCGGCACCCGGGTCGTCGTGCAGGAGTTCGCCGCGCGCGTCGTGGAGGAGATGGACTTTCGACTCGAGGCGGGCCACGCCGTCGCGATCCGCGCGAACTTCGCCGACACCCGCGGCGTGTGGGTGCCGCGCGTGATCGAGCCGATGATCCGCCAGCGTGCGCTCGTGCTCGAGTACTGCCCCGGCCGCCGGGTGGATCGCCTGGATGAATGGGTGCGCGAGGGCCGCGTGCGCCCCGAGCGACTCGTGCGCGACGTGATGGAGCTGTACGCGAAGATGATGCTGGTGCACGGGCTCTTCCACGCCGACCCGCATCCGGGCAACGTGCACGTGGCCGAAGACGGCCGCATCATCCTGCTCGACTTCGGCATGGTCGTGCGTGTGCCGCTCGAGCTGCGCCGGCAGCTCGTCGCGGCCATCTTTGCCGCGATCCGTCGCGACCCCGATGCACTCGCGGAGTCGTTCCAGGCACTCGGCCTCGTCGTGACCGGTGCGGATCCGGCGGTGATTCGCCGCCTCGCGGGGGTGCTCCTCGCCGTCGCCGATCAGCGCAACACGACGCGCGAGCGAGTGGAGCTGCTGGCCGACGAGGTGGTCGCGGAGCTCTACGACTGGCCGATCGTCCTACCGAGTCATCTCGTGTACTTCGCGCGTACCGCGTCGCTCATCGAGGGATTGGGGACGCACTACGACGCGCACTTCAACGCACTTCAGTTCGCCACGCCCATCGCGATCTCGCTGCGCTCGCGCATCATGCGCTCTCTGTATCCGGACGGCGATCAGCCGCGCATCGATCCGGCGCGGGTGATCGGGGCAGCACTCGGCGCGGTCGCGCGCGTCGTCCAGCGCGCCAGCCTCGAGGTCGTGGCGGCGGTGCGAGACGCGGTGGCCGAAGCGACGATGGTGGCTCCGCCCACGTCGAGCTCTCTCGTCGAGCGTTGAGCGGCGATCGCGGCGCGCGTTGCGGCATGACTGCTGACGCGTCTCGCCCGTGGCATTCGCTCTGCTTCAGATTTCCCGCATGACGCCCCTGTCCCGTCCTGATCGCGCTCCCCATCGCGCCGCGCTGCTTCGACTCGTCGGAGCTGTCCTCGCACTCTTCACCATCGCGTCGCCGGCGTTCGCGCAACGGCGGGCGCGCTTTCCGGACGAGCTTCGTGGCTCGAAGGAGAGCGTGCAGAAGATGTACGACTTCGCCCAGTCGCACGGCTTGCCGTTCTATCTGACCCCGACGAACCTCCAAGAGGCGATCGCGAAGGGGAAGCTCGTGCAGCTCACTGGCGACTCCACCTATGAGCTCACGCGGAGCGTCGGCTTCTCCTACTCGACGCCGGAAGCAAAGCAGTTCGTGATCGCGTTCGCGCCGCGCTATCTCGCGGCATGCGGTACGCCACTCATCGTCACGAGCGCCGCGCGTCCGATCAGCCGGCAGCCGCGAAACTCCAACCCGTACTCGGTGCATCCCACGGGCATCGCGGTGGATCTGCGTCGTCCGCCAGCAGGACCCTGCCAGACCTGGCTGCGCAACGCGCTCGCCGAGCTCGAGGTGAAGGGCTTCGTCGAGGCGACGGAGGAGCGGCATCCCGCTCACCTCCACGTCGCGGTGCTCACCGAGCCGGGACGAGTGGCGACGCTACCGCCGCTCTCCGCGAGCAGCGTCGTCGCTCGCGCCAAGCCGCCGGCGCCCGTGCACCTGTCGAACGTGCCTGCCGCGACGGCACAAGTGGCGACGAAGCGGGTCACCAGCTCGAACGGGCGGACCTACCGCGTTCGCGATGGCGACACGCTCTGGGACGTCGCGCAGCGCACTGGAGTGAGCGTGCAGGCGCTCGCTCGCGCCAACAACCGGAGCGCTCGCGCCGTGCTTCGGCCGGGCGTCACGCTGCGCATTCCGGAGTCCCCGTCGCGCTGACCGCTCACGCGCGTCCGCACGCGGCGAGCAATCGCTTCGGCGCGGACGCGTTGGGAAAGAGCGAGCGAGCGGCCGATGCGTGCGCTCTCACGTCCGCGCAGCGTCCTCGGCGCGCGTACGCCTGCGCGAGCGAGAGGTGGATGCGATAGCTGCCGGGATCGAGCGCGGCGGCGCGCTCGACTTCGTTGGTCCGAGAGCTTTCGCTGAAGACGGACATCGCCGCCACCTGGGCTGCGCTTCGCGTCGCCGCCAAACCGCCGAGCGCGACGACGAGCAGAATGGCGAGCGCGCGCTTCGCGATCGGAAGCGACACGACGGATCGCGATCTCGAGGGCGGAGACAGCGCGCCGAGCAGCCCCCATGCGACCAGTGCCGGCGCGGGCAGCAGCAGCACCGCGTCGAAGGTGCTGACGACGAGCAGCACGGCGAGCGTTCCGAGCATCGCCCACGCCGCGAGCGCATCGTCGGGATCGCCCTCCGTGCGCAGCGCGCGCAACGCGTCCACGACGAGCGCGACCACGGCCAGCGCGAGGATCACGAACGCGAGCGGGCCGCGCTCCGAGAGAAACGTCATCCAGTCGCTGCTCGGCCACGGATTGGCCGTCATCCCCTCGTCGGTGAGCGACGGATCTCCCTTGGACGCGAACTTCGGATACTCGACGGCCCAGTTGCCCGGTCCGACGCCGAGTAGTGGATGGTGAAGGGACATGCGCGCCGAGTTGCCGTACTGCACCAGCCGGCCGCGGCCGCTGCCCTCGCGATAGTTCACGACGCTCTTCGCCGTCTCGAGATAGGGCGAGTCGCTCTTCCAGTTGAGGGTGTTCGGCAGCACGAGCGACGCGCCCGCGCCGGCACCTGCAGCGAGCGAGAGCACGAGCAGACGCTTCCATTGGAGCGCACCGCGCGCGCGTCGTACCACGAGCCAGGAGAACATCGCCAGCACCAGCACGCACGCGATGAGCGCCAGCCACGCCGCTCGGCTGCGAGAGAGCACGAGTGCGGCGGCGATGACCGCGAGCCCACCCGCCCACCAGTGGAAGGCGCGTCGCGACTCCGTGCGCAATGCCGTGAGCAGCAGTGCGGGAAAGACGATCACGCACAGGTGCGCCATGAAATTGCGGTTGCCGAACGTGCCGCCCGGCGCGCGGTTCAGGCTGAACATGTCCACGCGGACGCCGTACGTCTGCAGCAGCGACGTCACCGCGCCGATGACCCCCGCCAGCGCGAGTGCGGCGATGAGCGCTCGCGCCAGACCTGCCCGCGCCACGGTGCGGCTGCACCAGAAGCACGCCGCGCCGGACAGCGACAACGCCACCGCGCGGCCGGCCAGCCACCAGTTCGTGGCGAACAGGGCGGAGAGCATGCCCAGCAGAAGGAACGCGCCGAGCAGTTGATCGACCCGCGTCAGCCGCAGCTCGCGCGACCGGGCGAGGCAGCAGACCGTCGCCAGCAGCGCCGTGACGTGGAGGACGAGCTCCTTCGGCACGAAGAAGCGGTCGAGCTCGAACTGCTTGTAGGTGACGGCGGCGATCACGACCGCGATCGCGCCGAGCTGCAGCAGGTGCAGGGCGATCCGATCGGACAGGGTAGGCAGCGTCGGAGCGTCGGAGGGCAATCTCGTGCCGGTGGGAGGACGCGGGAATGTATCCGCCTCCTCGCCTCCGGGCAGGTCCGGCAGGACCGTCCGATGGCGCCGGCGGTCTTGGCGCTCTATCGTTGTGGCGTGGTGCGGGACCTGCAGGTCCGTACGCTCATGCACGATCGGCATCCACTTCTGGCGGAGCAATGCGCATGTCGAAGCTGAAGATCGTGGGACGCATCACCCTGGCACTGTGCGCGGCCGGCAGCCTTCAAGCGTGCGCGACCCTCTCGACCGTGCACGTCGCGACTCTGCCGAGCGAGAACTCGTCCGCGGAGCGCAGCATGTTGAGTCTGTACAATCCGCTCGCGTTCCAGCACCGAAGCCTGTACGAGGGGATGCTCCTTCGTTCCCCGCAGGATCGCAATCCGAAGTACGTCTATCTCGGTTACTGAAGAGCGGGCACGGAAAACGAGGGCGCCAGCGTTGCTGGCGCCCTCGCTGCATCTCGTCACCTCACTCGAACGACGACTGCCTGAACCGGCCCGGGAGCGGCCACGCTGATCGTCGCCGTGCCGTTCGCCGGAATCGAGAAGCGATAGTACGCCGCGCCCCCGCCGATGAGCGTGCCGGAGGCCGCGCTCCCGGAGAGCGATCGCACCTGGAGCGGATACGGATTCCCACCGCCGCCCAACGCGGGATAGATGCTGTGGAAGTTCCAGCTCGGCTGCGTCTGCTCCGGCGCGACCGTCGCGTTGAGATCGTCGGCATAGTGCGACACCGACCAGTCGCGCAGCATCCCGGCGATGTCCGGACCGAACACGGCTCGTAGGTTGGCCACTCCTCTGGTCGTCGAGTTCACGAGGGCCTGCCAGGTCGGCGCGTCCGAGGCGGAGCTTCCCGCTTTCCGGTCGGCCGCGTAGCGCAGGAAGTTCCACGTCGCGCCGCGCGTCTCGAGGCTGTCGTCCTCGCGCATCGGCGAATTCTCCGATGGGGCGGCGAGGTAGAGCTGATAGCGGCCGGTGTTCGACGACATGTCGGCGTTGTACGCGCCCCGCACCGTGGCGTTGCTGCGTAGGAGCGTGATGCCGATGTTCTGTCGAGGCGCGAGTCCCGACTCGTGGTAGAACAGCAGCTCCTCCGCGACGTGGCTGAGCCCCTCGTTCAGCCAGGTGACCTCGAAGTCGTCCGCGCTGGTGTTCACGAAGAGCCGGCGCGAAGCGTTGATGAGATGCTGGAACTCGTGCGCGAGGACCGAGGTGGTCACGCTGTCCACGAAGCCCGTCCGACGAATGTTGCCATTCACCTGTCCGGTCGGATCGGGGGCGAGCAGGTAGAAGAGCTCTCCCACGTTGCTCCCTTTGCACCCGGTGAACTGTGGCGTGTCGGTGACCGGGAAGAGATCACGGTCGTAGAAGAATCCGCCGACGTACGACGTGGAGTTCCTCGGTGTCAGCTCGTTCACGGCTTTGGTGAACAGCAGGATGATCCGCTGATTCTGGTCGATGTCCGCGGGAGCGCCGAAGTTCGTGACGTCCACGGGGTAGACGAGCGTATCGAAGCGCGCGGCGAAGCGCTGGTAGTCGGCCGCGGAGAACCCGCCCGACGGGTTCGACGTGTCGGCGAGCACGATCGCACGCGCGCTCACCGCCACGACGCGCGCGACGCGGGGAACGAGCGTGTCGCATGCGCTGGAGCCGACGTTCACGTCGATGAGATCCCCGACGTTCGGCACGGACGACGCGAGGCTGGTCGAGCGTCCGGTCGGTGATGCGGTTCGCGACGCGAGCATCGTGCGCGCCGACGTGAAGCCCCGTCGCAGCCGGTTGCGGCTCGCGGCGTTCAGTCGCATGCCGAAGCCGATGTCGAGCGCTGGAGCCGCTTCCGTTCCGGCCGGATTCGGGCTCAGCGAGGTGGCGGGTGCCGAGACCGCGCCCGCCGCACCGGTGCCGGTGGCCGTGATCGTATAGCTCGTCTTCGCCGAAACGCTCACGGTCGCCGTGTCGGTCAGGACGAGGACATTCTCCGATCCATTGCCGCCTCCCTGCACGCGCAAGGTGGCCGCGCCCGCGACGGGAGCGCTCTGGCCCGGCACGAGCGACACGAGCCCCGGATCCTGATTGGGCGACTGTGAATCCTGCGCGCCGCAGCCCGCCAGCGCGAGCGCGCCGGCCACGGCCATCGCCGCTCCGATGCTCGACCCCGTCGATCTTCTGTTCATCTCATTTCCTCGATTCGCCCGGCTCACTCGGCGCGGGTCACCATCATCTCTACTCCAATGCGCGTGCCATGGAGTCCGACGCAACGATACTTGTGGCTTCGGCGTATGTTCGGTATGCTCCAGCCATGATTCGAAGCCCTGCTGCATGACACGCGACCCTGCTGTCGCCCTGCCCGCGCAGCAGTCGATCTTCCCCGATGCCGATGATGCTCGAGGGTGGCCGACGGCGATCGGCGAGCAGAAGGACATCACCTACTTCGGCACCAATCCGCGAAGCGTCCTGAACGGGCCCGCCACGACGGGGATGGGATTCTGGTCCATCAATCCGTACGTCGGTTGCGCGTTCGGCTGCGCATACTGCTACGCGCGCTACGCACACAGGTACACCGCCGAGCGCCTGACAGCCTCCGCTCCGCTCGACGCCGGAGTGCGCGAGGAGCTGTCGACGCTGCCTGCGTGGCTCGCGTTCGAGCGCCGCATCTTCGTGAAACACGAAGCGGGCGCGATCGTGCGGCGCGAGCTACGCCGCCCGTCGCGTTTGAGCGCGCTGCACCGCGAGACCGTCGTGATCGGGACGGCGACGGATCCGTATCAGCCCGCCGAACGTCGCTTCCGGATCACCCGCGGCGTGCTGGAAGCGCTCGCGGAACAGGCTGGCCTTTCCGTCACGATCATCACCAAGAGCCCGCTCGTCACGCGCGACGTGGACGTGCTGCTTCGCATCGCATCACGTTCGAAGCTGTCGATCCATGTTTCGTTGATCACGGCCGACCGCGAGCTCGCGCGCCGACTCGAGCCGCGTGCCCCAACGCCCGAGGCACGATTGCGCGCCATCGCGCGCCTTCGGGCGCATGGCATCGAAGTCGGCGTGAACGTGATGCCCGTGCTGCCTGGGATCACCGACTCTCCGGAGCTGCTCGACGCGCTCGTCCGCGGCATCGCCGCCGCCGATGCGTCGTATCTCGGCGCGTGCGCGCTCCGATTGCAATCGACTGCGCGACAGCGGTACCTGCCATTCATCGAGGCAGAATTTCCGCATCTCGCCGCTCGATATCGCGCGACGTACGCGCGCGGCTACCAGGTGGGCGAGAAGTACAAGGAGGGGCTGCGCGCCCACTTCCGTACGCTCTGCGCCCGGCACGGCGTGGTGTTCGACCGGTACTACAAGTCGGAAGACGACGAGGCCGAGGACGCGTCCGTCGTCGACGCGCTTCCGCGCGTCGCGAGGGGGACGCAGCTGGAGCTCACCCTGTAGCGACCGCGAGGTCGTGCAGCGAAGTTGGCGGATGTCTCTTCACCCCGAGCTCACGGTCAGGCCAGCCACGCGCGGCGACGTCGATGCGCTCGAGCTGCTCATCGAGCGGTCGGTGCGCGCGCTGAGCATCGGGCACTACTCCGCCACGCAGATCGAGAGTGCGCTTCGATTCGTCTTCGGCGTGGACACGCGGCTCGTCGATCACGGCTGCTACCTCGTGGTCGAGCACCAGGGTCAGATCGTCGCCGCTGGCGGATGGAGCCGGTGGCGAACGTTGTTCGGTGGCGACCGCTTCGACGATCGCGACGACGATCCGCTCGACCCCGCTCGGGAGGCGGCACGCATTCGCGCGTTCTTCGTCCATCCGGATTGGACTCGCCGGGGGCTCGCTCGTCTGCTGTTCGGCGTGTGCACGCGAGCGGCGCGCGCGGCAGGCTTTCACTCGCTCGAGCTGATGGCGACGTTGCCGGGCGAACCGCTGTACACCGCGCTCGGCTTCCACGCCGACGCGCGGACGGCGATCACCCTTCCGGATGGTGTCGAGCTTCCGCTCGTGCGCATGTCCCGCTCGATCGCCGACGTGACGAGCGGCTGACGCGGCAACGGTCAGGAGACGTGCGCGACGATCTCGAAGCGACAGCGTGCGCCTTCGCTCCGGTCGCAGCACTCCCGGACCGGGCTTCCCACGACCGCGGAGACCAGCTCCTCGATGGCGTGACAGCTGTTCGGCTCGGCCCGCACCGCCGCGGCGAGGGGACAGGCGAATCCGCGAAGTACGTATCCGGTCGCGGTACGCTCGACGTCCAGCTCTCCGCCAAGCGAGGAGAGGAGCGACGCGGCGGCGCGTACTCTCTTGTCCAGTGAGTCGTTGCCGGGCCGGGCTGGCCCCATGCGCTTGCCAACGTCGCGAAGCAGGGCGTCCAACGCCTTCGGCGACATGCGATCGGCGAGCGACTCGAGGAGCGCCGCGAGCACCGGGGCGTACGCAGCCGAGAGCGCAGGCTCGGCCGCGGGTGAGATCTCGTAGGTGGTGGCGGGCTTTCCAGCACCGCCGCCATGGCGAGTGCCGGTCGCGCGGACGATGCCTTCCTGCTCGAGAAGCTGCAGCTGCGGCCGCACGGCGTTGTCGGTGACGTGCATCTCGGCTGCGAGCTCCTCGACGGTGGTCCGGCCGCGTCTGAGCAACGCGATGATCCGGCCGCGCACCGGTCCTCCGATCTGCCGCTCCCACCAGCGCATGTCGCCTCCTCGTCGAACACGAAAGATAACGCGCCGGATAATAAGTCAAGACATTTCTTGACAAATTAGCTCCCCGCCGCCATGCTCTCCTGGTCCACGGTCCGCCCGTCCAGGCGGAAAACCAGCCTCACCTCTCGAGAGAACACCCATGCCGACCACCCGAATTCGCTTCGCACTGTTCGCCGCGCTCTCCAGCGCCGTCCTCGCGGTTCCCGGCCGCGCGGCCGCTCAGGCGGCCAAGCTCGACGACCCGACGATCATCGCGATCTTCGACGCCGCCAACAGCTGGGACATGGAAACCGGTGCGCTCGCCGCGAAGAAGGCGACGACGCGGGAGCTGCGCGACTTCGGCTCGATGCTCGTGCGAGATCACCGCGCGGTGCGGCAGCAGGGGCGCGACCTGGCGAAGAAGCTCGGCGTGCATCCAACGCCGCCGAAAGACTTCGCGATGGCGAAGGGGCACGCGGATGCCATGCGCACGCTCCAGTCGGCGCGCGGCGCGGCATTCGATCGCGCGTTTCTCGAGCACGAGGTGGCCTACCACAAGGCCGTGATCGACGCCGTGACCACGACGCTTCTCCCGTCGCTGCAGAACGCGGAAGCGAAGGAGCTCGTCACGAAGGTCGCGCCGGCGTTCAAGGCGCACATGGACGCCGCGCAGTACAAGCTCGACCGGCTTCCGAAGTAACGGGCGCCCGCGTTCACGCCGACGAAAACGCCCCGGCGCTCGTGCCGGGGCGTTCCGCTACTTGGTTCGACGCGCGGGCACCGGCTGGTCGAGCCCAACGGCCGACCGTTCGCCCTCCGCTCCGCTGCAGACGAAGCTAGGCGGCCTGGTCCGCACGCACACCCCGAATTCGTGACAGAAAAGCGGCGAATCCGGACAGACGACTTTCGAGCGGCGGCGTCAGTGCTGCACGGGTTGCCCCGCCGTCATCCTGCTCGGAGCCGGCATGGGTCCGAGGAAGAACGACGACACCAGCATCGCGAGCCCGAGCACGACGGACGTGACGATCGGAAGCATCGCCTTGTGATCGTAGAAGAAGGGGACGATCACCAGCATCACTCCGCCGAGTGCGAGCGCGATCCGCCCGGGCTGGGGACGCTTCTGGGCGACGATCAGCCCGAGGACGCCGAGCATCCCGCCAAGCCCGAACGCCAGCCAGTTGTATCCGGCTCCGCGATCGGTCGTGGTCGACTGAGACAGGGTCCCGAAGATCAGCGGGCCCCAGAGTGCGTTGCCGAGTGCGGCGACGGACGCAACGATCGCGACGATGTCGGCCCACTTCCGTCGAGTGCGAGTTTCTGATTCTGCCATGACGACCCTCAGCGACTGACTTGAGTGCAGTGAGGTCGTACAAAAAGCACACCATGGAGCGGCGGCATCGGCGCGCCAGAGTGTCACGGCGCGCACGCATGCGATGTCTGCGACCGCACGCGCCACGCGATGTTCATGCGATGCTCGCATCCATCCGCTCCGCCGCCGTGCTCGGCATCGACGCGTACGACGTCACCGTCGAGGTGGACGTCGCCCCCGGACTGCCGCAGTGGATCACCGTCGGCCTGCCCGCCAGCGCGGTGAAGGAGAGCCGAGAGCGCGTGAGCGCGGCACTGCTCAACTCGGGCTTCACGGTTCCGCCGCGGCGTATCACGACGAACCTCGCGCCCGCCGACATTCGGAAAGAAGGCACGGCGTTCGACCTCCCGATCGCGCTGGGAGTTCTCGTGGGCGCGGGCGCGCTCGATGCGGAGGCGGTCGCGCGACACACGTTCGTCGGCGAGCTCGGTCTCGACGGAGCGCTCCGTCCAGTCCGCGGCGCCCTCTCCATCGCGCGCATGGTCTCGGCCTGCGCGGGGAGCGATGGCCCGCTCACGCTCGTGCTCCCGAACGCGAACGTCGCCGAAGCCTCGCTCGTGCAGCGCCTCGACCTCGCTGCGCCAAGCACGCTCGCCGAGCTCGTCTCCTGGTTGAAGCGGAGAACGCTGCCCGCACCCGATCGACCGAGCCCGATCGTACCGTCCGACGACGCGACGGATTTCGCCGACGTCGCGGGGCAGGAGGGAGCGAAGCGCGCGCTCACCGTCGCGGCCGCGGGCGGGCACGGCGTACTGCTCATCGGGCCGCCAGGCTCGGGGAAGACGATGCTTGCGCGCCGGATGCCGTCCATTCTCCCCGCGCTCACCTCGGCTGAGTCGCTCGAGGTCACCGCGGTCCACAGCGTTGCCGGCATGCTCGATCCAACGCTCGGCGCCGTCACGCGCCGGCCATTCCGCGCGCCGCATCATTCAGTATCCACGGCGGGGCTGGTCGGCGGGGGATCCTCGCCGCGTCCGGGGGAAGTGAGCCTCGCCCATCATGGCGTGCTCTTTCTGGACGAGCTCCTCGAGTTCCCGCGCTCGGTGCTCGAAGCGCTGCGACAGCCCATGGAGGACGGCACCGTCACCATCGCGCGCGCATCGGCGTCGCTGCGCTTTCCCGCGCGATTCGCGCTGGTCGCGGCGATGAACCCATGTCCATGTGGACATGCAGGCGATCCGTCGCATGCCTGCGTGTGCGCGGCGTCCGAGATCATCCGCTATCGGTCGCGCCTCTCCGGGCCACTCGCCGATCGGATCGACATGCACGTCACCGTTCCGGCGGTCGCGCTCTCGCGGCTCGCTTCGCAGGAAGATACCGAACGGTCTGCGTCGATCCGCGCGCGCGTGGAGCGGGCGCGCACGCTGCAACGCTCGCGCTACCGCGACGAGCACGCGTGCAACGCGCGCGCCGCCGGACGCTGGCTGGAGACGCATGGCGGTTTGGAGCCGGGCGCGCGACGCCTGCTCGCCGCCGCGGGAGAACGGTTGCACCTGTCGGCCCGGGCGTACCATCGGGTGCTGCGCGTCGCGCGCACCATCGCTGATCTCGACGGCGCACCACGCGTCGCCGAAACGCAGGTGAGCGAAGCGCTCGGCTATCGCCCACGCGGACAGGAGGTCGGTACGCCGGCACTTGCGATGACGGGCACCGAATGATGAGGCGTCGTGCTCGCGCGTGAGCAGCTCGCGCTCGATCCGGCGCGTCCACGCTCGCCCGCGTGTGATCGCGCTCTGCGCGACGCACGCTCGAGACGATCGAGCGTGATCCAGAGCGCGCGTCGATCGTGCCGACGGACGACTCGCGCCGACGCTCACATCGATTACCATCCTCTGACGCGTCCGACCGTCGTTCTTCGCGCGTTTTCTCGCACGAACCGCCATGACCGCCAGCGAAGCCGCCAACCCCAGGCCGCTCATCGAGCGGGTGTTGCGCCCGTTCCAGCGGTTCATCGCCACCGAAGCGGCGAGTGGAATCGTGCTGCTCGCCGCCACGGCGATCGCGCTCGTCTGGGCCAACTCCGGATGGGCCGCGAGCTACCACCATCTCTGGGAGATCCCGCTCACGATCGGGATGCCTGGATATGGTCTGACGATGTCGCTTCACCACTGGGTGAACGACGGGCTGATGGCGGTGTTCTTCTTTCTCGTGGGGCTGGAGATCAAACGCGAGGTGCTGGAGGGCGATCTCTCCACTCGCCGCTCCGCCACCTTGCCGGTTGTTGCCGCGGCCGGTGGAATGCTCGTACCCGCCGCGTTGTACACGCTCCTCAACTTCGGCGGCGCGGGACGCGCTGGGTGGGGAATCCCGATGGCGACGGACATCGCGTTCGCGCTCGGCATCCTCGCTCTGCTCGGGAGTCGAGTGCCGAGTGGCCTGCGGGTCTTTCTCGCGGCGTTGGCGATCGCTGATGATCTCGGCGCCGTCCTCGTGATCGCGTTCTTCTACACGAGCGCCCTCTACTGGCCGGCGCTCGGCGGTGCGGGGGCGGTGGTTGCCGTGCTCGTCGCGCTCAACGCTGCTGGCGCCCGTCGGCCGATCACCTACGCCATCCTCGGCGTCGTGCTCTGGCGGTTCGTGCTGGCATCGGGCATCCACGCGACGATCGCGGGCGTCGTGCTCGCGCTCATGGTGCCGGCGCGACAGCACGTCAGCGAGGACGCGGCGGTGGTCGTGCAGCCCCCGCTGCAGCGGATGGAGCACGCGCTGCAGGGTGTCGTCGCGTTCGTGATCATGCCCATCTTCGCGCTCGCCAATGCCGGCGTGCCGCTCGGAAAAGGAGTCAGCGCGGCCGCGCTCAGTCCGATCGCGTGGGGAATCGTGCTCGGTCTCGTCCTCGGCAAACCGATCGGGATCGGCCTGGCCAGCTATCTCGCGGTTCGCCTGCGCGCGGCCGACCTTCCCCCCGGTGTGAGCTGGCGCCATCTCCACGGCGCGGGCTGGCTCGGCGGAATCGGATTCACGATGTCGCTGTTCGTCGCCGCGCTCGCGTTCCGCAGCCCGGAGGTGCTGAACGTCGCGAAGCTCGGAATCCTTGCCGCGTCGGTGACGGCTGGCGTGATCGGATTCGTGATTCTCCGATACGCCGGCTCCCGCGATGCGATGTCAGACCGTGACGCGTGACGTGACGCGCGATCGCGCTCGTCGATCGCGCTGCATTGTCCGGCCACTATGGGTCGGCTACGTTCGGGCATGACGACCATCGCCATCATTGGGCCGGGCGCGATCGGCGGAATTCTCGCCGCCTGGTTGGGGCAGGATCCGGACAACGCGGTCACCGTGTGCGCGCGCAGCGCCTTCGATCACCTCGAGGTCGAGACGCCGACCGGCACGATCACGTCGGCTCCACGAGTGATCACCGATCCATCGGATGCCACGCCGGTGGACTGGGTGCTCATCACCACGAAAGCCTACGATGCGGCGTCCGCCGCGAGCTGGCTTCCCGCGCTTCGCCGAGCGGACTCGCGCGTCGTCGTGCTGCAGAACGGCGTCGAGCATGTCGAGCGTTTCTCGCCGTACGTGCCCACCGACTCGCTGGTGCCCGCCGTGATCGACTGTCCGGCCGAGCGTACCGCGCCCGGGCGAATGCGCCAGCGCGGCGCATCGTGGATCGTCGTGCCCGACACCGTGAACGGGCGCGCCTTCGTTCCGCTGTGGTCGAAGACGAACTTCGACGTGACGACGGACGACTTCAGGACGCGAGCGTGGGCGAAGCTCTGCATCAATGCGCCCGGCGCGATCTCGGCCATCCTGCTGAAGCCCACGGGAGTGATTCAGGTCGAACCGATCGCCGAGCTCACACGGGGCATCGTGCGGGAGTGTCTCGCCGTCGGCCGCGCCGAGGGTGCGCGCCTCGAGGACAGCATCGTGGAAGCAGTGGTGGAGGGCGCGCGCAGGGCGCCCGCCGATTCGCTCAACTCCCTCATCGCCGACCGGATGGCGGGCCGCCCGATGGAGATCGACGCGCGCAACGGCGCGATCGTGCGCTTCGGGAAGAAGCACGGCATTCCCACGCCGCTGAACGAGATGGCTGTCGCGCTGCTCGTCGCCGCGCAGGATGCGCGCACCTACTAGAGGTCGGTGCACCGAGCCCGATGACAGTCACGAACAACGAAGGGCGTGCCTTTCGGCACGCCCTCCGCTGTCCACCAGCAGCCTACTGCCCCCAGCAGACTGCCGTCTCTTACGCTGCTTCCTCCTTGGCCGAGACGCCGATCATCACGCTCTCGGATCCGCTGATCATGTACTCGGGGTAGGCCGACGAGCCGTGCTCGTGCAGGTCCAGTCCTTCGAGCTCGCCCTCAGCCGATACGCGTAGCGTGCCCGTGGCCTTGATGGCGTACATCAGCACCATCGCCGCGGCGAAGGTGGCCACCGTGACCGCCGCGCTGCCGATCAGCTGCGCCTTCAACACGCCGATGCCGCCGCCGTAGAACAGCCCCGCGACCGGCGCACTGACGTCCTGGCCCGTCGGAGTCGGCACGCCATACTTGCCAGCGGCGAAGAAGCCGAGCGACAGGGTGCCCCAGATGCCGCAGAACATGTGCACCGGCACCGCGCCGATCGGATCGTCGATGCGCAGGTGCTCGAGCAGGTCGATGCCCCACACCACGACCACGCCGCCGACGATGCCGATGAAGAAGGCACCCACGGGATCTACCCAGTAGCACGGCGCGGTGATCGCCACGAGGCCGGCGAGGAAGCCGTTCGTCGTGATCGCCAGATCCCACTTCTTCGTCTTCATGTAGCCGTAGAACAGCGAGGTCAGGCCAGCCGAGCACGCGGCGAGCGTGGTGTTGAACGACACGCGTCCGATCCCCGCGGTGTCCAACGCGGACAGCGTGCTGCCCGGGTTGAAGCCGTACCACCCGAACCACAGCAGGAGTCCGCCCGCGGCGCCGATAATGAGATCGTGGGCCGGCATCGGGCCGCCGCCATCACGCTTGAAGATGCGGCCGAGCCGAGGTCCGAGCGCGATCGCGCCGGCGAGCGAGATCGTTCCGCCGATGGTGTGCACCACCGTCGAGCCGGCGAAGTCGTGGAAGGCGACCGGTCCCATCGTCGCGAGCCAGCCGTCCGGGCCCCACGCCCAGTGACCGATGATCGGGTAGAGAAATCCCGTCACACCGACGCTGTAGAGCAGATCGCCGACGAAGCCGCAGCGGCCGATCATGGCGCCCGACGTGATCGTCGAGCAGGTGTCGGCGAACGCGAACTGGAAGACCCAGAAGGCGAGGAGCGCGACGCCGGTGGAGCCGTACGTCGGGGCGAGGCCCTGCAGTCCGAAGCCCGTCATTCCGATGAACCCGTTGCCGGGCTCGAACATGAAGGCGAAGCCCCAGAGCCAGAAGGTGATGCCGCAGATACACGTGTCGACGATGCCCTCGACGAGGATGTTCACCGATTCGCGCGAGCGGGCGAATCCTGCCTCGAGCATCACGAAGCCCACCTGCATGCCGAACACGAGGAACGCGGCGACCAGCACCCACACCGTGTTGATGGCGTTGATGGTCTGGGTCGGGTCGAGCGGCGCCACCGCAGCCGCACCCTGCGCGGCGGCCGGAGCGGCAGCGGCGGGCGCGGCCGCCTGCGCACCGAGCATGGCGGGGAGGAACCAGCGCGTCATCAGCGTCAACACGATCGCGAGACCGATCGCCTTGCCGAGAAAGAGATATCCGACGTGCCGCCGAATCTGTGGGTCCTGCCAGTTCGTTCGAAGTCGTTGAATGATGGATGGCAACGCACTCATGACGCTTCTCCTTTGCGTGTGGGAATTGGACGACGAGAGCGGGCGAGGTCTAGCGCACTTCGGCGAGGTGCTGCGACTGCTTCTGTACCTCGTCGACGGTGACGGGAGTGAGGGCGGCGTTGTCGCGCTCGCCCGTCCGGATGCGCACGACCCGATCGAGTGGCTGCACGAAGATCTTCCCGTCGCCGACCTTGCCCGTGCGGGCGGCCGCGACGATCGCGCTGATGGTTGCCTCGACGAATGGCTCGGAGCACGCCATCTCGATCTTGATCTTGTCGTGAAACTGCAGGAGAAGCTTCGATCCTCTACGGACCGACACGATGTCGCGCTCGCCGCCGTGGCCGCTCGCGCGCGTGATGGTGATGCCGGTGACCCCAGCGCTGAACAGTGCTTCCTTGACTGCGGGAAGCCGGTCTGGACGTATGATGCAGGTGATCAATTTCATCAGTGCCGCCTGGTGGAGGGTCTGGTGCGCGCGGCGAGTCCGGGAAGCCCGATGTGCGACACGGACTCGTCGATGATCATCTCGTTCAGAACACGAAGATCGCGTTGAGCCCGACCGTCGCCTGATTCTTCTTGGTCCCGCCCTTGTCGTCGGTGAAGATCTCCGAGTCCGCGTGGTCGAACCGGCCCTCGGCTCGCACGACGAAATTGTTTGAGAACTTGTAGGTCGGCGTGAGGGTGAACTCGCTCGCCGTGACCTTCGTCCCGGAGATCATGCGCGTGCCGCCCTCGTCCTTGAACGTCTCGGCGCGCAGTCCCAGCGACAGGCCGGTCGTCGGTCCGATGCGCGCGTAGCCGGCGACGCCCGACCACTTCGCGTCGTCGCCCGCCTTCACGGCGCTCGACCCACTCTCGGTGCCGTAGTCGGCGTTCAGCCCGAGCATGAACACATCCGAGACTTTGTAGGTGGCGATGAAATCACCCACGTGACGGATCGTGTGGTTGTCGTTCTCGCCTTCCGGTCCGCCGATGTAGTTGAAGTAGATCGCGACGG
Source organism: Gemmatimonadaceae bacterium (assembly GCA_036008805.1). GTDB lineage: Bacteria > Gemmatimonadota > Gemmatimonadetes > Gemmatimonadales > Gemmatimonadaceae > AG11. The sequence goes on from DASYMZ010000027.1 coordinate 22,916, forward strand.
GCGGCGCCGGCGTGAGCGCGAGCTGCGCGCCGATCGACTTGCTCGCGTTGAGATCCACGGCCTGGTCCCACCCGTTGACGACCATGCCCATCACGGCGACCTGGCTGTTGATCGTGTAGCCGACCTTCACGCCGGTGTGGGTGATCGGGATGGCGTAGTTGAAGAGCAGCGAGCGGCTGTAGTTGTCGTTGTAGCCGTCGTAGCCCTCGACGAGCTCGTAGCCCATGTGCGTGACGAACTTGCCCAGGTCGAAGCGGAGGCCATTCCCGACCGGCGCGATGTAGCTGACGAACGCCTGCTGCAGGTCGGCGCCGTTGCCGATGTTCAGACCGTTCGACTGCTCCTTGCCGGGGATCGACGAACCGGCTTCGAGGTCGACGCGAAAGCCCGCATCGCCAGCCTTGGCGACGGCCTTCTGCAGCACGAGCTCCGCGACGTCGAGGTTGAAGTTGTTCGCCTTGTCGTCGAAGTAGCGGAGGACGTTGAGCTGATCCTGCGGCTGGTTGAGGTTGTACGTGTAGCCGAAGGAGAGGAACGCGTTGGCCGTGATGTCGCGGAAGAAGTTCGGCGCGGAATCCGCGGCCGGCGCCGGGGCAGGAGCCACGGTCTTCGGCGTCGAGTCGTTAGCCGTCCGTGCGGCGGTCGCACTGACGCCGACTGGCGCCATCGCGAGGGTCGCCGATGACTGCGCCGGCGCAACGGAACCGGCCGTCGCGAGAGCGAGCATCAGAGTGAGAGCTGCGGATCGGTGCCGTTCCAAGGAGCCTCCTTTCATGTGGGTAGTGGCTGAAGCACAGGTGCTGCGGTCCTACGACTGCACGTGCACGGGATCGAGCGCCCTGCGGCGGACTTCGTCCGCCGTGACCGGCGTCAACGCCGCGTTGTTCTCCTCTCCCGTTCGAATGCGGATCACCCGGTCGATGGTCTGAACGAAGATCTTTCCGTCGCCCTCCGCGCCCGTTCGCGCGCCTCGCACGATTGCGTCGACCGTGACGTTCACGTACGGCTCGGAGCACACCATCTCGATCTTCACCTTGTCGCCGAACTGGATCACCACCATGCCGTGGGTGTGCGCGGCACGATCGTGCTCCCCTCCATGTCCGCTCGCGCGGCCGAGCGTCATGCCGGTCACACCCCCGCGGAACAGCGCCTCCTTCACGGCGGGAAGTCGGTCCGGGCGGATGACGCAGGTGATCAGCTTCATCGCGTCTCCGCGCCCACACGCCGGTGCGTCGTCCGCCTCTGCGTCGTGGTTGCCGGCTGAGCGACTCGTCTCTGATCTCGCGTGGGCATGGCCGCTCCTGCGGTGATGGTCGATGACGCGTGTTCGTGATTGGCTGCCGACGGTCTGCGCGGCCGGGTCCTGCGCTCGGGCACGTGCGAAGCCCCCGTGGTCTGAGGCCGTAGCACGGGGGCGGGTCTGAGCTGGCGCGGGATCGTACGACTGCGTTCCGGCTAGCTCGGCCCCGCCTGCGGATTCCGCCGATTCCTCGCGGCGTTGTTCCCGCCTCCCCGGTTCGGGTGGCGCTTGGCGCTCGAGCCGCGTGGGCGGCTGACCGGCGGATGGCCGTGCAGCACGAAGCGCGGGCGAACTTGGGCGGACACAGCAAGCAGATTCGTCACGCCGGCAAACTAGGGCAACAAAATCAGCGTGTCAAGCACAACGTGCAAAATTTGCAGTCAAACGGCCGAAAATAGCCCATTTTCAAGATAAAAGTGCAGAATCTGCAGGCGAACTAGTGCACTTATACACTTGCTGACGGTGGTCGCGCATTACGCTGCGGCCGCGCTGGCTCCTGAAACGCAGCGAGGCGAGCTCTCAGAGCTCGCCTCGCTGCCTACGCCGATCTGGCCCGAACCGATCAGAGCACGGCCTGAGCGGGATCAGGAGTGTCGTCGTTCGAGAACAGCACCGTGGTCAGATACCGCGCGCCAGTGTCCGGCGCGATCATCGCCACTCGCTTTCCTGGGCCGAGCGTCGTCGCCACCTGCAGCGCGGCGAACGCGATCGCGCCGCTCGACATCCCGACGAACAATCCTTCCTCGCGCGCCAGCCGCCGCGCGACCGGAAACGCGTCCTCCTCCCACACGGCGATCACGCGATCCACCACGCTGCGATCGAAGTTGTCGGGGATGAAGCCAGGCCCCATCCCCTGGAACTGGTGCTGCCCGCGCTGACCACCCGACAGCACGGGCGAGCGCGCCGGCTCCACGGCAACCACGAGCGCCTCTGGCCGGCGCTCCTTCAGGAATCGACCGACGCCGGTGATCGTGCCCCCCGTGCCAGAGCCGTATACGAACGCGTCGATCCGTCCACCCATCTGCGACCAGAGCTCCGGCGCGGTCGTCTCGTAGTGCACCTTCGGGTTCGCGGGATTCGAGAACTGATTCGGGAGCCACGCGCCCGTCTCGTCGCGGATCTGCTCCGCCGCTTCGATCGCGGCGAGCATTCGCCGCTCGGGGTCGGTGAGCACCAGCTCCGCCCCGTATGCCTCCAGCGTGCGCTTGCGCTCGTCGCTCGCGGAGTCGGGCAGGCAGAGGATGAGCCGATAGCCGCGCGCCGCGGCCACCTGCGCGAGCCCGATGCCGGTGTTCCCCGATGTCGGCTCGACGATCGTGTCGCCCGGCTTGAGCACGCCGCGCGCCTCCGCGTCGAGGATCATCCCGAGCGCCGTCCGGTCCTTGATGGAGCCGCCCGGATTGTGTCCCTCGAGCTTGATCCACACCTCGGCCATGTCCGGCGTGACGATTCGCTCGAGCCGCACCATCGGCGTCTTGCCGATCACGGCGTCGACGCGATTGCCCGCGACGACCGGCGCATCGATCACGTTCGCATCGAACGATGCGCCGTTCGGTGATTCGAAGGTGCTCATCTCTGCCTCCGCGTTGCGGAGCGCGCTCGGCGCCGTTGGATCATCCGACCGGTCCCGCTATCGCCGAGCCGCCAAGGATCGCCTTCACGCCCGCGTCGCCGAGGCGGCCGGTCCACGCCCGGATGCTCTCGCCGTGGGACTTCCCGGATGTGAATGCTTCGAACAACCGCTCCAGCGCATTCGGAACGTCGTCCGCCGCGGTGCGGAAGCCGACGCGATGACCAAGCGCGCTGTTCTTGCCGAGCCCACCGCCGACGAAGAAGTCGAAGCCTTCCACCTGCACGCCGCCCTGATTGATCAGCACACCCTGGAGCCCGACATCGGCGATGGGATGCTGGCCGCACGAGTTCGGGCAGCCCGCCACGTGCAGCTTCACGGTGTCGGTGAAACCAGGCAGACGGTCCTCGAGCTCCTGCGCGAGGCGGATGCTGAACAGCTTGGTCTCGGTGAGCGCGAGCTTGCAGTACTCGCTGCCCGTGCACGACGCGGTGCCTCGCTGGAACGGCGACCCGTCGAGCGCCACACCGAGCGCGCGGCTGCGCTCCACCAGCTCGGCGGTGCGCTCGGTGCGGATGTTCGTGATCAGGATGTTCTGGGTGGCGCTGAGTCGCAGCGAGCCGTCGCCGAACTCATCGGCCAGGGTGGCGAGGCCGCGGAGCTGATCGGGCGAGATGCGTCCCGACACCACGGAGAAGCCAGCATACGACAGCCCGTCCTGCTTCTGCGGGTGCACTCCAATGTGATCGCGGAAGTGTCCCTCGGGCGGGTTGTCGATGCCCGGTGCATCGAGCTTGTACCCGATGCGGCGCTCGATCTCGGCGAGGAACGACTCGGCCGTCCAGCCGTGATTGACGAACAGGAACTTCATGCGCGCCTTCGCGCGGTTGACGCGCAGCTCGTCCGAGTCCCGGAAGATCGCCGTGATCGTCTCGATCACCTGCGGCAGCTGCTCCTCGTGCACGAACGCGGGAAGCAGGACGGCGAGATGCGGCTTGGTCGACAGACCACCGCCGACGCGCACGTGGAACCCGACTTTGCCCTCGGCATTCTTCACCGCCGTCGCGCCGATGTCGTTGATCTCGGGATACGAGCACCAGTTCTGGCAGCCGGTGATCGTGATCTTGAACTTGCGCGGCAGATTGCCGTACTCCGGATTGCCGTTGAGATGGCTGTCCACCTTCACGGCGATCGGGCCGGCGTCGATCAGCTCGTCGTGCTCCACGCCCGCGAGCGCGCAGCCGGTGACGGTGCGCGGGTTGTCGCCGCACGCGCCCATGCTCGTCCAGCCGACTTCGGCGAGCGAATCCCAGATGGTGGGAATGTCCTCGATGCGCAGCCAGTGGAGCTGGAAGTTCTGCCGGTTCGTGATGTCGATGCTCGAGCGCGCGTACTCGTCCGAGATGTCGGAGATCCGGCGGACCATGGCCGAGGTGAGCAAGCCGTTGGGCGTGCGCACGCGCATCATGAAGAATGGCATCTCCTCGCCGCGCGTGCCCTTGCCATCGCCCTGGGTGTAGAGGCCCCAGGCCCGGAAGCGCACCGTGAGGTCCTCGTTCGAGATCGACGAGAAGCCTTCGCGCGAGTAGCGGCGGATGTCGTCCATGATCGACCAGGGCGCCTTCTCGCGCTTGATGCGCTCGACGCGCTGCGCGGGCGTCTCCTTCACCGGCGTCAGCTCGGCGGTCGTATCGGCGGGGGTCGCGGTTGGTCCGGTCATGTGTCAGGCTCGGGAAAGGAGGGTAAGGCCACTGAGTAGAACGAGAGTCGTCGCGCCCCAACGCACGAAGTGCGGATGCGAGCGGCGGGCGACCCAGCCGCCCAGCAGAACGCCGGGGATCGATCCGATGAGAAGTCGGCCGACGAGGCCGACGTCGACGTTGCCGAGGCTCCAGTGCGCGGCGGCGCCGGTGCCGGTGATCAGCACCGCGTGCGCGATGCCGGTGCCGATGAGCAACGCGCCGGAGAGCGGCGAGAACAGCACGAGCGCCATGTCGACGAGGCTTCCGCTGCCCACCGACGTCGCGCCGACCGTGACACCGATCAGCAGGCCGATCAGCGCGATCGTCTTGCCGCTCGGCTGGCGCAGCCGCTCCACCCACTGTGCATCGCGGCGCCGCGCGATCTCCATCAGCACCGCGATGAGCGGCGTGAGCACGAGCACGACGCCGATCCACACACGGATCGTCTTCGGCGCTCCGGAGAAGTACGCGAGCAGCTTCGTGCCGATCAACACGCCCGGCATGCTCCCGATCGCCATGAGCCACACCCAGCGCCAGGCGATCGTCTTGCGCTGCACGTGAGAGCCGACGCCCACGATCTTCGTGAGCAGCCCGAACAGCAGGTCGCTGCCGACCACCGTGGCCGGCGGAATGCCGAGCAGCAGGAGCACCGGCGCCATCAGCGCGCCGCTTCCCACGCCCGTCAGCCCGATCATGAAGCCGACGATCAGTCCGGCGACGATGAGGTTCACCAGCATCGCGCTCATTCCGCTTTCTCCGGCACGCTCGGCGCGGTGAAGGTGTGTAGTCCGCACTCGGTCTTGCCGGTGCCGGCCCATCGTCCCGCGCGTTCGTCCTCGCCAGCGCGTGTGGCCCGAGTGCAGGGCCAGCAGCCCAGACTCGCGTAGCCCTGATCGAGCAGCGGGTTGTACGGAATTCCCTTGTCGAGCAGGTAGCCCCAGATCTGCCCGCGATTCCAATAGGCGAGCGGATACACCTTCGCGAGCGGACGGCCGTTCGCGAGATGATGCTCCACGACCTCGGTGTTCGCGCGCGTCGTCCCCTGGTCGCGTCGCACGCCGCTCACCCACGCGTCGAAGTCGCCGAGCGCACGCTGCATCGGCTCGACCTTCCGGATGGCGCAGCAGCCATCGGTGTCGGTCTCGTAGAGTGGTCCCGGATCGCTCAGTGGCTTGTACTCCACGAGGTTGAGCGAGTAGCGCTTCACCAGCTCGTCACGCAGCGCGTATGTCTCGGGGAAGAGGAAGCCCGTGTCGAGGAACACGATCGGCGTCGACGGCTCGATCAGGCTCGCCATGTACGCGAGCGCGACGCCCGGTCCGCCGAAGCTCACCGTCACGGCGGTGCGCTTCGGGAACGTGCTCAGCGTCCACGCGAGGATCTCCTCCGGCGTGCGCTCCTTCAGGCGCGATGCCTCCTCCCGAAGCCGCTGCGGCGTCAGGAGCTCGGCGGTGCCGCCGGTTGGCGAGAGGCTCTGCGAGGCGCCGGAGATCATCGTCGTCACCCGTCCACCGAGGAGGGAAGGAGGCCGCGGCCGCGCAGTGCGTCGAGCACGCGCTCCACGCTCTCCTCGAGCGTCTCGTGCTCGGTGTGCAGCTCGAGCTCCGGCGTGAGCGGCGGCTCGTACGGATCCGAGACGCCGGTGAACGATGCGATCTTGCCCGCGAGCGCCTTGTCGTACAGCCCTTTCACGTCGCGGCGGATGCACTCGTCGAGCGACGCGTTCACGTACACCTCGACGAAGCCGTCGCCGATCTCGCGGCGCGCCTCGTCACGCGTGGAGCGATAGGGCGAGATGGCCGCAGTGATCACGGCGACGCCGTTGCGCGTGAGCAGCTTGGCGACGTACGCGATGCGCCGCACGTTCACGTCACGGTCCTCGCGGGAGAAGGTGAGCCCTTTCGACAGATGCTCGCGCACCTCGTCGCCGTCGAGCACCTCCACCGACGGGCGTTCCGCCCGCAGCCGCTCCGCCACCGCCGCCGCCACGGTGGACTTTCCCGCACCCGAGAGCCCGGTGAGCCAGAGCGTGAAGCCACGACGCGCACCGCCGTCGGACAGCGCGGGCTGCGTGTCCGTCAGAGTCGAGGCGTGCGATGACTGTGGCATGTGGGATCCGATGATGAATGATGCGCGTCGAACGACTGTCTCTCGCGCGTGCGCTTACATGTATCCGTCGCGGCGGAGCGTCTCGAGCCCGCCGCCGTCGTCCTTGTCCTGCGCGCGTCCCGACCGCTCCGCGATGTGCGCGAACTTGCCGCTCTTCAGCTCGACGATGATCTCCGCCACGTTCTTCGACGTGGACTGCACCGCCTTGGTGCACGGCCAGCAGCCGAGCGAACGAAAGCGCTGACCCTCGCCACGATCGTAGTACAGCCCCACGGTCGGGATGCGCTCGCGCTCGATGTACTCCCAGATGTCGAGCTCCGTCCAATCGAGCAGTGGATGGATGCGCACGTGGGTGCCAGGCGCGAACTCGGTGGCGTACTGGTTCCAGAACTCCGGCGGCTGATCGGCGATGTTCCAGTTGTTCTCGCCGGAGCGCGGCGAGAAGTAGCGCTCCTTGGAGCGGCTCCCTTCCTCATCGGCGCGGGCACCGACGATCACGCCGGTGTACGGCTCCTTGTTCGTGTCCACGACGTACGTCCCGAGCGTGTGGTCGAACCGATACCGCTTGCCTTCACCCGACAGCGTGCGGCGCAGCGCCTCGGTCTTCAGGTTGCCGCAGCAGGTGAGGCGATCGACGTTGCCGTCGGGGAAGGTCTGCTTCGCCGCCAGCGCCTCCTCGTTCTGCCCGTAGATCACCGTCAAGCGCCACTCGGCGGCAAGCCGGTCGCGATACTCGATCATCTCCGGGATCTTGTAGCTCGTGTCGATGTGGACGAGCGGCATCGGCACGTGGCCGAAGAACGCCTTGCGCGCGAGCCACAACAGCACGGTGCTGTCCTTGCCGATCGACCAGAGCATCGCGAGCTGCGGAAAGCTCGCGTACGCCTCGCGGAGCAGGTGGACGCTGCGATGCTCGAGCTGATCGAGATGATCGATGCGACTCGCGGATGCCTTGACCGATGATCCGACGTTTCCAATGGCCGTCATGAGTTGCTGCTCCATTCTTCGAGCCAGGCGAGGACTTCCGCGCCGGCGTCATCCACAGTCAGTCGGCCGGTGTCGAGCCGGAGCTCCGGCTGCACGGGCGATTCATAGTGTTCGGGCTCGGCCCGCGCGGCGCGCCGCTGCCGCAGCACGTCGGGCTCGGCGCTCACATGGATCTCGACGAAATCCTTCGAAAGCCCGCGCGCGTAGCGGCGCGTGTCTTCGTCCGGTGAGCCGACCGCGACGATCACCACGGCGCCGTGCGCCTCGAGCCGCGACGCGAGCCAGGCCAGCCGGCGGACGCGGAGATCCTGCTCCGCACGAGAGCCGCCTGCGGGGAACAGCTCGCCCACCGAGTCGTCGTCGAGCAGCTCGACGCGCGTGCCCGCGCGCTCCGCCGCGCCTGCGAGCCAGCGAGCCAGCGTCGTCTTCCCCGATCCGCGCTCGCCCGTGAGCCAGAGCACGCCCGGACGCAGAGCCACGGACGTGCCGGCACGCGCGCGGCTCGCATGCACCTCGCCGGCGGTGAGCGCCTCGCGCACCACGCCGCCGCCGCTGATGTTGAAGTTGTCCACGAGCACGAACCGGCTCGTCGCCGCGAGATCGGACGCGCGATCGAACGCGATCGGATGCCGCAGCTTGAGCACGCAGTCGGCGACTTCGTTGCGAAGCACCGAGGTCCGTCCCGTCACCGACTCGAGCGTCGAGGCGTCGAGCACGCGCTCGATGCTCTCCAACTGCGCCGACACGCGCGCCGTCCCCAGCTTGAGCGTGTACGGCCGACCCACCTCGAGCGGGCGCACGCCGAGCCAGAACACGCTCGCGCGGATGCGCGTCGCCGCGATCGGCTGCGGCTCGTGCGCCAGCGTCGCCAGCTCACCGCGCGTGACGTAGATCTGCTGCGCGAGCGTGAACCCCGCCGACTCTCCCGCGCCCACGACGGTCGGCGCGACTCGGTTGAACGCCTCCAGCGACTTCACGCGCGTGCGCTTGCCCGACGGGTGAAACACCACTTCGTCGCCCACGCGAATGCGACCGCTGTCCACGGTGCCCGCCACGATGCGGCGATCGTCGCCGTCGTTGGTGAACTTGTACACCGACTGCACCGCCATGCGGAACGGACCGTCGACCGCCTCGCCCGCGCTCTGGAATCCGTCGAGCGTCTCGAGCACCGTCGGCCCCGTGTACCACGACATGGTCGTGGACCGCATCGCCAGGTTGTCGCCGTCCCGTCCGATCACCGGAATGATCGCCGCGGGCTCGAGCCCGATCGTCGCGAGGAACGCCGTGAGATCGTTGGCGAACGCGTCGAACGCGTCCTGACGTCCGCCCACGAGATCCATCTTGTTCACCACGACGGCGATCTGTCGCACGCCGAGCAGGGAGAGCAGGTAGGCGTGGCGTCGCGTGTTCTCCTGAATGCCTTCACCCGCGTCGAGCACGAGCAGCGCGGCCTCGGCGCGCGCCGCGCCGGTGACCATGTTCTTGAGAAACTCGACGTGACCCGGGGCGTCGAGGATCAGGTAGCGGCGCTTCGGCGTGCGGAAGAACACCCGCGCGGCATCGATCGTGATCCCTTGCGCGCGCTCGTCCTTGAGCGCGTCGAGCAGGAACGCGTATTCGAACGGCTTCGCCGTGCGCGCACACAGATCCTTGATCTGCTCCAGCCGCCCCTCGGGGAGCGTGCCCGTGTCGGCGAGAAGCCGGCCGATGATCGTGCTCTTCCCGTGATCGACGTGGCCGACGATCACGATTCCCATGCGCGCCTCGACCTCGTCAGGATCGGCGATCCCCTGGAACGCGTTGGGCGTCGTGCCGTCATCGAACGGCAGCCCTTCCTCGTCGAGGCGGACGTGGCGGCTCGTGGCGGGCGCGGATCCTGGCGCGGCGCTCATGCCGACACCGTTCCGCCGCGCTGCGCGACGATCTCGCTCGGCTCGCCGTTCAGCACGAGCTGCGACTCGAGCACCACGTCGGGTGCGAGCGACGCGGATACCGAGCAGTACGTCTGGAACGACAGCGCGATGGCGCGCTCGGCGTGATGCGTCTCGATCCCCTCGCCATCGATCGCGATCTCGAGCCGCGCACGCAGCACGCGACGTGGTACGGTCGCGTTGCGCTCGGCGTCCACGCGCACGTCGAGGCGGGTCGCCGGAGTCCGCCGCTTGGCGAGATACTCGACGATGTCGATCGCCGAGCAGGCGGCCAGGGCGCCGAGCATCGTGTCGACTGGTCCGAGCCCCGCCCGTCCAGCCGCGTCGATCGTGACGCTCGGCCCGCCCGGCCGACCGATCTCATATCGCCGGTCGCCACGCCAGGAGGCGTGTACCGTCGTCGAGGTCGGTCGGTCCGGCACGCTGTCGAGCTGTGCGTCCGGAAGCTGGTCCGTCTGTGCAACACTCATCGCTTGAGTCCGATCTGCAACGGAGAGAGGTGGATCTCGAGTGCTTCTATGAAAAACGGCCGCTCTGCAGAGCGGCCGGGGTGTTCCCGATTGGGTGGAGACGTCTGCTGCTACGTCAGTGACTCCGATCCCGGCCGCGAGCTGTGTGTTGGCGCTTCCCCAGACAACAGCAAATCGAGAGTGCCGGCCGCATACAGGCGCACGTGCAGCCGACCGCGCGAATGGCGCGGGCGCTGCGGGCGACGGGAGCGGATGGGCGGGACATCGAGTGCACTGGTGCCGAAGGGCGCTTCAGATGTGGATCGTGGCTGTTCTGATTGGAAAAGGATCCTGTATACAAAAAGTGCCCGAGCGAGAGGGCCGCCGGGCACGTTCGCGTTTTAGCTCGTTCTTTAACGTGGCGGCAATAGGCGGCAAATCACCACGGTCTTCAATTGGTTCCCGCAACCTACCCCGATCGCGAATCTCAGTCAAGCGCGGCGCGGGCCTTCGCGGCCGAGCGGCTATCGTCGCTCCGCAGCGCGCAGTTGAGCGAGACGCGCTTCGCACTTGTCCAGCTCTCCGACGATCTCCTCGCCGGACTCTCGGATCGAGTCACACTCGCTCGTCACCTCTTCGATGGGATGTCGCGACACCGGGCGAATCCAGTTGGCGAGGGCGAGGCAGAACACCGCACCGGTCCCGACGATGGCGCAGACGATGAGGCGGCGCACCACGATCGGCAGCTCCTTCTTGGCGCCGAAGGTGCTGACCTTCCGTCTCGACGGAGTGGCCTCGCCACGCTGGCCGCAGTGCGGACACATCGTGGCCCGAATGAGGACCAGCCCACCGCAATAAGTGCAGACCGCGATCGCCATGAGGTGCCGAACGGACGCCTGGGGAGGGGAGTGGCGCGCTCTTGGGGTGGAGAGCGTCGAGCCGCATCAGCACAAGGACGAGCTCGGCCCTACTATAGCACAGTTCGGTCGCCTCGTCGATAGGGGCGGACATCGATCGTCGCCGCTGCAGCGATTCGGGCTAGTGGATACTTTCCGCCCATCATGCAGATCACGACGTCGGAAGCGGATCGCGTCGATCTCGACGCCAGGGAGCGGGCGCTCTCGGAATGGCTGAGCACCCGCCATCGGCTCGCGATCGGCTTCAGCGGCGGTGTGGATTCGGCGTATCTCGCCGTCGTCGCCCGCCGGACGCTGGGTGCGTCGGCGGTGCTGGCGATCATCGGCCGGAGCGCCTCCTATCCCGCCGAGCAGTGGGCGACGGCCCGCGGCGTCGCGCAGCAGTTCGATGTCCCCGTTCTCGAGTTGGATACCGACGAGCTGAACGACCCGGCCTACGCCGCCAACCCGAGCAATCGCTGCTATTTCTGCAAGTCGGAGCTCTGGTCGAAGCTCGTTCCGGAAGCCCGGTCGCGCGGCTTCACCACCGTCGCCGACGGCACCAACGCCGATGATCTGCTCGACCACCGTCCGGGGGCACGCGCGGCGCTCGAGCATGGGGTGGCCAGCCCGCTGGCCGAGCTGGGGTTCTCCAAGGCGGCGATTCGCCTCGCCTCGCGCGGGCTCGGGCTCCCCACCTGGCAGCAGCCGTCGTCGCCCTGCCTCTCCTCGCGCATTCCATACGGCACCGGCGTCACGCGCGAACGTCTCGCGCAGATCGAGCGCGCCGAGGCGTCGCTGCGATCACTGGGAGTCGAAGGCGATCTTCGGGTGAGATATCATGACGAGCTCGCGCGCGTCGAGCTCGCTCCCGCCCTGCTCGGGAGCTGGCTGCAGCCCGCCCGGCTGGCAGCGGTTCGTGACGCCGTCGCCAACGCCGGATTCGAGCGCGTGGCGATCGATCTCCGCGGCTTTCGGTCGGGATCGCTCAACGTGCTGCACGGAGTGACGTCCGCATGAGCGATTCGGAGCGCGGGGATCGCACTGGCCGCAATGCCACCGCATTGGCGAGAGGGTTGGCCGACCTGGGCCTGATCTGCGCAATCGAGGCTCGGGGCAAGCTGGTGCTGCTCATGCCCGATGAGGATACCGTCGCCAAGCTCGCCCACGACGAGACGCGCCGCGCGGCGCTCGCGCTCGCGCGGGAGCACGGATTCACGCACGCGGCCATCGAGCTGCCCAACGACCGCCGCCGCGCGGATTCCCACGCGGATGAGACTCTTCCTCGCGATTGAGCTCGGTGACCGCGTGCTCGATCTGCTCGACCAGGAGACCGCTCCACTCCGTACCGAAGCGCCGGACCTCTCGTGGACCATTCGCGAGAAGCGTCACCTCACCCTCAAGTTTCTCGGCGAGGTGTCCGCCGAGGCCGAGGCTCGGTTGATCGAGGCCGCGGACCGAGTGGCGGTGCGGCATCGTCCGCTGTCGATGTCGATCGGCGGGATCGGCGCCTTTCCGAACTTTCGGCGGGCACGCGTCGTATGGATCGGGGTAGAGCAGGAACCGCGGCTCGAGCTGCTGCACCACGATCTCGAGATCGCGTGCGAGGAAGCGGGATTCGAGCTCGATGGCCGTCCCTTTCGTCCGCACATCACGCTCGCGCGCGTGCGCACGCCACTTCCCGTCGAGCGTGCGCGGGCCCTGGCTCGGGTGGCGCGGTCGGTGCGAGTGCAGACGATGGAGCAGGTGGAGCGCATCACGCTGTTCGAGAGCACCCTGGCGCCGTCCGGCGCCCCCTACCGCCGCATTCACGCGGCGACACTCGGAGGACGCTGACGATGGGTTGTATCGCGCGACTCGGCTGTCTCGTGCTGCTGGCGTGTCTCGCCATCGGCGGCTGGCTCACGCGCGACCGGTGGCTCAGCAAGATCTCGGGCTCGCCGGCGACATCGGCGGAGTCGACGTGGCAGCCGCTCACTCCCGCCGCGGGTGCGCGCGGCAAGCGGGCGATCGATGATCTCGCGAAGCCGTCGGGACCCGTCTTCAGCAACCTCTCGGCGAGCGAGGTCGCGTCGTACGTCTTCCAGTCGGCGGCGCACACCATTCCGGCATCGGCCGACAGCGCGGAGGCCGCGGTGATCGGTGACGTGCTCTACGTCCGAGCGGTCGTGCCGGTGAAGGAGGTCGCGGGCTCGGGAGTGCTCGGTCCACTCGCCGGACTGCTGAACGATCGCGAGCGGCTCCAGCTCGGCGGCAGCTTCCGGGTCGTGCGGCCCGGGTTGAGCGAGTTCAAGATTCGCGAGATCAAGCTGCGGGACTTCAAGGTCCCGACCGGAGCGATCCCGCGGCTCGTGCAGCAGATCTCGCACGGTGAGCGCCCGGAGGGAATCGCCTCCGACGCTCTGCCGGTGACGACGCCGCGCAGTCTCGCGGACGTGCGCATCGCGAACGGCCACGTCACGCTGTACAAGACCAACGCGCCGGCAACCCCGTGAACCGCCGCATCCTCATCGTCGACGACGAGCAGGGCATTCGCGCCGCGCTCGGCCAGCTGCTCGAGTTCGAGGGCTACGACGTGCGCACCGCCTCCAACGCGCGCGATGGACTCGCCGAATACGCGAAGTTCAAGCCGAATCTCGTCTTCATGGACGTGAAGATGGCGGGCATCGACGGGCTCGAGGCGCTGCGCACGCTGCGTGAGCAGGACCCCTCCGCGGTCGTCGTGATGATCAGCGGCCACGCGACCATCCAGACCGCGGTCGAGGCGACGCAGCACGGCGCATACGACATCCTCGAGAAGCCGCTCGACACCGACCGCATCCTCGTCACGCTGCGCAACGCGCTCGCGCACCTCGATCTGCACGAGGAGAACAACCGGCTGCGCGATGCCGTGCGCTCGCGCTTCGAGATCGTCGGCACGTCGTACGCCATCCGCGCCGTCACCGAGAAGATCGAGCGCGTCGGCAAGACGCTCGCACGCGTGCTGATCACCGGCGAGAACGGCACTGGCAAGGAGCTCGTCGCGCGCGCCGTGCACGGGCAGAGTCCGCGCGCGCAGGCGCCGTTCGTCGAGGTCAACTGCGCCGCGATCCCCTCGGAGCTGATCGAGAGCGAGCTGTTCGGCCACATGAAGGGATCGTTCACCGGCGCGGTGGCCGACCGCGCCGGGAAGTTCGAGCAGGCGCACGGCGGCACGATCTTTCTCGACGAGGTCGGCGACATGAGCCTGTCCGCGCAGGCGAAGGTCCTGCGCGTCCTGCAAGACGGCGTGGTCACCCGCATCGGCGGCTCCAAGCCGATCCAGGTGGACGTGCGGGTGCTCTCGGCGACGAACAAGAACGTCGAGGCGGAGATCGCGGCGGGGCGCTTTCGCGAAGATCTCTACTATCGGCTGAACGTCGTGCCGATCCACGTGCCGCCGCTCCGCGAGCGGCGGGAAGACATCCCGCTGCTCATCGGACATTTCATCGGGCAGCTCACCGGACCTGGCGGGCTCGCGTCGCGCGCAATGTCCGACGAGGCAGTGGTGCGGCTGTCGCAGCTCGATTGGCCGGGCAATGTCCGCGAGCTGCGGAACACCATCGAGCGGCTCCTCATCCTCTCCAATGGACCACGCATCACCGCCGACGACGTGGATCGTCTCGTGGGCCGGCGCGCCGACGGCGGCGAGGGGACGCTGGGCAGCCTGCTCGACGTGCCGACCTTCGAGGAGTTCAAGCACGCCGCCGAGCGCGCCTATCTCGTCGCCAAGCTGCGCGCCTACGATTGGAACGTGAGCGAGACGGCGCGCGCGCTGGACATGCCGCGATCGAACCTGTACAAGAAGATCGAGCGCTATGCCCTGAGCCGCGAAGGCGGAGCGGTTCCCACGCCAGTGGCCGGGTCGGACGAGGACGACGAGACATGAGCGACTGGGACGCGCAGCTCAAGAAGATCGACAAGCAGCTCGAGTCGATGTCGGACTCGGCGCTGATTCCCGCCGCGCCGAAGAACGCGCCGCCGACGGCCCGTGCCGAGGTGGCGGCCGAGCGCGCGGCGACACGCACGTGGGGCGCGTTCCTGAGGCTCGCGCTCGCCACGGCGCTGGGGATCGGCATACTCTTCTGGCCGTACTCCACGCGGTGCGGCGCCGGACTGGCGGGGTACATGGTCGCGGTGATCGCCGTCGTGGCCGGCGGACTGTGGAGCAGTGTCTGGACGTGGCGGCATCGCACCGCGCGCGCGCACGTGCTGTCGCTGCTGCTCGTGCTCTGGGGGCTGGTGCTCGCCGTGATCGAGGTGGCGCCGCGTGCGGGCTATGCGCGGCCCGACATCTCGCGTCCCGCGGGCTGGACGTGTGGGGTCACCGATTCGCAGCGCGTCGCCGCGCCGGCCACTCCACAGCCCTGACCCGGCACTCGGACTGAGCCGAGCGTCCTCGCCTGACTGGCGTGCGGCCCGCGAATAGATTTCGGCGATGACCAAGACCTTCCAGAACTTCATCGCCGGCGCGTGGTGTGCGCCGTCGACGGGCGAGCATTTCGAGAATCGGAACCCCGCCGACACGCGCGACCTGATCGGACGCTTTCCTCTCTCGGGCGCCGCCGACGTCGACCGCGCGGTCGCGTCGGCGCAGCGCGGGTTCGAGCTCTGGCGGAAGACTCCCGCTCCCGCGCGCGGCGACGTGCTGCGACGCATCGGCGACATCATGGTCAGGCGGAAGGAAGAGCTCGCGGACCTGATGACGCGCGAGATGGGGAAGCCGCTCACGGAGACGCGCGGCGACGTGCAGGAAGGGATCGACACGGCGTACTACGCAGCGACGATGGGGCGTCAGCTCGCCGGCCGCACGGTGCCCAGTGAGATGCCCAGCAAGTGGGCGATGAGCTTCCGTCGGCCGATCGGAGTTGCCGGCATCATCACGCCGTTCAACTTCCCCCTCGCGATTCCCACCTGGAAGATGTTTCCCGCTCTGCTGTGCGGGAACTCGTGCGTGTTCAAACCCGCCGAAGACGTCCCGCATGCCGGGCACGCGCTCGTCGAGATCATGCTCGAAGCCGGGCTGCCGCCAGAGGTCATCCAGCTCGTGCACGGTCTGGGCGAGGAGGTCGGCGCGCCGCTCGTGAGCCATCCGGGCGTGCCCGTGATCTCGTTCACCGGCTCGACGGACACGGGAAGCGTCGTCGGCGAGATCTGCGGACGGATGCACAAGCGGCTCTCGCTCGAGATGGGCGGGAAGAACGCGATGATCGTCATGGACGACGCCGATCAGGATCTCGCGCTCGAGGGCGTGCTGTGGGGCGCGTTCGGCACCACTGGCCAGCGCTGCACGGCGACGAGCCGGCTGATTCTCCAGAGTGGCATCCACGACGAGTTTCTCAGCCGCCTCGTCGATCGCGCGCGCTCGATGAAGCTCGGCGACGGACGGAAGAAGGGCACCGACGTGGGGCCACTGATCCACGAGAGCTCACGCGCGAAGGTCGAGCGCTACATCGACATCGGTCAGTCCGACGGCGCGGATCTGCTGTGCGGCGGGCGGCGCGCCGAAGGGAAGGGGCTCGAGCACGGCTTCTTCTTCGAGCCGACGATCTTCGCGCGAGTCGAGCAGGGGATGCGGATCGAGCAGGAGGAGATCTTCGGTCCGGTGTTGAGCGTCGTGCGAGTCAGTGACGCCGAGCAGGCATTCCGTGTCAACAACGGGGTGAGGTATGGACTGTCGTCGTCGCTGTACACGCGCGACGTGAACCTCGCGTTCCGCGCCTTCGACGAGCTGGACAACGGCATCACGTACATCAATGCGCCGACGATCGGGGCGGAGGCCCATCTGCCGTTCGGCGGGGTAAAACAGACCGGGAACGGGCATCGCGAGGGGGGCTGGGAAGTCTACGAGTTCTACTCGGAGACGAAGGTCGGTTACTGCGATTTCTCCGGGGCGCTGCAGCGGGCGCAGATCGACAACTATCTCGGCACCCCGGACTGACCGGGGAGTGGGGTGGGCGTGCTTGCTGCGCCCCGAGGACACGGGTTAATTGTGCAGGTGGCCATGCCAGGATCGCCGGAGCCGATGCAGCCCCCGTTGCAGAGAATGATCACCCCCGAGCGGAAGCTCGAGGCGCTGCAGCACGTCAATCGTGGGCGGAGCGGTCTCGGCTTCCTCTGGGATTGGGCGAAGATCTTCACGATCTCCGTCGTGCTGTTCTTCGGGATCAAGACTTTCCTCGTGGAGGCGTTCAAGATCCCGAGCGGCAGCATGGAGCGCACCCTGCTCGTCGGGGACTTCCTACTCGTCAACAAAGTCGTCTACGGCGCGGAGCTTCCGCTCACCAGCCGGCGCCTGCCGGGTCTGCGGAAGCCGACGCGCGGCGACGTGATCGTGTTCGAGTGGCCGAAGGACCGCACCAAGAACTTCGTCAAACGCCTGGTCGGCCTGCCCGGCGACACGCTGGCCATGCGCGATGGCATGCTCATCCGAAACGGCGTGGCGCTGGCCGAGCCGTACGTGACGCACTCGGATCCCGAGGCAGACCCCGTCTGGGAGGAGTTCCGGTGGCAGAGCAACTTCCTCGTGAAGACTGCCGGGGCCGCCGTGTCGTACCATCCGTCACGAAACAACTGGGGTCCGTTGGTCGTCCCTGGTGAGCAGTACTTCGTCCTGGGCGACAACCGCGACAACTCGCTCGACAGCCGGTACTGGGGCTTCGTGCCCGACTCGCTGCTGCGCGGGCGACCGGAGGTCGTCTACTTCAGCTTCGCGCCGGACTCCGTTGATGATTTCGCTTGGTTGACCCACGTCCGATGGGCGCGGCTCGGCGAGCGTGTGCACTGACATCGGAACTTCTCCGACCGCTTGACGGTCGACCCTTCGCCTCCGCATCGACCCAAGTCGTTCGCGGAGCAGCCGTAGCCCTGGAACAGCCGCCCGCATGGCCACCACTCCGAACAGCAAGAAGTCGTCGTTCGAAGAGGGCTCGCTCGATCAGTATCTCCGCGACATCAGCATCTATCCGCTCATCACGCGGGAAGATGAGGTGGCCCTGGCGCAGCGCATCCGCGTCGGCGACCAGGAGGCACTCGACAAGCTCGTGCGATCGAACCTGCGCTTCGTCGTCAGCGTGGCGAAGAAGTATCAGAATCAGGGCGTCTCACTCTCCGATCTGATCAACGAGGGCAACCTCGGACTGATCCGCGCCGCGCACAAGTTCGACGAGACGAAGGGAATCAAGTTCATCTCGTACGCCGTGTGGTGGATCCGTCAGGCGATCCTCCAGGCACTCGCCGAGCAGAGCCGCATCGTTCGCGTGCCGCTCAACCGCGCCGGCACCCTGCATCGCATCGGCAAGCGCGCGAGCATGCTGCTCCAGGAGCTGGGCCGCGAGGCGACGCACGCCGAGATCGCCGAAGGGATGGACATCACCGAGGAAGAGGTCGCGAAGACGATGTCGATCTCGCAGACCCACCTCTCGCTCGACGCTCCGCTGACGCCCGGTGAAGACAACCGCCTGCTCGACTACCTCCCCGACAATCTCAACCCGACGCCCGACGAGCAGACGTTCGAGAAAGCGCTGACGGAGAGCATCGAGGAAGCGCTCGCACACCTGAAGGAGCGCGAGTCGAAGATCCTGCGCCTGTACTTCGGCCTGGACGGCGAGGAGCCGATGACCCTGGAGCAGATCGGCTCACTGCTCGGGATCACGCGGGAGCGGGTGAGGCAGATCAAGGAGAAGGCATTGAGCCGGCTGAGGCATGTGTCGCGGGCGCGGGCGCTGGAGTCGTACCTGGGATAGCCGCCCGCGTGGCGCGCCGTGACCGGTGATCGGTGATCGGTTTACGGCCGGCCTCGGGATGCTCCGAGCGTCGGCCGTATTCTCATTATGAGCCGAATCAGCATTCGCTGAGTTCCACGGGCTCGTTCACTGGCGTCGTGATGCTCGGTCTCCCCGAAATAGCCGAGTCGATACGCGAGTCGAAGCTGAAACTCGAGCTCCGCGGTCGAGCCCAACGCGATCTCGAGAAATCGAACGAATTCCCGCGAGCCTCCGCGTCCGCAGCCCTCTGCAATGTTCGACCCGATCGAGACCGCGGCGCGCCTCAGCTGCTGTGCCAGGCCGAATCGCTCGTGAGCGGGAAGGGTCTGCGTGAGGCGATAAACGCCGAGTGCCAGCTCCTCAGCCTCGGCGAAGACGCGTAACTTTTCGGGGATCTGCATGTGAGCACCATGCGCGCTGGCGCACCGCGCCATCATCGTGACCGCGCACGCCGCATCAAGTAGCTTCCCGAGGCAGGCTGATCACCGATCACCGATCGCCGTTCACCGTTCACGTTCACCGACGAACCGCCGTATGCCCCCCACAGCCTCCTTCGACGTCACCACCGGAGTCGATCTCCAGGAAGTCGACAACGCCATCAACCAGGCGCAGAAGGAGATCGCGCAGCGCTACGACTTCAAGGGCTCCAAGGCGACGATCGAGTTCAAGCGGGCGGAGGGACTCATCGCGTTGGTCGCGGACAGCGATTTCCAGATGACCGCGCTGTTCGACGTCGTGCAGACGAAGCTGATCAAGCGCGGCGTGTCGGTGAAGAATCTCGACATCGGCGAGATCAAGCAGGCGGCGGGCGACACGGTGCGGCGTGAGGTGAAGCTCAAGATGGAGCTCGACGGCGAGACGGCGAAGAAGGTGGCCGCCGCCATCAAGGACGCGAAGCTGAAGAAGGTGCAGGCGGCGATCCAGGGCGAGCAGGTTCGCGTCAGCGGCCCCTCACGCGACGATCTGCAGGAAGTGATCGCGCTGCTGCGCGGCAAGGACTTCGGCGTCGAGCTCAAGTTCGGCAACTACCGCTAGTCCGCAGTGGCCGACGCCGGCTGCGGCTGGCTGCCAGTCTCGCTCCGCGGCGCACCTGCCGCCGCTCCACAGGTCTCGTGCTGCACGCGCCGCAATGCCGCCGCATTGTCGCTCACGACGCGTAGCGCGTGCGACTCGCCGGCGTTCCAGGTCCGCCACGCACCATCGTCTGCGCGCTCGTTCGCGGTCCGCGACGCCGGACCCCACCGCGAGAGCAGGGTCAGCGCGGCCGCGCACCGCTCGGCGTCGACCTCGGCGCGCACCGTGTCCCCAGCCGCTGTCGATCGCGGCGCGAGCGTGGCGGCGACGGCGAGCTCCGCGGCTTCACCGCTCAACCAGGTGAGATTGCGAATGTCGAGCGCCTGATCGCGCGAGGCGGGCGCGCGCGTGGCGCGCTCGATGTTGACTCGCGCCACCACCACGTCCGGCACGACGACATGCAGGCCGACGAGCGTGAGCAATCCCGAGATCACGCTCCCGGCGACGAACGGCCGGCCTCGGTCGCGCAGCACCGTCACCGCGAACAACACGAGCACGAACGTGAGCCATCCCATGAACACCAGCGTGCTCACGCGGTCCGTCGTCAGACCGTAGTAGTGCACGTAGAGCCGCATGCGAAGCGCCGCCGAGACGATGATCGCGCCGAGCAGACCCACGATCGGCAGCGAAAGGACGGTATGTCGGCGCTTCACGCTGGCGTCCGGACGAAGCATGGCACGCGTCGCGAGCAGCAGCGGCACGACGAGCGCGACGACGGCGACCATCTGGAAGAACCCCTGGCGGGCGTACTCCGCCGCGGTCAGCCCCGTGCTCTCGCGCAGGAATCGCTCTCCGCCGAACAGCCATCCGAGCTGCGCGACCATGAACGTCGCGAACAGCGCGGTCAACGTTCCCAGCGCGGTCGTGACGTCGAGCATGCCGAGCGCGAAGGGCAGGCGATCGGGCGCGCGGTGCGCGGCAGGATCGGCGACGAGTGCGCCGTAGGCCCAGCCTCCGGCGATCCACGCGAAGACGCCCGCAACGACGAGATGCGACGCGACGACTCCGAAGTCGAGGTCCGGCAGGGCGACGAGGCTCGCGAAGATCGGGTCGGCGCTTCTGAGAAGCGATCCGAACACGATCAGCAGACTCGCCACGATCAGCGACGCACGGAATGCGCTGCGCAGAGCGTGGGAGCGCGCCGATCCACGCTCCGTCGTGAACAGTTCGCGCAACGCGAGCGGAACGATCCCCCTCATCGTGGAGCCCACGATCGCGGCGCCCGCCCACAGCGTGTCGCGCAGCCGCGGCGCCCACAGCGCGAGCCGCTCGTCACGCAGCGCGACCGCCGCGAGTCCGAGCGCGCCGATCGCGGCGACGGCATCGAGCCCGCGAAGGATCTCCGCATCGCGCCAGATCGTGAGCGCTGAGAAGAGCAGCGCGGCCGCCATCCAGGCGCCTGCCTCAGCCGGCACGCGTCGCCCGGCCTGCCAGGTGAGCGACAGGATCGCGAGCGCCAGGATCGCGACCCATGCGGTGAGGGCAGGACCCTGAATTCCCGTGCGCAGCAACGCGTCGCCCGAGACGCCAAGCATGAGTGCCTGCCAGAGCAGCGCCGTGGCACGCGGCGCGTCCGCGCGCACGGTGGGAGCGGTCCGCTGCGGGATGGGCGCCGTCCGGAGCGCCTGCGCGCGGGGGTCGGATGAGGTGTTCATAGCAAGTACTTTATAATACAAAGTACTCGCACGCAAGAGGCACCGTGCTCGAGCCGGCATTGCGATCATGGACCGCCAGCGTCGCCGGCGTGGTTCGCCCGCACTCCCAGATTCACCGGAATGGACGCCGCCAACTG
Source organism: Gemmatimonadaceae bacterium (assembly GCA_036008805.1). Classification (GTDB taxonomy): domain Bacteria; phylum Gemmatimonadota; class Gemmatimonadetes; order Gemmatimonadales; family Gemmatimonadaceae; genus AG11. The sequence continues at coordinate 44,550 of DASYMZ010000027.1, forward strand.
TCGCCCCGTCGGACCGACGAGCCGTACCTGCAGCTCGAATCGTCCATCCGGCAAGTGGCCGGCGCGACGGCCCACCGGCAATCGAAACACGTGCGCGACGATCACCGGAACCGGGGTGCCGATCTGCTCGACGAGTGTCGTATCCCTCGAGCCGGCAACGTGCAACTCGATGCTGGCCGGACCCTGCGCCGACGACGCCCGGCCCCGCGAAACGAGCGTCACGACGTCGAGATCTTCTCCGACCTGATCCAACGGCGCCGGATTCCCCGTGGACGCCAACAGCACGGCCGTGACGCGGGCGCTCGGACCACTCATCCCCACGGGCAGCTCCGGCGCTGCCGTCACTGCGGGGGGCGCGCTGGCTCGTGCCGGCGGTGACGAGCGATAGACGTGACGCGACTCGTCGCCCGCGCACGAGACGAGCGACGACACGAGCATCAGCAACGCGGGAAGGGCAGGGCGATCGAAGGCGGGCACGGAAGGCGAGAGGACGCGGACTACAGCCAAGTCGTTGTGTAAGCTATCTTTCCGCAAGGCACAGAACGTTCCCGTCCGGTGCGTCGAGCGAGCTCTCGTCGGAACCGTCGTCTCGCCCCGCCCCAGTCGTCCCTCGCATGAAAATCGGCTTCATCACCCTCGGCTGCGACAAGAACACAGTCGACAGCGAGCGCTACCTCGCGCAACTCGCCGATCGCGGCGCCGAGTACACCGACGATCTCGCGAACGCCGAGGTCATCGTGATCAACACGTGCGGCTTCATCGACGCGGCGAAGAAGGAATCGCTCGACGCGATCGTGGAGGCGGGGCGGATGAAGGACGACGGCCGGTGCCAGGCGGTGGTGGCGGTGGGGTGCATGGTGCAGCGGCACAAGGACGAGCTCTCCGAGGCGCTCCCCGAGGTCGACCTCTTCCTCGGCTCGTCGGAGATGGACCGGCTTCTGCCGGAGCTCCAGGCGCGCGGACTGATCGACGACCAGCCGGTGGTGCATCCCGGCGTGCGACTGTTCACCGGCGACGTGGCGCACATCCGCTATCTCAAGGTGAGCGAAGGGTGCGATCATGGCTGCGCGTTCTGCGCCATCCCGCTGATGCGCGGCAAGCATCGCTCGTTCGCGCTCGACGAGGTGGTGCGCGAGGCGCAGCTGCTGGAGGCGCAGGGCGCGCGCGAGGTGAACCTCGTCGCGCAGGATCTCGCGCACTACGGACGCGACCGGCGCGATGGATTCACGCTCCCCGAGCTTCTGGAGTCGCTCGTGCGCGAGACGAGTATTCCGTGGCTGCGCATGCTCTACCTGTACAGCTCCGGGATCACGCCGCGACTGCTCGACGTCATGGCGCGCGAGTCGCGCATCCTGCCGTATCTCGACATGCCGATGCAGCATGCGGCAGACGCGGTGCTCGCGCGCATGCGTCGGCCCGAGCGCCAGCGCACGATCCGCGACCGGGTGCGCACCGTCCGCGAGGTGGTTCCGGACATCGCGATCCGTACGACGTGCATCGTTGGCTTTCCGGGCGAGACCGACGAGGACTTCGCGCAGCTGATGGCGTTCCTCGAGGAGATCCAGTTCGAGCGCGTCGGGGCGTTCACCTATTCTCCGCAGGAGGGCACCCGTGCCGCGGAGATGGTGGACGACGTGCCGGAGTCGGTGAAGCGCGAGCGACTCGAGCGGCTGATGGAGCTGCAGCGCCAGATCACCGGCGAGCGCTACGAGCGGTTCATCGGACGCACCGCGCGCACGATGGTGGACCGGATCGTGGACGGGGAGGCGCAGGCGCGCACCGTGTGGCAGGCGGATGACGTCGACGGCGTCACCTTCCTCGACGGCGCGGAGCATCTCGCGCCCGGAACCATCGTCGAGGCGGCGATCGAAGGAATCGAAGACGACGTCGACTTCCGCGCCGCGCTGCTGCGCGTGGTCGACCGTCCTGGCGCAGCGGTGCCTTCGCGCGCGCGGTCCCTGCCCGTGATGAGCGCGACGATCGGGAGCTTCGGCCGGTGACCGGGGTGAACGCCGAGCGCTCCACCGAGCGCTCCGAAGCGATGATGGCGCGCGCGCGGGCATTGTTTCCAGGCGGAGTGAGCTCGCCGGTGCGTGCGTTCCGCGGCGTCGGCGGCGAGCCCTTCGTGGTGGAGCGTGGTGCTGGCGCCCGCATCTGGGACATCGACGGGAACGAGTACATCGACTACGTCCTCTCGTGGGGACCGCTGGTGCTCGGCCACGCCGCACCGGAAGTGCTCGATGCTCTGCGCGAGACGATGGGCCGCGGTACGAGCTTCGGCATCCCGACGGGACTCGAGGTGGAGCTTGCGGAGCTGGTGCAGGCGCGTATGCCGCACGTCGAGATGCTGCGGTTCGTATCGAGCGGGACCGAGGCGACGATGAGCGCGCTGCGCGTCGCGCGCGCCGCGACGGGCCGCGACCTGCTGCTCAAGTTCGACGGCTGCTACCACGGCCACGGCGACAGCTTCCTCGTGCGCGCGGGATCCGGCGTGGCGACGCTCGGCTTGCCGAATTCGCCCGGGGTGCCGGATGCGCTCGCGGCGCTCACCCTGACGGCGACGTTCAATGATGTCGCCGGCGTCGAGGCCGCGCTGCGAGCGCACGCGGGCCGCGTCGCGGCGATCTTCGTCGAGCCCGTGATCGGCAACGCGGGATTCATCCCGCCCGATCCGGCATTTCTTCCCGCGCTGCGCCGGCTGGCCGACGACCATGGCGCGCTTCTCGTGTTCGACGAGGTGATGACGGGCTTTCGTATCGCGATCGGAGGAGCGACCGAGCGGTTCGGCGTCACCCCTGATCTGGTCACGCTCGGCAAGGTGATCGGCGGTGGCGTGCCGGTGGCCGCGTACGGCGGGCGTCGCGAGCTCATGGAGCAGGTCGCGCCGATCGGCCCGGTCTATCAGGCGGGCACGCTGTCCGGGAATCCGCTGGCGATGGCCGCGGGGATCGCGACGCTGCGCGCACTCACGCCCGACGTGCACGAGTCGATCGCGCGGCGCACGCGAGCATTGGTGGAAGGGTTGCGTGGCATCGCGGCGCGGCGCGGCGTGCCGTTCACCGCCGACTGCGCGGGCTCGATGTTCGGCTTCTTCTTTCGCGAGGAGCCGGTCCGCTCGTTCGCCGACGCGAAGACCGCCGACGTGCACCTCTTCCGGCGCTTCTTCCACGCCGCGCTGGCCCGAGGTGTCTACCTGGCTCCCTCCGCGTTCGAGGCTGGCTTCACCTCGGCGGCGCATGGCGACGACGAGATCTCGCTGACACTCGAGCGACTGGATTCGGCGCTTGCCGAGGCGCGCGGGTAGCGTTGGTCGCGCCGCGGTCGCGGCGCTGATGATCGTCGTCGCATCGTCGGCGTGCACGCGAAGCGTCGTGCTTCCGGCCGGCCGGCGAACCACCTCGTCGTCCGGCGGCGAAGTGGACCGGCCGGCGCGAGGGCCGCGTGACGCGTCGGAGCGCGTCGTGCGCATCCTGCTCTCCGCACGACAGCAGCAGGTGCGACTGACGTCGAACGGCGGATGGCGCATGTACGCCGCCGACGGCGTCACGCTCGTCGCGCTCCCCGAGCCAGGCGAGCGCTGGGTGCTCGAGCGCGAGGGTATGGTGGTGAGCGCCCGGCGCGAGGATTCGCGCACGGTGCCCCTGCGCGACTCGCCCGTGATCGTACGCCCGACCGATTCCGGCGGCTCGATCAGCTTCAACGGAAAGCGGTGGCGTGGCGAGCTGTCGGTGAGCACGAGCGAGGACGGTCTGCTCGTGGTGAATCGTGCGCGCATGGACGACTACCTGCGCGGCGTCGTGCCCCTGGAGATCGGCACCGCCGCCACCGCCGACGCCGCTGCCGTCGAGGCGCAGGCGGTGACGGCACGCAGCTACGCCGTGACGCACCTGGCCGGTGCGCGTCGAGCGTACGACATGACCGCAACGGTGCAGGATCAGGTCTACGGTGGGGTGGACGCCGAGACGCACGTCGGTGATCTCGCCGTCGCCGCGACGGAGGGGCTCGTGCTGCTCTACGGCGGGGCTGTCGTGAATGCGCCGTATCACGCGAACTGTGGCGGCATCACGGCCGAGCCGCAGGATTCGTGGCGCGCATCGTCGGAGCCTTTCCTTCGTCGCGTGAGCGATCAGATCCCCGGCACCGACCGGTTCTATTGCGACCAGGCACCGAGGTTCCGCTGGACGCGCACGTTCAACGGAGACGAGCTGCGACAGACGATCGATCGCTACGTGCGATCGCTGCCGGGTGGCGGTGGTGGGGCCGGCGCGATCACGAACATCGCGGTCGCGACGGTCACGCCGGCCGGTCGCGTTGCGACGCTCACCGTGGACTCCGATCGCGGCCACTGGTCGCTGCGCGGAAACGAGATCCGGTCGGCGCTGCGCTCGGCCGGTGGCGACTTGTTGTACAGCACGTACTTTTCGCTCGAAGCCGTGCCGGGCCGATCCGGAATCGGGCGGCTGACGTTGCGCGGCGGCGGGAATGGCCACGGCGTCGGCATGTGTCAGAGCGGGGCCATCGGCCGCGCGCGGGCGGGGCAGGACTTCCGAACGATTCTTCGCACCTACTATCCCGGGACGACCGTTGGCACGATCCAGTGAGCCGTCGAGCGCCACGTCGCGTGCCGAGCGCCGCGCGGAGGGCGAGCCATTGCGCATCGGCGTGGTGGGCGCCGGAGCGATCTCTCAGCTCGCGCATCTGCCCGTGTTGTCGAAGATGCGCGGCGTGCAGCTCATCGCGCTCTGCGACAACGATCGCCCCAAGGCGCGCGCGCTCGCCGATCGGTTCGACATACCCGACGCGTACACCGACATCGAGGATCTGCTCGAGGCAGATGGACTGGAGGCCGTCGTCGTCGCGACGCCGAACCATCTCCACGAGCCGCACGTCCTCAGCGCGATCGCCGCGGGGATGGACGTGCTGTGCGAACGGCCGATCGCACTGACGGCACGCGGAACGGAGCGGATCATCAATGCGGCGACGCGAGCCGGCCGGAAGGTGCTCGTCGCCAACAACCATCGCTTTCGCAGCGACGTGCAGGCGTTGGCCGGTTTCCTCAACGGCAACGAGTTGGGCAAGCTCACCGGTGTGAGAGCGGGGGCGTATCACCATCGGCGCACGGAGCAGGGGTGGCGTCATCGCCGAGCGGAATCGGGTGGCGGTGCCTTCTTCGACTACGGCATTCCGCTGCTCGATCTGGCCCTCTGGTTGGCCGCCGATGCCGAGCCGGAGCGGGTGGTGGCGCACATGGAGCGCGGGAGTGGCAAGAACGCCGTGGAGGAGGGGATGATCGCGCAGCTTCGCTGCAGCGACGGCGCGGTGTTCAGCTTCGATATCTCCGGCTCGTACGTCGGTGAAGAGGAGCGGTGGTGGTTCGAGACGCTGTCGACGCGGGGCAGCACTCGGCTCGCGCCGCTGCGGGTGGTGAAGGAGCTGCACGGACGCCCGACCGATGTGTCGCCGCGCGGCGCCGCGACGCGCGACAGCGCGTTCATTCAATCGTATCGCGCCGAGCTGGCGCACTTCGTGGCAGTCGTGGACGGTGAGGCGGTGTACGAAGCGCCGACCGATCAGGTGCTGCTGCATCGCGTGGTCGAAGGGATCTACAAGTCGGCGGAGGAAGGGAAAGAGGTCCGGCTGTGAGCGGCGTACGCGCGGGACTCGCGTGCGTCGTCGCGTGGCTCGGCGTGTCGTTCGCCGCCGCACCCGTGAGCGCGCAGCAGATGGTCGCGCGCCCCGCGATCGTCGAGCAACAGCCTGCTGCGACGGCGCCGGTCGTGGCGAACGAGCCTGGCAGCCAGCTCGACATCACCCTCATCACCTTCGGGCTCGGCGAAGAGGTGTTCGAGCGGTTCGGCCACAACGCCATCTGGGTGCACGACAACGCGCTCGGCACGGACGCGGCGTACGACTGGGGCAACTTCGACTTCGACCAGCCGCACTTCCTCCAGCGCTTCCTCACCGGCGACACCAGGTACTGGATGCAGGCGAGCGAAGCGGGCTCGATGCTCGAGGCCTATCAGCGCATCGGCCGGCCGATCACGCTGCAGCGACTCGCGATGACGCCGGCGCAGAAGCTGGCGCTGCGCGACTTCCTGCGGTGGAACGCGCTCGAGGAGAACAAGTACTACCGCTACGATTACTTCGTCGACAACTGCTCTACGCGTCTGCGCGATGCCCTCGACCGGGTGTTGGGGGGAGAGATTCGTGCGGCCACGGACACCGCGCACACCGCGTTGAGCTACCGGCGCGAGAGCGTGCGGCTCACCGACGGCGACAAGCCGGTGCAGGTGGGCATCGACATCGCGCTCGGTCGTCCGGCCGACAAGCCGCTCACGGTGTGGGAGTCGTTCTTCATCCCGATGCGGCTGCGTGATGGGCTGCGCGAGCTGACGGTGCCGGCAGGGCCGGGCGGCGCGCGCGTGCCGCTCGTGAGCGACGAGCGCTACATCGCGCCGATCGCCGGTACCGCCGTGGTGCCCGAGCGTGAGACATCGCCGCGGCTCCTGTGGCGGTTGTTGCTCGTTGGCGTCGTGCTCGCGGGGTTGGTGGCCGGACTGCGCATCATGGCGATCAGCCGGCGCGGCGCGGCGTGGGGGCTCGCGTTGTTCGCGATGGCGTGGTCACTCGCGTGCGGCGCGGTCGGCGTGATCCTCATTCTCGCGTGGACGGCCACACTGCACGTGTTCTGGGCGTGGAACGAGAACCTGCTGCAGCTCTCGCCACTCTCACTCGCGTTGGTCGTGCTGATCCCGATGTCGCTTCTGGCGCGGAAGAGCGAGCGCGCCGCGCGCATGACGGCGTTCGTGCTGCTCGCGATCGCTGGCGTCGGGGCGCTGCTCGCGCTCATCCCGGGCGGTCAGGAGAATCGTGCGATCGTCGCGCTGGTGCTCCCGGTGCATCTCGCGATCGCCTGGGCGCTCGCGCTTCCGACTCCGGTGAAGGCAGCGAAGTACCGTGCGCCGAAGCCGCCGAAGGAGAAGCCGTTCACGATCTGAGCGGGCTCGGTGGTCGAATCGCGGGGCGAACTGCGAGCAGGTGGGGTGGCTGACGTACCAAAGAGCACCGGGATTGGCACACGAGCCATCCCAACTCGGGCCTCGTTTGGACGGTGAAGGGATCTGCACCCAGACGGCTCGTGGCGCTGCGACGGTCAGAGCCGATCTCCACGGACGGCCATCCACGAATTGGAATGGCCAGTATGCCGATCCGAGTATCCAGAGTACGTCAGTCGTCCCGGCGTACACGCAGTTGTAGTTCGGTTGCCGTTGCAGGTCCGTTGCCGTTGCAGTTCGGTTGCCGTTCAGAGACCCGGCACCCTCCACAAGCATCCAATCATCGAGGCTCGCCAGCCGACTCGGTCGCCCTACGCAGTACCGAACGACGAAGTACCCCAGTCGCGGCAGAGCCCCCTCACACCGCGTCGAACACCCTCGCGCCGACGAAGGTGTCCAGGAGCGTCGAGTCGATCGTCCCCTCCTTCGCCTCCATCGTGAGGATGGCGAGTGCGCGCTCGCGCGGCACGGCGCGCTTGTACGGGCGGTCGGTGGCGGTGAGCGCGTCGTAGATGTCGGCGATCGTCATGATGCGCGCCTGCACCGGGATCTCGATCCCGGACGCTCTGTTCGGGTAGCCGTGCCCGTTGAGCTTCTCATGATGCGCGTACGCGATCTGTGGGATCGCGCGCAGCTCCGGCGTCCAGGGAATCTGCTCGAGGAAGCGGTACGTGTGCGTCACGTGCGACTCGATCTCGCGACGCTCCTGCTCGTCCAGATTGCCGCGGCGGATCATCAGGAACTGCAGCTCGTGATCCTCCAGCAGCGGGCGCGTGCGCCCCTGGAAATCGACGAACGTGCGCTCGTTGATCGCCTCGAGCATCTCGATGGCCTCGAGCGTGCCTTCGGCGACGACGGTCGGCTCGTTCGCGCGGACGATCGCATCGAGGAACCGCTCGAGCTCCGTGTGCCGCGCGCGGCGCTCGCAGTCGAGCTGCGCCAGACCGGCCTCGTACGCGGACCGCCCTCCGTTCAGCAGCAGCTCGGCGCGACCGCGCTCGAACTCGAGCTGTGCGCGCTGGTCGAGATAGGCGAAGCGGTGGCGAATGAGCTCGAGATCCTGTGGGTACAGCTTCTTCTCCTTCACCAGCACCTGCTCGCGTACGCCGACTTTGCCGAAGTCGTGCAGGAGGCCGGCGTAGCGAAGCTCGCGGAGCTGCTCGCGGGTGAAGGTGAGGTCGCGATAGGGACCGGAGCCCGAACGGTCCACCGCTTCCGCCAATCCGACCGTCATCGACGCGACACGTCCCGAGTGACCCGACGTCGCCGGGTCCCGCGATTCGATCGCCGTGACGGCGGCGGTGACGAATCCCTCGAACAGTCGCTCGATGTCTTCGTACAGTCGACCATTCTCGATCGCGACGGCAGCCTGGGACGCGAGCGCCGTCGCCAGCTCGGTGCATCGGGAGTCGAAGGGCAGCACTTCGCGATCCACCACATCTCCCGTCGCCAGCCGCAGATCGGGTGAGCGCTTGCGGTTGATCAATTGCAGGACTCCGATGACCTCGTTGCGGTGCGTCTTCATCGGGAGCACGAGCATCGACTTCGTGCGATAGCCGAACGTCTCGTCGAAGCTGCGGTTCTGTCGGTACGAGGCACCGTCCGGCAGGAGATAGACGTCGCCGATCACCAGGGCTTCGCCGGTGGATGCCACGTAGCCGGCGAGGCTCGAGTGATCGAGAGGCACCGTGAACGAGCTGAAAGGCAGCGACGGCAGCGAGAAGTTCTGCGACTGCGCGAAGCGCAGGCGCGTCTGACCTTCGGCGTCCTCGCGCTCGATCAGGTAGAGCGACCCGGCGTCGCTGTTCGTGACGCGGCGCGCGTGCGAGAGAATGAGATCGAGCAGCGCGCTCAGATCGCGCTCGGTCGTGAGCGCCAACCCGATCTCCGACAGCTCGGCAAGCTCGCGGGTGCGATCGCCAGCGGTGATCCGCGCGTGGCGCACCGCCACCAGGGCGGCGGCGTGCCGGAACGCGCCGCGAAACGCCGTGAGGCGCATCCCGGTCGGCGCGCCGCCGGGGATGAAGCTCGTGAGCAGATCGGGGAACTCCTCTCCGGGCTCGGTCTGACCCGGCTCGCCGATTCCCACGATCGCGATGAGGCCGGACAGCGCGCGCAGCTGCGTGCTCGCTCCACCACCGGCACTGGCGATGAGCGTTCGGTCCAGCGCGAGCACTGTCGGCCGGTCGAGATCGAGCGCGCGAACGGTCGGGAGCGCGAAGATGCCGCGCACTTCCACGTCGTCGCCACGTCGACCGAGGGGCGCAGCCGAGAGCGGATTGCCGTGCGCGGTGAGCAGAAGCGGCTTCATGACCAGCGGCGAGGTGAGATCCAGCGACGATCCGCCAGCGCAGCCTCGCGCCAGCGGTCGGTATTCGGTGCGGGTTCAGCTGCCCGGCTTGACCTTCGCCATCCCGTTCTTCGCCGGCGCGTAGTCTGGAAATTCCTTCAGCACTGCACTGAACAGCTCCACCGCGTGGGTCGTGTCGCCCTTGTCGGCCATGTCGAGCGCCTTGCCGTACATCACGGCGACGCGCATCGGCAGCTTCGTAGAGCTGGGCGAGCCGGCCTGCTGCGGGCCCGGCGCGGAGCCGGCATCGCCGGTGCGCATGGGCATCGCCGGCAGCTTCAGTCCGGAATTCAGCTTCGTCGCGAGGGTGCCGATGAGCGCCATCACGTTGTCCGACTTGTCCTGCACGCGCTCGGTGTACTCGATCACGCCCGTCTCGACGTTCACGGCACGTGCGTCGATGCGAAAGTTGCCTTTGGGATCGGCCATGAAGCCGCCGAAGATCATGTGCTGGACGCCGAGCAGCTTGCCGACCCTCGCCGCGGTTCCGGCGTCGACCTGCCCGCCACCGACGAGCTTCTGCTCATCGATCAGTTTCTGGACCTGGTCACGCTCGACGACGCGGATGCCGGAGTTCGCCGACATCTCCGTGATCAGAAAGTCGGGCACGCCCTTACTGAGGCCATCGTAGTCGCGCGCGTCTTTCGTGAAGACGTTGTTGTTGAAGTACATGATCGCGACCGTCGGCTTGGCCGACTGCGCGCCGAGCGACGCACTCGCGACGGGCAGTGCGGCGACGGAGACAGCGAGCAGCGCGATACGGGCAAGGCGGGTCATGGTCTCCTCCGAGACTCGTCGATCTGTTCCTCACTCGGTGACGGCAGGCGCGATCGCGCCGCTGCTGCTCAGTATCGACGGCCGGTCGAGCGATCACACCTTCAGCATCAGCCCCTCGGCGGCCGCCACGACTTCCAGTCGGCCTCCACGCTGTGCGACCATCGTACGGCAGCCCTCCAAGCACCGGTCCACGTCCTCGTCGCTGCGCTCGGGCCGGTGGTGAAACAGAACGAGGCGCTCGACCTCGGCTTCCAGCGCCAGCTCCACCGCCTGCTCGTGCGTCGAGTGGCCCCATCCGACGAACGACTGATATTCCTCGGCGGTGTACATCGTGTCGTGGACCAACACGCTGGCCCCACGGACGAAGTCCACCAGCTTCTGCCGCCAATCCGGCGCGTCGTCGTACCTGGCTTGGGTGCTCAGCTCGTTGTCCGAGACATAGACGAGCGCCCCGCCCTGTCCGTTTCCAGCGGAGAACCGATAGCCGAGCGCGCCGCCGGGGTGCCGCACCGCCATGGCGGACACCTCGTAGCCATTCCCCATCCGCCGCTCTTCCGCCAGCTCCTGGAAATCGATCCGGGCCTGGAGCTCTTCGAAGGACACGGGGAACACCACCGGCGACATCTGGTCGCGGACGACGCCGTCGATGCTCTTCTGGAGCGACTTGGAGCCCCAGATGGTGAAGCGGTTCCCCTTTCGAAAGAGCGGTGCGAAGAAGGGGATACCCTGGATGTGATCCCAGTGCGCGTGGGTCAGAAAGATGTCGCCCGCCACCACGCCATTCTTTTCCCGCTCGAGCAGCGACCGGCCGAGGTCCCTGATACCGGTGCCGGCGTCGAGGATGATCAGCCAGCCCTCGTCGGTCCGGACCTCCAGGCAGGGCGTATTTCCCCCATACCGTACGGTGCTGGGCCCAGGGCTCGGGATCGAGCCGCGGGTGCCCCAGAAGCGAAGTGTGAAGGTCATCGCCGACTCGTCGGCCGACGCCCCGATCGAACGACCCGCTGGGCTGTGTCGCCCCCTGCCGCGAAGCTCACGACGCGTGCACGACCGTAGTCACATCCGCACCTGCGCCCGCTTCTCGAGCGCACTGCGGTCGGCGACCGCGATCCGCCGGCGCTCGACCCGGATGAGTCCCTCCTCCTGGAACTCCTTCATCGCGCGCGATACGGTCTCTCGGCTCGCACCGATCATCTGCGCGATGGTCTGGTGGGTGAGCGGCTTGTCGATGGCTGCGCCACCGGACTCGGCGGAGAGGTCGAGGAGCAGGCGCGAGATCCGGCCAGGGACGTCGAGCAGCACGAGGCCGCCGATTTTCTGGTCGGCGCGCCGGAGCCGGCGCGAGAGCTCGGAGAGCAGCGCCCACGCGACGGTCGGGTTGGCCTCCACGCGACGGCGGAAGTCCTCGCGTCGCAGGATGAGAAGCTGGGATTCCTCCATCGCGATCACGTGGGCGGAGCGGGGCTGATCGTCGATGAGCGAGAGCTCGCCGAAGTGCGCGCCGGGCTCGAACACGCCGAGGATGACCTCTCGGCCGTCCTCGCCGATGAGGACGACTTTGACGCGCCCCTGCCGGAGCACGTACAGCGAGTCTCCCGGATCTCCCTGGAAGAGGATGACGCTCCCCTTCGGGTAGGTCCGTTCCCGGGTGAGCTCAGCGAACTTGAGCAGCTCTTCGCGCTGCAGTCCGCTGAACATCGGGACACTCGTGAGGAAATCGGCGGTCTGGGCTGTCATTGGCGTGGGGCCGTCGGGAACCCAATCGGGGGATTCCGGCTAACGTATCCGGGCCGGAGGGGTGTGTCAAACGAGCAAGCTGTTGTCGGCTTGTCTTTTAGGACCGTTATCCGGTATATTCACAAGCTGTTTCCGATTCTGTACAAATAGCCAGGCAGGGCTCCCAATGAAGACCGACATCCATCCAGAGTACGCCACGGCCACCGTGAAGTGCGCGTGCGGCAACACGTTCGAAACGCGCTCGACCGTCGCCGAGATCCATACGGACGTGTGCGCCGAGTGCCACCCGTTCTACACCGGCAAGCAGCGCTTGGTCGACACCGCTGGGCGCGTCGAGCGCTTCCGGCAGAAGTACCAGTCCAAGCCGGCCGAGACGAAGGAGAGCTGAGCCTCTGAGCCTCCGCGATCTGCTGGGCGACACTCTCGCCCGCGCGGCGGAGGTCGAGCGGCTGCTCTCCAACCCTGACACGTTCGGCGACAGCACCAAGGTCGCCGAGCTGGGTCGGGAGCACCGACGCCTCCAGCCGGTCATCGAGCTGGCGGCCCAGCTGGAAAAGTCCGAGAACGAGCTCGCCGACGCGCGCGAGCTCGTTCTCGTCGTTGACGACCCGGAGATGGCGGCCGAGGCCACCCGCGAGGTCCAGCAGCTCGAGTCGCGCATCGCCGAGCTCGAGACGCGGCTCAAGCCAGCGCTCCTCCCTCACGACCCGCTCGATGATCGCAATGCGATCATCGAGATTCGCGCCGGCACCGGCGGGGACGAGGCCGCGCTGTTCGCAGCCGATCTCTATCGCATGTACACCCGCTTCATCGAGCGCGCCGGCTGGCGGCGCGAGACGATCTCGCACTCCGACGGAACGCTCGGCGGAGTGAAAGAGGCGATCTTCAAGGTGTCGGGTGACGGCGCGTTCGGCGCCATGCGCTGGGAGAGCGGGGTGCACCGCGTGCAGCGCGTGCCCGCCACCGAGACCCAGGGACGCATCCATACCTCGGCCGCCACCGTCGCCGTGCTTCCCGAGGCGGAAGAGGTGGACGTGAAGATCGAGGACAAGGACCTTCGCATCGACGTGTTTCGCTCGAGCGGACCCGGTGGACAGAGCGTCAACACGACCGATTCCGCCGTCCGCATCACGCACATCCCGTCAGGGCTCGTCGTGTCGCAGCAGGACCAGAAGTCCCAACTGCAGAACAAGCTGAAGGCGATGGAGGTGCTGCGCGCGCGACTGCTCGATCTTCGGGTGGCCGAGATGGAAGCGGCTCGCTCCAAGATGCGAAAGTCGCAGGTCGGCACGGGCGACCGCTCGGCGAAGATTCGCACCTACAACTATCCCCAGAGCCGGATCACCGATCACCGCATCGGTTACACGACGCACGATCTCTCGGGAGTGATGGACGGGCACATCGAGCCGATCATCGAGGCGCTGAAGCTCGCCGACGTGGAGGAGCAGCTCGGTGGCTGAGGAAGCGGAACGAGTCGCGGCGCCGGCGGAGGGGACACTCGGCGCGCTCGCCGAAGCGGTGGCCGCCGTGCTGCTGCCGGTTGCGGGATCCGACGGCGATGCGAGCAGAGAAGCGCGCGAGCTGCTCGCCGCGATGCACGACATGCCGCGTCACTGGGTCGTCGTCGAACGTGGCACCGCGATGACCGACGCCGACTGGGTCCGCGCGCTCCGCGCGGCAGAACGCCGCGCGGCGGGAGCGCCACTGCAGTACGCGGCCGGCCGAGCGAGCTTCCGTCACCTCACCCTCGACGTGGACGAGCGGGTGCTCATCCCGCGCCCCGAGACCGAACAGCTCGTGGAGATCGTCCTGGACGCGACGGCGGAGGAGCGCGGCGGCATCGCGGTGGACGTGGGCACCGGATCGGGCGCGATCGCGCTCGCACTGGCCAGCGAGGGGCGGTTCGCGCGCGTCATCGGAACGGACATCTCGAGCGATGCGCTCGACGTCGCACGAGGAAATCTGACGCGCTGCGCGTCATCTCTGCGCGCGCCAGTCGAGCTGCGTGGGGGATCCCTGCTGCGGCCCGTGCTCGAGCGTCCGCTGCGCGCGGTGGTATCCAACCCTCCGTACATTTCGACCGGCGAGGCGGGCAAGCTGCCGGCGAGTGTGCGCGACTGGGAGCCCGCGGTCGCGCTGTTCAGCGGCGCCGACGGCATGTCCGCCACGGCACGGCTGGTGCGCGAGTCGGCGGCGGCCCTCGGCGCGGGCGGACTGCTCGCGCTCGAGGTGGACGCGCGCCGCGCGTCGATCGCCGCCGAGCTCGTGGCGACGCATGGCGAGTACGAGCAGGTGCGAGTGCTGCTGGATCTCACCGGCCGCGAGCGGTTCGTGGTCGCAAGACGACGGGAGGGGGTCGAATGATCGAGGACAAAGCCAAGGAGCTCGGCCGGCTCATCGGACAGAGCGCCGAGTACCAGGCGGTGAAACGGGCGAACGACGGGCTCAGTCAGGACAGCGCCGCCGTCGCTCTGCTCAAGCAGATGGAGCAGCTTCGCGTCGGCGCGCAGCAGATGATCCAGCGCGGCGAGCGGCCGACGGAGGAGATGGAGAAGGAGCTGGACGGACTGCTCGGACAGGTGCAGGGGCAGCCCGTCTACCAGCGTCTCGTCGCGGCGCAGGAGAATTTCGACAAGCTGATGGCGCGCGTGAACGACTGGATCGTGGACGGCATCGAGCGCGGCGCGGTGAGCTCGATCATCACGCTGGGCTGAGCGGATGGCCGTGAGCGCGCGGCTGATCGTGTTCGAGGGCGGCGAGGGCTCGGGGAAGTCGACCCAGCTCCGTCACCTCTCCACGACGCTGGCGGCGCACGGCGTGCCTCACGTGTGTCTCCGTGAGCCAGGCGGCACGACGCTCGGCGCCGAGGTGCGGCGCATCCTGCTCGATCCGGCGTCGGACATCACTCCTCGCGCGGAAGCACTGCTGTTCATGGCATCGCGTGCCGAGCTGGTGGAGCGCGAGATTCGGCCGGCGCTCGAGCGGGGTGACGTGGTGCTGCTCGACAGATTCTTCCTGAGCACCTACGCCTACCAGATCGCGGGGCATCAGCTCCCCGAATCGGAGGTGCGAATGGCGAACCGATTCGCCACGGACGGACTGGTTCCCGATCTCACTCTGCTGCTCCGCTATCCGGTGATCGACGGTCTGGGTCGGGCCGCGGGTCGTCCGGCGGCGCCGGACAGGATGGAGACGATGGGCGAAGCGTTCCATCGTCGTGTAGCGGAAGGATTCGACGCGTTCGCGGAGCCGGAGTGGCAACGCGAGCATCCCGAGAGCGGTCCCATCACGCAGATCGACGCCACGGGAAGCGAACAGGACGTGGCGGCACGCGTGCACGAGACACTCCGCGCGCGCTGGCCCGGAACTTTCCCGTCATTCGTGGCATCTGATATCTGACGGTCGGCCGCCGCATTCGCGGCGTGATACTCAACGAAG
This sequence comes from Gemmatimonadaceae bacterium, assembly GCA_036008805.1. Taxonomy (GTDB): domain Bacteria; phylum Gemmatimonadota; class Gemmatimonadetes; order Gemmatimonadales; family Gemmatimonadaceae; genus AG11. The sequence goes on from DASYMZ010000027.1 coordinate 59,907, forward strand.
GAGCGGGATGCGGTCTCGAGGTGTGGTCGCGGCAGCGGTGCTGTCCAGCGCGCTCGTATCTGGTGGTTGGCTCATGGAGCGCGGTACCATCGCGCACGGTCCACTCGACGCCGCGGCTGGGGCGCGTCTGTTCGACGAGGTTCTGACGCACGTCAAACGCGACTACGTGGACACGCTCCCCGATTCGCTGCTCTATCGCAACGCGGTTCGCGGTCTGATCGGCGAGCTGCACGATCCGCATTCCGTGTTTCTCGATCCCAAGCGGCTCAGCCGCCTCGACGAGAGCACGAGCGGGCACTATGCCGGCGTGGGCATCCAGATGGACGTCCGCGACAGTGGGATCACGGTGGTAGCCACCCTTCACGGCACGCCGGCCGAGCAGGCGGGCATGGAGTCGGGTGACCGCATCGTCGAGATCGACGGGAAGGCGACGCACGGCCTGACGTCGGACGAGGCGCTCAAGACTCTTCGCGGACCCGCGGGCACTTCGGTGCGGGTCGGCGTGGAGCGGCCGGGTGTCGAGACGCCACTCTCGTTCACGCTCACGCGGCGCGAGATCCAGGTGAATCCGGTGCAGCACGCGCTGATGCTCGGCGACGGCATCGGATACGTCGATCTCACGATCTTCAGCGCCGACGCCGCCGTGGATCTCGCGCGAGCCGCCGACTCGCTTCGCGCGGCGGGCGCGACGTCATTGGTGCTCGACCTTCGCGGCAATCCTGGAGGCTTGCTGGACCAGGGCATCGGCGTGGCTGATCTCTTCCTCGATCCTGGGCAGGCGATCGTCTCCACGCGTGGACGCACGGCGGACGAGAATCGATCCTTCCCCGACCGCGCGGCGCAGCGCTGGCCGACGATGCCGCTCATCGTCCTGGCCGACAGCAACTCGGCGTCGGCGAGCGAGATCGTCGCGGGTGCGCTGCAGGATCACGATCGCGCGCTCGTGCTGGGCACCGCCACCTACGGGAAAGGAAGCGCGCAGCGCATCTTCCGGCTCGACGACGGCGCGGTGAAGTTGACGACGGCGCTCTGGTACACGCCGAGCGGACGGAGCATCAACCGGCCGCGTCCCGATCCGAGCCTCGCCGACGAGCAGGATGAAGTGACAGGTCCCGCGCGCGCCGACACGTCGAAGCCACGGCCAGCGTTCAAGACCGACGCGGGACGCACCGTCCTCGGCGGTGGAGGCATCCTGCCGGACGTCGTGGTGCCGAGCCGGGTCGCGACCAAGGCGGACAGTGCGATGCAGACGGCGCTCGGAGCGAAAGTCGTGCAGTTCCGCAACGTGCTCGTCGACTACGCGATCTCGCTCAAGGCGTCGCGCGCGATCACGAATCCGAACTTCGTGGTGACACCGGCGATGCGCGACGAGCTGTATCGGCGGATGCAGGGGCGCGGCATCACGCTCGATCGCGCGCTGTTCGACGGCGCCGACTCGCTCGTGACTCGCGCGCTGACGTCGCAGATCACGCGCTTCGTGTTCGGACCGCAGGCCGAGTACGCGAGGCAGCTTCGAGAAGACGCCGACATCGCGAAGGCGCGTGAGCTGCTGCGAGGAACGCCGACGGCCGCCGAGCTGATCCAGCGCGTGCGGAAATAGAGCAGTGGCAATCGCACGAGAAACGGAGAAGGGCGCCCGATCGGGCGCCCTTCTGTTCGTTCGATGCGTCCTTGCTCAGGGCGTCTCTGGGCGCAGCTTGACGAGGATGACGTACGGGTACTGCATTCCGTACTGCATGGCCGCTTCCTCCCGCTTGAGATAGCGCACCTCGATCGCGTTCCGCGCGGGGATGTTGCGGAGATAGTTCATCCCGTCGACGAGTACGCCGTTCACATATACGGGACCATTGCCGGGCGCGACGGCGTCGTTCTCGTTGAACAGCGCGGGCCGCAGCTTGTGGAGGGCGACCGGGAGCATCACGAGCTGCAGATCGGGCGCGGCGAGCTCCTCGGCGGTGATGACGAACCGTGGCCGCGTCATGCCGCGGACGTCGGCCACCGGGGCCGGCGATACGCCCTTGGGCCTGATCTGCACGTCACCCTGCGGCGGGTCGCCGTCGAGCCCGAAGTCGTACGTGTACTGAACGACCTGAGCGACCGGGCTGCCGTCCTTGTCCGCGGGCACGAAGCGCGTGCGATGCAGCGCGTCACGGACCGCGAGGACGAAGTCGGCGTCGGCGTTGCTCAGGACGCGGAAGGTCGACATGTCGGGCAGGCCCGTCTCGCTGACGACGAACATCGTGCTGACCAGCGCGCGCTCGCCTCTCGTGGCGGGACCACTCGGGTAGGTCGGCTTCGGGCTTCCCGGGATCATCGTCGTGGGCGTCGACACGTCGCGCGCGAACAGGGTCGCGGTGAAGGACTCCGGCACGTCGGGAACCGAGAAGAGCCGCTCGACCGTCTTGCCGGAGTCGAGCTGCATCGCGGGGCTCACGAACGATGCACCCGAGACGAACAGCACGACGCGGTACCCGCCAGAGGTGGGCGCGTCGAGAAAGAACTCACCCTCTGGGCTCGCCGCCGTGGACGCGACGATGCGGGCGCTGTCGTTCACCAGCGCGACCGAAGCGCCCGCGAGCGGCTTCTTCGTGGCCAGCTGCACGACCTGGCCGCCGAGAGTCTGCGCGCCGGCGGATCGCGCCGCGCCGGAGACGAGAATGAGCGAGAGCGCGATCCGAACGTGGCGTGAGACCAGTGGGACGGACATGGCAGTCGGGGCGAGAAGAGACGCGGCCGCGCGCATCGGCGCGCGCGGCCAGTCGTGTGCGCTCTCTAATACTACGCCCAGTGCACTGAGCCGGCGAGCAACAGCCGCCGCGGCCGCCTGGCTCTTCCGTGCCAATCGCCTCTAGTACCGAATGGCGAGGGGAGCTCCCGCGCCGGGCTTCCCGCCTCGTGCGTCACCTGAGCGCGGACCGTCCTACGGCGGCGGAACGCGCGGAGGCGTCGATGAGCGATTGATAGACCATCGTCGGAAAGCGTGACGCGACGTCCGAGCGCAGCGGGAGCTGG
>DASYMZ010000028.1:0-4514 GCA_036008805.1 Gemmatimonadaceae bacterium
AACCCGCCGCTCACCGGCCCCGTCGTCACCGGGCGCTTCGTCAGCCGGCCATCGCGCACGATCCACACGACGCTCGCGGCGCCGTCGGTCTTCACCGCGGCCGCGGGCACCCGGATCGACGTCCGCACCGGCGCGGCACTGCCGGCGGTGCGCACCACGGGCTCGAGGAAGTCCACCTTCGCTCCCATCTCCGGCAGGATGCGCGGATCGTGGTCGTCGATCGAGACCTTCACCTGCACCGTCGCCCGCTGGCGGTCGGCGGTGGGAACCACCTGCCGCACGGCACCGCGGAAGGTCGTGTCGGGATACGCGTCGAGCGTGATGCGCGCCGGCCGGCCACCGGCGATCCGTCCGATGTACGCTTCGTTCACGTCCACCTCGACCTCGAGCGTCGTGAGGTCGGCCATCGTCACGACCGCACCACGCGTCAGCCCTCCTCCAACCGACGGCGCCACTACCTCGCCCACTTCGGCATCCTTGCGCAGCACCGTGCCGGTGAAGGGCGCGCGGATGATCGTGTTCTCGTTGTTCGCCTCGGCCATCCGCAGTCCTGCCTCGGCGCTTCGCTTCCGGGCGATCGCGGCGTTCAGCCGTGCCGCCGACTGCGCCGCGCGGCTCGTCGCCGACTCCAGATCCTGTTGCGACACCAGAGTGGCATTGGTCGCACGGATGTCGTTCAGCCGCTTCGCCTCGCGCGCGAGCTGGTCGCGATCCGCGGCCGCCTCGATCACCGTCGCATCGGCCGACGCGACGTTCGCCTGCGCCTGCGACACCGCCGCCTGGAAATCGGCGTTGTCGAGCCGGGCGATGACGTTGCCGCGCCGCACGTACGAGCCCTCGCTCACGCCCAGGTAGGCGAGCCGGCCCGCTGTCTTGGCGGAGACCGAGGCCTTGGTGCGGGCGACGACGTAGCCGTTCGCCGTGACGCTCGTTGCGCCGGCGGCGGGGGTGCCGTTGGCACCGCTGGCTGTTGCGGTCACCACCTGCACAGTGGGCACGGCGCGCGCCTTCATCGTGAATGCCGTCGCCACGACGACGACCAGCGCGGCGCCGAAGATGATGAGATTGCGGCCGAACGCCTTCCGTACGGGAGTGGGCGTGGCGTCGCGATTGATGCGGAGCTTGGAGAGATCGGCGGGAGCAGCCATGGGAACCGAAACTACGAAAAAGAGGGGCGAGGCGCGAGGCGGTCGGACGCGAAATGAGGAGCTCGCCGCGGTGGATAGTTGTCGCGTCGAGCATCAGGGACTGCCATCCCGTTCCGGAACGACACGGCGGCTCGTCAGCCTCCATGCGAAACGTCCGCCGAATTCTCCCGCTCCTGCTTCTCGCCGGCGCGTGTCATCGGATCACCTCGTGGCCCGAGCTCGCCGAGCGGAAGGGCTGTACTCCGCAGCTACTGGCCAGTGCGGCGCCCTACGAGCCGTCGCGGATGCCTGAGCTGGCCGGCTCGTATCGGCTCGTGCTGATCGACACGTCGCACGGCTGGCTCGAGATCGAGCGCAACGACGGCGAGCTGGCCAACGAGCACCGGCTCACTCTGTGGGCGACCGACTCCCTGCACCGGTACTCCCGTTACAACGACTTCAGGAAGCGGCGGGACTCGACCGATCGCCCACTGATCGGCATCCTCGTCGGCTACGAGAAGGCGGGATTCACCGCCGATCGCCCCCAGGCCCAGATCACCGGGCTTCGCTACGACGGTCTGAGTGTCGTGTTCCAGCCTGAGATAATGCTCGATGGGGCGAGTTGGGATCTGCCCATCCAGCGACAGGGATCGTGGGGCTTCGGTGGCTACTTTCAGGAACGGGCCAACGTCCTCCCGGGCGGCGCGCATGGCGAGAGCCTCGGACAGCGAGCTGGCTTCTACTGCGCGCTGCGAGTGGAATAGGCGCAGCCTCGGGCCGTAGCGTGCCGTGCGAGCTCGTACACCGCTGATCTCGAGGCGTGACGCGGTCTGCGGTCGGCCGCTGGTGCAGGCAAATCACTCGCAATTGTGACCGATCGCACAATTTGCGCTTGCGACACTCCGCTATTTTTCGGGCAGTACGGTCAGCTCATGCTGCAATACCGTGCCACCCCCCGATGCCGGGAGATGGACGTGACAGATAGGGACAATCCCATTGCTTCGCTTCGGGCGGAGCAATTCGACGCACTCGTTCGCGAGCTCCTACCGAAGGTTCGACTGCTCTCGCCTCATCTGTCCGACGTGGAGGTCCTGCGGGCCGCCGCGCGCATGGCCGAATACCGGATGGATGACGAGAAGACCCTCATGTGGGGTCCGCGCTGAAGTTCACATAGCCGTCACGCGCTGCTGATCGAGCGTTCGACCTGTCGTCCTGAGCGCCAGCCCCCGCCCTCGAGACTACCGGGGACTGAAATTCACCTGCATCCGCAGCAGCTCACAGGTCGCCTTGCCCGCGTCCCGTGCGGGTGAGAAGCGTACACGAGGCAGCACCGACTTCACGCTCGCGATCGCCGACTTGTCGGTGCCCGGGGGGAGCAGCACCGAGTCGGTCTCGACGTGACCGGTGGAGTCGACGACGAACTGGCTCCACGTCGTCCCCTGCCCTCCGCGGCTCATGATGCCGAGGATCGGCATCGACTCCGAGCCGCCGAGCGTCACCCCCTCGATGACCGGCGTGGCGGCGGTGCTCCGCTTCTTGCCCGGCGCGGCCTTGGGCGCGCTGAACGGCGCGAACGACACCGCGACGGGCCGTGCGTGCTCGAACTCCTCCCGGTCCCTGAAGTTGCGTGAGACGAGGAGCTGCTCGGCGAAGCGCACCTCGTGCTGTCGCTGGTTCGTCTCGTCGGCGCGCGCCAGCTCGAGCGGGCCGTACACGGGCGCCCACCCGAACGCCTCCACGCGCACGCGATGCGTGCCCGGGCGTGGCGCGGTCAGGATGAAGACGCCCGCCCTGTCAGTGCGGCCCCCGGCCACCACGTTCTGCGCGCTGTCCTCGAGCACGACGCGCGCGCACATCAACGGCGTCTTGCTGTCGGCGTCAACCGCGGTTCCCTGATAGGTCGGCGCGTGCGGATCGACCGGATACGCGACGACGACAGGGTACTCGAGCTCGGCGACGGGATGCTGGAGCAGCGCCTGAGCCTCCTCGGCCAGTCGAAAGCGGAGAACGATGCGGCCGGGCGCATTCGCGACGATGTTGTCGGGCGGGTTGAACTGCACCGCCTGGGTGCTCGGAACGCGCCAACCGACCCATCCCGTGCGCCCGAGCACCACGCCCTGGCTGTCGGCCACGAGGATCTTGATCTGCTCGACCGTCGCGCGCTCACCTGGCGCGAGGACGAGTGAGTCCGGGCTCGCGCGCAGAAACGCCACCCGAGACGCGAGCGCACCGAAGTCGGCCCGCGTCAGCTCGTTGTAGCGCACCCCCGGCTCGGTCCGATCGAGCGAATCGCGGCGCCGGATCGCGGCGAGCCTCGCCTTCGCCTCTTCGCTCCCGCTCTCGGCGAGCGCGTTGAGCGCGTCGGCGCCAGCCGAGTCGGCGTGCCAGCTGAACCCGAAGTGGTAGGAGAAGCCTCGCCGCGGATCATCCGGGCCGACGCGAAGTGCGACCGCCCGCTGGCCGGCGCCGACCCCGATGTTGGTTCGATGGACCGAGCACGACGGCTTGACGTTCTCGCAGGTGGTGAGGGTGACGCTGAACACCCTGATCGCGACGGTCGAATGATTTTCGACGTAGATGATGTGCCCCGGGACGTCCCCTTCCCGCTCGGTAGTCGTCGTGAAGACGGTCTGTCGTGTCGGTGCGACGTAGGTGCGCTGGCCGGCGGCGCTGCCACTGACGAGAAGCAGGGCCGCGAGGACGGCGGCCACGGGAGCGAGGCGCATGAGGGGATGCGGATGATATGGCTGACGTCGTGAAGCGGCCGTCGTCGGCGCAGCCCGGATGCTAACCGCGGAGCGGCGGGCGTCAATACATGGGTGGGCAATACAGCTGTCTCATCGGCTCGCGTCCACATGCATCGCGCGCGCTATCCGCGCGCCGAGCACCGGCGCCAGCGACCGGCTGAAGCTCGCCGTGAGGTGGTTGTCGTCGGTGAAGACGACGACGCCATTCCGGACGACCTCGCATCGAGGCGTCGCGCAGATCTGGTCGGTCATGTCCACGACGCGCACCGGGAGTCCGCGCGCCGCAACGTTCTGCGCGGCGATCGCCACCGGCGAGAGCGATCCCTCGCGCTCGTAGACGCACGTGCCGGCGAACGGCAATCCCGCCGCGCGGCGCGACAGGCAGCTCGGCACATCGAACGGGGTGCGCGGCACGTCGCGCATGGCGACCGTGTGGATTCCTGCCGCGGCGAGCCGCGCGTACGTCCGGCGAAGGCCGCGGCGCCAGTGCTCCGGCGTCACCTGCCAGTCGGATGTGGTGCCGTCAGCCGGAAGGTAGTGATCCCAGCTGGAGAGGATCACCGCCGCCGGCCGCATGGCGATGATCCGCCGCATCATCGCCTCGCGATAGCGGGTGCACTCATGGTAGTAGCGCTTGAAG
>DASYMZ010000029.1:0-24744 GCA_036008805.1 Gemmatimonadaceae bacterium
GATGATGATCTCGTTCGCCAGGACATCGAGCTTCTGCTGGGTCTCGCCCTGGACGTTCTCCAGATCAGTCGCGCCAAGAATGTCAGCCAGCCCCGCACTACGCACCTTGTTGGCGATCATCTTGGCGGCGAGGGCCATGTCGTACAGGATGCCCGACAGCTCACCCGTGGCCTCGGGGTGCAGCCGCTCCTGCTCGATGATGAATCGCTCGATCGTGACGACCGACGTCGCGGTGTGCTGGACCACGGGCTGCCTCTACACAGTGGGAGAAGAGCCGCCTGCTCGGCTCGCGGCGTACGCGTTGGCGTCCGCTTCGTACTCGTTCCGCGCATAGCCGCGACGAAGGCTGCGCCACACGTATCTGAGCGGGAATGCCCGATCCGCTGCAAACTGGTGCACGTGCCGCAGTTCGTGCAAGAGCAGTTCCGGTGCGAGCGGCGCGCGCGGCGCGAGCCAGATCGTGCGGCCGAGCGTGATGCCCGAGACCGTCGCTCGACCGAGGCACCAACCGCCGACTCGCACCGGCAGTCCGCCGCGCCGCCAGCGCGCCTCCGCGAGCTCCGGGTAGCACGCGAGCACTGTCGCGGGAATCGACATCGGTCGGCCCACGAGCGCGCTCAGCAGCGCGCGCGCAATCACTGCCAGCGGACCGGAGCTCCGCTTCACTCCGCCCGGCGCTCGGGAATCGTCCATCGCTCTCCGCGTGCCTCGACCGTGATTCGTCGACCATCCGTGCGTACGACGATCGTGCCCGCGCGGTCGGTGCGCAACAGTTGTGCGCCGGCCGCGTGCAGCCGCTGGACGACGTCAGCGTCGGGATGCCCGTAGGTGTTGTGTGCGCCGACGCTCACGAGGGCGAGACGAGGTCGAACCGCGGCGAGAAACTCGGGCGTGGTGCTGGTGCTGCTGCCGTGGTGCCCGACTTTGAGCACATCCGACTCGAGCGCGTGCGGATAGTGGCGGAGGAGCCATTCCTCTTCGGGGCCCTCCGCGTCGCCGGTGAGGAGCACGCGCACCCCGCCGATGCGCGCCACGAGCACGGAGCTCGCGAGGTTCGCGTCGGACAGGCGCGCGGCCCACGCGGAATCCGGCGCGAGCGCGGTCAGCACGATCTCGTCGACGACGAGCGAGTCTCCCGGACGCACACGCTGCCAGGGAATGTGCTCGCGCGCCGCCGTCGCGAGCGCCGCCAGGTATGGAGACGAGGTGCCAACGTACCCCGGATCGAGGAAGCGCGCGGGGTGGAGCGCGGCGAACGCGGATGCGGCGCCACCAACGTGGTCCGCGTGCGGATGCGAGAGCACGAACAGTGCGACCGGCCCGCCGAGATGCGCGATGTACGGCACGACGACGGACTTGCCGGCGTCGCCGCCCAGCCAGCTGCGGCCGGCGTCGACGAGGATCCATCGCCCCGCGCGCGTGCGGAGCGCGATCGCATCGCCCTGGCCGACGTCGATCATGTGCAGCTCGGTCGCGCCACCGAGCGGCGCGATCAGGGGAGCGACGATCAGCAGCGCGATCGAGCACGCGCTCACGAGTGCCGCGCGCATCGGCCAGCGCGCGCCGCACGCGACGAGCGCCGCCACGGCGGCCACTCCGGCCAAGAGCGCGGAGGTCGCGGTCGGCATCACCGACGGTGCGGCTCCGGGCACCGACGCAGCGATGCGGGCGATGCCGTCGAACGCGGCGATGAGGACGTGCGCGGCGTCGGCGCACAGCCGCTCCACCGCTGCGACCGGCACGCAGAGCGCCACGAAGAGCAGCGGCTGCAGCAATCCCATCACCGGATCGGCGAGCAGATTGGTCACGGGCCCGAGCAGCGCGATGCGACCGAACGTCCACGCGACCAGCGGCGCCGTCGACGCGGTGGCGACGATGCTGATCACCGCTCCCGACGCCAGCGAGCGGCGCGCCCCGCTCCACCCGCGCGGGACGATCCGGCGCGCCAGGCTGCCCCCCGCGATGAGCGCAGCCGTGCCGGCGACGCTGAGCTGCCATCCCAGATCGAGCACGGTGCGTGGCGCCATGAGCGGCACGACCGCTCCAAGCGCGAGGATGGCCCACGGCGACGTGGGGCGCTGCCGCATCCGGCTCGCGAGCAGAACGCCGAGCATGACCGCGGCGCGCACGGCCGGAGGCGGCGCGCCGATCGAGGCGACGTACAACACCAGGAATCCGAGCGTACCGACTCGCACGGGCGTGCGCGGCAGCCGGAGCGCGGCGCCGAGCAGCTCGAGCGCGAGCGCGATGATGCCGACGTGCAGTCCCGATACGCTCAGCATGTGCACGAGCCCCGCGTCGGCGTAGCGGTCGCGCTGCGCGGCCCCGATGGCGCTCATGTCGGCGATCACGAGCGCGCGCACCATCGGCGCGTCCGCGCCGAACAGCGCGTCGATGCGAGCTCCGGTTCGCGCGCGGATGCGCCGCAGCGGTGAGTCGGCTCCCACTCGGCGAAGCACGGCATCTTGCAGCAGCGCGCCTCGCTCGCCGACCGACACCGCGCCGGTCGCGACCGAGAGATCACCGGGCTCGGCACTCCCGTCGGCGACCAGCAGCGTGGCGCGGCGGCTGCACGCCGCGGCTTCGAGCTCGCCGTGTGCGACGTCGCCCGACTCGGCGTGCGCGTCGACCCGCACGCGCCACTCGCGTTGCGCGACGAGCGTACGTGCGCAGTGCTCGTCGTGCCGTAGTTCGCCCATCGCCAGAAGCGTCGCGCCGGCCGCGAGCGCGGCCACGGCGCCGGCGGAGGAGTGTCCACGAAGCAGCGCGACCGCCGACGCACCGGAGAAGAGAACGGCGGCGGCGATCGCGCCACGCTCGCCGAGGGTGAATCCGGCGAGCAGACCGACGGCGTAGGCGAGCGCGCTCCAGGCGACGAGAGGCATCGCAGAGATATCGCGATGACGTCGTCCACGACGTCACCCGCGCGCCGCACCGCGGCGCGAAAGTGTTGGAGTGGCTAGCCGGCCATCGGCAGCGGCTGGCGCTCGCGAACGATCGCGCCCGTGAAGGTCGAGCCGGTCGTGCCGGTCAGCTCGACGGTCAGATAGGTGCCGAGCATCGAGGCATCGCCCGGCACGAGCACGGTCTTGAAATCGCGCGTGCGCGTCATGAGCATCGCCTCGCCACGCTTGGCCTCACGCTCGACGAGCACTTCGTGTCGCGTGCCGAGGAGTCCCATGTTGCGCTGGCGGCTGCCGGCGCGCACCAGCGAGACGAGCCGCTGGAGCCGCTCGCTCGCCACCTCGGGGGGCACTGTGAGCTCGGCCGGCATCCGCGTCGCGGGCGTGCCGTCGCGCGGCGAGAAGATGAAGGTGTACGCGTCGGCGAAGCCGATCTGCTCCACGGCGCTGAGCGTTTCCTCGAATTCCTCGTCCGTCTCACCCGGGAAGCCGACAATGACGTCGGTCGTCAACGTGAGCCCCGGCACCGCGGCGCGCAGCCGCTCGACGCAGCCCAGATACTCCTCCCGCGTGTACCGGCGCAGCATCCGCTTGAGCGTGCGCGACGACCCGCTCTGCATCGGCAGGTGCACGTGTTCGCACACGGTCGGCACCTCGGCCAGCGCGGCGATGACGCGCTCGCTGAAGTCGTTCGGGTGCGGGCTGGTGAAGCGCACGCGCCTGATGCCCGGCACCGAGCCCACGCGGCGCAGCAGATCCGCGAAGTCGTGCGTGCCGTCGTTGTACGAGTTCACCGTCTGGCCGAGCAGCACGACCTCGCTCATGCCTTCGGCGACGACTGCCGCCGTCTCGCGCACGACCTCCTCGAGGCGGCGGCTCCGCTCGGAGCCGCGCGTCGTGGGCACGATGCAGTAGGTGCAGCGATAGTCGCAGCCGCGCTGCACCGGAATCCACGCCTTGACCTTGTCGAAGCGGCGCGGCGAGAAATCCTCGTAGTGCTCCTCGAGGTCGAAGGTCGTGTTGATCGCCTTCTCGCCCCGCCGTGCGCCGTCCACCAGCGCGGGAAGCGCGCGGTAGCCGTCCGGGCCGATCACGAGCGACACGTGCTTCGCTCTCTCGAGCAGCACCGGACCGAGTCGCTGCGCCATGCACCCCGTCACCCCCATGACGGAGTCGGGCTTCATGTGGCGCTTGAGCTCACCGAGCCGTCCGATCACGCGCTGCTCCGCGTGGTCGCGGATGGCGCAGGTGTTGACGAGGATCACGTCCGCGCCGTCCGGCACGTCCACCGGCGCATAGCCAGCGCTCGCGAGCTTTCCGAGCATCAGCTCGGAATCGCTCACGTTCATCTGGCAGCCGTACGTCTCGACGTAGACGGTGGGGCGCTTGTCGGCGGACATCCGCGAAATCTAACCCCAGCGCGTGCAGACTGCCCGCCCCCTAGAACGTCAGGCCGCCGGGATCGGGGCGGAGCTGGCCGGCGGTCGATCGGGCAGCCAGAAGTGAAACGCGCTCCCCTGCCGATCCGGCCCGCTCTTCACCCAGATGCGGCCGCCGTGCGCCTCGACGACGAGCTTGCAGAACGCCAGCCCGAGTCCCGAGCTCCGCACGCGCGGGATGTGCGGCGTACGCACCTGCTCGAACTTCCGGAAGATGATGTCGTGATACTCGGGCGGAATTCCGACGCCGTCGTCGGCGACGGTGAACAGGGTGCCGGTGCTGTCCGCGCGCGCGCCAAGCGTGACGGTCACGGCGCGTGCCGAGTGGGTGAGCGAGTTCTGAATCAGGTTGCTGAACACGCGCTTGATCAGCGCATGGTCCGCGTTGACCACGCGGGCATCGCGGTTCACCTCGAGCACCAGCTTGGCCCGCTCCTGCTGCACCCGCATCTCCCACTCCCGCGCGACCTCGCTCAGGAGCAACCGGGCCTCGAGCGGCGCGAGGTGCAGCGCGAGTCGCGATTCCTCGAGCCGCGCCACCTCGAGCAGATCCTCGATCAGCGCGAGCAGATCCTGCGCGCGGCGGTCCGCATCACTCAACGCGCTGCGTTGATCCTCCGTGAGCGTTCCGAAGTCGCCGTCGATCAGCATCTCCATCGCGCCGATCACCGACGTGAGCGGCGACTTGAGGTCGTGCACGATCATCTTCATCAGATCGTCGCGCACCTTCTCGAGCTCCTTCTGTTTGCGAAGGCTCTCCTCGAGCGCGTCGGTGGCCGCCTTGAGCTTGAGCAGCGAACGCACCCTGGCGCCGAGCACCAGCCGGTTGTGCGGCTTGGTGAGGAAGTCGTCGCCGCCGGCTTCGATCGCCTTGACGCGATCGGTGGTGTCGTTGAGCGCGGTGACGAAGATGACGGGAATGCGCGCCGTGCGCGGATCGCGCTTGATGCGCCGGCAGACCTCGAAGCCGGTGGACCGGTCATCCACCCCGAGGTCGCCCGCGGGCATCGAGACGTCGAGGATGCAGAGATCGGGATGATGCTCGGCGCAGACCCGCAACGCCGACGGACCGTCATAGGCCGCGATCGCTCGGAACCCGAGCACGTGGAGCTGATCGAACAGCAGCTCGACGTTCGCGGGCACGTCGTCGGCGACGAGGATCAGCGGCGCGTCTGCCGGGGGCGGCGCGAGCTCGCTCATACCGTCAGGGGCGCACCGTGACGCCCACGCTGACCGTCCACGCCGTCTCGTGGAGGTCGATCGCGCTCGAGACAGGATCGCGCGTCGCGCGAATGCCGGCGAGGTCGAGACCGATGCGACCGCGACCCATGAGCGTGCCCAGCCCGAACGACGTGCTCTTCTCCTTCACCTCGGAGGTGGGCAGGCCGAACGGCAGCGTGCGCCACCGCGCACCGGCACGGAGCTGGAAGTTGCGTCCCGCGAGGTGAGGGCCGAGCACGTCGGCGCCGACGCTGGTGTCCCACGCGTCGGAGATCGGCAGCCCGCTCGAGCCCAGTCCGCGCATCTTCGACCAGGTGTCCTTCGAGGTGCGCGCGGCGATGGTCGTGCCTCGGATACCGAGGAAGGCCGCGCTGATGGACATGCGATCCGGCACGTTCGCCTTGGCGAGCGTCTCGTCGCCGTGCTTCACGGACATCGAGCCGCCCTTGCGATACGAGCCGGCCAGTCCGGCCACGTTGCCGGCGAAGAGCTCGAAGCCGGCCGACACCGCGGTCCCCACGTACGTCACCGTCGAGGTGTCGACGAGTGGCGCGAACCGCGTGCTGTCGTCGAAGCGCTGCGAGTTGTTCAGGTGATTGTCGCCGGTGATGGCGTGGCCCGCGACACCGAGCCGCAGCCATTGCGCCGGCACCCACGCGAGCGAGAGTCGCACGTCGGCGATCGCGCCATCGCTCTTGAAGAAGTTCGTCGTGGCCAGCGTCGAGTCACCCACGTGCTGCGTGCCGCGGACATTCGTCTCGAAGGTGCGGTCGAGCAGGTTCGACAGACTGACGCCGCCGAACAGGTTGCTCCGCAGCGGCACGGCGACCGACGCGAGCGGATGACGCGCGATCATCGCCGTCTCGGTCGCCGTCCCGACGCGCAGGCGCCGGTACTCCGGCTCCGCCTGCAGATACAGCGCCGACCCACCGAACGACGCAACGGACGCCGGATTGGTCGAGGAGAGGGGATCGAACTCGGCGATCGATCCGCCCGCAGCGGCGGCGCGCGTGCTGATCTGTCCCGCGGGATAGCCGAAGCCGAGGCTGCTCAGGGTGCCCTGCGCGCGGCCCACTGCGGGCAGCACGATCACCGCGAGGGTAGCGAACAGCGTATGTCGAAGGCGCATCATCATGGCAGACCGAAACCGCGTCGGGGAACGTAGGTGAGCTGCAGACGCGGGCGCTGCGCGAGCGGTCCTTCCGTGGACACGAAGTTCAGCTCGGCCGCCGACGAGGCTTCCTGGTCGGCCCGGATGACGATCGCCCGGATGCTGTTCGCCGTTCCCGCATTTCGCCAGACGCGGAAGAGGTTCACCAGCTCGATGGAGCGCTGGCCGGCGTCCTTCGGCACGAGGCGCACCGTCTCGAGCCCGATCGCCGCACCCGAGCCGCTGAACTGCGCGAGCAGGAAGGGATCGGTGAGCTGCGGTCCGGCGATCACGGGATTCACGAGCACGCTGATGCTGTCCGAGCTCGACGCGAGCACGCGCGACGGAATCTGCTGCAGGATGAGCGACGCTCGGATCACGTTCACCGAGTCGACGAGCAGCGGAGGCAGCGCGAAGCGCAGGAGCATGCGCGCGCCGCCGACACCGCCGACCGCGAGCACCCCGGGGCCCGGGATGGGCTGAACTCCCGAGACGACGATCGGATACAGCGCGTACACCGCCGCGAGCGTCGGATCGTCGGCAGGCGTGAGCGAGGTGAATCGCACCGTGTCGGGCGCGACGAGCGTGTCCGGCGAGACCCGATAGGTAATTCGCGGCGCGAAGATCGATCCGGCGATCCGCAGTCGCGCCGGTTGCGTCGTGTTGCGTAGACGGAGCCCGATGCGGAGACGCGTGCCGGCCGTCGCCTTGGCCAGCATGACGGCATTGCTGATCGGCAGCTTGAGCGTGTCTCTCACGAATTCCGTCGGCTGATACGTTGCCGTGCCAATCAGCCGGTCGGGCCGGAACAGCGGGATCAGCGCGGCACGATTCGAGTCCGCCGCCGTGGTGTCGACGTCGTAGGCGTCGAGCGTGATCGGAACGATGGGCCTCGGGATCGACGTGTCGACGACGAACACCAGCGTCGCGCTGTCGATGCGGGTGACCGCGCTGTCGACGGTCGCGTTGGGATGACGGAACAGGTTGGGGATCGTGTCGAAGCGCGAGATGAGCCGCACGTCGGCCGAGTCGCCCTGCGCGATGATCGTGAAGTCCCGGGCCGCGCCGAACAGAGGAAAGCCGGTGACCGCGGTGTCCAGCACGACCGTGCCGGTGAGCGTCGTGTCGAGCAGCGTCGCGCTCTGATCGCCGCACAGCTGCGGACATGCCAGCGAGCTCGTGAACTTCTCGGTACACGCGGTGATCGCAAAGAGCAGAAGCGCGCCGAGCGCGCCTCGAATGATGCGGTGAGGCAAACGTACACTCCGTCCGTGGTTGCTCGGCGCCATCATCGGCGGCCCAGCGACGTGGGGGTAAAGGCGTCGGGCAAGAGATCCGACATCGTCCAGCGCGCCTCCGCGCCGCCGCGCGTGACGCTCAGCACCGACAGATTCGGTGCGAACTCCATGAGTACCTGCCGGCAGATCCCACAGGGCGGCGTGGGGGTCTCCGCTTCAGTCGACAGCGCGAGCGCCTGAAAGTCGCGCAGCCCGCGTGCGACCGCCGCGCCCACGGCGACCCGCTCGGCACACAGGCCTGCCGGGTAGGACGCATTCTCGACATTGCACCCTTCCACTACTGTCCCGTCCGTGGCGAGGAGGGCCGCACCAACGCGGAACGCCGAGTACGGGGCGTATGCCCGATCCATCGCGGCGGCGGCGCGCTCACGCAGCAGCTGCCACGTTCCGGGCGCCGGCTCGCGAATCGCGACGGCGGCGCTCAATGCCCGCGCTCCAGGATCGGCAGGAACGACGTTCCCCGCCCACGAAACCCCACGTTCAGCCATTCGGCCACCGTCGCCCCGAGATCCGAGAAAGTCGGCCGGTCCCCGAGCGCGACAGGATGCACCGGCGCGCCCAGCGCGAGCAGCGGCACGCATTCTCGCGCGTGATCGGTCGACGCGGTGGTCGGATCGTTGCCGTGGTCGGCGGTGATGAAGAGCAGGTCGTCCTCTCGGAGTGCGGCACGCAGCGCCGGCAGAGCGTCGTCGAACTCGCGGAGTGCGCGCCCGAACCCGGCCGGATCGTTCCGATGGCCGTACTTCGTGTCGAAATCTACCAGGTTGGCGAAGAGCAACCCACCCTGCCCCCCTTGCAGCCAGTCCAGGATGGCCGAGATGCCCTCGGCGTTGCTGGAGGTGTGGCGCGCCCGGAGCGATCGGCCGGCGAATAGATCGTCGACCTTACCCACGCCGGCGCGCGGCACTCCGGCCGCCGCCAGATCATCGAGCAGCGTCTCCTCCGGCGGCGCCAGGGAGTAGTCACGCCGATTGGCCGTGCGTGTGTACGCGCCCGCGCTTCCGGCGAATGGCCGCGCGATCACCCGAGACACGTCGTGAGGCGCGACGAGCTGGCGCCGCGCGGTCTCGCAGGCAGCGTAGAGCTCGCTCAAGGGCACCACCGCTTCGTGCGCCGCGACCTGGAAGACGGAGTCAGCCGAGGTATAGACGATCCACTTGCCGGTCGCCTCGTGCTCGGCGCCCAGCCTCGCGATGATCTCCGTCCCGCTGGCGGCGACGTTCCCGATCACCCCACGCCCCGTCGCCGAGACGAAGGGGTCGAGAACTTCCGACGGAAAGCCATGAGGGTAGGTGGGAAAGGGTCTCGCGAGGTGGACGCCCGCGATCTCCCAATGGCCCGCCGTGCTGTCCTTGCCCGCGGACGCTGGCAGCATGCGGCCCCACGCGGCCGCGGGAGCAGCGGTGGGAGGCACGCCGGCGATGGTCGCGATGTTGCCCAAGCCACTCGCTTGCAGATTGGGGAGGCTGAGCCCGCCCACGGCGCGAGCCACGTTCACCAGAGTGTCGCTGCCGGCGTCGCCGTAGGCCTCGGCGTCCGGTGCGGCGCCGGCGCCAACTCCATCCAGCACGAGGATCACCGCACGACGCCTCACGCCGCCGCCTCGACCGAATCCGGCTGGCGGTAGACGCGCGGCAGCCGCGCGCGGAAGCCGGTCAGCAGCTCGTACGGCGAGAGCTCACCCAGCGTCGCGAGCTCGGAGACGGTCAATACCTCGTCTCCGTCGCGGCCCAACAGCGTCACGACGTCACCGAGCGCGGCGTCGGTGTCGGTCACGTCGAGCATGGTCATGTCCATCGTCACCCGTCCGGCAACGGGAATCCGTCGCCCGCCCAGCAGCGCGACGCCCCGATTGCCGAGTACGCGCCGATATCCGTCGGCATACCCCACCGGGATGGTCGCGATCCGCCGAGGGCCTTCGGCGCGCCAGGTGCCGCCATAGCTCACCGTCTCGCCGTCTGGGACGGTGCGAATCTCGACGATGCGGGCGCGCACCGTCACCACCGGCTCCGGTACGAGCGGACCTGAGCGAGTGGCGACGCCATAGAGGAAGATGCCCGGCCGGCAGATCGTCCAGGGCGACGGCGCGCGTGCCTCGACAGCGGGACCGTTCTCCGCGTGCACCAGTGCGGGCCGCTCGGGGAGCGCCGCGAGCGCGGAGGCGAAGCGCGATTCCTGCGCGTCGCGGCTCGGGTCGTCGAGATCGGCCGAGTGAAAGTGCGTGAACACGCCCGACGGGCGTGATCGCTGGAGCAGATCGCGGTGCGCCCCTACGTCGTCCCAGCGAAGCCCAGCGCGCGACATGCCCGTGTCGACCTGCAGATGCCAGTCGCGAGCGGTGCGTGTCCACGATTCGATCACCGCGGGGTCGCCAAGCGCGGGTGTGAGGTCCGCGCGGCGCAGTGCGTCGATCTCGGTGCGCATGATCGGCGTGAAGACGACGATGGGCCGCGTGATCCCGCCACGCCGCAGCTCTTCACCTTCGTCGACGGTCGCGACGCCGAATCCCCACGGCTCCAGGGCGTCGAGCGCGAGCGCGGCGCGCAGGCCGCCGATGCCGTAGCCATCGGCCTTCACCATGGGCATCAGCGGCACCCCCGACCGTGCCGCCACGGCAGCTCCGTTGCGGCACAGCGCGGCCAAGTCGACCTCGACCCAAGCGCGTGTCATCGGACGGGGAGATTCGCTATCATGTGAAGACTGAAGAAGATACGAATGCGAGGAGAGTGATGCAAGAAAAGCCGGGGCTCGAAGAGACGCTCGAGCTGATGAAGGATCTTCGCCAACGCTGCGAGTGGGACGCAGCACAGACGCACGAGTCGCTCCGCCCCTACCTCATCGAAGAAGCGTACGAGGTGGACGACGCGATCCGCTCGGGAAACGACCAGTTGCTGCGCGAGGAGCTGGGCGACCTGCTGCTGCAGGTGCTCTTCCACAGCGTCGTCGCCGAAGAGCGTGGTGCATTCGACTTCTCGGACGTGGCAGAAGGTTTCCTCCGAAAGATGAAGACGCGTCATCCGCACTTGTACGAGGGCGGCGAGCGGCAGAGCTGGGAGGGGATGAAGGCGAAGAAGCGGAACAGCATCGTCGATGGCCTGCCCGCGGATCTTCCCTCCCTGCACCGCGCCTTCCGACTTCAGGACCGCGCGGCAGGCGTGGGCTTCGACTGGCCGGATGCGGCGGGCCCCGCCGAGAAGATCGAGGAGGAGCTGGCCGAGGTGCGTGCGGAAGTCGCTCGTGGCGCCGCGCCCGACGCGCACGGCGTGCCCGATCCGCGGCTCGAGGAGGAGCTGGGCGATCTGCTCTTCTCCGTCGTGAACCTGTCTCGCAAGCTCGGCGTGCATCCTTCCCTGGCGCTCGACAAGGCGAACGTGAAGTTCGCCGAGCGCTTTCAGGCCGTCGAGCGGATGGCGCGCGAGCGCGGCATCGATGTGACGTCAGCGGGGCTGGAGACGCTGGATGCGTTGTGGGATGAGGTCAAGGGCCAAGGATGAGGCGGTGGATCGGTGCTGCGGTGGATCGGTGCTGCGGTGGATCGGTACTGCGGTGGATCGGTACTGCGGTTGATCGGTACTGCGGTTGATCGGTAGCTGGAAAGCGAAGGGCCACGGACCAGCTTGGACGACCCACTGAGGGATCTCCAAGCCGGTTCGTGGCCTCTGTCGTTCGATGCACCGAACAACCAGCCGATCAACGGATCAACTGATCAACCGGTTCATCGATCAACCGGTTCATCGATCAACCGTAGTATCGATCAACCGCTTCACCGATCATCCGCCTCTCAAGGCGTCAGTCGATGCATCATGCGCGGGAACGCGATCACCTCGCGCACGTGCTGGATGCCGCAGATCCACGCGACGGTGCGCTCGAGTCCCAGCCCGAACCCCGAGTGAGTGAAGGTGCCGTACTTGCGCAGGTCGAGATACCACTCGTACGCGGCACGCGGCAGCTTCTCCTCCTCCAGACGCGCGACGAGCTTGTCGTAGTCGTCCTCGCGCTGCGAGCCCCCGATGATCTCCCCGTAGCCTTCCGGCGCGAGACAGTCGTCGCACAGCACCGTCCGCGGATCGTCCGGGTTCTCCTTCATGTAGAAGGCCTTCGCCTCCTTCGGATAGTTGAAGACGAACACCGGCTTGTCGTAGTCGGCCACGATGAGCGCCTCGTCTTCCGCGCCGAGATCGTCGCCCCACTTCGTCTCGCTTCCCTTGCGCTGCACGAGCGCCACGGCGTCGGTGTAGCTCAGCCGAGGGAATGGAGGCACGATCGCCTGCAGCTTGGTGACGTCGCGCTCGAGCTCCTTCAACTCGGCTCCGCGGCGCTCGACGACGCGTTGCACCAGATACGAGACGAATTCTTCCTGCAGCCGCATGTTGTCGTTCGAGTCGTTCCAGGCCACCTCTGGCTCGATCATCCAGAACTCCGTGAGGTGCCGCCGGGTCTTCGACTTCTCGGCGCGGAAGGTCGGCCCGAAGGTGTAGATCTTTCCGAACGCCGCCGCCGCCGCTTCACCGTAGAGCTGTCCCGTCTGCGCGAGGTAGGCGTTGCCCTCGTCGAAATACTCCGTGGAGAAGAGACCGGAGCGCTCGCCGATCGCCGCGGTGAGGATCGGCGTGTCGACGCGCAGAAATCCGCGCTCGTAGAAGAAGTCGTGAATCGCCTGCTCGACCTCGTTGCGGACCATCGCGATCGCACGCTGACGCGGAGAGCGCAGCCAGAAGTGGCGATTGTCCAGCAGGAAGTCGATTCCGTGCTCTTTCGGCTGGATCGGGTAGTCGCTCGGACTCGCGCCGACGACTGTGAGCTGAGTCACACCGATCTCCACCCCACCGGGCGCCCTCGGCTCGGCACGCGCTTCGCCAGTAATTTCGACGGAGGTCTCCGTGGTCAGCTCCGCGAAGCGCGCCCAGACCTCGGGCGCGAGCTGATTCTTCACGAACACCGACTGGCAGATCCCCGTGCCGTCTCGGAGGACGGCGAAGGCGATCTTGCCGGAGGAGCGCAGATGCGTGACCCACGCGCGAACGACGACCGTCTGGCCGACGTGCGCCGGCAATTCGGCGAGACGAACGAATGGAGCAGTGGACATGGCGCAGGTGTCGGGCGAGTGGCGCGGCGCCCGCGCCACGTCTAGAATCCCGAACGGGCGCGGCGGCGTGAGCGGAGTCGGCGCCGCCCCGTTCGGGGCTGAGGCATCAATGGTACACGCCGGCCGTAGCGGATCAAAGGGTCGTACCGCGGGGCCACGGGTGCCCCGAATTCACCCCTGCACGCAGCCGCTTTGCACATGACTCTGCGCGCGAGGCTCGCACTGGGCCTCGCCATCATCGCACTCGTGCTCGTCACCCCGCTCGTGGTGGCGCGAACCGCGATACATCGCCTGCACGACGAAGTGCGGAAGCTTCAGACGACCGAGTTCCGCGCGTCGCTCAAGCTGGGCAGGCTGCGCGACGCGTTCGCCGACGTGCGAGCGCGCGAGCTGGCGTTGACGCTCGTGCGAAACGACACCGTGTACGTCCAACTCGTCGACGCCATCGCCCACGCCCAGGCGCTCGCCGACACGCTCGTCGAGCTGCCGCTCGAGTCGCGTGCCGGCATCGCGCCCGACAGCTCGGCCGCCCTGATCAGCCGCGCGCTCAGAGCCATGCCGCCGGTCGCGAAGCAGGAGATCGACGCGTACCGCGCGGGCCGCGACTCGGCCGACTCCATCTCGCAGACGTTCATGCATCCCGTGATGCAGCAGACCGAGAGTGCGTTGTCCCACCTCGAGCAGATTCTGCGCGAGCTCACGGGCAGGCGTGTCGACGAAGCGGAGCGCCAGCTGCAGGAGTCGGAGGACGTGTCGATCGTCGCACTGCTCGTCGGCGTCGCGCTGTCGGCCGCGGTGGCGCTGTGGCTCACCCGCTCGATCAGCCGCCCCGTCGAAGCGCTCGAGACGGGGATGCGCGCCGTCGCGGAGGGCGATCTCGATCACCGGTTGGACCTCTCGCCGGAGCGGCGCGACGAGTTCGGGCGGCTCGCCGTCAGCTTCCAGACGATGAGCCGACAGCTCATCGAGCTGGACAAGCTCAAGGCGGAGTTCGTCTCTGTCGCGTCACACGAGCTGAAGACACCGATCAACGTGATCCTCGGCTATCTTCAGCTCATGCAAGACGGAATCTACGGGCCCCTCTCGAGCAAGCAGACGGAGGTGCTCTCCACCGTCGAGTCGCAGGGGCGTACGCTGGCGCGACTCGCCGCGCATCTGCTCGACGTCACGCGCTTCGAGGCGGGCGGCGGTCGCATCGACCCGCGCCCCGTGCGGCTCTCCACGGTGCTCGAGGATCTCGAGCGCGCCTTCCACGTGCTGGCCGTGCAGCGCGGCATCGACTTCCGCGTCACGCTCACCCCTGGCCTTCCGGCCGAAGTGCAGTGGGACGTGGATCGCATGAACGAGGTGATGGGCAATCTGCTCGCCAACGCATTCAAGTTCACCGGCGCTGGCGGAACGGTCGAATTGATCGCGATGCCGAACGACGACCGCGTACGCATCGAGGTGCGCGACACGGGGGCGGGAATCCCGCCCGCGCAGCTTCCGCACATCTTCGAGAAGTTCTACCAGGCCGACAATCAGCGCGCCGCCTCGGCGACTGGATCAGGACTCGGCCTGGCGATCGCGAAGGAGATCGTCGAAGCGCATCGCGGCGAGATTCGCTGCGACAGCACGCTCGGCGAAGGCACGACTTTCACCCTGCTGATGCCTGCGACGGTGGGCAGGCGCCGCACGGGGTCGTACCGGACGATCGAGTACGAGGTCGCGTCGTGAGCTCGTCGCGCACGCTCGCGACGGCGCTGCTCGCCTGTGCGGGAGTCGCCGGTTGCGCGTCGCGCTCCAGCGCTCCGCTCAGGGCGCCCGCTCCCACCGCCGCCAGCGAATGGCCCACCGCGCACGCCACCGCGATGGCGGAGGCCAAGGACTCACGGCTCGCGCAGGCCGACCGTGCGCTCGTCGACTTCGCACAGCGCTATCCCGACTCGCCCGAGGCGGGGGAAGTGCCGTTCTGGCGTGCCGTGTACAAGCTCGATCCGGCCAACCCGGCCGCGCTGAAAGACGCGACGATGCTGCTCGACGGCTATCTCGCCGGCGTGCCGGCCGGTCCGCATCGTGTCGAGGCCAGTGCGTTTCGCAAGCTGATCGCGGCGCTCGATGCGCGCACCGCGGCCCTGGCCGCGCAGACGGTGGTGGCCGTTCCTCGCCCTGAGGACAAGGCACAGCAGGAAGAGCTGCTGCGGCTCCGGGACGAGCTCGCGAAGGCGAACGCCGAGCTCACGCGCATTCGCCGGCGTCTCGCTCAGCCCAAACAGTGAATGTCCGGCGGCACCAGCCGCCGAACGGTCAGCCGACGCGAAACAGCTCGAGCGACCGCGCGTAGCGCTCGCCCATCACGCGGCGCAATGGCGCGTTCGCGGGCGACTCGAGCTCGGGGTCGGCGACGAGCAGCCGGTCGGCCGCCTCGCGCGCCTGCTCGTTCAGCAGCTCGTCGCGAATCGGATCGGCGACGCGGAACGTCGCCACCCCGCTCTGGCGCTCGCCGAACAGATCACCCATCCCGCGAAGCTGCAGGTCGGCGCGCGCGATCTCGAAGCCGTCGTCGCTGCCGACGAACACGTCGAGCCGCTGCTTGGTGTCGGGACTCACGTCGCCGAGCAGGATGCAGTACGACGCCTCCGCGCCGCGGCCGACGCGCCCGCGAAGCTGATGGAGCTGTGAGAGGCCGAACCGCTCGGGATGCTCGATCAGCATCACCGTGGCGTTCGCGACGTCGATGCCGACTTCGATGACGGTGGTCGCCACGAGCACATCGATCTGGCCATCGCGGAACCGCCGCATGATCTCGTCGCGCTCGTCCGACGGAATGCGACCGTGCAGCAGCGCGGTCCGGCGTTCGGCGAACGGCCCCTCCGAGAGCAGCTCGAACATCGTCGTCGCCGCCTTCAGGTCGGTCTTCTCCGATTCTTCGATGACCGGATAGACGATGTATGCCTGTCGCCCCTTCTCGAGCTCGCGGTCGATGAACTGCAGCACGCGCTCGCGCGCCGCCTCCGGCCGCAGCGCGGTGGTGACGGGGAGTCGGCCGGGCGGCCGCTCGTCGAGCAGCGAGAGATCGAGATCGCCGTACAGGGTCAGCGCGAGCGACCGCGGGATCGGTGTCGCGGTCATCAGCAGCACGTCGGGCGCTTCGCCCTTCGCGCCGAGCGCCTTCCGCTGCTCCACACCGAAACGATGCTGCTCGTCCACCACCGCGAGCCCGAGGCGCGCGAAGGCGGTCGCCTCCTGCACCAGCGCATGCGTCCCCACGACGAGCGCCGGCTCGGGATCGGCGAGTCTCGCCGCGACCTCGCGCCGCTCCCTGGCCTTCAATCCGCCGGTCACGAGCAGCGGTACGATCGCGAGCGGCTCGAGCATCCGCGTGATGGATCGCAGGTGCTGCTCCGCCAACAGCTCCGTGGGCGCCATGATCGCCGCCTGGTAGCCGTTCTCCATCGCGAGCAGGGCGCTGAACAGCGCGACGATCGTCTTGCCGCTACCGACGTCACCCTGCAGCAGCCGCTGCATGCGGCGCTCACCACACATATCGCCGAAGATCTCACGGAGCACGCGCGTCTGTGCACCGGTGAGCTGGAAGGGGAGCGCCTCGCGAAGACGCGTGGTGAGCTGGCGCTTGTTCTCGAAGCGTATGCCGCGCCGCACCTCGCGCGACAACGCTTTGGCGCGCTGCTGCAGCAGCTGGACGAAGAGCAGCTCCTCGAATGCGAGTCGCGCCCGCCCCTCCATCGCCTCGGCGAGCGAGGTAGGACGATGGACCATGCGCAGCGCGTCGCCGATCGATGGGACGGCGGCCGTGCGCAGCACCTCCCGCGGGAGATACTCCGTGACGAGCGCGAGCAGCTCGTCCAGATGCGCGTCGATGATCCCGCGAATCACCTTGAACGACAGCCCTTCCGTTGCCGGATAGACCGAGAGCACGAGTCCCTCGGCGATCGCGGTGTCGTCCTCGCCGAGGTTGACGAACTCGCGCGGCTGGAGCTGTCGCCCGTGGAAGAAGCGCACGCTTCCGCTCACGAGCAGCACGTCGCCCTTCGCGATGGTGCGGTCGAGAAAGGGCTGGCCCGGCCACGACACCTCGATCATGCCGGTGTCGTCCTTGAGCACCGCCTGGAAGATGCGCAGCCCCTTCCGGGTGGGCAGCACGCCCTTGGAGACGACCCGCCCGACCACGGTGCCCTGCATTCCCGGCTCGAGCGAGGAGATGGGCGCGATGGTGCTCGCGTCCTCGTAGCGATGCGGGATGTGGTAGAGCAGGTCGCCCGAGGTGATGACGCCGAGACGCTTGAGCGCTTCCGCTCGCGCCGGACCCACCCCTTTCAGATAGGTCACCGGCGTGTCCAACCGGAGTCGCGATTGGCGCGGGGCGGCGTGCTTCACTCCTCGCCCAGCAGCTCCCGCGCGAACTCGCCCGCGTTGAAGAGGACCAGATCCTCCTTCGCCTCGCCGACGCCGAGGAACTTCACCGGCACGTCGAGCGCCTCGTGCACGGCGACGACGACCCCGCCGCGCGCCGTGCCGTCGAGCTTCGTGACGACGAGGCCAGTGATCGGCACCGCCGCCGCGAACATCTTCGCCTGCTGCACGGCGTTCTGCCCGATGGTGCCGTCGAGCACGAGCAGCGTCTCGTGCGGCGCGTTGGGCAACCGCTTGGCGATGACGCGGGCGACCTTCTTGAGCTCGGTCATGAGCCCTTCGCTCGTGTGCAATCGACCGGCGGTGTCGATGATCAAGACGTCCGCGCCTCTCGCCACGGTGGCGTCGATCGCGTCGAACGCAACGGCGGCGGGATCCGCGCCAGCCGTCGCGCCGATGAACTCGGCCCCCGCACGCTCGGCCCACACCCGAAGCTGGTCGATGGCGCCGGCGCGGAAGGTGTCGCCCGCGGCCACCACCACGCGCTTCCGCTCGGCGCGCAGCAGCGCGGCGAGCTTGCCGATGAAGGTCGTCTTCCCCGCTCCATTCACGCCCACCACGAGGATCACCGTGGGAGGAGTGCGGGAGATCATCAACCGGGGATCGCTGTTGCCCGCGCGCAGCGCGCCGGAGATACCCTTTCGCAGCGCTTCGAGAAACTCGTCCTGGGACTTCACCTCACCGCGCAGCGCGAGCCGCTCCACCTCCGCGGTGAGCTGCAGGGTGGTGGGCACGCCGATGTCCGCCTCGAGCAGCAGCTCCTCGAGCTGCTCCAGATTGCCGGGCGACACCCCACCGCGCGCCAGCACGGCCACGTCGGTGAGCGCGACGTCCTTGATCTTTTGCCAGAGCGAGCGCTTCGGTACGTCGCCCGTCTTCCTGAGAATGCGCATGCCTTGAATGCTAGTGGGAAGCGCGCGAGCGCCGCCACGGGATTGCGCGACGGCGACTCAGCGCAGGCCGACGCGGCGCCGCAGCAGCCACTCCGCGCAGAGCGCGAGAATCGCGACCGCGTACAGCCAGCCGAGATCGCGAGCGAGCGGCGCGTCGGCGAGGCTGGCGCGGCCCCCCACCCCGCCGCTCTTCACCGTGGGCCGACGCGGAATCATCTCCGCCGACCGATTGACGACGAGCACCGATGTGCCGCCCGCCACACGCACGTCGTACACACCGGGTGGCATCGGAGGCGACTCGCTCACGGTAGCTCCTTCGGCGAAGCGAAGCCGCAGCGAATCCACACGCGCCGGCGCACCACGCCGCGTGAGCACGACATCGGCGACGCTGTCCGCCGGCGCCCCTCGCCTCCAGCGGATCGGCGAGCCAGCGCGGAGCACGCCGGCGTCAGGCACGACGGCGCGTCGATCGCTGCGTCCCGCGGCCATCCAGTCGAACAGGGTGCCGAACAAGGCCCCGTACGCATCGGCGCGCTGTCCCCCGCGAAAGCGCCAGCGCCAGAAGCCGGACGCGCCAAGGATCGCAACGCGGCGTGGCACCTCCCAGCCGGTCAGCACCACGCGACGCTCTCCCGCTGCTCCAGCCCGCCGCGCCACGAGCCCCTGCCACTCTCCTCGGGGCATCGAGGGCGCGACGCTGAGGGGCGGCAGGCTGTCGAATGGCAGGGCAGACAGCGCCGGTGCGATCGGCGACGCCGGAGCCGCGGCAGCGAACCACTCACCGTCGTCGGTGCTGGGCGGGGCGAACAACAGCAGGGCACCGCGCGTCGCGGCACGCGGAGGTCCGAACAGGCTGGTGTCGCCGTGGATCACGACGACGGGAGCGTCTCGCAGCGCGGCGCGCACCTCGCTCTCCTCCACGCGCGCGAGCACGCCGTCGCTGCGCCAGGTGCCCGGCGCGACGCGGTAGTAGGCGCGCGTTGGCAGCGACGTGACGCCGCGCAGCGCCGCGACCGCCTCGCGCGAGTCGAAGTCCGGCGCGCTGGACACGAAGACCGCGGCCGGCGCGCGCGAGACGTCGACACCGAGGGAGAGGGTGTCGTTGCGTGCTTCCCTGTCTCCGGCCACGCGGATCACGGCGCGCAGCACCGCGGCTCGATCCGCGCCCGTCGCGATGCCGCGAAGCGCGACTGCGCGCTCGGCGTACGGCGGCAGCGCATCGAGCGATTGGGTGGCGAGCACGGCGTCGTCCAGGCGCAGCTCCAGCAGACCGCCTGGCGCACCCGCGCCGCCGGCGACGAGGGTCGCTCGCGCGGTGACCGTGTCGCCGGCGAGCAGGCTGCGCGGAGACTCGAGCGCCGACACCGCCAGGTCTGGCTGCGCGCGGCATGGCAGCACGATCGCGCGCGATCCTCTCGGCAGCGTCGACAACGCTTCGGCGTCCTCCAGCTCGCCGTCGGTGATGACGACGACCGGGTGACCGGTGCCGGCGGCGCGATCGGCCAACGCACGGAGTCTCGACGCGCGGTCCGTCGGCGCGGCGGTCGATCCGTCGGCGCGGACGGAGTCGCCGAACCGCAGCCGCGCGCCCCCGATTCGCGCCGCGGAATCCAGCGCGGCTCGCCAGCCGTCGCAGGCCGGCGCCGCGCGCAGCCAGCTCTCGGACGCGTCGAGCGCGGACTCGGGCATCAGCGGCGTGGCGCGCCCGCCGGGCGCGCCGATCAGCAGGGCGACGACGATGGCCGCGACGAGCGCCCGCAGCAGCGCGAGCGGCGCCACACGAGGCTGGATGGCGCGTGCGCCGTACTGGAGCGCGCCGGCGGCGACGCCGGCCAGCGCCGCGAGGAGCCAGAGATACATGAGGTCGTTCGCTTACCCGCGAGTCGCCGCGGGCGCTGCGCTCCGCGTCAGCGCAACATAGCGAGGCGGCTCGACGTGCTGCCTAGAACGGACTCAGCGCAGAGCCAGGCGCACGACGCCCTGGGTTCCGTCGAGCGACGCCAGGAGACGGCCGCGCAGCTGCTCGAACGCCGCGCGTTCGCTGGCCGAGAGCGGCTCACCGCCGGTCGAGCGGAGCGCGGCGCGCGAATCGCGCTGCACGCCGTCCACCAGCACCTCGAAGTGAAGGTGCGGACCGGTGCTCAGCCCCGTGGTGCCGACGTACGCCACCGTCTGGCCGATCTCCACGCGGGCGCCGGGACGCACACCCTTCGCGAAGCCGCGCAGGTGGCCGTAGCGGGTGACGTAGCCGTTCCGGTGACGCAGCTCGAGCACGTTGCCGTATCCTCCGCCCCATCCGGCGCGAACGACCTGCGCGTCGCCGATGGCGCGCACCGGAGTTCCGGGCGACGCCGCGTAGTCGGTGCCCTTGTGCGACTTCCACTGGCCGAGGATCGGGTGGAAGCGCCGGCCGAAGGTGCTCGAGATGCGCCGGAACTCCAGTGGAGCGCGAAGGAACTGCGCGCGCAGCGACTTGCCGTTCTCGTCGTAGTACGAGGCGCTCGAGGTCTTGCTGTCGAAGCGCACCGCCGAAACGTCACTCCCCGAGAGTGAGAAGGACGCGGCGAGCACCTTGCCGAGTCGCGTCGCGCCGTTGGGCGCGACCTGGCGCTCGACGAGAGCACGGAAGCGGTCGCCCTCCTGGAGGTCGCGACTCATGTCGACCTTGTACTCGAAGATGTCGGCGAGCGCCCACGCCAGCTCGTCCTTCGAGTGTCCGGGAAAGTACGAGGCCGCGGACGAATCCATCGCCTGATACAGATTCGCGTGGATGGTGCCGCCGACGACGACAGTGTCGGTCGACCAGGGAAGGCGCTCTTCGGTACCGCTCCATCCGGACGCCGAGCGCTGCATGCGGAGCAGCCGGTCGACGCCCAGGTGAAAGACGAGCTGGCGCGGAGTCTCGCCAGCGCTGTCGGAGGTGACCTCGACCTTCATGCCGGGGCGCAGATAGCGCGTGTTCAGCGCGGAGGCCGTCGCGGCGCGCACCACTTCCATCGCGGCATCCTCGGAGATGCCGGCGCGCTTGAGAAGACCGATCAGGGTCTCACCCCGCTCGAGCTGCTCGAGATGCGCGAGCACCGGCGCGGGCGTCGCCGCGACGGGCGAGCGCGCGATGGGTGCGCCCTGCTGCAGCACGTCGGCCGCGCGGTGCTGCGGAAGCTCCGGTGTGAACCGGAGAGCGAAAACGAGAAGAAGCGCCACCACCAGGTAGGTGGTGGCGCGAGCGCCTCGGTGGCTCAATCCATCTGTCTCCGAATGAAGGTCGGGATCTCCATGTCGCTGAGATCCTGCGACCCGGCTCCGGTCGGCGGCGTCTGCATCGGCGCGCGCGGAGCCCTGGGAAGGTCGTTGTTGGCGGGACGTGCGGCGGGCGGCGGCATGGTGCCGCTCACTCGCGCGGGACGCGTGCCCGGGAAGGGGATGACCGGCGCGCCCTTCGGCGCGGCGACGGGCGCGTTGTCGTGCGCCGGCGTGACGAGTCCCGGCTGCACCGCCTTGTCGAAGCCCGTCGCGATGACGGTGACGCGAATCTCGCCCTGCATCGCCGGCTCGTGCACGGCGCCGAAGATGATCTCGGCGTCGTCCCCGACGGCGTCGTGGATGATCTCGTTGATCTGGTGCACTTCGCCGAGCGTGAGGTCGGCGCCGCCCGTGATGTTCACGAGCACGCCCATCGCGCCGGAAATGCTGATGTTGTCGAGCAGCGGGCTGGAGATCGCCTGCTGCGCCGCCTCCATCGCGCGATTCTCGCCGCGACCGATGCCGGTGCCCATGAGCGCCGAGCCGCCGCTCTGCATGACGGTGCGCACGTCGGCGAAGTCGACGTTCACGAGACCGGTCACGCTGATCAGCGAGGAGATGCCCTGCGTGGCGTGCAGCAGGACCTCGTCCGCCTTCTTGAGCGCATCCTGGAACGGAATGCCCTTGCCGACGACGGCGAGCAGCCGCTCGTTCGGCACGACGATCATCGTGTCGACGTGCTTGCGCATCTCGGCGATGCCCGCGTCCGCCTGGCGCATCCGCTTGCGTCCCTCGAAGAGGAACGGACGGGTGACGATGCCGACGGTGAGCGCGCCCTGCTCTCGCGCGAGCGCACAGATCTCGGGGGCCGCGCCGGTGCCGGTGCCGCCGCCCATACCGCAGGTGATGAACACGAGGTCGGCGCCCGAGACGGCCTTCGCCATCTCGTCGCGGCTCTCCTCGATGGCCTGCTTGCCGACTTCCGGGCGAGCGCCCGCGCCCAGCCCTCGCGTCAGCTTCTTCCCGATCTGGATCTTCAGATCGGACTTGGACGAGAGCAGCGCCTGCGCGTCGGTGTTGACCGAGATGAACTCGACACCCTCGAGATGCTCGTCGATCATTCGGTTGACGGCGTTACCACCGCCCCCACCGACGCCGACCACTTTCATGCGAGCGTTCTGGGCCGCGCTCTCTTCGAATTCGAAGATCATTGCAGACGACACTCCCCTACATCGAGGTGTCCGAGGGTGAATCAGGAAGGCGGGATACGACGGGCACTGCCACGGTGAGAGCGGAAGGACAGACGAACCGGAGGCCCCTGGAGCGATGGGGCAATATAACGGTCCATGTGATTCCGGCCAGCCCTTTCTCGACGCTGAAAGACGAGCCAGAAGCGAAAAGAGTACACGAAAATCATCGCTGTGTTATCCACAGCGCGCGCACTCGCATCACCTTTATGACTCTCGCGTGGCGTCGACGCGCGCAGTGGGCTCCACGCGGCTTCTCGTCGACGTTCTGATCGGCTAGAAAAAGTCCTGCAGCCAGAACTTGATCTTCTCGCCGAGCTTGTCCATCCCGCCACCGCTCGGGATCTTGATCCGCTTGGCCGACGCGGTCGCGCCGCCGAGCGCGATGCGGTGCGCGCCGTAGAGCGCGAGACCGACGACGGTCGCGAAGCGCGGCGCGTCCACCGAATCGCTGAGCCCACCGATGTGCTCCGATGGCGTCCCGACGCGCACGCCGGTGCCGAACACGTCGCTCGCCAGCTCCGCGCTCCCCTGCATCGCCGCCGCGCCGCCGGTGAGCACGACGCCCGCGGCGAGCTTGCCCGCGAACCCTGCCGACGACACGTCACGCTGCACGAGGTCGAAGATCTCGTCCATACGCTGATGGATGATGTGCGCGAGCAGCTCGCGGGGAATCTGCCGATCGCCCTGCGCGACGGTGCTCGGGAGCTGAATGATCTCGCTCGGATCCACCAGCGGCTCATAGGCGCAACCATACTTCTCCTTGAGTCGCTCCGCGTCGGCCTGGGTCACGCCAAGTCCGTGCACGATGTCACTCGTGACGTTGTTGCCGCCGAACGCGATCGTGCCGAGATGCCGGATCTTTCCCTCGTGGAACACCGCGAGATCGGTCGTGCCGGCGCCCATCTCGACGAGCGCGACGCCCAGCTCCTTCTCGTCTTCCGTGAGCACGGCCAGGGCGCTCGCGAGCGGCTCGAGCACCAGCTCGCGCGTCTTGTAGCCCGCACGCTCGACGCTCTTGCGCAGATTGATCGCCGGCGACGAGCCGATCGTGACGAGATACATCTCGGTCTCGAGGCGCGTGCCGCTCATGCCGAGCGGATCGCGAATGCCGGTGTCCTTGTCGACGGTGTACTCCTGCGGGATCGCATGCAGCAGCTCGCGGTCCTGCGGAATCGCCTGCGCGCGCGCGACCTCGTTCGCGCGATCGACGTCGGACTTGATGATCTCGTCGTTGCTGACGGCGACGATCCCCTTGGACGTCATCGCCTGCACGTGCTCGCCCGCGATGCCGACGTATACCTCGGTGACCTGCGCGCCGGCCATGCGCTCGGCATCCTGCAGCGCCTTGCGGATGGAGCGGGTAGTCTCCTCGATGTCGGAGACGACGCCGCGGCGCATCCCGGTGGTGCGTGCCTGGCCGACGCCGAGCACCTTGATCGTCGGATGCTTCGGCAGGTCGCCCACGACTTCGGCGATGATGGCGGTCGTCTTGGCCGAGCCGATGTCCAGTCCAGCGACGAGGCGGTCCGAGTTCATGGCAATCTGGCGATCACTTGGTCGCGGTAGCGGAGGTCGAGCTCGGCGGCGCGCAGCTGGCGGCGCGCGAGGTCGCGCTCGACGGGGTCGATGTCGGATAGACGCGCGAGCGTGACACTGGTCATTGCCCGAACGGGTAGATCGGCGATCTGGAGCAGCAGCTCGTCGTCGCCTGTCTTGCGAATGGAGCTGACACGGGCATACAGCCGGGGCGCCTCGCGCTGCATCACCCCCAGCAAATGATACACTGCGGTATCGCGCTGCGTAGCCGTCACCACCGGCGCGTCGATCGGCGTCCGGCTCGGGTCGAGC
>DASYMZ010000030.1:0-20971 GCA_036008805.1 Gemmatimonadaceae bacterium
TCGGGCTGGTTGGTGAGCTCTGGGGTGGGGAGAGTGAGTGAACTGACGTGCAACTGCGTGTACGCCGGGATGACTGACGTACTCTGGATACTCGGATTGGCATACGGGCCATTCCAATTCGTGGATGGCCGTCCGTGGAGATCAGCGCTGACCTTCGCAGCGCCACGGGCCGACCCCTATCCAAGTGCGTCCAATCATTGAGGATTGGTTGGATGCCGGTCGCCGTGCGGCGTACGAAGGTACGAGCGTACGGTACCCAGTACCCGCCGTTCCGAATCATCCAGGCATTCGGGTGGCGAGCGGCCGGATCCAGGTACCGCGTACGACGCCACCCAGTACGCCAGTGCCCGCGGTCAAGCCGCCGCCGGCAGCGTCACCGTGAACGTGCTTCCGACCCCCAGCACGCTCTCCGCCGTCAGCTCTCCCCCCATCCCGCGCGCCAGATCGCGACTGATCGCCAGCCCTAGCCCCGTCCCCTCGCGCGTGCGCGTCAGCTTCGCGTCGATCTGAACGAACGGCTCGAAGGCGTGCTCGAGCTGCTCCGCGGCGATCCCGATGCCGGTGTCCGTCACCTGCACGATCACCCTCGTTCCATCGGAGGAGGGAACGCCACGCAGCGAGACGTGCCCGCCCGGGTCGGTGAACTTCACCGCGTTCGAGAGCAGGTTGAGCACGATCTGCTGCAGCTTCTCGCGGTCGGCGAGAACGAGCAGCGCCTCGTCGCAATCGGTGCGTTCGAGCATGAGACCGCGCGCGCGCACCTGCGGTGCGATCAGCGCCTCGCAGGTGGCGAGCACCTCCGCGACCTGCACGGCATCTGCCGCGTAGTGCACCGCCCCCGCCTCCACCCGCGCGTAGTTCAGGACACCATTGATGAGACCCAGCAGATGACGCTGGCTCTGCTGGATGCGCTCGAGATCGGCGCGCTGCTCCGCCGTGACCGGCCCGCGAATGCCGAGCTCGATCAGCTCGGCGTAGCCCCCGATCGCGTTGAGCGGCGTGCGCAGCTCGTGGCTCATCACGGCCAGGAACTCGCTCTTCGCCCGGTTGGCCGCCTCGGCATCGTCGCGCGCGCGCTCGCTCTCGACCAGGAGCACCTCCACCTCGCGCCGCGCGAGCACCTGCGCCGTGATGTCGGAGCCGTGCACCACGACTCCCGAGCGCGTGCCGTCGGCCTCGGTCATCGGCTGGAACACCATGTCGAGATAGCGCGCTTCGAGCGGCGCGCCCGGCGTTCGCTGGAGCAGCACCGGCGTCTCGCGGCCCACCCACGGCTCGCCCGTCTGGCGCACGCGCTCCAGGATCTCCTCGAACCCCTGCCCTCGGATCTCCGGCAGCGCCTCGAGCAGCGGCTTGCCGACGATCTCGCGATGTCCGACGAGCTGGTAGTACGCCTCGTTCACGAAGTCGTACACCTGCTCGGGCCCACGAAACACGGTGATGAAGGTGGGCGCGCGACGGAACACCTCGGCGAGCCGGGAGCGCTCCACCTCGAGCGCGCGGAGAAGCTGCTCGCGCTCCGCCTCCGCCGCCTTGCGCTCCGAGACGTCGCGAAAGTGCACCATCAGCCCGCCCGGCCACGGATAGCTCCGCACGTCGAACCACGCGCCCAGCGGCTCGAACCACGCCTCCACCGTGGTGGGCCGGCCCGTCGCCATCGCCTCGCGATACGGCCCCTCGAACACCGAGCCGATCACGTCGGGGAACATCTCCCACAACGTTCGGCCGAGGAGCTTGTCGCGCGTGGTGTGGAGCAGCGGCTCCGCGGCGTCGTTCACATGGGTGAAGCGCCACTCGCGGTCGAGCAGATAGAACGCGTCGGCGATGCTCTCGAACACGGCGCGCATCTCGGCTGCTCCGCGTTCCGCGCTCGTCGCCGCCGCGCGCTCGGCGATCCGATCCGTCACGTCCTGCACGCAATGCAGCAGGTAGCGGATCTCGCCCGATGAGTCGAAGACCGGACAGTTCAACGGCGACCAGCTGCGGACCGCCCGACTGCCGTCCGGTGCTTCGACGTCGCAGCGCTGGATCGCCATGCGATGCTCGGCGCGCGTGCTCAGCACCCTCTCCAGCGACGCGCGGAGGTTGGCCACGCCCGACCGCTGCGCGTTCTCCGGATTCACATCGGGGAAGACCTGGAACAGCCCGCGGCCGAGCATGTCGTCGCGGGTTCGGAGCATCGCGGCGAGATACGCGTCGCTCGCGGCGACGATCGTGAAACGGGGCGCGTCCGGTGCAAGGACGAGATAGTTGCCCGGCGCGGCCTCGAACAGCGCGCGAAAATCCGGGTCGCCGTCCGGCACGCCTGACGTCCGCCGCTGGAAGGCGAGCTCCATCTCGAGGGGCCCCGCCCCGCCGTCTCCCATGCGTCCTCGTCCGTTGAGGTTGAGCCATCCACCCGCGGGAGCTGACGGGCAAATGCAAGGCATGTGCAACAGCGGATTGTACGATTGGCGGGCTGCGGCCTGGTGAATCGAGCTGCCTCGTCGCTGGTTCCCCTGTCGCCCGCGCCTGCGTTCACGCCTCCGTCCCATCACTGCATTCCGAGGTCCGCTGCGGCTGGGCATCGTCTGGTCGGTGGACCTCGTAGTGCTCGACCTGAACGATGCCCGATGTTCACGCTGCGCACAGCAGCTACCTCTTCTCGATCGCCATTTTGCCGAGCGCTTCGGGCACCCGGCCCGTGCAAGTGCTGTCGCTCGCGGCGTCGACCGGCGAGATGCTGTCTGGCGGTTCGACCCGCGCACCGCGGAACGAGTGGGACCGGAGCGCGCACGCTGGCGGCGCGCACTCCGCGTGTCGTTCAGGGAAGCTGGTACAGCTCCACGCGATTCAGGGCCACGATCGGCACCGCGACGCGATTGCGCTTCGTGTCCACCGCGATGTCGGCCGGCGGTCCACCGACTTTGATGATCGGACGGCCGGTCCGAGTCACGAACAGGTGCAGGCTCGTGTCGGCCTGGCTCGACGCGAGCACGCTGCCCGTCGCGAGCACCTCGATGCCGTCGAACTTCGAAGCGGGATCGGTGAGCGCGTCGACGAGCGTCGTGGTGCCAGGCGTCCACGCGTGAATCGTGTGGCCCCCGCCGAACGGGAGGATCAGGAAGCGTCGGTTGCGTGCGTCCCACGTGATGCCGTTCGGTGCGCCGAGCGCGGTGTCGCTCACCACCACCGTCGGGCCGCCCTGCACCCGATACAGTTTGTTGCGCCCCGTGTCGGTGACGTAGAGCGTGCCCGTCGCGTCGGCGGCCACGTCGTTGAGAAAGCCGTTGTCGAGCTTCGAGAAGTCCACCGTCGCGAGCGGCTTCCCCGTTCGGCGGTCGAAGCCGCGCACCGCGTCGAAGTCCGCGGCCCACAGCGTGTCGCCCACGATGTACATCCCGCGCGGCGAGTGCAGCGTCACGCCGCCCGTGCCGCCGGCGATGAACCGGAGATTCTCGACGGTGCCGTCGGGACGCATGCGGCTGATGAAGCCGTCGTTGTCCGCCTTCCCCGGGTTGCGATCGCCGCCCCAGTTGGCGACGAAGTAGACGTCCTGGTCGGGATCGTAGCGCACCGCCTCGGGGCCGACGAATCCTTCGCGCATCGTGATGAGCTGGCCGGCGGCTGGAGCCGGCGCCGACGGCCTCGTGCCACCCGCGCAGCCGGTCGACAGTGCGACACCGGCCGACAGGAGCGCCGCGGCCCGCGCTGCGAATCGTCGCGCTCCGCACCTCGCATCTCGCATCATACGTCCACCCATGCCTGTTTGGCGTTGCTCGCGAGCACGGCTTCCACGATGCGCACTTCGGCGTCGCCGTCCTCGAAGGTCGGGAAGTCCGCCGCATCCACGCCGGGCTTCTTTCCGGCGGCGATGTAGCGGTAGAGGTTGCGAAAGAGATTGCGCGGGCCGTCGGGATACCCCTCGGGATGTCCACCGGGATAGTGCGCGTAGCCGCGTGCGTTCGCGTCCATGAGCGAGGGATCCTTGATCAGCACTTCGTTCGCCTTGTCGCGATGGCCGATCCAGAGATGATTCGGATTCTCCTGATCCCACGAGAGCGCGCTCTTGCTGCCGTCCACCTCGATCCACTGGCGGTTCTTCCGGCCCGAGCTCACCTGCGACACGACCATCGATCCGCGCAGCCCGCCCTCGAGCTCGACGAGGATGAACCCACCGTCCTCCGTGTCGATCTTCACCACGTCGAAGTCCTGCGGCGCGCCGATCTCCTTGCCCTTGTAGGTCTCGACCTCCTGCTTCGGCTTCTTGCGCGTCTCGTGCGCGCGGAAGAGGTGCGCGAACACGCGCGTGATCTTCCGGCCGGTGATGTGCTGCACGAGGTCGAACCAGTGCGAGCCGATGTCGGCGATCGCGCGCGACGCGCCGCTCACCTTCGACTCCAACCGCCAGTTGTAGTCGGTGTCGTGCAGCAGCCAGTCCTGCAGGTAGTGGCCGTGCACGAGGAACAGATCGCCCAGCTCACCGCGCGCGACCATGCCGCGCGCCTGCTGCACGAGCGGATAGCCGCGGTAGTTGAAGTTGATCGCCGTGACGACGCCCTTCGCCCGCGCGAGCTTCACGAGCTCACCCGACTCGGCCGACGTCATCGTGAGCGGCTTCTCCGAGAGCACGTGCTTCCCCCCTTCGATGAACGCCTTGTTCACCTCGAAGTGGAGATTGTTCGGCGTGCAGTTGTGCACGGCGTGCACGTCGGCGCGGCCGAGGAGGGCGCGCCAGTCGTCGAAGGCGTTCGGGATACCGAACTGATCGGCGAGCTCCTTCGCGCGCGGGAAGTCGATCGACGCGACGGCGACGACGTTGACTCCTGGCACGCGGCGAAGCGCATCGACGTGGGCCGCGCCCATGAAGCCGGACCCGATGACGGCGACGTTGACTGGTGACATTGTGCTGGAGAGAGGAGATTGAGTGACTCGGCGCACACGGCGCGAGCGCGGCGAAGGGAACGTAAGCGTCGCCGGCCCGAGTTCCCAGCCTTCACCAATGGTGCCGCGGCGGGCTTGCGTCTTGGGCGAGGGGACGCCACGTTGCCCGAAGGATGCCCCCGGGGCGCGGCGCGGACTCGCGCGCTGGCCTATCCGAGTCGGGCACCGGGCACTCGGCCAACTCGTTTCACAGCTCACGCGCGACGTCGTGGCGGACATCCCTTCGACTTCGATGCATCCTCGCGCCCAGAACGCGGACGACGAGGCGGTCTCTCCGGTGTCGGATCGCGCGAGCGGTCCGGTCGTGCGCATGCGTGACGACGCGCGCCGCACGGGCGGCGACGCGTGGTCGCTGGAGCGGCGACTCCCCGTGCTCATCTCGCTGCTCGTCGCGGGTGTCGTCGGATGGCTCAGCTTCGCGGCGTACCGTGAGGTGCGCGATACCGCGAAGAGTCGCACGACGGAGCGGCTCGAGCGGGTCGGCCGCGAGCTGATCGGGTCTTCCGCACGTTCGACCAAGGAGCGCAGCGACACGATCCAGGCGCTCTCCGCCGACGCCGCCATCGTGGCCGCGCTCGCGGGCGACGGCGCGCCCGCATGGAGCGCGGCCCAGATCGCGACCAGGCTCGCCGCCACGCGCGTGCCCGCCGATTCCGTGCTCATCGGATGGCTGCTCAGCACTCTCTCCGGCCAGTCGCGCTTCAGCAGCATTCCCGCGCTGAGCCGCGAGGACTCGGTGATGCTCGCGGCGACCATAGCGCACGCGCTCCAGTCGAAGGCAGACGAGCGCTCGGCGATGTACCCGTCGGGAGCGCAGGTGCACCTCTGGCAGGTGGCGCCCGTCGTCATCGACGGACGGGTGGCGGGCACGATCGCGGAGCTGCGTCGCATCGGCAACTCGGCACGAACCGAGCAGGCCATCCGCGAGCTGATCGACGACGACGTGCGCATCGTGTACGCCAGCCGCGGCACGCCGTGGTGGGTGTCGCCGCGAGGAGTCACGGTGCCCGCACCGCTCGTCCGCCCCGAGGTCGATGGCCGAGCGGTGCTGGTGAAGGCGAGCGACGGAGGCTCCGCCTTCGCCGTGCAGCTCGGCGTGGCGCGATCGCCGTGGGTCATCGTGATGTATCAGTCGCAGGCTTCGGTGCTCCGCCGGCCGCGTGAGTTCCTGCAGCGCATCCTGTTCGCGGGTCTGATCGTGCTCGCGGTCGCGACCCTCGGGGCGTGGCTGCTCAGCCGTCATCTCACGCGGCCGCTGCGCGACGTCACCGGCGCGGCGGCGGCGCTCGCGCAGGGCGACTACGCGCGTCGCGTGAGCGTGAGCGGCGGCGGCCGAGAGGTCGCGAGCCTCTCGGCCACCTTCAACGGGATGGCCGCAGCAATCGGTGACGCGCACGCGACGCTCGCCGACCGGAACGTCGAGCTTCAGCGCGCGAACGCCGCGAAGGCGCAGTTCCTGGCGATGATGAGCCACGAGCTCCGCACGCCGCTCAACGCGATCGGCGGGTTCACCGAGCTGATGGAGCTCGGGCTGCGCGGGCCCGTGACGCCGGAGCAGGTGGAGGATCTGGGGCGCATCCGTCGCAACAAGGATCTGCTGCTCTCGATCATCACCGACATCCTCGACTTCACGCGTGCCGACGCCGCGTCGATCGCCGTGAGGCTGGAGTCCGTCGAGATCGCGCCGCTGCTCGTGGACGTCGCCGATGCCGTGCGTCATCAGATGGACGCGAAGGGCGTCCGCCTCGTGCGCGGCGCCGTGCCTGCGGACGCCGTGGTGCGTGGCGATCGCGAGAAGGTCCAGCAGGTGATGCTGAACCTCCTCTCCAACGCGTTGAAGTTCACCGAGCGCGGAGGCGAGGTCGGGATCGAGACCACGGTCGCCGATGCGACGGTGCGGATCGACGTGCACGACACGGGATCCGGCATCGGCGCCGGACAGCTCGATGCGATCTTCGAGCCGTTCGTGCAGGTGGACGCGTCGCTGACGCGGCGCGCGGGTGGGACCGGGCTCGGATTGGCGATCGCGCGTCAGCTCGCGACGGCGATGGGCGGCACGGTCACCGTGCGCAGCGCGGTCGGCGCCGGCTCGACGTTCACTCTCTCGCTCCCGCACGCCGATCGTCGAGCGCCGACACCGCCGCACGGCACGCGAGAGGTGGCCGGCCAAAACGCGTGACGGGGACGGACTCCTGGGGACGGACTCCTAGGGACGGACTCCTAGGGACGGAGTCGCGACTCCGTCCCCAGGAGTCCGTCCCCCTCGGCGGTGTTCTCGCAGTCAGTCGATCGGCTTCAGGTTCGCCACGATCCCCTCCCGCCGCGGCTCCAGGAACGGCGCCAGCACGATCTTCTCGCCGAGCGTTGCCGGATCTTCGTCGACCGAGAATCCCGGCCCGTCCGACGCGATCTCGAACAGGATGCCGTTCGGCTCGCGGAAGTAGAGGCTCCGGAACCAGTATCGGTCCACCTTGCCGCTGTTCGGGATGCGCAGCGTGTTCAGACGGTCGGCCCAGGCGTCGTAGTCCGCGTCCGCCGACCGGAAGGCGACGTGGTGCACCCCGCCCGCACCCGAGCGCGCGGGACGCAGCGACTTCTGCTCGGCGACGTGCAGCTCGGCGCCCGCTCCTCCGGGTCCCATCTCGTACACGTGCACGATGTCGGCCGGCGTCTGCGGATGCGGGTACTCGCGCACGGGTCGCATGCCGAGCGCACGCAGCACCGCGTCGGTCGGTGCGAGCTGGGGCACGCTGAGCACGATCGGGCCGAGCCCGCGCACCTGGTGCTCCGCCGGCACCGGACTTCCTCTCCACGGGAACGACTCTCCAGCCCCGCCGTCATCGACCAGCGAGAGCCGCTGCCCTTCCGGATCCTCGAAGTCGAGCGTGAGACGCCCATCGCGCTCCTGCACTTCACCGGCGCGCACACCACGCTCCTTCAGATTCTCGGACCAGTACGTGAGCGCATCGAGTCCAGCGACGCGCAGCGACGTCCGCGCGATCGACCGAGCGCCGCGCGACTCCGACGGCACGGGCCAGTCGAAGAAGGTGAGATCGGTGCCCGGCGTGCCCTTCGCGTCGGCGTAGAACAGATGGTAGGCGCTCACGTCGTCCTGATTCACGGAGCGCTTCACGAGGCGCATGCCCAGCGTCTTCGTATAGAACAGGTGGTTGTCGCGGATCTTCGCGGACACCGCCGTCAGGTGATGGATACCGCCGAGCTCGAGCGTCATGTCGATGTTCTCCCGCTGTGCGCGATCGACACTCCGCGCCATTCGTGGAGGGTGTGCGTCGCGCTGCTGGATATATCTTAGCACTAAGATACTTCGACGTCAAGTCGTTGATCGAGCAGTCAATTCACCGGGTGGATCGCGCATGGAAACACCGAGCACCGCGTCACACTCCATGCGCGCAGCATTCCGGCTCGACGGTCTCACCCCAAAGGCGCCGCTGGCGCCGCGCTGACGTTCATCGACGCTCCAGTTCACACGCGCGCGCCCACCAGCGATCTTTCCTCAGCGATTCAGACGAGGTCAGAACATGAGCGAGACTCAACGGGCGACGGACTCGGCCGTCGCGGGAATGCAGCAGACTGAAGTGGCCGTGCTCGCCGGCGGCTGCTTCTGGGGAGTCGAGGAGATCATTCGCACCGTGCCCGGCGTCATCGACACCGACGTCGGGTACACCGGCGGCTGGCTCGAGAACCCGACCTACCACGACACCCACGACAGCAAGTCCGGTCACGCCGAAGCGATCCGCATCACCTTCGATCCCTCAGTGCTGAGCTACGAAGCGCTGCTCGAGAAGTGGTTTTTCAAGCTGCACGATCCGACCACGCTCAATCGGCAGGGAAACGACACCGGCACCCAGTACCGCTCGGCGATCTTTCCGCAGTCGGAGGAGCAGCGGGCGACGGCGGAGCAGGTGATCGCGCGAGTGAACGCCTCCGGCGCATGGCGGCGCCCCGTGACCACGAGCATCGAGCCCGCCGCCACCTGGTACAGCGCGGAGTCGTACCACCAGGACTACCTGCGCAAGAATCCCGGCGGCTATACCTGCCACTTCATGCGGGATGCGGGGTGAGGGACCGGGGAGATGCGGGCTGCGGGGTGCCGGGTGCGTTGGATGGCCCGCATCCCGCATAGCGCACGTCGCATCGCGCATGGCGAACGGCGCACCCCGCACCCTGCATACGTGACCCGACGAATCGAGGACTACGCGCTCATCGGCGACTGCGAGACGGGCGCGCTCATCGGACGCGACGGCTCCATCGACTGGCTGTGCTGGCCGCGCTTCGACTCGGGC
Organism: Gemmatimonadaceae bacterium; assembly: GCA_036008805.1. GTDB lineage: Bacteria > Gemmatimonadota > Gemmatimonadetes > Gemmatimonadales > Gemmatimonadaceae > AG11. Next base: position 9,228 of record DASYMZ010000030.1, read on the forward strand.
GCCTGCTTCGCCGCGCTGCTCGGCGGGCCTGAGCATGGGCGCTTTCGCATCGCGCCGACGCAGAATCTCGTGCGCACGGAGCGCCGGTATCGCGGCGACAGCATGATCCTCGAGACGACGTTCGTCACGGCAACCGGCGCCGTCACCGTCGTCGACTTCATGCCGCCGGTGGGAACGCAGGCGGAGCTCGTGCGCATGGTCGTCGGCCAACGTGGCGAGGTCGCGATGCACGCGGAGCTGATCCTCCGCTTCGGCTACGGCTCGCTCGTGCCCTGGGTCACGAGTCGCGACGCGAACACGCTGCGCGCGATCGCGGGCCCCGACATGGTCGTGCTGCACACCGACGTGCCACTGCACGGCGAGCACCTCACCAGCGTGGGAGACTTCACCGTTCGCGAGGGCGAGACGAAGTCGTTCATCCTGAGCTGGCGTCCGTCGCACAAGCCGCCGCCGGATGCGTTCGACACGCACGCCGCGCTGCGCGAGACGGAGGACTACTGGCGCGACTGGTCGTCGAAGTGCCGCTACGAAGGCGAGTACCGCGAGCCGGTGATGCGGTCGCTGCTCACCCTCAAGGCGCTCACCTACGGCCCCACCGGCGGCATCGTCGCCGCGCCCACCACGTCGCTGCCCGAGGAGATCGGCGGCACGCGAAACTGGGACTATCGCGTGTGCTGGCTGCGCGACGCCACCCTCACGCTCGTCGCGCTGATGGACGCGGGCTACTACGACGAGGCGCGCGACTGGCGCGACTGGCTGCTCCGCGCCGCCGCGGGAAGTCCCGATCAGGTGCAGATCATGTACGGACTCGCGGGCGAGCGCCGGCTCGTCGAGTGGGAGGTGCCCTGGCTGCCGGGCTACGAAGGCTCGCGTCCCGTGCGCATCGGCAACGCGGCGCACGATCAGCTCCAGCTCGACGTCTGGGGCGAGGTGATGGACGCCCTGCATCAGGCGCGGCGCGGCGGCATGCCCGAGACGGAAGACGCCTGGCAGCTCGAGCGCGCGCTCGTCTCTCACCTCGAGCGTGTCTGCCCGCTCCCCGATCACGGCATCTGGGAGGTGCGTGGACCGCCGCAGCACTTCACCCACTCCAAGGTCATGGCGTGGGTCGCGCTCGACCGCGCGATTCGCAGCGCCGAGATGTGCCGCCTCGACGGTCCGATCGCGCGCTGGACCGAGCTGCGACGCACGCTGCACGCCGAGATCTGCGAGCGCGCCTTCGATCGTACGATGGGCTCCTTCGTCCAGTCTTACGGATCGTCACAGGTCGATGCCAGCCTCCTGCTCATGCCGCTCGTGGGATTTCTCCCCGCGTCCGACGAACGCATGCGCGGCACGGTGCGCGCGATCGAGGGGCGCCTGTTCGTCGACGGCTTCGTCTATCGCTACGACAGCGCGCTCACCGACGACGGGCTGCCGCCGGGAGAGGGAGCGTTCCTCGCCTGCACCTTCTGGCTCGCCGACAACTATCTGCTGCAGGGCCGGCACGTCGAGGCACGCCAGCTCTTCGAGCGGCTGCTCTCCATTCGCAACGACGTCGGGCTGCTCGCGGAGGAGTACCACTCGGCACTGGGCCGGCAGGTCGGCAACTTTCCGCAGGCATTCTCGCACGTCGCGCTCGTGAGCACCGCGTTCAACATGCAGCGCAACGAGCGCCGCGCTCAGCCTCGGCGGTCGGGTGCGATCGACACCACCGGCAACGGCGTCGCGGCGGGCGCGTCCTGCCAGCCGGCTCGATAGTCCTCGAGCGCTTCGCGCAGCTCTCCGGTCTCGTCGTCGACGTCCGGATGCAGCAGGATGCTGAAGGTGGACCCCACACCGAGCGTACTCGCCGCTTTCACCTCGAACCCCATGCTGCGCGCGAGCGAGCGCGTGATCGTGAGACCGAGCCCGGTGCCGCCGAACCTCCGCGCGGTCGAGTTGTCGGCCTGCTGGAACGCCTCGAACACGGCCGCGAGCCGGTCGGCGGCGATGCCGAGTCCCGTGTCCACGACATCGATGCGCGATGCGACGCCCGTTCGCTCGTCGGCGACGAGCTTCACCGTGACCCCGCCGCGCTCCGTGAACTTGATCGCGTTGCCGACGAGGTTGATGAGGATCTGCTTCAGCCGGCTGCGGTCGGCGTCGATGACGCACGGCGCGGGCGGCAGCAGCGACGCGAGACGAATCTGCCGTGCCTCCGCCTGCGGCTCCAATTCGCCGATCGTCTCCTCGATGAGCCGGCCGAGCGAGACGGTCTGGATCTCGAGCTCCATCTTCCCCGCCTCGACCTTGGACAGATCGAGCACGTTGTTGATCAGGCCGAGCAGATGGCGGCCGTTTACCTGGATGCGGCCCAGATACGAGAGATCCGTGTCGGAGAACGCGCCGCTCTTGTTCTTGAGCAGGATCGCCGAGAAGCCGATCACCGAGTTGAGCGGCGTGCGCAGCTCGTGGCTCATCGTCGCCAGGAACTCGCTCTTCGCGGCGTTCGCGCGCTCGGCCGCCTCCTTCGCGCGACCGAGATCCTCCGCGGCGCGCGAGAGCGCCGCCGTGCGCTCCATGACGCGCGACTCGAGCTGGCGGTTGGTCATCGCCAGCTCCAGCTGCGCGTGCTGCAGGCTGTCCACCATCCCGTTGAACGCGCGCACGAACTGCGCGATCTCGACATCCGGTGTCTCGGTGGCGCGATGACTCAGGTCGCCCGCCGCGATGTGGCCGGCGATGACCGACAGCTCGGTGAGCGGTCGCGTCACGAGGGTGCTGATGCCATAGACCATCCCGATGCCGACGACCAGCGTGAGCAGTCCGAGTATCAGCGCGCGCTCCTGCGCCGTGCGAATCTGCGCGCGAAGCGGGCGGAGCGAGAGCGCGACGGTGAGGGTGCCCACCTGGCGCTCACCATGCCGCACGGCGGTGGTCGTCACGTAGAGCATTCCGTCGTCGCTGATCCCGTTCGACGGCATCCTTCCGACATTCGGCGCCTGCGCCGGCGAGGGACGCTGCGTGACCAGACGCCCGTCGAGACCGGCGACTCGTAGCATGACGACGTCGGTGCCGCGCGTCGCGCCAGCGAGCACTTCCTCGACCGCGGTGGTGTCGTCGAACACGAGCGCCGAGCTGACGCTGTACGCGGTCATGTCGCGGATCGTCTCGGCGCGCGCGAAGGTCGCCAGCATCAGGTGCTGCTCGAGCCGCGCGGGCAGGAGCACGAACACGAACGCCGCGATGCATGCCACGAGCAGCGAGAAGGAGACGATCAGCTTCTGGCGAACTCCGCGCAGCAGACGCCGTGGCCGCACGCTCACAGGACCTGCACCAGCTTGAGCAGCTCGGCGCCGAACTCGGCGCCTTCGAATCGCGACGCGGCCAGGTTCACGAGAATCTGCGGGCGGTCGCCGCGCAGACGAACGCCGACGGACAGCCCCTGCTCCACGTAGCGTGGCACGCCGGTGACCGTCGTGACGTGCGCGATGCGCGTCATCGCGCTCAACGCCTTCACGTCGATCCCACGCACGGGCGCGAGGTAGACGACGGTCGCCTTGCTTCGCTCGAGCCCCTCGACCAGATCATCCTGATCGAGGTCGATCGCGACGACGTGGACGGTGAGTCCGCCGATCTGCGTGCGCGGCCCGATGGCGGCGGCGGCGTGAAGCATCTCGTCTTTCACCTGCGCCGACGCTCGGAATCCGCTCTGATAGGCGACCGCGATCACGAGCGTGCCACCGGCGCGAGCGGAGAGCTGGCGATCGAAGGAGAGCACCTTGAGCAAGAGCGGAAGCTGGAGCGCCACGGGCACTTCCATCTCCTGCGCGCGTGCGCGCGCCGCGCCGCACACGCAGGCGAGCACGATCACGAGTAGACTGCGCGCCCAACGTGGAGCGCTTCGCCGCTCAGCTGAGCGAGACATCGGGCGTCGCGATCGCTGGCGGATCAACGGCGCCAGTCGACACGGAGCGCGAAGACGCGTCCGTCCGCGGCGATGGCGGACTGCACGTTGCCCAGCCCGGCGGGACTCGCGTACGCCACGTCGAACAGGTTCGTCACCCGCAGCGAGATGGACGTCCCGCCGATCCATCGCGGCACGTGCGTATCCACTGGCGAGTAGCCGAGATTTCCGTCCACGCGCGCGAAGGCGGACGTCGACGGGCCCGAGATCGTCCGGCGGCCGGACTCGTAGCGGAGCTGCACCGCGCCGAACACGCCGTCGCTGCCGCGCCTCTCCACGTCGAGAATGCCAACGTGCAGTGGCGAGTTCGTGAGCGTGACACCGTGGGCGTCCGTCGTGCGCTGCAGTGCGTAGCTCAGGCGACCCCCGATCATCCCCGCCGGCCGCACGTCGAGCTGCGCCTCGATCCCCTTGCCGACCGCGGACGAGACATTTGCGTAGACCACCTCCTCGGTGTCGAGCGTCACCTGCTCGATGAGGTTGGAGACGCGATAGCGATAGATGGAAAGTCCGGCGAGAAGTGGCTTGCCAAGCCGGCGCTGCGTCTCGAGCTCGATCGTGCGGATGCGCTCGGGCCGGAGCGCCGGATTGGGGACGTACAGTCCGACGTCGAGCAGCGCTTCGGCCGGCGCCGGCGCCCTGAAGGCTTCGCCGAAGAGGAGCTTCATCGTCGTCGCGGCATCCGGCGTGAGGAGCAGCGCGATGCGCGGCGTCACGGCGCTGCCGAGCGTCGTGTAGTGATCGACTCGCATGCCGGTCACCAGGCTCACGCTCGGAAGCAGCGCGAGCTCGTTCTGGGCGAGCACGGAGAGGATGCTGAAGGGATGGTCGTCGCTCGACTCGGTTCCGTCTTCCAACCGCTCCACGTAGCGAGCGCGCGCGATGCGCTTGATCTCCGTTCCGATCGTGAGCCGCTCCCGCGAGCCGGGCTCCCACGTCAGCATGTTCTCCATGCCGATCGAGACGTTGTCGGCGAAGTCCTGATAGGGGACCGGATCGGCGGAGTACGGTGACACTCCGTGGTACTGCACCCGTGCGGCGTACACCTTGGCCGATGCGTCGAACGCCCCGGCCCATCCGTGGTGGATCGCGACGTTCCCCCAGAGCGATCGGTCGCTCGTCATGGTGCGCGGATCCCCGAACAGCGTGCCGTACACGCCGGTGGGCACGCCCTTGTCGCGAGCACGAAATCCGGCGTTCACGCGGAGGCCGTCCCACGAGAGCGATCCGAGCGCGCTGGATCCGCGCTCCCAATCGAGTCCGTGGGCGATGCCGCCCGACGTCTCCGGCTGATCGTACTCACGATAGAACTGATCCAGCCCGTCGGTGCGCGTGATGAGCGCCGATGCGGCCACGGAGCCGCGTGCACCGAGCGAACGCCCGGCCAGTCCCGATGCCGTGCGCTCGTGGGCCGAGCCGACGCCAGCGCGGATCTCTCCGCCGTCGATCGCGGTTCCCGTCTTCGTGACGATGTTGATCACGGCGAACATGGCGCTCGTGCCGTAGAGCGCCGAGCCCGGCCCGCGCACCACTTCCACGCGTTCGATGGCGGCGAGATTGAGCGGGAGATCGGAGCCGATCGGCGCGCTGCCCCAGACCAGCTCGTTCATCGAGTGGCCGTCCACCAGCAGCAGGATGCGATTGTTGAAGTCGGCCGGGAGTCCGAAGCCCCGGGCGCCGAGGTAGGGATATGCGCGATCGTTGCTCACGTAGAAGCCACGGACGCTCTCGAGCACTTCCTGGAGATTACGATAGCCGTGGGTCCGGATGTCCTCGGCCGTCACGATGGTCACCGAACCCGGCGCGGCGCTGCTGGCCTGCTCGTACTTGGAGGCGGCACTGATCCGCGTGTTGAGAAGCGAGTCGAGAGAGACACCGCCGGCCGGTGACTGTTGGGACGACGCCGCGCGAGTGGCAAGCGCGAGCATCGCCGCGACCGTGACCGTACGTCTCACTCCAGTACTCCGCATCGCTCCGCTCCTCCGTTGGGCCGCGACGGACGATCCGCGCTGCCTGGCGGGAGTATCGGCCTGTGGCGTGGGAGTCGTGATCTGGATGGCGGCTTCGTGTCGGAGAGTCCCAATGGGAGGGAGCCACGAACGACGAGAGGGGCGGCCGCGATGGCCGCCCCTCTCCCGGAACCGTGCGCTGCCGAGCGTCAGGCGACGCGGCGCGCCGAGGCTGGGTTGCCGGCCTGGCCGCGGTTTGCGCTGCGCTCCGCGAGGCGCTTGTCGAGCGCGGCATCGAGCGAGTACGCGCCCGCGCCGGTGATCACGAGCGTCAACGCCGAAGCCAGCAGCGAGAGCGGAAACTCCACGCCGGTCGGGGCGAAGAAGCCGTTCTTGAGATGCACGGTCAGGATCGCGACGACCATCGTGGCGCCGATGCCGAGGGCGGCGACGCGGGTCAGCAGGCCGAGGAGGATCGCGATGCCGCCGAAGAACTCGACGAAGGCGACGAACGGCCCGAGCAGGCCCGGCATCGGGATGCCCATCTGGCCGAACGCGCCCGCGACGCCGTCGAAGCCGTAGACGAACAGCTTCTGGCCGCCGTGCATGATGAACGTGATGCCGAGCACGATGCGGAGCAGCGCGAGACCGGCGTCGATCTGGCGGCGAGTGGGGGAGCTGAAGAGCGACATGGTCGTATGCCTCGGGTGATGAGAAGAAGAGTCCGGTGTTTCAATACCTGGTGTGACAACACTTATTTTGACGAACCGTCAGGAGCATCGTGCAGCAAGGAATCAGCCGCCCTGCCGGGCCAGCGTGAGCAGATCGCTCAGCGCGCGAAGCTGCTCGTCGGTGAGATGCCCGAGCTTGCTCCGGTGCAGCTTGCTCACCGGTCCGTCGAGCTCGTCCACCAGCTTGCGGCCCTGCTTGGTGATGCGCGTCAGCACCATGCGGCGATCCTCGCCCTCGCGCGACCGCGTCACCAGCCCGCCCTCCTCCATCCGGTCGAGCAGCCGCGTCATGTCTGGCATGCGTGTCAGCATCCTGTCACGCAGCTCGTTCCGGCACAGACCGCTCGGCTCGGCGCCGCGCAGGATGCGCAGCACGTTGTACTGCGTGCTCGAGATCCCATGTCGCTTGAGCACGAGGTCGAGCGCGTCGGTCAACGTCGCCGACGTGCGGATGAGGTTGAGCAGCGCCTCCTCATGGGAGCTCTTGAACGGCTTCTTCTGACGGATGTCGTCGCGGAGGGTCGCGGGCATGGACGGAGTATAGGTGTTATCACACTGAGTGTCAATGCCCGCCAAGTGAGCCTCGCGGCGCCCGGGGCCAGCGATGCACTCCTGCCCCGCCCCGCGCGCAGGAGTCCCAGGGGCCAGCGCCCGCCGACGCGAGCTCCGCCCCGGCCTCCTCCACGAGCCCCTCCATTGCGAGCGCGCACGCGTGAAAGCCGCGCGCGCGCACGTCCGTCGGATCGAGCGCCTTCGCACGCGCGAGCTCGGCCTCCGCGGCGGCGACCTCGGACGCGGTGAACACACGATTCTGCTCCCCGGCGAGACCGCGCATCGCACGGGTGAGGCGATACTCGCCAAGCATGCGATGTGCGAGCGCGTCGTCCGGCGCGCGCGCGACCGCCTCCTCGAGGAGTGGTCCCGCGCCGTCCGGATCGTTCGAGTCGAACCTGATGCGGGCGAGGTAGAGCAGCGCGAGTGCCGACCTGGGATAGCGGCGCGCCGCTTCATCGAGCTCTCGCTCCGCGCCGGCGAGATCGCCGGAGCGGTACGCATCGATGCCGCGCGTGGTCTGCGCGGGAACGCCGGACATCACGCCAGTCGATTGGCCGACGTCGACGACGAGACGGCGCATCGCGCCTCCCGCGAGGAACCAGAGCGCGGCGATCGCGACCAGCAGGAGGATGCCCAGCACGAGCATCAGACGGTTCGCCGAGCCCGCGATCGACCAACCTCGAATCGCCACACCCGACGACGAGGGCGTCGATTGAGCAGCCGCGGTCCGCGCCACCTCGGCGGATCTCGCGGCAGCGGTGGTTCGACGGATCACTTCCAGCGGATCGAGCGCGTCGCCGGTTGGTGGCGCCTCGCCTCGCCTGTCGATGCGCGGGCGCCCGACGGTGTACATCGCGCGCGAGGGCACCTCGATGCGCTCGCGGTCGGTCCGAACCGGCGAGCGCGCGGGTGGCGTGCGAGTGATGGGTCCATGGTTGCGAGTTGCGCCGCATCCGGCACACGCGGGCACATCCAGCCAACGTCCGGGATCATGGTTCGCGCAGAACCACCGGAGCTCCGCCCCATGACACGCTTCGCACTCTCCCACCGCATCCTGCGTGGCGCCGCAGCTCGGACAACGCAGGACGATCTCGCTCACGTTCGTCGTTCCGCGGATGCTGGTGAGGATCGTGGCTCTGGATCCCCAACGCTTTGCACATCCATTGCCGCGACGGCAAGGGCTGCCCACCGATGGGTGGGCATGGCTCGATGGTGACGGATGGAAAACGTTCCGCTCTGGGCCGGCGCGCTCAGCGGTGGGCTGGCGCCGCTTGGGCAGGCGGTGGCGTTGCTCGTCGCACTGCTCGTCGCCGAGGCTCGTCGCTAGCGGCTTCCCGCAGGCTCCGAGCGAACAGCACGACCGCGACACAGGAGATCGCCACGAGACCCAGCCCTCCGCGCAGGGTGAGCGCGCTCGCGACCGCGCCGATGAGCGGTGGCCCCGCGAGCAATCCGGAGTAGCCGCACATCGACACCGCGGCGATCGCCGCGCCCGGCACCACATCCCTGGTGCGCGACGCGGCGGCGAGCACGATCGGGAAGATGCTCGACAGGCCCGCGCCGATCGCGCCGAAGCCGACCACGACCGCCCACGGCTGCGGGACGGCGATCGCCAGCATCGCACCGAGCGCGGCGATCGCCCCTCCCAGCCGGGCGAGGCGCACGGGACGAAGATGCGTCGTCAGCGCATCGCCGACGGCGCGTCCGGTCGCCATCGTCAACGAGAAGGCGGCGAATCCCGCCGCCGCGAGCCCGGGGCCCGCGCCGACCACGTCACGGAGATACACGGCGCTCCAGTTGGCCATCGCACCTTCGCCGAACAGCACGCAGAACGCGACGAAGCCGAGCGCCGCGAGATGTCGCGTGAGTCGCGTGGTAGCCGACTGCTCGGGCATGGCGTCGGCGGAGGCAGGCAGCATCCCCGCACCGAACGCGAGCGAGGCGGTGGCGAGCACGAGCGCGACCATCATGAGATGCGGCCGGGCGGCGACACCGAACGCGGCGGCCCGTCCACCCACCGCGGCGCCGGCGAGACCGCCGAAGCTGTAGAGGGCGTGGACCCGCGACATGATTGGTTGCCGATAGTGTCGCTGCACCGTCGCGGCCTGCGCGTTCATCGCGACGTCGAGCATTCCGTTGGCGAGTCCGAGCACCGCCAGCGACGCGAGCAAGGTGGGGAAGCTCCACGCGAGCGCGGGGAGCGCGAGGGCGAGCGCGAACGCCAGCGCCGCGACGCGAGTCACCGGCCGGCTGCCGTGTCGCGCCACGAGGCGGCCAGCGATCGGCATCGCGGTGATCGCGCCGGCCGAGACGCCGAGCAGCGCGATGCCGAGCTGGCCAGGGGTGAGGCCGAGCCGCTCCTGCACCGCCGGGATTCGCACCGCCCAGTTCGCGGTGCCCGCGCCGGTGAGAAAGAAGAGGGCGGACACCGCCCACCGGGCGACGCGCGCGGATCGGGACGGAGCGACTCCGTCCCGATCCACCTCGCGAACGTGCGTGATCTCGACAGCGGTCATGCTACGCGACGACTCCCAGTGTTCGAGCGAGCGTGCGAGCCGAGCGGGCGTGCCCGCTCGTCGGCGCCGTTCCGGTCGCCGAGCAGCGAATTCATCAGCGCACGAACGGACCGTGCGATGGCGGCGCGTAGCGGGGACCACGGATCGAGTGCCGCGCGCACGGCGGCCTCGCGTCCTTCGAGCCGTCTGTTGACGATCCGCTCCGGGATCGGGTAAGCGAGCCGTGCACCAAAGTTTGCCATGTATGTCTCCAAGCCCGTTGCGGGCTGATCATTCGAGAGTTCGTGTCGTCGGCGCGGCGATGTGCGCCCCTTCGACACGAGATCTATCGGATGCCAGGGCACGAGTCCAAGACGACTTTCGTCTGATCCGATACCGAACGGGTATGGACCGATCAGCGCCGTGCGGTGTTGCCACCTTACCCGAGTGAACGACATTTCGTCTCCCTGGTGCCTCCCCGCCTCACCGCGCGGGTTCGGGCGGTAGTGGATCCATCAGCGTCGCGACGCCCGTGGAGCGCACGGGCGCCTCGGTTGCCGAGCGCCATGGCAGATCGGGCCACCAACGCGCGGGCGCACCGAAGGTCGACGGCTCGGCGAGCTCGCCTGGGCGCGGCGCGATGACGCGTACGCCTTCGGCACGCGCCGCCGCGAGCACGCGCTCGATCGGCTCCGTCCATCCGTGCAGCGCGAGGTCGAACAGCCCCCAGTGTACCGGGAGCATCACGTCGCCGCGCACGAGGCGGTGCGCGCGTACTGCCTGTTCCGGTCCGAGATGCACGTCGGCCCACAGCGCATCGTACGCGCCAGCTTCGATCATCGTGAGATCGAACGGCCCGAACCGCTCGCCGATCTCCACGAGCGCGTCGTCGAGCGCGGTGTCGCCGCTGTAGAGGACGCGATGCTCCGGCCCCGCGACGACCCATCCGGCCCACAGCGTTCGGTTGTTGCCGCCGATCCCGCGACCGGAGAAATGCCGCGCCGGTGTGGCGGTGAGCGTGAGTCCAGCGACCTCGGTCGCCTCCCACCAGTCGAGCTCCGTGATGCGTGCAGGAGGCACGCCCCACGCCTCGAGATGCGCGCCGACGCCGAGTGGCGCGACGAACCGCGCTCCGCGCGCCGCGAGCGTCCGGATCGCCGATGGATCGAGATGATCGGCGTGATCGTGCGAGAGGAGCACGAGGTCGAGCGCGGGCAGCTCGTCGATCGGAAGCGGGGAGGGATAGAAGCGCGTGGGACCGGCGAACGAGACGGGGGACGCGCGCGCGCTCCAGACCGGATCGATCAACACGCGCCGGCCGTCGATCTCGAGCACGATCGTCGAATGGCCCAGCCAGGTGACACGCAGCCCGGACTCGGGCGGCGAATCGTAGTCCGTGCGCGTGCGAGCGACGACGGGCACCGGCGTGCTCGGCTTGCGATCGGGCGAGCCGCCGAACGCGAACTTCCACATGCCTTTGATGATCGGTCCATCCACCCGCGGCCGCCGATTCTGAAACTTGCCGTCGCGCCACTGTGGGGATCGCGCAGCGCGGGCGAGACGCGCGCCGGAGATGCGGGCGCCGAAGCGGGAGATTGGGAAGGACACGCTGCAAGCTACTGCAACGTTTTACTGCGCAGTGCAGTACGCGGGTAAACACGGGCTGAGGTCGGAGGATTGGCATACTGGCCCTCCTGATTCGTGGAGGGCTGTCCGTGGATATCACCTCTGACGGTCGCAGAGCCAGGCGCGATTCGCGATTGAACTACAGGTCCCTCGACTGCGCCCGGGATGACATTGGCGGCGGCGTGAGGGACCTGTCATCCCGAGCGAGCGCAGCGAGCCAACGGATCTGCACTTCGCGGCGCGCACCGCGAGCCGAGGACGCGCGATCGAGAGCGCCCCACCCGCCGAGCAGCGAACTCTCCGAAGGAGGTCCGAATCAGGGGGGCCAGTATGCCAATCCCTAGTCCTCCTTCCGAGTTTACCTGCGTACTGCAGACGAAGTAGGGACGGACTCCGGAGTCCGTCCCCAGGAGTCCGTCCCTACTTCGTCTGCCGTACGCAGGTAAACTCGGAAGGAGGA
>DASYMZ010000031.1:0-13623 GCA_036008805.1 Gemmatimonadaceae bacterium
AGGTCGGTGCGGCGCTGCGGCGAGTCGAGGAAGTCATTCGGAGCGGATGCGCGGAGTGCCGGCGCCCGGAGCTCATCGGGCGGCGCTGGCCGATCAGGACAAAAGTGGCCGGGTGGCAGAGCGGACGCCAGTGAAGTGCTACGATCGCCGTACGTCAGCGCGTCGTCGCCATCACATCGCGATAGAGAGCAACGTAGCGAGCAGCCGCCGCGTTGGGACCGAACAGCCGACGGGCGTGCTCGGCGCCGGCGACGCCCATCGCCTGTCGTGCCTCTGGATCGCCCAGCACGGCATCCAGCGCGTCGGCCAACGCCTCTACGTCGCCTGCAGCGACCAGCCTGCCCGTCACGCCGTCGAGCACGATGTCCGGCAGTCCTCCCGACGCGAAGCCGACCACTGGCGTCTCGCTCAGCAGGGCCTCGACGGCGGTGAGACCGAGCCCCTCGTCCAGCGCCGGGACGACGTGAATCGCCGCTCGGCGATACTGCACCGCGAGCTCCTCCTGAGTGAGCAGCGGGAGCCATTCGATCCGGTCGGCCAGACCCAGCTCGGAGGCGAGTCGCTTCACCTCGGCGTCGTCGACGCGACCCGCGCCGACGACCGTGAGCGCTGCAGAAGTACGCATCCGCGTCATCGCGCGCAGGAGCCGGTGAAGGCCCTTCTGCTCGGTCAGCTTGCCGACGAACAGGAGACGGTCTGGCTGACGCGCGCCGCCTGGACCGAACAGTCTGTCGACGACGGGCATCGGCGCCACGCTCACAGTGGTCTGGGGCGATAACCGTTCGGCGTCTCGCGCCAACCAGCTCGAGACGGCCGACACGGCGCCCGCGCCAGCCGCAACTCGACGAAACAACGACTCGCCCATCGGGAAGCTGCCGGCGAGCCGCAGATCGGAGCCGTGCATCGTGACGAGATAGGGGACGCGCGCGCGCCGATGGATCAGCGACGCCACGAGCCCAGCGGGAAACCACCAGTGCGCGTGTACGAGATCGAATCGCTCCGTGCGAACGCGCAGGTGCGCGGCGCGGTAGGCCGCCGCCAGATACGACGCCATGGCGATCTTGCCCGACACCGTGTCGCGCACCTGCGCGCCCATCGTTCCCGTGTACGCGAGCGTCTCGTACTTCTCCGGCGCATAGCGAAAGCGATGGATCGGGATGCCGTCGATCACCTCGTATGGCGCAAGTCCCGGGGCGCTCGGTGCGGAGACGGTGACCTGTACGTCGTGGTCGCGAAGCGCCACCGCGAGGTTGCCGACGAACGAGCCGACCGGATCGCCGGCGTAGCGTGGGTACGCGTGAGCCAGAAAGAGCGCGCGCACGCCTCAGTCGCCGAGAATGGTATGCACTCCGCGACCGCGCTCGTCGCGAATCTCGGCGCGCTGCACGACATCGAGCCGCCGCGCGAGCACCACGTCACCGCTCGCCGTGAGCGCCGATGCGCGCAGCGCCCGACGCGCCCGGCGCCATGCGACGAGCTCTCCGATCGGTGCGATGTACGGATCGCGACTGCGAAGTCCCGAGAGCAAGTGCCCATACGCTGATTCCGCTCCCGGAAAGCCGAGTGGCGTCGCGAGGTTGGGATGCCAGATGCCGACCCACATTCCGTCGACCGCGCGACACGCGTCGGCGAGCACGAAGGCGTCGGCGATCCACGCATTGGGATCCTCGACACGCTGGTACTTGCTGAGCGCGCGGTCCATCCACGTGAACGGCGCTTCGTCGATCCCGCTCGGCGCGCCACGTTCGGCATCCCAGAGCGGCACGACGTCGGCCACGCCGAGACGAAAGCCGTTGCGGTCGGCGTAGCCGTAGGTGGAGTCGTAGTCGAAGCCGGCGAGCGCCATGCCGCGCGGGGTCGAGCCGGCGCGCATGCGCAGATAGTGCTGGCGCACGCCGGTCACGGGTGTTCCGGTGAGCGACGCGAGGCGCGCGCGTTGGGCGGCGAACGCCGCGTGATCGCCAGACGTCGCGAAGCTTCCGTGCAGTCCGATCTCGTGGCCGGCCCTCTTCACGGCGTCCAGGATGCGCCGCGCCGCGCCCGACTCGGGGCGGTACGTGAGATCGCCGGCACGCGCCGTCGCAAGACTCGGCGTTCCGCACAGCACGAACCAGGTGGAGCGCACCTCGTGACTGGCCTCCGTCGCGAGCAGGTCGACGATGGAATTCCAGACCACCGGTCGTCCGATCGAGAGCACGGCATTCACGACGACCGTCGCCGCGCGCGCGAGCTCGCGGCGAGTCGCGAGCTCCGCGAGACGGAGTGCCGTGAACACCGGCCACCAGGCGACGACGTCGAGATCATGCGAGAGCGCCGCGGCCCACCGTCGCCCGTTGGGCCAGGGATCGATCGTCCGCACGGGTCGTCGCCCAGCGGCGGCGCGGATCGCGTCGGCGAGTGCGCGCGCGGCGATCGAGATGACCGGCTCGCGCTCGAAGCCGCCCTGCACCGGCGGAGTCGCGGAGGCTGGCACACGCTGAAATCTGTCAGCTTCAGTCGACTGCTGCTCCGTCGCGGCTCCGGAGACGGAGATCACGAACTGGAGCAGCGCGCGCTCCACTTCGACGATGCCGTCGCGAGCCGTGATGCCCCAATCGCGCGAGCGAAGCTCGGCCGCGGTCGCCGATCGCGACGGTCCGACGACGGCGACTCGCACGACATCTCCGAAGCCCTCGAGCCGAAGCACGCAGGAAAGATCCGCGAGCATCTCGAGCGCGAAGCGTTCGTCGGGGGAGATGGATGCGTCGTCGGGGAGCGCCAGCACGGGGCGATGAGAGAGGTCGCGGCAGGTCCGGCTCCGCTGCGCCGCAGTCTATGAATGCCGCAGTCGAGCAGCAAGAGTGATCGACGCGCGCGAGCTCCGGGTCCGTCGCGTGCCATTGACACCTCTGTTCACCCCGGTCACTGTACTTCGACTCCCACGCCGATCATCGATGATTCGCAAGAAGCGCCTGCCGCTCGGTCATCTCGCGCTCTACGGATGGCTGCCCAGCCCGATCAAGGTGTGGGCGTATCGCACCTTCCGAGGCTACAAGATCGGCAAGGGCGTGAAGCTCGCGTTCGGCGGTGTGGTGGTCGGCCGCGACGTCGAGCTGGGCGACGGAGTCGAGATCGGACTGCTCGCGATGGTGATGGGCCGAACGATCAAGATCGGACGCTTCTCGAGCGTCGGCACGATGAGCTACCTGTCGTGCGAGCGCATCCAGATCGGCGAGGACGCGCGCATCCGTGAGCAGGTGTTCGTCGGCGGCCCACAGCTTCCGGAGTCGAGCTTCACGCTCGGCAGCCGCACGATCATCCTGCAGCTCGCGTCGATCAATCCCACCAAACCGGTGACCATCGGCGACGACACGGGCATCGGCGGCCACTGCTTGATCTTCACGCACGGCGCGTGGCTCAACGCGCTCGACGGGTATCCCGTGACCTACGAGCCCGTCACGCTCGGCAACAGCGTGTGGCTTCCGTGGCGCGTCTTCGTCATGCCGGGCACGACGATCGGCGACGGCAGCGTGATCGGCGCGAACTCGCTCGTGCAGGGGACGATCCCGCCCATGAGCCTCGCCGTCGGCAGCCCGGCAAAGGTGATCCGCTCGGCGCCGGACTTTCCACGCGTCCCCACCGAGGAGAAGCGCGCCGCGATCGTCGCCGAGATGATGAGCGAGTTCGAGCGCTACATGGCGTACGAGGGCATCGTCGTCGACGTGCGCGGGGCGATACGCAGCTATCGGCCGTCGAAGGGCGGCGCACCCTCGCGCCTCGTGTGGCGGCGCACGCCGGACGATGCGCTCGTGGCGACGCGCGGAGACACGGTGCTCACCGAGGTGGCGCTGGGCGAGCGCGAGCTGTCGGAGCTCCGCTCGAGCGGCGTGCACTGGCTCGATCTCGCGGGGCGCAGCCGCAGCGTCGGCGGGTCGCCGCTCACCGAGGAGCTCGCGTCGTTCCTCGCGCGCTACGGGATCCGGCTTCCGCGCGACGGTTGATCGGTCTCGTCATTCGCATCGCGACCGCTCCATAGCAGCGCGATCACGCCGGGCGCGACCTCGAGCAGGGTGCGCCACAACCGCACAATGATGGACAGGACCGCGGCCTCCGCCTGCGTGGCAACGCCGAGCTGCGGTGCGAGCACCACCATCGCGCCCTCGGCCGCGCCGATGCCGGCCGGCGCGGGATTGAGCAATCCCGTGAGGTACGAGAGGGTGTAGAGCGCGATGCATCCGCTGAGTGTGCGCGTGTCGCCTGGAAGCACCGCGTGCGCCATCATCCAGAACGCGACGCCGTACGCGAGCCATGCCGCGGTCGTGGAGAGGGCCGCGATGAGCACGGCGCGCGCGCCGAATCTGGGCAGCGTGATCTCTCGTCCGGTGACGCGAGCCGCCATCGCGCCCAGCCTCGGAACGATCAGTGGCGCGAGCGCGAGCGCCGCGACGCCGAGCCCGACGATCCACCATCCTCTCGCGCCGAAGCGCTCGCGAAGCACGGGCAGCGCGAACACACACGACACCGCAAGCCCAGTGAACAGGTTGACCACCGTGACGAGCATCGCCGAACCGGTCGACACGGCGACAGGAACTCCTCGACGCCGCGTCATCTCCGTCATCGCGCCGAGCTGCCAGAACGCGCCCGGAAGCCATCGCGCCAGGTTCGAGCCGAACCAGATGCGCATCGCGTCTGCGCGACCGAGCGCGCCACCGAGCGCCGCGAGCACCTGTCGCCAGCTCTCGATGAGCACGAGGTACGTGAGCAGCACGACGGCGGACGCGATGGCGACCAGGCCCCATCGGAGGTGCACCCCGTCGGCGACCGCGAGCACGTGAGGGAGCTGGCCCCGCAACGCCCAGAGCGCGGCGCCAACGACGGCGAGCACGAAGGCCCAGCGCAGGATCCGCAGGAGGGGTCGCGGAATCGTCGGTACGGGTTGGTGGGTCGGCGCGGTGCGCGCCATGCGGCCGCGAGGTGTGGTGCTAGTCGTTGCGGTTCTTCAGCTCGTCCAGCGCACGCCGGAGCTCGCGCACTTCCGCGCGCTGGCCGGCGATCTGCTCACCGAGCAGGCCGGTGGCGAAGAAGACGCTGCCGAGTAGGAGACAGGTCTCTACGAGCGTGAGCAGCGGCCGATAGCCGACGCCGCCCACCACGCGATACACGATGGCGACGATGCCCGTGAGGAATCCCAGCACGAAGAGGCCGGCGCCCAGCATGCCGAACAGCAGGAGCGGCTTCTTGCCGAAGCGGAGCTCGAACCAGACGGAGAGCATGTCGAGCACACCGACCGGGATGCGCGACAGGCCGAACTTCGACTTGCCGGCGTGGCGCGGATAGAGCGGCACCGGGATCTCGCTCACGCTGAACCCCTGCGCGGCAGCGATGACGATCATGTAGCGATGCCAGTCGGGCCGCACCGGAAGGGCGTCCATGATCTCTCGGCGATACGCCTTCACCGAGTTGAGATCCTTCACCGGCACGTGGAACAGCGCACGACTGAGCTTGTTGTAGATGCCCGAGACGAACGCCTTCTCGTACTTCCCTTCCTTGAATCCCGTGACCATGTCCGACTGATCGGCGAGAATCGGCGCGACGAGCCGCGGGATGTCTTCCGGCTTGAACTGCAGATCGGCCGGATAGAAGACGAGCACCGGTCCCGTAGAGCTGAGATAGCCGGTGCGCAGCGCGTCGGCGATGCCGCGTCTCGCGCGGTGCCGAACGGGCTTGAGGAAATCGTACTTGTCCGCGAGCTCCTGCAGCACACGCCAGCTGTCGTCGACCGAGCCGTCGTCGATCACGACGACTTCGTAGCGTACGCCAGGTGTCTGCTCGAACGCCTCGGCGGCGAGCTGCATGAACAGGGGCAGGTTCTCCGCTTCGTCCTTGGCCGGCACCAGCACGGAGACGTCCACGCGCCGGTCCACGGCGTTCGAGAACGTCGACGTCGACCGGGCCGGAGCGTCCGCCATCATCGGGGCGCGCACATCAGACGCGCTTGCGCATGCGCGCGGAGAGCACGCCGAGCTGGTCGCGGTATTTCGCGACGGTACGGCGCGCGATCTGTACGCCGGTTTCCTTCAGAATGTTGACGATCGCCTGATCGGTGAGCGGATGCTTCGGATTCTCCTCCGACACCAGCTTCTGGATCTGCGCCTTGATGCCGCGCGCGGACACGTCCTCGCCCGCGGTGGTGGAGAGGCCAGACGAGAAGAAGAACTTCAGCGGGAGCACACCGCGCGGCGTCTGGACGAACTTCTCGTTCGTCACTCGGCTCACCGTGCTCTCGTGCATGTTGATGACTTCGGCCACTTCCCGGAGCGTGAGCGGCTTGAGGAACTGCACGCCCTTCTCGAAGAACTCGCGTTGCCGTTCGACGATGTAGTTCATGACCTTCAGCATCGTCTGGCGGCGCTGTTCGATCGCCTGGATCATCCAGTTCGCGGAGTTGAGCTTGTTGGAGATGAACTCCTTGTTCTCCCCGTCGAACTTCTTCTTGTCGCGCGCGATCTCCTGGTATGCCTTGCTCAGCTTGAGGCGCGGGAGGTTGGCGTCGTTCAGGAAGACGTGGTACTTGCCGTCGATCTTGTCGACGATGAGATCCGGGATGATGTAGTTGTCGCTCGCGTCGCTGTAGACGAGGCCCGGCTTCGGGTCGAGCTTCGCGATCTCGTCGGCGGCCTTCTGCACGTCGATCGGGCTGATGCCGAATCGCTTCGAGATCTCGCTCCAGCGGTGGGCGATCAGCTCGTCGAAGCAGTCGCGCACGAGGCGGAACGGCACCGAGTGCTCGAGCCCCGCTTCGCGAAGCTGGAGCATGAGGCACTCGCGCAGGTCGCGCGCGCCGACGCCCGGCGGGTCGAGGCTCTGGATGATGCCGAGCATCTCCTCCGCTTCCGACAACGTGTACTCGGGAAGGTCGCTCACCTCGCGGTCGGACTCTTCGGCCACCTTCTGGACGCTCTCGTTCACCCCCTCGACGATCTTGTCGAGCCCGCAGGCGAGATAGCCGTCCTCGTTGATGTTGCCGATGAACTCCTCGGCGAGGTACATCTGCCGGCCGGACAGATCGAGCAGCGTCACCTGATCGCGCAGGTGATCGGACAGATCGCGTGAGTCGACCGTGACGGGCTCGTAGTACTCCCGCTCCTCGTGCTCTTCCCGGCGACCGCCGGCGTCGAAGCCGTCGAGGAGAATCTCCTCCCAATCGATCTCGCCCTTCTCGTCCTTCTCCGGCTCGCTCTCGGGGTTCGTGCTCTCTTCCTGAACCTCCCCCTCCTCCTCGTCCTCGTCCTCCGGCTCGACCATGTCGAGGAACGGATTGTTGAGCAGCTCCTGCTTGAGGTGCTGCTGCAGATCGAGGAGGGGCATGTAGAGCAGATCCATCGCCTGATACAGGCGAGGATTGATCTTCAGCTCCTGCTTGAGCTGGGTGCTCTGTGAGAGACCCTGTCTCATACGCTCTCGCTCCCGCTCTCGTCGGCGAACCGGGCGCGAAGCCGCGCCGACAGGGTCGGGCCGAGATAAATGTCGGCGACGGTCTCGTCGAACACGAGCTCGCGCACGGTGCCCGACACCTTCACCTGACCGTCGAACATGATGTACGCTCGGTCCACGATGTCCAGAGTCTGTTCCACGTTGTGATCACTGATCAGGACGCCGATGCCGCGATGGCGGAGGTCGGCGACGATGGTCTGAATGTCGTGCACGGCGATCGGGTCGACACCTGCGAACGGCTCATCCAGCATCATGAACTTCGGCTGCGACACGAGCGCCCGCGTGATCTCGAGGCGACGCCGCTCTCCGCCCGAGAGTTGGAACGCCTTGCTGTTTCGCAGATGCTTGATGTTCAATTCGTCCAGCAGTGTCTCGAGACGGGCGTCGCGTTCCTTGCCGCTGAGCGGCAGCGTCTCGAGGATCGCCACGATGTTGTCCTCGACGGACAGTTTGCGGAAGATCGACGGCTCCTGGGACAGGTAACCAATCCCCTTCCGCGACCGTTGGTACATGGGCATGCTGGTGATGTCCACGCCATCCAACAGAATATGGCCCGACAGCGGTTGAATGAGTCCCACGATCATGTAGAACGTGGTCGTCTTCCCCGCTCCGTTCGGGCCCAGCAGTCCGACGATCTCCCCCTGTTGCAAGCTCAGGGCCACCTCATTTACCACCGGGCGTCGGCGATATTTCTTGACCAGTCCTCGGGCCTCGAGGACGCTGCGCTTGCCGTTCGTCGGAAGGCCGAGGGCGGAACGGCCAGCCCGCACGGAGGGATGCTCACCGGTGTGCTTGAGCACGTCGGCCAGCTGCGTCCGCACGCCGCTGATCTCGCGCCAGACGCGCTCGTCCAGGCGGAGTCGCGCATCGGGCGACTGCGGACCGCCCGGCGGCAGCACGACGATCCCCTCCGAGGCGAGTCGCGGAAGCACCGAGACGGCGAGATTCCGGCGGACCTCGTCCATGCTCAGGCGACCCGCCTCGCGCTCGGAGTCGGCACCCGACACACGCAGCGCCTCGAGGTGGTCGTTCCGGTACTGCACCGCGACGTCGTTGAACGCCGCCGATCCCGATTCGTCGGCCACGCAGATCAGCGCATGCAGGGCGAGCGCGGCAGACCGGTCGCCCTTGGCGAGCCGGTCGACGAGCGCCTGCAGCGGCGGCGGAGTGGTCGGGGCGGTCATTGACGTCGTGGTGGTGCGGCGGTGGGAGTACGAGTCGCGCCGCCGGCCGGAGCCGGCGCGGAAGCCTGCACAGGTGGAGTGCCCGCTGGCGTGGCGGGAGACGGCGTCGCCGGGGGCGTGGTGGTCGGTCCGGTCGTGGGGGAGACTGTTCCCGCCGCGGATGACGGTTCCCCCGTGGCGGTACCACGGCGCGTGCGGGTGCTGTCCGGAGCGGGCTCGAGGTAGACGCCCGAGGCGAGCTGTTGATTCCTGACCTGAACCCGCTGCACGCCCCCCGTGTCGAACGAGACGGTGATCGTTGCTCCCGTCACGTAGACGATCGCCGGTTTCCGCAGCGTCGTGTCGCGTGGAGGAAGATGCTGCAGCGACGTGGCGTTGCCGTTCGACACGAGGCTGCGGATCCGCGGCTTGCTGGTGGTGTCGCCGACCGGCGCGGCGGTCGTATCGAAGAAGGCGACGATGGTGTCCCCCGTCAGTCGGTCCTTCTCCGGCGTGAAGAAGCGCGTCGAGTCCGGAGCACCTTCGGCGACGGCGAGCCGAAGCGCGTGCATCTCGCGCAGCTTCTGGTTCGGCATGAGGACGTCGATGGAGTCGGCGAGCAGTGTTCGCTGCGGCGACACGGCGTGTGCGCGCGACGCGCCCCACGCGATCGCGCGCTGGAGCACGTCGTCCGAGATTCGGAGATCGATCGTATCGGACTTGAGGTTCAGGTCCTGGCTGGTCGCTTCGGCATTCGCCTTGGCGAGCACCCGGTCGAGCCGGCGCTGTTTGGAGAGGACGTCGATCGTCTGACCGACGAGGGTGAATGGACGGCCCTTGGTGCCGAGCACGCGTGGAGAGCGCATCAGCCGCAGCAGTCCCGTGCTCCCGTCGAGAAAGAGCGAATCGCCCGATGCGGTGAGCTCGGGTCGAACGACGACGACCTGCCCGGACGAGGCAACTGTGCTGTCGCCCACGAGCCAGATCGTGTTGCCGGTCACCGAGACGGGCGGCTGCGCCCGCCCGGCGGAATCCTTCTCGATGATCGTGATCGTCGGGCGGCCCGTGGAGCTGCCATGCTGCTCGCGAACGCGCGGGATCGCGCGCCAGAACTCGAGCTGCGGGCCCTGGAGCCTGGAACCGGTCGGAAGGGTGGCGTCGACGTTGAGGAACGCGAGGAGCCGCTCCTCACGCTGGAAGTAGGTGAGATAGTCGGACTTCAGCGTCAATCGCGGCTCGGTGTAGTTCACGTTGCCGATGAAGAACGCTCGGCCTTCATCGCCGTAGTACTCCAAGCTGTCGGCCTTGAGCACGATACGTTGACTCGGACACTTCGCGACGACGTTCCCACCGACGTAGATGTTGCGTTGTCCAGAGGGCAGCTTGATCGCGGTGCCAGGCCGGTCAAACGTGAGATCGAGCGCGCACCGCCCCGAGGGGGCGGCAGGAAGCTGACTTCTTGCGGCGGTGGGCGCGAACACGATGAGCAGCCCGGCGAGCAGACGCGAGTTCACTGTGCCGGAAGGGTAAGGCTGCCTCGTCCCTGCCCTGCGCGAAGCACCTGGATTCGAGTGAGTTGCGGATCCGCCTTGAATCCGATGCCGCTCAGATTCCGACCCGGCTCGACCAGCGTGAAATTCGTGTCGCTCGAGACCTCGTTCAGCCCCTGCGAGTACCTGATGTGCGGCGACGTCAGACGCTTCCCTTCCGTCGTGATGATCACCACGTTGCCGAACCCTTCGAGGATCTGCTCCCGCGTGCTGTACCGCCCGCGGTCGCCGCTCATCACGCCGTCCTTGGTGCCGGTGGTGGTGTTGAACGTCGCTCGCACTTTCCGGAACTCGAAGCGCGTGTTGTCGTCGAAGACGTACCCGGTGTCGGCGAACATCTCGCCGCGCTGCACACCGTGATCGGTGAGCAGCATGCGCACGTTGAGCAGCACCTGCTCCGCGCTGTCAGCCATCGTGCGGCCGTGCTGCACCGGCGGTGCAGTCCCCTTCTCCTGGCACGCGGCCGCCGCGACGAGCAGCGTCGTCGCAATCACGAGTGCGCGCCTCATGCGACGCGAGCCCGCATGAGATCGTGCAAGTGCACCACGCCGGCCAGGCGGTCCCCGTCGTCGAGGACAGGCATCGCCATCACGCCGTGCGTCTCCATGCGATAGACGACGGCGCTCGCCAGCTCGCCCACCCGGGCGCTGCGTGGCTCGCGCGTCATGATGCGCTCGACGGTCTGCGACAGCACGTCCGATCCGTGTTCCATGTGCCTGGTGAGATCGCCCGCCGTGAGAACTCCGTGCAGCGTCCGTTCCGCGTCCGCGACGAGCACGATGCCACGCTGCTCCGCCAACACCACCACCGCCTGTCGCAACGTCGACCCCGGTGGCAGCACCGGCAACGGCTCCGTGAGCATGACGTCGTCCACCCGCGTGATCAATCTGCGCCCGAGCGCGCCGCCCGGATGCAGCCGAGCGAAGTCCTCGCGACGAAATCCCTTGTGCTCGAGCAGGGCGACCGCGAGGGCGTCGCCCATCGCGAGCGCGACCGTCGTGCTCGTCGTGGGAGCCAGGTCGTGCGGACACGCCTCCTCGCGCACCCGCGCGTCGAGCGACACGTCGCTCAGCCGCGAGAGCGCAGAGCTCGGGTCACCAGTGATCGCGACGCTCCGTACACCGAGCCCCTGCAGATGTTCGAGCAGCGTCAGAAGCTCGTCCGACTCGCCCGACTTGGAGATGAGGATCGCGACGTCGCCCGCGCCCACGATGCCCAGGTCCCCATGCGCGCTCTCGGCAGGGTGCAGGAACACGGCGGGGGTTCCGGTCGACGTCAGCGTCGCGGCGATCTTCCGGCCCACGAGGCCGGACTTGCCGACACCCGCGACGATCACGCGACCGGTCGCCTCAGCGATCATCGTCACGGCTCCGGCGAACTCGTCCCCGAGCCGCGCTTCCGCCGACTCCAACGCCTCGCGCTCGAGGCGGAAGACGCGTCGCCCCCGATCGAGAATCTCCTCGGGGGTCACCGCGCGAGATCTCCCGAGGGGAGCGAACGCTCGGCGACGTAGCGCTGGGTGACCGCCTCCCAGTCGCCGCGCGCGCGCAGCAGCAGCTCGGCGAACTCGCGGATTGCCCCCGCCCCGCCCGTTCGAGTGAGCTGCAGCTGGCACTCGGCGCGGATCTCGGGCACCGCGTTCCCGACCGCGACCGGAAGTCCGACCAGTCGCAGCACCGCGAGATCGGGAAAGTCATCGCCGAGGAATGCCGCTTCGGAGGGCGCGATGCCATGCCGGTCGAGCATGCCGAGGAACGCCGGCAGCTTGTGCGCGCGAGAGTCCTGCGCCACGTCCTCGACGTCGAGCTCGAGCGCGCGCAGCCGCACGCTCTCCGACACGCGACCGGTGACGATCACGACGCGCAGCCCGGCCCTCTGCATGAGGTGGATGCCGAGTCCGTCCTGGATCTCGTAGCGCTTGAGCTCCACGGGCTTGCCGTCGGCAGCGCCGAGGTAGATGCCGCCATCCGTCATCACCCCATCGACGTCGAGACCGACGAGCCGGATCCGGCGCGCGAGCGCTTGGTCGATCATGCGCGCGCGAGGTGCCATACGTCCACCGCGCGAAGGATCAACGCGTCGAGCTCGTCCAGTGGAACCATGTTCGGACCGTCGCTCGGCGCGTGCTCCGGATCGGGATGGGTCTCGAGAAACAACCCATCGACGCCGACCGCGCACGCCGCGAGCGTGAGGGGCGGGACGAACTCGCGCGCACCGCCGCTCGCGCCGCCCTCGCCGCGTCCGGGTTGCTGCACGCTGTGCGTCGCGTCGAACACCACGGGCGCGTCGCACGCGGTACGCATCCGCGGCAGCGAGCGAAAGTCGACGACGAGATCGCCGTAGCCGAAGAAGCTGCCCCGCTCCGTCGCCGCGACCTCGATGCTCCCTGGGTGTCCCGCCTCGATGAATCCGGACCGCACCTTCGCGACGGCGCCGCGCATCGCCTCGGGCTGCATCCACTGTCCCTTCTTCACGTTCACGGGCTTGCCGGCCGCGCCGGCGGCAACGAGCAGATCCGTCTGGCGCGAGAGGAACGCGGGGATCTGCAGCACGTCGGCGACCTGCGCGGCCGGCGCGCACTGCTCGGGCAGATGCACGTCGGTGAGCACGGGAAGCCCCGTCGCGGCACGAACCCGATCGAGCGCGGCGAGCCCTTCATCGAGACCGGGTCCGCGGAACGCACCCGCGTTGGAGCGGTTGGCCTTGTCGAAGCTCGCCTTGTAGATGATCCCCCCCGGCAGCACCTCGCCGAGACGCGCCAGCGCTTCACCGACACGCAGATTGAGCGTGTCGTCCTCGAGCTGGCACGGACCGGCGATGAGAAACAGCGCGTCCGACGGAAAGACCGACGTCATGGGGTTCAGTGCGCGCTCCCCGCGAGTGTGGGCGCGGGCGCATCGCTGTCGCCGGGGGGCACACCGCGGCGAGCCCTGTCCGCGGCCGCGACGAATCCGGCGAAGAGCGGGTGCGGACGCAGTGGGCGCGACTGCAGCTCGGGATGGAACTGGCAGCCGATGAACCATGGATGCGCCGGCAGCTCGATCATCTCCACGAGCGAGCCGTCGGGCGACAGGCCGCTCAACCGCATGCCGTTGTCCACGAACGTGTCGCGATACCGGTTCGACACCTCGTACCGATGGCGGTGACGCTCGCTCACCTCGGGCTGGCCGTAGATCTCCGCGGCCTTCGATCCACGCTGCAGGCGGCAGGGATAGGCGCCGAGGCGCATGGTGCCGCCCATGTCGGTGATGTGCTGCTGCGACTCCATGAGCGAGATCACGGGATCGCTGCATTCCGGCGCGAACTCGCTGGAGTGGCTGTCGTCGAGGCCGACCACGTTGCGCGCGAACTCGATGATCGCCGTCTGCATGCCGAGGCAGATGCCGAAGAACGGCAAGTCGGTCTCGCGCGCCGTGCGGATCGCCTCTAGCATGCCA
>DASYMZ010000032.1:0-54965 GCA_036008805.1 Gemmatimonadaceae bacterium
CACCATGCGAGCCACCGCTCGTTACCTCAGAGTCACCGCCATGCGTGCGTGGGCAGTCTCCGCCGTTGTGAGCGTGGGCTGCAGCTCCCATGACTCCACCTCTCCCGGCTCGACCGGCTCGCCGAATGGCGGAGGTAGTTCCTCACTCGCGGTAGGTGCCTCGGCGGCGCTCGCAAATGCCACTGCTCTTTCGTTGTCGCAGTCGGCGGGGGGAGAGTTCCTGCTCGTCGTGTCGGACACGCTCACGGCAGGGCCCGGCGCGGCCACGGGGTTTCAGATCAGCGCCAGCGGCATCGCAGCCCCCGGAAGCATCAGCGCGCCGTCCACGACGCAGTCACCCAGCGCGCTCCGCGTGGGTCTCGAGCGGAGCGCCGGCGCTCCGGCACTCGATCTGTCATACGGATCACGGCTCAACGCATCTGTCGCGAGGCGTCTTCGCCCACTCTTCCTCACCGCTCGTGCAGGAGTCAGTGCGCCGCGTGCGGGAGCGCGATTCGAGCGTGCAGCGGCCCCGCCTCAGGTCGGCGATCTGCTCAGCTACAACGTGAGTGCCAGCGCGTGCGACAGTGTCGTGGTGCATCCGGCGCGGGTCGTCGCCGTCGGAACCACGGCGCTCGTCGCCGTCGACACGCTGGATCCACCGGACGGCTTCGTCGCCGCTGACTATCAGCGCTTCGCGGCCACCTTCGACACGCTGGTCTACCCACTGGATGTCGCCAACTTCGGCATCCCCACCGACATCGACGCGAACGGTCACGTCGTGCTCCTCTTCACGCGCGCCGTCAACGAGCTCACGGCGCGCAACTCCGATTCGTACGTCGGCGGCTTCTTCTTCGCACGAGACCTGTTTCCCACCACGGCCGCGGTTGCGGCAGATGCCTGTGCCGGTAGCAACGATGCTGAGATGTTCTATCTGCTGGCCCCCGATCCTACCGGGCTAGTCAACGGCAACGTACGCACCCCGGGATTCGTCGACAGCCTCACCACCTCGCTCGTGGCACACGAGTTTCAGCATCTGATCAACGGATCGCGGCGCCTCTACGTGAACAACGCGGACGACTTCGAGGTCGTCTGGCTGAACGAGGGGCTGAGCCACATCGCGGAAGAGCTCCTCTTCTATCGCCAAGCGGGACTCACTCCACGACAGAACATCAATGCGCCGGCTCTTCGTGCGAGCCGAGCCGCGGTCGATGCGTTCAACGCGGATCAGAGTGCCAACGCGGGCCGCTACCAGCTGTTCCTCTCCGCGCCGACCAAGAGCTCGCCCATCCGGAACGACGATAGTCTCTCGACTCGGGGCGCCACGTGGGATCTGCTTCGATACGCCGCCGACCGGAAGGTTCAGGGTGCTGGGTCCGGCAGCGAGGCAGCCGTCTGGCAGGCGCTCGTGAACTCGACGACGACCGGCGTGTCCAATCTTCGCGCCGTCTTCGGCTCCGATCTCGGCGCGCTCCTGCGCGACTGGTCGGTGTCGCAGTACGCCGACGACGTCGCGACGAGTGCGAGCGCCGCGTTCTCACAGCCGAGCTGGAACTGGCATTCGCTCTTCGCCGCCCTCGGCGGCGGCAACGGCGGCTTTCCACTTGCCGCTTCGACGCTCACGGCGGGCGGTGTCAGCGGGTCGGCAATACCCGGCGGATCGGCGTACTATCGCTTCGCGATTCCGGCGGGAGGTGCGGCGTCCATCACTCTGAGCGCGGCGACCGGAGGCTCGTCGCTGTCGGGAGTCGTCTTGCGGATTCGCTGATGACGAACGGCGATCGAAGTCGCCGTGAGCTGTCTGAAACATTGGACTTGCATCGGGACCGCGGGAATTGAACTCGCGACCCCCTGAACGGCCAATGGGTTCAGGGGGTCGCGATCACGGCGACTTGACGGCTGTTCATAGGGAGACCGAGCATCAGCGCCGGTTTCGGGAAGCGAGAACATCGAAGAAAAACGGATCGAACGGGTAAAGCAGGCTTGTGATGGTACTTCTGGCCTCGGTACCACGAACTCAACCAACAACGGGCCACGGACTGGAAGCACTTACTGCCGACTTCGCCGTTTCAGAGCCATCCGCGCTCCTGGCGTCAGTGCCCGAACGCCGGCCCGCCGATGTTCGCCACCCTCCAGACCTCACCGGTGAGGGTGACGACGTAGGCCGTGTTCTCGATGATCTCCACCGACGTTGGCCGGTCCAGCTCACCGACAACGGTCGTGACGGTGCCGTTGTCGTTGACCCGCATCAGAGCGCCCGTGTTGGGATCCGCCGGAGCTCCCTCGAACGGTCCGTTCCAGAAGCCCTGCGAGAGGGCGAACAACGTGCGCCCACTCCCGAACTCTACGTCCACGGCGAGTCTGATGCCGGACGCGATCGCCGTCGCGGTGCTCGATCCCCACTCCAACGACACCACCTTGCCGTTCTGCGGTAGGTGCGGAATCGGCCCCGCCTGGGCGATGTAGATCGTGTTCCCCGAGACGGCGAGCCCGGTCGGGACGATGTCGTCGAACGCGATCAACTGCGTGATCTGGCCCTGGCGCGTGACGCGCAGCACCCGGTTGTGGTGCGCGTCCGTGACGAGGAACCCGCCGCGGAACGCTTGGATGGCGTACTGGAAGCCGGTCGGGACGAAGAAGCTGGGGATCGGCGGATGGGCAATCGACCACGCACCGATGTCCGCGACGACCGTGGCGCTGTTCGGGCCGTCGATGCGATAGATGCCGACGACGTCGTGGCCGCCCCCGATGTCCTCATTGACACCGGTCACCAGCGCGTACGCCGTCGAGCCGATGAAGGCGACGTCGACCACCCCCGCGCCGATGAAGTACGGATCCGGGTTGCGGGGCGGCAGCCCGGTGGCGAAGAGCGTGCGGGCGCCGGACTTGGGGTCGACGCGCCAGATGCTTCCAGCGCGCGGCGCGGTGACGTACAACGCCCCGTCGGGTCCGACAGTGCTCCCCAGGGACTCCTCCAGCCCCGTCATCAGCAACGTTTTCCCGGCCGCGGCAACTTGCACGGGCGCCCCGCCGCGACTCAGCGAAGCAGACTCGCTTGCGACCGGCGCGATCGGCGACGCGGGATCTCCGCACGCGGCGAGGGTACTGGCGAAGGTACTGACGATCAGGGACGCGAATGTGATGCGATTCCGCATAGTTGAGCACCTCGCGAGGGCTGCAGGGATGTGCAAGGAGACGTCCGGTGTGGTCGGCGAGGAGTCAGCGACTGACGCCGCGCCTCCGCTCGAGCGCCCGCTACTTGCAGAGTGCGGAATCGGAGCGAAAAGTCCCTCACGCGCTCCGACCGTCGGCGCTTGACCGCGCGGACCGTCCAGCCCATTTTCGCGCACGGCACCTGTTTCTTCTGGTTGCCTCACTCCGCTCACAACGCGAAAAGCGCGGGGCCTCACAATGTCTCGCCGGGAGCGCTCTACCTGGCCGCCGCAGACAGGGCCAGCGGCGGGTTCGGCGGCGACTCCCGCGTCGGGCGGCTCCGCCGCGCGCGGTGCCAACTCGACTGGCGACGTGACTGCACTCCTCATCGCCTGGAGCGAGGGCGACAGCGCCGCACGCGACGAGGTGGTGCGCGTCGTGTATGCCGAGCTTCGCCGTCAGGCTCGGCGGGCGCTGCGTCGCGAGGCCGCGGGCCACACGCTCCAGCCGACGGCGCTCGTCCACGAAGCATACCTCAAGCTGGTCGACCAGCGGCCGATTCGTTGGCATAACCGCGCGCAATTCTATGGCATCGCCGCGCGGTGCATGCGACAGGTGCTCGTCGATGCGGCGCGCACTCGGCGCGCGGCCAAACGAGGCGGTGGCGCGCATTCGATCACACTGAGCCACGTTGAGGAACGAGTCGCCGGACCCCCCGATGCGCCGGGCGACGACGTGTTCGCGCTCGACGCCGCGCTCACCCGGCTCGCCGCGCTGGATCCGGAGCAGGCTCGGCTCGTCGAGCTGCGCTACTTTGCCGGACTCACCCTCGAAGACACCGCCGCCGCGCTCGGCGTCTCGACCGCGACTGTCTCGCGGGAGTGGACCGTGGCCCGCCGCTGGCTCCGGCGCGAGTTGGATCGATGACGCCGGAATCGATGACGCCGGAGCGTTGGCGCCTGGTGAAGGCCGTCGTGCAGGAGGCGCTTGCTCGCCCCACGGTCGAGCGAGACGCGTATGTGGTCGAAGCGTGCGGCGTCGATGCCGCGCTGCGAGCTGAGGTCGACTCGCTGCTCACCGTCTGTGACACCGGCGAGAAGTCTGACGGCTTCCTCGCCTCGCCCGAGGGTGTGGGTGCGATCGTCGCGGCAGCCGTGGGCGCGTTCGCGGCCGCCGCGGGCGACGACGATGCCTCGTGCTCGGCGGGGACCGGCGATGCAGCCGACGATGCAGCCGACGATGTAGCCGACGCCGCCGCTCGAAGGGCCGTGCTCTCAGCCGCGCTTGTCGACCGGTACCAGATCGATGGGGTGATCGGACGCGGCGGGATGGCGACCGTTTACCTCGCGCGCGATCTCCGGCACCGGCGGCACGTGGCGATCAAGGTCCTGCACGCGGAGCTCGGCGCGCTCCTCGGGCCGCAGCGCTTTCTGCGCGAGATCGAGACGGCGGCAAACCTGAGCCACCCGCACATCCTACCGCTCCACGACTCCGGACGAGTGTCCGTTGGCGACCATGGCGATGAGAGTCTCCTCTACTACGTCATGCCGTACGTCGCCGGGGAGTCGCTTCGTGCGCGACTGCGACGCGACGGGCGGCTCGCCGTGTCCGATGCGAGTCGGATCGTGCGGCAGGTGGCTGCCGCGCTGGACTACGCGCATCGGCACGGCGTGGTGCACCGCGACGTGAAGCCCGAGAATATCCTGCTCGGTGAGGACGGCGACGCGCTGGTCGCCGACTTCGGCATCGCTCGGGCACAGGCGGACGACGCGGCCGCTGACGTCCAAGGCGAGCCCGGTGTCGGCCCTGATTCGATCACCGAGCATGGTCGAATCATCGGGACCCCGGCCTACATGAGTCCCGAGCAGGCGCGTGGCCGGCGTGACCTCGACGGGCGCAGCGATGAGTACAGCCTCGCGTGCGTTGCGTTCGAGCTGTTGGCCGGATCTGCGCCCTTCGCCGGCACCAGTGCCGAGCAGCTAAAAGAGCGTCCGGCGCAGTCTCCCATGTCCCTCGTGAAACGGCGCCGAGAGCTTCCCCCGGCCGCGTATGCCGTGCTCACGCGCGCACTGTCGCTCGATCCGGACGCGCGGTTCGACACCAGCTCCTCGTTCGCGGCGGCGTTGGCGGGCGCGATCCTCGAGGGACCGGCGATTCGGGTGTCGCCGGATGGCGAGCCGCCTGGCGATGCGCCGGACGGAAGCACGCCGGGCCCCATGCACCGGTCGCGGCGCCGGCTGGCGGTCAGGGCAGCGCTCGCTGCGGTCGGGGCATTCGTCGCCGCGCTCATCATCGTGCGCGAGGCCCCGGCGCCTCGAGCGCCACCGGCGCCCTCCGCCCCTCCGGTGCTGGCCGTGCTCCCGTTCGACAACCTCGGCTCGCCGGGTGATGCGTACTTCGCCGACGGTCTCACCGACGAGCTGACGGGCCGCCTAGCGGCGGTCTCAGGGCTGCGCGTCATCGCCGGGTCGAGCACGCGGCAATACAAGGGAAGCACGAAGCGACCGCAGGAGATCGCGCGTGAGCTCGGCGCCACGCACCTGCTGACGGGCACCGTGCGCTGGGAGCACACGCTTGGTGCGGGCGGTGCGGGCGGTCGGGCCGCCGCCTCGGGCCGCGTGCGGGTACGCCCGGTGCTGGTGCGCGCCCT
Source organism: Gemmatimonadaceae bacterium (assembly GCA_036008805.1). Lineage (GTDB taxonomy): Bacteria > Gemmatimonadota > Gemmatimonadetes > Gemmatimonadales > Gemmatimonadaceae > AG11. The sequence continues at coordinate 5,783 of DASYMZ010000032.1, forward strand.
CGACCAGACGACCGTCTGGACGGAGCCCATCGAGGGGTCGCTCGAGGACGTGTTCAATGTCCAGGCGAGCGTCGCCGAGCGCGTGGCCGGGTCGCTGCACGTTGCGCTCCTCGCTGGCGAGCGGCGCGCGGCGGCAGTGTCTCCGACCCGAAGCCTCCCTGCGTACGACGCGTACCTGCGCGCCATGGCCATCATCGGAGGCGGGTTCAATTCGACCAGCATGAGGCGGGCTGTCGTGGCCGAGCTGGAGCGCGCCGTCGCCTTGGACCCAACCTTCGCTGCGGCGCACGCCAAGCTGGCGGCGGCGTACGGCGCGATCCATTTCGTGACGGGCGACCCGGCAGTGCTCGCCCAGGCGCGCGCGAGCGCGCAGCGCGCCTGGGTGCTCGACTCGACCCTGGTCGACTCGCGGCAGATACGCGTGCAGTTGCTGATGTGGGATGGCGACCTCACGGGCGCCCACCGCGTGGCGAGCGACTTCGTGGCCGCAGCGCCGGGCATCGCGGGTGCTCACGAGATGCTCGGCGCGGTGGACGACGCGCTCGGCGACATCGACGCCTCGATCGCCAGCTATCGGCGTGCGGCGACCCTCGACCCACGTGCGGCCGGCCCCGTCGAGCGCATCGCCAGCCTGAATCAGCGGGCGTACCGGTACGCCGAAAGCGTCCGATTCCGCGAGCGTCATCTCGCGCTCGCCCCGGAGGACGTGCTCTCGTACTGGAGCTACATGATGTGCCATGTGAGCTGGCGCGCGGACACCGCGTCCGCGCGTCGCGTGGCCGAGCGTGGCGGCCCTGCGCTCGAAGCGTTGCTCGTGCGGTTGCCGAACGACGGCGGAATGGCTGCGCTGTGGCACCAGTTGCTCGGCCCGGCGGTATGGCGCGTGCGGGACACGCTCTCGCTCGCGGGGTATTTCGCGGACGACGGTGGGCTCCCGCCGGAGCTGTTCCTCCTGATGAAGCTTCGCCACTTCGCCCTGAGCGGTCGGCCGCAGCGCATGCGTGCATACGCCGACTCGGCCGTCGCGCAGCTCGAGCCGGCGCTGCGGCGGACGCCGGACGTCACGCTGTTTCAGACGTCATCCCGCAGGGCAATCCTCGCGGAGGCGTACGCGCGGCTCGGGCGGGCTTCGGACGCCGCGCGCGAGATCGACCGCTACGTGGCGGAGACCCGGCGGGTCGGCACGCCGCGCGCGCTGCCGATTGCCCTCGTGAACGCTGCGTACGTCGACGTTCTTGCCGGGCGCCACGACGAAGCGATTGCGCGGCTCTCGGAAGCACTCCGGCTGCCGGGGGGGATGTTCATCTCCATCACGCTCCTGCGCACCGATGCCTCGTGGGCGCCGCTGCACGGGCACTCCGGATTCGAGCGGTTGCTCGCGGCATCGCCACCCCGTTCGTAGGATGACTCACCCGGCGGCGCGGCGCGGAGGGGCCTCGAACAAGTGGTCCAGTCTTGAGGCGCGCCCCAAACCTCTCCCCGCACCCCGCCTCCGGATTGCGGTCAGCTCTCGAGCGCCGCCACGATCCGGTCGAATCTGGGCTCGCCGCGCAGCGACGCGAAGCTCGGGCGCACGCCGAGCAGTGGCAGCGCCGTCGCACGATCGACGAGCGCACGCTCGAGCTGGTCGAGCGCCGCACCCGGCTCACCAAGGGCCACGTAGACCTGGGCGAGTGACACGGCCGACACGTACTCCGTGCCCGCCTCGTGGTGCAACGCGCCGAGGATCTCGCGGGCCTTCGCCTCGTCTCCTCCGCGTGCGAGCGCATACGCGAGAGCGGAGCGGGACTCCGCACTCTCGCCGGAGAGCACGACGGCGCGCCGCAGCACATCGACGGCGTCGGCGTGCCGTCCCAGCGCACTGAAGGCGAGCCCTTCGAACATCGGGGCGGGCCCGAAGGAAGGATGCTGCGCGATCACCATCGCCAGCTCGCGCACCGCTTGCTCGGGGTCGCCTTCGTACAGGCGCAGGATGCCGCCGCTGGCGGCGATGGCCGGCGACAGCGGATCGAGCTCGCGCGCGCGGGCGACTTGCGCGCGGGCCTCCGTGAAGCGCGAGCGCGGCGCGAGCAGGTGCATCGCATACCACTGGTGCGTCACCGGCCCCTGCTCGTTCGTCCCGAGCGCCGCGATGTAGTCGTCCTCCGATCCCGTCCAGTCGTAGCGGTAGAGCGCGCGAACCGATGCCCGTGCCGTCAGCGCCTCGGGCGACTGCGGACGCTGTCGCAACGCGTCGGTGACCGCCTCCATCGCCTTGGGCATGGCCTGCGACGGCGCCAACACGTCGTACACGGCCATCGTGACGTAGCAGTCGGCGAGACCCGCGAGCGCGAGGGTGAACGTCGGGTCGGTGTCTACCGCCGACTGAAGATGCTGCAGGGCACGTCGCATCGACGCCGCCGTGCGCTGGCTCCACTCGAACCGTCCCTTGAGGTACGACTCGTACGCCGTGAAGCTCCGCGTGGGGGTGTCCGCCAGGCGCTGCGACCCCGACATGAACTGCAGGCGCAGCGAATCGGCGATCGCGCGGGAGATCTCGTCCTGCACGGCGAACAGGTCAGTCACGGCGCGATCGAATCGCTCGGACCAGAGTGCGTACCCGCTCTCGACCTCGGTCAACTCCGCCACGATGCGCATGCGTCCTCCCATGCGCCGCACCCCCCCGGTGAGGACGGTAGTGACGCCCAGCTCGGCGCCGACTTCGCGGAGATTCTCCGTGCGGCCGCGAAACGCGAACGCCGACGCCCGCCCGACGACGCGGAGCCCGGGCAACCTGGCCAGCGCCGAGATGAGGTCTTCGCTGATGCCATCGCCGAGGAAGTCATCGGCCGCATCGCCGCCACGGTTCGCGAACGGCAGCACCGCGATGGAGGACGGCGTCGCGACTGCCGGACCGCGCGTCGTCGCGAACGTCGGACGGGACGCGTTGAGCGCTGCCGCGAACTCGGCGATCGTCGAGAACCGCCGGTCACGATCGGGCTCGAGCGCGCGCATCAACGCTTCCTCCGCAAACGCCGGCAGCGGCTGAAGCATCTGCCGCGGGGGAGGCGCGGCGTGCGCCATCTTGCGCGCGAGGATCGCCATGGCACTCGGGCCGTCGTACGGCGCACGCCCGGTGAGCAACTCGTAGAGCATGGACGCGAGCGCATAGATGTCCGCACGCGCGTCCACCTGCGCATCGCCGAAGAGCTGCTCAGGGGCCATGTACATCGGGGTGCCGGTGAACACCATCCCCGCCCCTTCGGCGCTGTCCTCCTCCTGCTCGCTGTCCGCCGCGACACTCACGGCGATGCCGAAATCGGCGACCAGCGCGTGACCCTGGAACAGGAGCACGTTCCCCGGCTTGACGTCGCGGTGGACGATGCCGCGGCTGTGCGCGAAGCTCAGCGCCTCGGCGACTTCGCTCGTCAGCCGCACCGCCTCGGCCAGCGGCAGTCGCCCCTCGCGATCGAGCCGCTCGCGCAGTGACTCGCCCTCGACGTAGGGCATGACGAGGTAGAGCATCGAATCCGCGTCGCCCGAATCGTAGATCGGCACGATGTGCGGATGCTGGAGTCGGGCGGCGGTGCCGATCTCGCGGAGAAATCGTTCCGCACCGAGGCTCGCCGAGATCTCCGGTCGCATGATCTTCACCGCGACCGGACGGTCGTGCTTGAGATCCTGCGCCAGATAGACCAGCGCCGCGCCACCACGTCCGACCTCGCGTTCCAGTCGGTACCGTTCGCCCAACGCGCGTTGCAGCGCGTCGTCCTGCACGGTCAGTGGTGGGTCACCCAGTGTCATGAAGAGTCGGTCGACCGACGCATATGTGGGCGGTGTGCCGCTGGCGGAGGCGGGTGACGACCGCTCATGAACGCTACGCGGCTCCGCGGCCGGCAGCAACGCCGGAGCACGTGCGTCATGGCGCAACCGCCGTGCATCGCTCGAGCACTCCATGCTCGGTTAGCCAGCGTGCGATCGACAGCGCGGTCGCCGCCGGCATGCTGCCCGACCAGGCGACGGCGAGCTCGCGCGACGTCATGCCCGCTCTGGCCTGACGCAGCAGCGGTGCGAGATCATGTCCGCCCAGGTACGCCACGGCTCCGTCGAGCTGCGGATGCCGGAGTACAGGCCGAAGCTCCACGAAGCGATCGCCGAGACAGGGAAGATCGTGCCAGGTGGCGTCCGGTGAAAGCCGCACCGGAATGTCGTCCTCGACCGCCACGGCCGGCGCCGGCCGCGCGACCGCATCGCTCTCGAGCGACGCACCGACCGCGGCCCGAACGTTCCAGAACGGATCGTCGAAGCGCGCCGCGGCCGTCGCGTAGTGACTCGACGCCCACACGCGATGACGCGCTGCCGCGTCGTGGACGCTGTCGCGGTAAAATTGAAGCGCAGCCTCTCTGGCCGCCGGCCGCCGCAACAAGGTGTTCACGACGATTGCACCCGACAGCGCGGTCTGAATCGCTTTCTGCACGCCGCTCGACGAGAGCGGATCCAGCGCCAGCGCCGCATCGCCGATCTTGATGTGCCGCGCGCTCACGCATTCCTCGTCGACGTACGCCGTGGCGTCGGTGGCGCGCACCGGCGCGACGAGCGCTACACCACGTGTCTCGCGCATCAGGGAGGACCGCGTCAGGAGCGCACGCAGCCGGTGGTCGAGCGAACCGTGGCGCTCTGCGCGGAAGCGCTCGCCGTCCACGAACACCAGTGTGTTGTACGTGCCGTCCGGAAGGGGAACACCCCAGAACCACTCCCGCTCGCCCGCTTCGATGCGAGGCTGCTCGGGCAGGCGCGTGCCGGTCCAGTACGCGTGGATCGCGATGGTGCGTTGCCCCATCGCTCGGCGACGCCCGCCGACTCGCGCCGAGCGTCCGGATGCGTGGGCGAGATAGTGGGCGCGCAGATCGATCGACTCGTCCGGCCCATCCACGTGCAGCCGCCAACCTTCGGAGATGCATACGTGCTCGCGGACGTGCGCCGGATGCAGCACCTGAACGCCCACCGCGTGCGCTCGCGCGAGCAGTGCGGCGTCGAACGCGCCACGGTCCACCAGCATTCCCTGCGCATGCGCGTCGTGCCGCACCGTCTCGGCACCATCCCAGTTTGTGCGAACCGCGGACACGCGGATGTGATTCGCGGCAGCGACGTACGCATCCGAGCCCACCGTCGCAAGCAGTGGCATCACGCCGGGACTGAGCGACTCGCCCAGGTGTCGCCGCGGAAATGGTGTGCGCTCGATGAGGCACACGTCGAACCCAAGCTGCGCCATGCGCGTGGCGAAGGTGCTCCCCGCAGGGCCGGCGCCGACCACGGCGACGTCGGTGGTGACGCGCCGCATGGTGACTAGGCCAGCTCTCGCGGCGTGCGCGGCTCGTGGCCGAGCCCGTACGGCGTGAGACGCAGATACGCGCCGAGGCAGTAGTGAAGCCATCCGCGGATGTAGTCGCACGCCGGTCGTCCGCGGGCGATCACCTCATGGTGACATCCGCCGCCGCAGAGATACCGTGCCCAGCAGTCCGAGCACGGCTCCTGCCGGTGCACGTGCCGCTCGGCGAGCCAGCGCGCACGCCGGTCTGCGTCGATGCCCTCCGCGAGCGAGCCCATCGCGCCCTGGTCGTCGCCGACGAAGCGGTGGCAGGCCGAAAGCTCGCCGGTCGCGGACACGCCGAGGTAGCCGGCTCCCGCGCCGCAGGGATACGGCCGGTGCGTGCCGCGCTCGATCTCGCGCAGGGCGTTCACCATGTTGGCGAACGGATATCGTTGGCCGGCCATTGTGCGTCGCTCGAACTCGCGGCCGCAGTCGATCATTTCGCCGAGCATCGACTCCAGGTCGGCGTGCTGCAGCTCGCCCTGCCCAGTGGGAGAGCGCAGCAGAGGCGAGAAGCCCACCGTGTGAAAGCCCGCGTCGACGAACTCGTCGAGCGTCTCGCGGAGCCTCAGGTTTCCGGGTGTCACGGTCACCCGCGCGGTCACCTGCATGCGCCGCTGCTTCTCGAACATCGGCGCGAGGTTCCGCATGATGCGATCGTAGCTGCCCTTGCCGCTCTTGAACGGACGCTGGGCGTCGTGCGCCTCGCGTGCACCGTCGAGGCTCACGGTGACGGCGAACCCGAACTCCTCGAAGAAGTCGGCGTCCGAGGGCGACAGCAGTGTGCCGTTCGTCGTGATGGAGAATCCGAGCGTGACGCCGCGCTCGGCGGCCATCCTCGCGGCGCGGCGCGTGGTGTCACGCAGCAGCTCGCGATTGGCCAGCGGCTCGCCGCCAAGGAAGGCGAGGTTGAGACGCGCACCGCGCGCGGCGCCGCTCACGAGCAGATCCACCGCCCGCTCCGCCGCCTCACGCTCCATGTTCTGCGCGGCGCCGCCGAACTCACCCTGCTGCGCGTAGCAGTAGGTGCAGCCGAGGTTGCACTTCTGCGCGATGGCGAGCGAGATGGCGTGCACCGGCGGCGCGCTGAGCGGCTCGTCGTCGACGTACGGCACGCCGCGAACACCGAGGTCGTCGAGCAGTCCATCGACCTCGCCCGCGTCGATGGCCGCCGCGAAGCGTGCGGCGAGGCTTGCGCCCCCGTCGAACAGGCGGCTGCCATCCGGGAGGAAGACGTGATATCCCTCGCTCGTCTGCAGCAGGTGCGCGCCGGCCGATCTCGGAGCAGACAGCGCCATGAACCGCCGTGCGACGTGGCGCAGCACGTCGAGGCGCTCACCGCCGTGCGCGGACTCCCGATCGTGAATGGGCGTACCCACGGTCACGCTCACTCCCCAGCCTCGCCGGCGGCGTCCTTTCCCTCGATGGCGAAGCGCAGCCACTTCTCCCACTCGTTGAACAGATCGTCATACAGCACGAGCCGGGAGTCGGCGTAGTCGTCGGGCACGTACTCGCCGGTGCGCTCTTTCTGCAGCCAGTTGTCGCCGACGCTGCGGCCCGATGGCGCCGCCTCCACGTTGATGAAGTCCGGCCGCGCGGACGCCCAGTAGTAGCACGAGCACTCGCGATAGTCGTTCTGCCATGGTGAGCAGAGCCCCTGCGTCAGCTCGCCGGGTTGGGCGAGCGTACGCGAGATCACGCCAGTGTCCCCCTCGAAGAACTGGCGCACCTGGAGCTCCATCTCGATGTGCTGCTCCGTCTCGTCCCAGCCGGTCATGCCGAGCTGTTCGTCGTCCGCGCTGAAGAAGCAGGTGACGGTCTCGCCGGCGCGGTCGTGCAGCATGAAGGCGAGCATGTTCGACCATTCCATCGGCGCGATGCCGTTTGGGCTGGCCTGGAACGAGAGCACCACGGATTGGGTGGCGGTGTCGTACGGATTCGGCCCGATCTGCGTGGTCATCGTGACGAACGACTTCCGTTCCGGCGCGCCGCGCACCGACGGGCGGTCGTACTCCACCTTGAGCAGCCGGTGTCCGACGAGATGCTTGTACTTCGTGTGCTCGACCTCCATCACGAGGTTGTCGTACTCGCGCAGCACGATCCCCTCGAACACTCGGCGCCACACGGCGCGGAAATCCACCTCGAGGCCTGGCGTGCAGTTGCCGATCGACGTCACCGGCCGCGAGCTCACCGGATTGCCCTGTGCGACGAAGTGCATCTCGGCCGCGCGGCGCGCCGGATGCGCCGCGGACGCATTGCGCGGAATCAGTCGGCTAGGATCGACGTCGGGCTCCAGCGTGATGTCGGAATCCGGAATGTCGAGCGGCCGCCCCGCCGCCTTGTACATCGTCCGGATCTGCCGGTGCGTGAGCGCGAGGTAGTTCCCGTCCGCGCCGCACATCAGCGCCGGCATCTTGCGACGCCCGCCGTCGGTGAAGTCGGCCACCTCTTGCGGCTTGCGCAGCAGCGAGGGAAACCAGGGCGCCGCACCAGCGCGCATGGCCGAGTACACGCGCTGATGCAGCGCCATGATCGCCAGCGTGTCGGCCGAGTGCGGCGCGAAGATCGGACGCATCGGCCGGTAGACGTCGAACGCCTCCTCGGCCGGCATCGTGTCGATGTCGAGCGGGTCGCGGCCGTTCACCGGATTGCCGTTCATCACGGCGACGTTGAGAAAGCGCACGGTCTCGAAGGCGCGGCGCACGATGTCCTCGGCGCGCGCGCGCGTCACCTCGTCGGGCTCGTCGGGCGAGATCGCGGGGCCGAAGATCACCTGGTCGAGATCGTCGGCGAGTGTGCGCACGAAGAGCGAGTCCGGCACCAATGCGGGCGGGGCCGCCACGATCCGGCCGACGGCCTTCAGCGTCTTGCCGCCCTTCGGCGTGAGCGACACCTCGACCGTGCCGTCGCAGGCGTCGTCCAGATAGCCTCGGCTCACCGCGACGTTGTCGTTGAGCCAGCACGGACCGGGCGGGATGATCGCGAACAGCGCCGGCGGCTGCGTCTCGTTGTAGAAGGTCGTGAAGTACGGGTCGGCGTTCCGCACCTCCGGCGGAATCGAGAACTTCCACCAGCCTTTCGTCTTGTCGTACACCGCCTGCTTCTCCGGCACGACGAACAGATTCGTCACGCTCGGATCGGCCTCGCGCATCTCCTCGATCTCCTGCTCCGTGAGCTTGGGCCCGTAGATCAGTCCTTTGGCCGGCATGAACCGTAGGCGGATCTCCGGATGCGCGGCGTTCGGCTTGATGTAGCGCACGCTGCCGAAGTCGATCGTGTGCGTGCGCGACAGAAAGTGCGGACTGTGGCCGTCGAGCGTGCGCGGCGCGTGATCCGAGAAGGTGCCCGTCGTCGCATCGACGCGATCGCCCGCGTGGCCCGTGCGGCGTTCCACCTTCCGGTTCGCGACCGTCACGTTCCACACGACGTCGCTCGGCTTCGCGCCGTGCTTCGCGAGGAGGTCGGTCGTGAGAGGAACGAAGTCGGCCGCGTCGTCGATGCGCGCCCAGAGCTCGATGAACGGTGCGACTGGCCGGATCCTTCCCTCCGCCGTCTTGAACTCGATCGACGCGGGCACGCTCCTGCCGTTGATCTCCCCCGTCGCCTCGTCGACGTGCAGCGTCTCGCCCGGCACGATCCGTCGGTAGCCGAGCGGCTGGTTCTGCTCCGAGGTGATGGAGAAGTTGTCGAGCGGCCTGTCCGCCGATCCGAGCCGCCCGATCGCGAACGGCGGAAGGATGCGAAGCTCGCGGATCGTCATGCGCGGGTCCTCCGGCTGGCGTCCATGCCCACGAGGATCTCCTCGATCCAGCTCCGCGCGTCGGCGTCGGCGTCGCGGAGCGCGAGCAGATACCGCCTTCCGTCCGCTGGCGCATCGGCGAGATTGTCGCGCGCCGGATCGAGGAGCATATCCACGATCGTGGCGGTGGCGCCAAGCAGGTCGAGATGCATGCGCCAGAAGTTCGCCTCGGGAAGCGGAGGGCTGAGCGTGTACGGCATCTGGAACGGCGGGCCCGCGCGCGCCGGATCCTTCCGGTCGCCGAGCGGGAGTCGCACCAGGATTCCCGCGACCGCCTTCAGGTTGTACATCTCGCCGAAGATCCGACCGAGCATCCCGGCGCGCCGCAGGTGCGACGACTCGGGCGCGTCGCGCGGGATGCGGTACATGTAGGTGAGCATCGAGAGAAGCATTCGGTAGCGGATGTTGAACAGGCTCGCCCACGCCATCGATGCCTTCGACGTAATCGCCGTTGCGCCGTCGGGTGCGTACCTCGCCTCGCCGGCGAACGGGTTCTCCGGCACTGGCCGGCTCGGCGACCACTTCGCGTCCTTCGACCTAATCCTCTTGTAGGAGCGGAAGATCTTGGCGAAGCGATCGAAGTGCGAGTCTTCCATCTTGTCGGTCGCACGCACGTGCTCGGCCTCACCCTGCCCGGCAACGTCGCGCAGGGCGGCGAGCGCTTCGGTGCGCGTCGCCATCTGGGTCACGATCACACGCGTCTTCCGCTCGTACGGCGCCGGTGTGTCGACCGACTTCGCGTACGGCTTGTGTGCGCCCGGCCTGTAGCCGCGTCCCCACTCGTCCCATGTCGCCTGATACCTGTACGACTCTGGATCGAAGGTGGAATCGGGAATGAGCTTGCGATCGCCGACGAGCCGGATGATCCGATCGTAGATCTCGCCGACCGTCGGCTTGTCGCCGGTGACGAGCTCATTCACGTCGTGCTGCGTCTTCAGGTCGACGGGGCGCGTGAGGTCCTTCGGCATCTCGGCATACACGTAGCACGCGAGCGACTCGAGCGAGAGCGGCTCGAGCTTGAAGTCGAATGGGTAGAACGGACTGCTCCACGGAAAGTCCTGCCGCTCGAACGACACCGGTCCGCCGATGAGCAGCAGGAGATTCTGCACCGTGACGAGGTGACCCATCTCCTCGCGCGCGACGGTGAGGATCACGTCGCGCCATTCCGTCACCATCCCCGAATGCTCGGCCGCGCCGGCTCCGCCGAGCGAGTAGGCGGCGTACAGGTACTCCACCATCAGTCCATGCTCGAGCTCCGCCGCGATGTGCAGCAGCATGATCAAGTAGTCGCGCCATGACATCTCTTCGGGCTTCGGCGGCAGCGCGGGAAGCTTCGCCTCCTCGATCGACTTGGTCCCGCTCGCCAACGGCGTCGGCGTCAGCACTGCGCTCGGCGTCGGCTCGATGTGCCTGTCGCTGCGACCGGTCATGGCGGGGAGACCCAGCTGTCGAGGAGGGAAGTTCGGAAGCCGCGCCAACCCGCGGCGGCAATGGAGCTCGAACCTGACGGCGCGCGGCGCGGCATCGACCGCTAGTCGCCGCTGCGCGTGAGCGTCGGCAGCGAATCGTTGTTCCAGATGTCGCGGTACACCAGCCAGCGGCCGTCCTTCTGCTTCTTGTAGATCAGGATTCCCTTCACCGTGTATCGCTGCGTGCAGCCGCCATTGCGCGGGATGTCGACGGCGGAATCGACGCCCTGATCGAAGCCGTAGTCGCCGGCGAGCCACATCACCCTGGACACCTTGTCCCAGTGCGTCTTGTACGCCTTGAAATAGTCGCTCACCCACTTCCGGAGCTGCCGATGACCCGACACGGCCGGTCCGTCGGGCTGCATGACGACCGCGCCCTTGTCATACATGGCCATGACGCGATCGGCGTCGTTCGAGTTGATCGCGTCGACGTAGTTCTTGTGGGCCTGCACGATCTCGGCGGGGAATCCCGGCTTCGTCGCGCGGGAGGAACGCTTGACGCTCATGAGTGGCAGCTCCTGGAGGGCACGTGATTGTCGTGGTACGACAATGTCAGCCGGACGACAACTCCGCCAGCAACGTCTTCGCTTCCAACAAATCCCTCGTGCCGAATCCTTCCGTGAACCAGCCGTACACCGGCGCGAGCAGCTCGCGCGCCTCCGCCACTCGCCCGCCGCGCGCCATCATCGCGGCGAGCATGGTAGAGCTGCGAAGCTCCCACGACTTCGCCTGCTGACGCCGTGCGCACTCGATCGACTCGCGAAGCTGGACCTCAGCCTCGGCGGGCCGCCCCTGCCGCATCAGGATTGACCCCTTGAGGCGCAGCACCTCGGCGAGCCAGAGCCGCTCGTTCCACGCGGGCCGCGCGATCTGCTCCAGGCACTCCTCGATCAGCGCCGCGGCACCATCCAGATCGCCGCCGAGCGCCACGGCCTCGGCGAGCACCGACTTCACGTAGGGGATGCGGACGTTGCCACCAACCTTCGTCCAGCGCGTGATGCCCTCCCGGAGCAGGATCGCGGCCTCGTGAGGTCGCCCATTCTGCAGCTCGACGATCCCCTTGGCCTGCGGAACGGATACCTCGTAGATGAAGGCGATGCCCTGCTCACGCGCGATGCGGTCGGCCTCACTCACTCGCTCGACGAACCGATCCGGCTCGCGCCGGTAGGCGAACACGTACGAGCTGAACGTCGGCGCCCAGACGAGACCAAAGGCGTGCCCGTCGCTGCGAGCGTGCGCGCAGCTCGCGTCGGCCACGCGCACGGCGCGATCGGGGTAGCCGAGCATCCAGATGAGCTGACACTCGTACACCTGGACGAAGGTGCGCATGTCGTAGCCCGTGAGCTGGATCCAGCGCTGTGCGCTGCGCGGATCGTACAGCGCGAGCGCCCGATCGGCGTGCTCGCGCGACTCCGTCAGCTCGCCGCTCAGGAAATGCTGCACCATCGCCGTCGCGTGTCCGAAGATGCGATCGGTCTGCTCGGTGTTCGCCTCCTCGGCGAGCAGGCGATCGACCCACGGACCCGAGTCGGCGATGCGGCCCTGCGTGATCGTGCTCGTCCACACCCACCACTTCGCGAGCAGCAGGCTCCGCGCATTGCCCTGGCTCTCGGCCAGCCGGTGGATCGCCGCCGCGTTCACGCCCACTTCCGCGTCGGCCCAGCCGCGCAGCCCGGTCCACGCGGCGTTGAGCGGCTCGCGGATGGTCAGCTCGAGCCTGTCGCGCTCCGCGGTCGGCGGCAGTTGGCCAATCAGCGTCAATCCTTTCTTGAAGTGCGCGATGGCTTCCTTCAGCGCCACGCGTTTGACGGCCAGGCTGCCGGCTTCTCGCCACAACGGGATCGCTTCGTAGAGATGGTTCGCCTGCGTGTGGTGATGCGCCAGCCATTCGGGCGTCGCGGCCACGCGGTCGGCGAACTCCGTCTCCAGCACGTGCGCGATGCTGGCGTGCAGCTCGACGCGCCTGCTCCTCAACAGCGATTCGTACGCGGCGTCCTGCACGAGCGCGTGCCTGAACGTGTAGATGGCGTCCGGCGGGTCGTCGCGACGCGTCACCAGACCGGCGTCCACGAGTCGCTCCAGCGATGCCTCGAGCGACGCGGCGGGCAGCGTCGAGACGCGCTCGATCAGCGCGTACGAGAACTCGCGGCCGATGCACGCGCCGATCTGCGCCAGCTCCTTCACGGCGCCGAGCCGGTCCAGGCGCGCCATCAGTGAATCCCTCAGCGAGACGGGGATGGCGAGTGCGGCGAGCGGTCCGTCGAGCGCATAGTGGTCGCCTTCCTGTCGGAGTAGTCCCGACTCGAGCACGGACCGCGTGAGCTCCTCGACGAACAGGGGCACGCCGTCCGTCCGCGCCAGAATCTCCTCGAGCACTTCCTGCGGCAGCGCTCTGTGCTGCGACACCGCGTCGATGAGCCTCGCGCCCTCACTGCGGCCGAGCCGCTGGAGCGTCACCTTGCTGACGCCTGGCTGGCCTTCCCAGAGTGGCTCGTACTCGAGACGGAAGGTCATCACCAGCAGCACGGGCAGCTCGCGGATCCGCGTCACCAGCAGCTCGAGAAGCTCCTGGCTCGTCGGGTCGATCCAGTGCACGTCCTCCACCACCAGCAGCACCGGATTCCGACGCGCCGTGGCCTCGATCTGCCCGACGAGCGCCTCGAGCGTCTTCTCCTTTCGCTTCTGTGGCGAGAGCTGCAGTGGCGGATAGCGCTCGATGGGAAGCGACAGCAGCGCGGCGAACAGCGGCGCCGTCCCGGCGATCCGTTCGGAGTCGCCCCCGAGCACCGCCTCCAGCTTCTCGAGCCGTTGGTCCGGCGAGTCCTCGCGCGCGAAGCCCGCCGAATGCTCGAGCTGCTCGATCACCGGGTGGAGCGGCGAGTTGAGGTGATAGGGCGAGCATTGATAGTGCAGCGCGGTGTGAGGCTCGGAGATCTGCTCGCGAAGCGCTTGCGTGAGCCGCGACTTGCCGATGCCCGCCTGCCCACCCACCAGCACGAGCTGCCCCGCCTCGTGCCGCGCCATCTTCCAGCACCGCTCCAGCAGCGTGCTCTCTTCCTCGCGCCCGACGAGCGGCGGCAGCTCCATCTCACCGTGCGCCGCCTTGAAGCGCCCTTGCGCCTCCCGTGCGGCATCCACGCGAAACGTCTGCACCGGGTGTGCGAATCCCATGATGGAACGCGCTCCCAGATCGGTGAGCGAGAACGCGTCGAGCACCAGGCGCCGCGTGGTGGGCGCGATCACCACCTCGTCCGCCGCGGCGATGGCCTGCAGCCGCGCGGCCAGGTTCGGCGTCTCGCCCACCGCGAGCCGCGCCTCGGCATTCTCGAGCCGCGATGCGTGCCCCACCACCACGGGCCCGGTGGCCAGACCGATGCGCACGGCGAGCGGCTGCGCCACGCGCAGTCGCTTGACCGCCTGCACCATCTCCAGCGCCGCGCGCACGCCGCGCTCCGCGTCGTCCTCGTGCGCGCTCGGCCAGCCGAAGTACACCATGAGCCCATCGCCGAGGTACTGGGCGACGTGACCTTCGTAGCGCGAGACCACGGCCGTGCAGGCGGCACGGTAGCCGCGCATCAGCTCGAGCAGCTCTTCCGGATCGAGCAGCCCGGCGAGCGCAGAGGAGCCGACGAGATCGCAGAACATCACGGTGAGCTGACGCCGCTCCCCCCCGCGCGAGACGATCTCGTCGTCCGGTCTGAATGCAGCGCGCTCGACGTCGGCGACCGCACGCGTGGCGGCCGCGAGTCCCTCGATCCCGACGATCAGCCGCCGACGCGGTCCGATCGGCAGACCGAGCTGAGCGATGTCGTCCGCAGTGAGGTGGGGGAGCACGTCGAGCGTGATCTCGTGCTCGGCGAAGAGTGCCGTATAGTCCGCCAGATTCACGCTCTGCAGCCACTGCGCCATGCTGGTCACGGCTGCTCCTCCCTTTCCGATGCCGTGGCTCTCCGACTGCTGCCGCGCGCCACGTTCGTGGCGCTGTATACGATGTCGCTACATACTACCCAAGCCTGGTCCCGTCGCAATGGAGCCGCCAGGGTCGTACGACACGATCTCCTCCCCTCCCCGGAGATTCCCCATGAGCGAGCGCCACCAGTACCACCTGGACGAGAGCAGGCTTCCCAAAGCCTGGTACAACATCAACGCCGACATGCCGGTTCCGCGTCAGCCGATGCTGCACCCCGGCACGATGGAGCCAGTCACGCCCGATTTCCTGAGCGTGCTGTTGCCGATGGCGCTCATCCAGCAGGAGGTCAGCACCGAGCGCTACGTCGACATCCCGGAGCCGGTGCGCGAGATCTATCGGTTGTGGCGTCCCACTCCGCTCATGCGCGCGGTTCGGCTCGAGAAGCTGCTCGATACCCCGGCGCACATCTACTACAAGTACGAAGGCGTGTCACCGGTGGGCTCGCACAAGCCGAACACCGCCGTGCCGCAGGCGTTCTACAACAAGGAAGCGGGCGCGCGCGCGATGGTGACCGAGACGGGCGCGGGACAGTGGGGCTCCGCCCTCGCGATGGCGTGCAACTTCTTCGGAATGGACGTCGAGATCTTCATGGTGAAGATCAGCCATACCCAGAAGCCCTACCGCCGCATCATCATGGAGAACTACGGCGCCACCGTCTATGCGAGTCCGACCGATCGCACCCACGCTGGCCGCGCGGCTCTGGCGCTCGACCCCTCCAATCCCGGCGTCCTCGGCCTCGCCATCTCGGAGTCGGTCGAGACCGTTGCGACGAGTGGCGGCACCAAGAAGTACGCGCCCGGTTCGTCGCTCGGCTTCGTACTCATGCATCAGACCGTGATCGGCCAGGAAGCGCTGGAGCAGATGGAGATGGCGGGTGAGTATCCGGACTTCGTGATCGGCTGCGCCGGCGGCGGCTCGAGTTTCGGCGGCTTCGCCTTCCCCTTCGTGCACCAGAACCTGACCAATGGGAAGAAGACCAGGATCATTGCCGTGGAGCCCGCGTCGTGTCCGAGCATGACGCAGGGCACGTATGCGTACGACTGGTCCGACCACGCGCGCACGACGCCCATCGCGAAGATGTACACGCTCGGGCACGGCTTCATCCCGCCCGAGATTCATGCGGGGGGCCTCCGCTATCACGGCATGGCACCGAGCGTCAGCGCGCTCGTGCACAATGGAGACATCGAAGCGCGCGCGGTCTCCGAGACGTCCACCTTCGCCGCGGCCGTGCAGTTCTCGAGAGCCGAAGGGATCATCCCCGCGCCGGAGAGCGCACACGCCATTCGCGTGGCCATCGACGAGGCGCTCGCCTGCAAGTTGTCGGGTGAGAAGAGGGTGATCGTCTTCAACATGTCGGGCCACGGGCACTTCGACATGATGGCATATCAGGCATACCACGCCGGCGAGATGCACGACGACGCGTACTCGGCGTCGCGGCTGGAAGAGGCGTTGGCGGAACTGCCGCAGGTGCAGCTGACCTAGGCGTAGCGCCGCGACAGGCTCTCGAGCATGCCCGACGCCTCAGGCGCCTTTCTCGTGGCGCTGAACGCTCCTCGAGTGGCCCTCCCGGCGCCGTGTCTCCCCGCAGCGCCCGAGCTTCGCGGAATCGAAAGCCACGCCATGAGTAGCGCGCCGCCAGCGAGAAGTTCAGCGACGAGCGGCACCGAATCAGCACCAGTATCGCGAGTGAGAAAAACGGCCCGCCCATCAACGCGATGTGCGGGCCGTGACTAACATCATCGGGACCGCGGGATTTGAATCCGCGATCCCCTGAAGAACTGCGTCGCGTAGCCGTCCGCGAGCGCCTTGGTCGTCGACCGCAACCGCGACAGTCGCAGCACGTGGAGTCCTGACCGATCGCCTGTGGTGCGACTGATATTGGCGTGCGCCCCCGATGTTACGTACGATTGTGCCGCCACAGGCTCGACGACGATCCCGTCGCATCGCAGGGAACACTCCCGGAGGGATGCATGTCGAACTCGTACGCAGGTCGTCTCGCGCCGTTGGTCGCGCTCGTCGCACTCATGAGCTGTGGAGAGAGCTCCTCCACGGCGCCCTCAGGCCTGACGCCGACGTCACCCTCGGCGCTCCTCGCACCCACCAACGTCACGTATCCCACGCTCGGCGTCGCGACGACGTACGCCGTGACTGGCGCGTTCCACGACGTGATCCACTTCACCGTCAACGCATCGGGCGCCTATTCGGTGCGTGTCATCGGGAACACCCAGATCGTCGGATGCAGCGGACGCTATTGCATGTCGCCCGGTACACTGAAAGCGATCGTATCCAGCGCGCAGCTCCAGACCGCGCTCGGCGTCCCGGTCGCGGACATCAACGTCACCGCCTCCGTGCCGCTGACGCCGGGCGACTACTTGCTCGTCGTCGACGGCACAGGCGCAGGCACCAAGCGCTATGCAGGCATGGGCAACTTCACCGTCACGATCCGTGCGCCAGTGGTGGTCGTGCCATCGTGCGACTCCGTGCGCGCCAGCCTGGCGGCACTGGGTTACACCGACGCGCAGATCGAGGCGCGGGTAGACGCGATGCTCGCATCCACGCCTCCGGGGTGCATCGACAACTAGCTCGCCGCGGGTGAAGCAATCGCGCGATTGGGATGACAGGCTGCCAAGTCCAGCCCATCCAGCGACGATGCCAGATCCCCAGCGAACATCGGTCACCCATCCCGCGTCTTTGGCGCTGAGTCGAGGATCATTCCCGCATGTGCCCTCTCCTCGACCCTCCGGAAGCCGTGAACGAGGATGGCTGCCGCGCGACGGTTTACCCGGGCGAGTGGCATGAACAGTCGAGTCGCTGCTTGGCGTCGTTCGCCTCGACGACGATAGCCTGGCGCTCGTGATATCCAGTCGGAGGTGTCGTGACGACCTATTCGATCACCGATCTCGGCACACTGCAGGGCGACGCCGCGAGCCCGGCCGCCATCAACACGGCTGGCATCATAACCGGCGACGTGGACAAGCGTCCCTTCCGCTACAAAGGCGGCACGCTCGCTGCGCTCCAGCTTCCGCCGAGCACCAGCGACGCGCGGGCGCGTGGCATCAGCTCATCGAGCCCAGAACACATCGCAGGGTGGGTCGGCACCAATGTGAGTGCGAGGGCCGCGCTCTGGACTGACGGCGCGTACTTCGATCTGCACCCGCTCGTCGATGGCGCCTTTTCCCGGGCCGCTGATGTCAATGACAGCATGATCGTCACCGGATTTACGGACGCTCGCGGTTTTCGGCTCGACGTGATGACGCAGCAGATCGACACGCTCACGCTGACTGGCGTCGAGATCGTCCCTTATGCGATCAACAACAGCGGCCACGTTGCCGGCATCGCGCGCAAGGGAGACCACATCGGACCATGGCTGTTCTATTACGACCAGACGATGCATGTCATCCCGATTCCCCGCGAGGTGCAGTGGGAAACCGTTGACATCAATGACGGCGATGTCATGACAGGCTCCTACCGCGAGGCAGCGCTGACCGGCCTCATACATGCCTTCACGTATGACTTCAACACGCAGGCCTTTACCGACATCCACGGTGCTCCGTACGAAAGCAGCCGAGGTGTCTGCATCAACAATCTCGGCGCGGTTGTTGGCGCGGTTGGATTGGTCGGGGACGATTCGCAGGTCTACGGGATGCTCTGGACGGCATCCGACGGGATGCGCTCTCTGACCAACTCGTGGACGTGCAGAGCGGGTGGACATTTTCCTGGGCGACCGCAATCAACGATGCAGGAGAGATCACCGGCACGGGCTTTCATGATGGACAGCCGCGGGGATTCCTCCTCACACCCATCCCCGACGTACCCGGGTCCGTTCACGATGCGAACTGGCACTGAACGATCTGGTCGGGATGGTGAAGGAGATCCTCGTGGTCGGTGGCGCGGTAGGCATCCTGCTTCCCAGCGGCGACATCATCTATCCGGGGGACGGCGGCCCCGTCGATCCCGACAGTCCGCTCCAGCGAGCGGACGCGGCGCAACGCGACGCTGCCGTCGGATTGGCCATGCACCTGTTGGCCCAGCGCATCTCGGATCCATCCACGCGCGCGTTTGCCGAGAAGACGGCTGCGCAGATCGCCCTGAGTGCGGCACAAAGCGCCGGCTCGTCGACGGCCGACACGGGCCGATCAAACTGGTTGTCCCGGCTCGTGCGCGACTTCGCTGATGTGCTGGAGCGATGAGAAGCCGTTGATCCGCCGCGACGGTGTGCCCCACCCGCTGGTTCGTCCTTTCTGCTTCGTCGTCGTCTCGCCGCCCTATCCTCCCGTCGCGTCGCGGACCTCGCGCCCCCTCACCGGGCGTTGGCCACCAATGCGCGCGCGCACGTGCGCAGCACCTTCGTTGCCTCCGTGGGCGCTAGCAATCCCGCACTGACGAACGCGCCGTTGACGAGCACGGCGAGCTGGGCCCCGAGCTCGTCGGGGCGGGCGGCGTCAAGGCGATGCGCGATGTCCGTGAGTCGTGCACGCAGCGCTTGCATGTGCGCACGCGCGACTCCTCGCGCAGGATGAGCGTCATCCGAGAACTCGGCGGACACGTTGATCTGCGGGCACCCACGATAGTTGGAGCGCGCAAGCCGCCGCCCAATCCAACGCATGTGGGCATCGAGCTCGCCGGCCGGATCATGACGGAATCGGTTGGCCACATCGTCCCACACAGACCAGAACTCGACGTCTTCGCGTTCGAGAAACGCGGCGATCAACGCGTCCTTCGTCGGGAAATGGCGATACAGGCTCGCCTTGGCGACATGAGCCTCGTCGATCACGAGATCGATGCCGACCGCTCGCACGCCGCGCGCGTAGAACAACTTCGACGCAGTGATGAGAATGCGGTCGCGAACGTCGTGCGACTCGGTCGTGGAGGTCATCGGCTGGGCGTTGCGTGAGGAACGAGCGGGCATGGCGGGTAACACGGAATCGGATCCTTGCAACGATACAGACAGGTCTGTATCGTAGCAAGAACAGACAGGTCTGTCTTCCGTTCCCCCCCCGTGATCTCATGCTCGGAACCGTCGCCCCCATCGCGGTCTATGGTGCCTCAGGACACACCGGCACCTTCGTCGTGAACGAGTTGCGGCGACGCGGGCTACCGCTCGTCGCGGTCGGACGCAACTCCGCTCGGCTGCCGGCCGGCGTGCCATCGCGCACCGCCCCGATCGATGACTCGGCGGCGCTCGATCGCGCATTCGCCGGCTGCGCTGCCGTCATCAACTGCGCCGGGCCCTTCCTCGATACGGCTGCCCCAGTGGTGGAGGCAGCGCTGCGTGCCGGGTGCTCCTACCTCGATATCACCGCCGAGCAGGCGAGCGCTCGAGCGACGTTCGAGGCGTACGACGAGCCCGCTCGCGCCGCGGGTATCACCGTCATGCCGGCTGCGAGCTTCTACGGCGGGCTCGCCGATCTGCTCGCGAGTGCGCTCGTTGGCGACGGTCACGCCGAGGAGCTCACGATCGCCATCGCACTCGATCATTGGTGGCCCACCGAAGGCACGCGCCGAACCGGCGCGCGCAACGTCGTGCCACGAGTCATCATCGAACATGGGCAGCTCGGGCCGATGACGTCGCCGCCGAGCAGGATCGACTGGACCTTTGAGGCCCCTTTCGGGCCACAGCAGCTCGTCGAGATGGCGTTCAGCGAAGTCATCACGATCTCGCGCCATCTGTCCGTACAACGCCTCCGAAGTTATCTGACCTCCAGATCGATCGACGAAGTCTGCGATGCCGCGACGCCGCAACCGGCCGCCGTCGACGCGAGCGGCCGATCCGCACAGCGGTTTGCGATGGAGGTCGTCGTGGCCGACGTGCGTGGCACGCACCGGGCGACCGCGAGCGGGCAGGACATCTACGCCGTCTCGGCGCCCATCGTCGTGGAAGCAGCGGTGCGCATACTCGAGCCGGCGTTCGCCCGTCGTGGTGCGCTCGCGCTGGGGCAGGCATTCGACCCGAAGGAATTCTTGCGTGCACTCTCGCCAGCACATCTTGCGGTCGAGCTGGTGCAGGACGGCGGATGACGGTCCGAGACGCACGCTGATGCGTCGCCGGAGATCTTCCTGCTCTACGGCGAGCATTCGTCTGATCCTGGTGAACGACTCCTCTGGGGCGTTCTACGCAAGACATCCCAGCAGATCGCCGGCGGCAAAGCCGGGTCGTCAGTTTGATCGCCAAGGCCTCGAAGCCGCGCACAATCAGCGGGATTGCGCACGTCCCCATGCGGGATGAGGACCTGAAACGTCAAACGGCGGCCGAAGCCGCCGTAAGTCGTGATCAGTAATGGTGTGAGATCCGGACGGCGGGATTGGAACCCGCGACCCCCTGAACCCGATTGTCGCGAGGTCGTGCGGCTCGGATGGGCAAAGTCGTGTGATTTCGCAGGTTGGCGCTCCTGACCGCCTGCAGGCTCGCGAAGGGTCTTGGTGTCGATCGAGGCGCAACGCATACTCCACATACCCCGTGCAATTGCGCCGCCGATTTGCTTGCTACTCGCGTCAACGGCCAAGCAGCACAGGAAGTCGTTCGTTCGCACGGGTCCCGTGGAACTGCCGAGCAGTGGTTTCGCTCGATCAGCAGTTCTCCGCGTGCGAAGTCATCAGCACATCGAGCGCGATGAGAATCGGCGGATCGGTGACTTTCGGCTCACGTAGTACCACGTCCGATGGTCCCGCCGCGAAGCCCGACCGCACGTTGATCGGTCCCGCTCGTCCCCGCCGCAGTAGTTCTCCGGTCAAGCGCGTCGCACCGAGCGCGTCCGACGTGGTATCCAGAGCGACGCCGAGCACATAGTGGCTACCGTCCGGCAACCCGTGCATGCGGTATCGCCCGGGCGCCTGCACCATGCTGCACGCGACAGGCCGTCCGCGCGGAATGGGCGTGCGAAACACGCCGACCATCACCGGCCCGATGAAGCCGTCCACGGCACTCACGTCTCCGATGAGCAGCGCGCCAGCGGCGATGGGTGCACGTTGCTGCCGCTCCATGAGCCGACGCGGCAGCTCGACGTCCACCGGGCCGCCGTGCATCTTGCGGAACCGCTTCGGTGACGCCCCGACGAGCATCGTGAAGTGCGTCGTGAACGTGCCGAGACTGTTGTATCCGACGGCGAAGCAGATGTCAGTGACGCTGCGGCGCGTCGTCAGTAGCAGCTGCTTTGCCGCCTGCAGCCTCACGGCCGAAAGAAATCGTCCTGGAGGCACGCCGGTGACCTGTCGGAAGATCCGATTGAAGTGAAAGGGGCTGCTGATCGCGATGTCCGCCATGTCGCCCAGTGACAAGGGATCCGCGAAGCGCTCGCGCAGCACGGCGACGACGCGCTCGACGGCGCGCTGTCGCGCGGCGCGCGTACCCTCGCGTCCAGCGGACGACACGTGGGATGGCCACCCGGCTGGCGTTCCAGGCGTCAGTTGCGTCGATGTCTCCATGACTTCGCTCCTTGTAATGCCGAATGGCGTTGTGCCCGACCTCATTCACGCGAAGTTGCGCAGCGCCGACCGGAGTGAGGCGGGCACACCGGTCGGTTCGACGCCATCGCGCGCGCGGCGCATGCAGACGACCTGCTGCTCCCCGCGCGCAGCCAGCACCGACTTTGCGCCGCATCGCCAGTACTCGAACGACATCGTGATGCGGCTCTGCGTGAGATCCGCGAGGCGCATGCGGATGATGATCTCGTCGAACGCACGCAGCTCAGCGAAGTACTCGCAGGAGACATGCGTCGTCATCAGCGCGAGATCGTCAGCGAGTTGGGCGAGCACGTCGGGCGCGTGCTCGCGGAGGAACATTTCTCGGCAGCGGCCCTGCCAGCGAATTGGATTGGCGTAGTACACGTTCCCTACGAGATTCGTCTCCTCGAAGCTCACGACGTGCCGATATTCGAAGGCGGCGCGATCATCCATGAGCCGGCACCAGCAGAGCGAATGAGAGCGGCCATTCTTCGCCGATCAGTTCGGCGATGTACGTGGCGACGATGGCATCACCCGAACGAAATTGGATCCAGCCGTCGCTCGCGACGTCGTCCAGCGTGAGCGGAGCACCGGGAGGCATTCCCACCTTCGTCAGGCATTCCGCGGCGCTCCAGACACGCGTCGCTGCGCGCGCGCGCGGCTCGGCGGTCGTGCGACACACGACGTCCACGAGATCGACGCGCGACGCCGTAAGCAGATCCCGCCACACGGCCTCCGGACGGTCGCGCACCGGCTCCACATCGCAGCTCACCGTCTCGGCGGATGTCATCGTGAAGAGCAGCGACCCTGAATGCGAGCGAGCCGCGCCGACGGTCCTCATCCCTCGCTTCGCCGCGCCGTTGACGAGGACGCGTGCCGCCAGCGCGGTTCCTGGCGCCACCTCTGCCATCCGTCGCTCGAAGTAGGGACCGAGCAGTGCCCGCACGCGTGGCGCGCGCGGGGCGGCACGCACCACCCGGAACTGCAGCTCCTTCCACTGCTCGCACACGCGTCCGTCAGCGTCGGTCACCTCGAGGGCATAGGTGAACAGATCGTCACTGCTCGACAACTCTTGGGCGTGCGCCGTGAATGGCGGACATCCGGACACGCCGGCTGACGTGATGCCGCGCGCGCTCCGTGGAAGCAGGGTGCGATGCGGCACGCATGCCTGAATCGCGTGCAGAGCGACATCGCGGGCGGCGGGATCGCCAAGAATGAGCCGCTGCGAATGAAACGGCCCGAACCACGTCGTATCGCTCGGAAGAGCGATCACCGCGTCGCAGGCGCGGGAGCGCAGCAGACGATACGACTCGAGCCGGCGGAATCGTCCGCTCTGGAACAGAATGTCGCCGTAGAGTGCCGCGGCGTCTTCGTGCTCGTCGGCGGTGCCGATGTCATCCTCATCACGTCGCCACAGCACCGGCATCTCGACCCCGACGCGGCAGCGCGCCCGGAAGTGATCCACGGCGAACGCGGACTCCTCGCTTCGCACCACGACGTCTACCTCGCCCGACTCGCGTACGACCGCAGCGATGCGAATGGTCAAGGGCGCGGCGCGCGGCACCACGATGGGCCTCGCAAACTCCACCATCTCGAACGCCGGCGCGGCATCTATTCCGGTGACCGCGACGACGACTTGCGCCATCGCCTCGAGCCCGATGACCCCCGGAAGGAGCTGCTCACCAGCGAACGCGTGATCGGCGAGGTACGGATCGCTCTCGTTCGACAGCACGGCATCGGCCACGAGCTCCACGCCGTGATAGTGCACCCGCACGCGCTCGAGAAAGCGCAGGAGCGGCAGCTCGGGTGCCTCGATGGGAAGAAGTGGCGGCGCACCGTAGCGCCCCATCACGAGGATGCGTGCGTCCGGCAATGCGGCACTCAACAGCCGGCGACAGAGCTCGGCGCCGACGGCCGGCATCACCGCGGTTACACCTTCCCGCGCCATGGTGCCGAGTTGCCCGAGCTTCGTTCCCATGCCCGCGCCAGCCCAGATCGACCACTCGAGCGCGACGCACCGGCAGTGCGGACGCTCGCGTCCGATGCGCTCGGTGAGTGCGGCCGTCCAGTCGTTCGCGAGCGCATAGCCGGCCGCGCCACGCAGTCCGCTGCGGCCGATAGTGGACGCGAAGGTGACGAGCAAACGCAGCCGCGCCGGATCGACAGTGGCGACGACATTCCGAAGCCCGGCGAGCTTCGGCGCGAGCGTCCGCTGAACCGCCGCCTCGTCGAGAGCCGCGACCAGACATGGATCGTTGATGCCGGCAGCATGGATGATCGCCGTCACCGGACCGAGCGCGCGTTCGGCCCCCGCAACCGCCGCGGCGACGGCGACGGCGTCCGTGACATCCGCCGTGACGTAGTGCGCGACAATTCCCGCATTGGCCAACCGCTCCAACGTCGCAACCACCTCCGCGTCCAGCAACGAAGAGCGACCGATCAGCGCGAACCGCGCGCCAGTCGCGATTCCCAGCGTCTGCACGCACTCCGCGGCAATGCCTTTCCCGCCACCAGTCACCAGCACGACGTCATCCGCGGTCAATGCATGCCGTCGCTCACCCTCGCCAAGTGACAGAGGCCGAAAGACTGGCTCGTATCGTCGCCCCTCTACGTCGTAGTGCGCTTCGACGAATCCGCGCGCGCCGGCAACCTCGGCCACCACGCATCGCGCCCATTCGCTCGCGTCGCCGGGAACATCTACGACGCAGACGACGGCGTCCGGCACCTCGAGGTGCAGCGTGCGCGCGAATGCGGTCGCGCCGCCTCCGCGCTGAACGAACAGCGCGTACCGCGGCGCTGGAAGCGCGAGCAGCGCCCTGGCCGCGTCGAGGAGAGCAGCAACGTGGCTCTCCGACGGATGTGCGGGAAGCAGCGCCGCGACGCCGTTGCCGGCGACTGTCGGCAGCATCTCGCGCAGCACCGCTGCCAGCGGGTCGTCCTGCACCGCGATGACGCGCCATTCGCCGATGCCCCCATTCACGCGGGGCGCCGGCAGCGGACGCTCCACGAGGCGCATCGTGAATGGACGCACCCAAGTTGTGGCGCCTTCCGGCACCTCGGCTCGCACGTGTTCATGCGCCTCGGCCGTGCCTTCGACGAGTAGCCGCTGCTCCAGTGCCCGCGCCAGCTCACCGACCGACGCGGCGCTGAACTCGGTCGGCGCGACCGATGCTGCCAGTGACAGTTCCCGCGCCGCCTCGGACGCGATCTGCGCAACGACGATGGAGTTTAGGTGCAGATCGCGCAGCAGCAGCTGCTCGACGCGTACCGTCTCGATGGGCAGCTCGGCGCGTGCGGCGACGAGCCGCCGCACGACATGCAGTGCATCGTCGTTCTTGGCTTCAGTCGTTGCGATGGCCTGCGCTGACGCATCCGTCTCGGACACGCCGCTCCGCGCGCGCGCTCGTGGGGCTGCCTCGGACGAGGTGGGGGCCTGCTCGCACGGGTTGGCGAGAAACGTCATTCGTCGTGCAAGGTCGAACGGGCGGACAAATCGACGTGCGATGAGCGCGCGCGCCGTGATGGGAGCACCCAGTGCGTGCGCGGCGGCCACCACCTCGAGCACCCCGCGCGGCGACGGCGCACAGACATCCATCGAGACTACGGGTGCAGTGGACCCGGGGTCGAGTAGCCCGGCGAGCACACGTCCCGGTCCGGCCTCGATC
This sequence comes from Gemmatimonadaceae bacterium, assembly GCA_036008805.1. Taxonomy (GTDB): domain Bacteria; phylum Gemmatimonadota; class Gemmatimonadetes; order Gemmatimonadales; family Gemmatimonadaceae; genus AG11. The sequence goes on from DASYMZ010000032.1 coordinate 31,476, forward strand.
CACAGATCGACACTGTCGGCGAGGGCCCGTACGGCATCGAGAAATCTCACCGGCGACGTCACTTGGCTGCACAGCAGTTGGCGCAGATCATCACCATGCGTGAGCACGCGGCCGAGTACGGTCGACGCCACCCGCCCAGTCAGTTCGGCGGTGATCTCGGTGGAGAGGTGTTGCCGCAATGGAGCTTCGGCGGCCGCCACCAACGGCGAATGAAACGCGTGGGACGTTGCCAGCGTGTGCGCGGCGATGCCTTGCGCTCGCGCACGAGCCATCACCTGTTCCACGGCCGTCGCGTCACCGGAGATGACGGTCTGGCGCGGAGCATTGACGCCCGCCACCACCACACACTCTCGGTCGAGCAGCGTGCGTACAGACGCTTCGCTTGCCGCCACGGCCGCCATTCGACCGCCGGCCGCGCCGAGGTCTGCCATCGCGCGTCCGCGCACCCGCGCGATGCGCAGCAGCGCGTCCAGATCCAGCGCCCCGCCCCAATGCAGGGCAGTCAGCTCACCCAGACTGTGACCAACCGCCCCAACCGCATCGATGCCGAGCGCCGCGAGAATTCGCAACGCCGCCACTGACCCAGTCACGATGGCCGGCTGCGCGACGTCTGTCGCCACCGCATCACCACCTGATGGAAGCCGCGCCCAGCGGTACAGTGCGTCGACGGTGGGAAAGCGCGCACGCAGAACGCTTCCCGCCATGTCGGCCAGGGTACCTTGCCCCGGAAAGAGCAGGCCGATACGCGGCACATCTGCACCATGGCCGATGAACACGCCGTTCTGCACGTCGATGACGGCGCCGTCACGCGCGCGCGCGGCCAGTCGCGACAATCGCTCTGCGAGTTGCGCCGGCGACGACGCGATCACGGCGCCGCGCGCGAGCGCCACGTTGTATCGTTCCAGCAGCGCGGACGAGAGATCCGCCAGCTCGCAGTGCGCCAGCGATGCCGCGGTCGCCGCGAGGCTTGCCGCCGAGCGCGAGAGCTCGGCCAGATCCGCTCCGGTGAGCAGGAACAGCTCTACGTCCTGTGCCGACGCGAGCAGCGCCCGCTCACGCGATGCCAGCGCGCGTCGCCTGGTACCGGCGACACCGTCCAGTACGACGTGCACATTGATTCCGCCGAACCCCATCCCACTCACAGCCGCGCGCAGCGCCACGTCGCGCGGCCACCGCTCACCTCGGGTGAGCACACGAAGGGCGCTGTCCGGCTCCAGCAGCGTCGCGTGCGGCGTGTGGCAGCCGATCGTCGGCGGAAGGATCTGCGACCTCAACGCCATGATCGTCTTGATGACGCCGGCGATTCCGGCGGCCGCCTTCGTGTGTCCGATGTTCGCCTTCACGGTACCGAGTGCCGCGCGCCGTGTCGGTGCACCGGCGTCGCGCCGCACTTGCGTGAGCGCACGGAGCTCCGTTGCGTCGCCGACTGCAGTGCCCGTTCCGTGGCCCTCGAAGTAGCCCACGCTGGCAGCGTCGATGCCGGCGCGCTCGTACGCGCGCCGCAGTGCGCGCAGTTGGCCGTGCACCTCGGGTCTCGTGAGCCCGCCGGCTCCATCCGACGAGATGCCCCACCCGCGTATGACGGCATAGCGCTGACAGCCTCGGGCGAGCGCATCGGTGTCGCGCATGAGCACGACCATGCCGCATCCTTCGCCGGGAAGGAAACCGGTGGGTGCGCTGTCGAACACGCGCATGCCGTCGTGGGCGAGTGCACCCGCGCGCGAGAAGCCAACGAGCTCGAACGGGTCGAGGCTGAGATCCACCCCACCGACGATCGCCGCGTCGAGCTCGCCGCTCTCGAGCGCCGCACACCCGCGAGCAACGGCAAGGAGCGACGAGGCGCACGCGCCGTCGACTGTGTAGCCTCCCCCGCCGAAGTCGAAGTGGTTGCAGATGCGGCCGGCAATGGTGTTCGAGAGGCCACCGGCCAGGGTGTCCGATCCCGGTGTCACGAAGGGCGCCTTGTACCGCTGCGCCAGCGCACGCAGAAAGTCGCTCCGCTGCGCCCCGTCCCAGCCCAGCGCGACCAGCTCCGCGTCCACCACGCGACGCACGTACGGCCAGCGGAGCCGCATGAGGCCCGCGCGCGAGAACTCGCCCGTGAGCGTGTTGCCGAGAAGCACGCCGGTCCGTTCGCGAGGGAGGTTGTCTCCCTCGGGGAATCCCGCGTCCCGCAGTGCATCGTTCGCCACATCGAGAGCGAGCCAGTGGGCGAGATCGGCGGAACGATAGGCATCACCGGATACGTGAAATGCCACGCGATCGAACTGATAGCCCTCGAGGACCGCCGCTTCGCGAACATAGACGCTGTCCGCGTCGCCTTCACTCGATGCATAGTCGTCGAGCCGCAGCCGCTCCGGCGGCACGCGACGGAATGCCCGGCGACCGGCGAGCGCAGTTTCCCACAGCGCGCGAGGAGAGTTCGCGTCGGGGAAACGGCACGCCGCGCCCACGACGGCGATGCCGGCCGTCATGATGACGCTCCATCACGCTGCACCAACGCAGCCCTGCGCTGCCGCGCGAACCGCGGCTCGGCGACGGACCGTTCCGGCACTGCAAGGAGATAGAGTGCGGCGCCGCGCGCCGTGCACACCAGCGCAAGGCTGAAGAACAGGCCGAACACCACATGCATCCAGACGAGCGCACCGTAGGTCGCAGCCGTCGCGGCGCCAAATACCAGCTGTGCGCGCCGTTCCATCGGCGTCGTCGCCGGATCGGTCACCATATAGAACGTGAACAGCACGAACGCGGCACCAGTCATCGGCACGAGTGCCGGCGTGATTGGCGTGCCGTGCGCCACGCTGCGAACGATCGCCTGAAGCACGAACACGCTCAGCCACGACAGGATCACCGGCACGCGATGCGTGAAGCGCGCATTGAGCAGCGTTCCCGTGGCGATGATGAGCAGGGGCAATCCGATGCGGCCCGCCGCCGGCAGATTTTCGGTGAAGTGATACGGCGGCGAGATGCCGACCCATGGAAACAGCAGCAGCGTCGCGGCAATGCCGAAGTTCGACGGGTTGAAGAAGTGCGTGTGCCCTGTCGCGGATGGCGCCTTGAATATCGTCTTGGACGCGATCGCTGCCGACGCCGCGAATGCAAACGGCACGAGACGGCTATTCGCATACAGCAGCATGCCGACGGCGAGACCGGTGATGTGCGCGGAGAGCAGCGCGTTGACGAGCGCGCGCCAGCCGCCGGCGAACCGCGGCGGGCGGGCGTTGAGGCGCGCGTCTACCCACTCGAGCAGGAGCTCGGTCGCGTACGCCGTTCCCACCGCGACGAACACTTGCAGCAGCGACTGTTCGAATCCCAGCACGGTGTGGCCGAGCACGTTCAGCACGGTGATGGCGATCGCGAATCGACGCAGTCCTGCCAGTCGATCCGGCACCGATACCACGGCAGGCAGAGTCATGGTGCGCGCACCTCCAATGCGGACGAATCGAGGAGTACCACATGCCAGCCCGGCCGGAGGAACATGGAGTCTGCGCGCGCAGTGCCGTGCACGTCGCGCCATCGCAGGTCGACGCGCACGCTGTCGTGCGTGCCGAGCGTTCCGAGACCGAAGTGAAGATCCTGTGAGCGCTTGCCGGAGTGGCCGTTTCCGCCGTCCACCTGCGCGATGTGGACACTCCCGTCTTGCAGGTGCACGCGAGCCTGTGCGGTGACGGCCGGCCGCATGCGTCGGTCGTCCGGCGCGCTCGCGGGAAGGCGCAATCGCAGGCCGATGAATGCGCCCGGCTGCGGACTGGCGTTGTGGTAGAACTGCGCCGGCGCCCACTGGTTCGCGACTGCCACATCCAAGAGACCGTCGCCATCCACGTCGGCGGTGGCGATGCCGCGCGAGATCTGCATGCGCCCGAGGCCCACGTCGTCGGCCACGTCGTAGTAACGCCCGTCAGCGGCGCGCGTGAAGAACTTCACGTGACTCGCGCCGCTCAGATCGGCTCCGGGTGTGAAGCGTGGCCACGCGCTCGGATGGCTCAGCAGCTCATCGTTCCCCATGGCGAGCTCCTGGAGCTCCGGCCAGCGATTGCTCTCGCCATGCGCGAAGCCCGTTGCGCGCAGCACTTCGAGTGCACCCGCGTTGTCGAAGTCCCCGAAGCGGCAATCCCATCCCCATCCGCCCCGTGACAGACCGAGCTCCTCGCTGCGATCCACATACGGCGCGAGACCGCGGCGCATGAGGTCGGGATGTCCCGTTGCCACGAAGAGAAAGTGGCTCTCCTCGAGCGCGTACTCCTCGGCAATGTTGCTCACGCAGAGGTCGAGCTGGCCCGTGCCGCGTAGATCGCCGAAGTCCGCGCCCATTCCCTTGAACGAGTCGCGACCGACCACCTTCGACGACGGTGTCGCGACGCCCTCCTCTCCGAGCAGGGTGGCGAACTGCACGTGGCCGGGCGTCGACCGATTGTGCAGCAGATGATCGGCACCGAAGTCGTTCGCCACGTACAGCTCGGGCAGCAGATCGCCGTCGAGGTCGGCGGCGGCCACCGCCAGCGTCCATCCCTGCGCCACGTCTTGCGGCAGCGCGCCGGTCACCTCGTCGAACCGCACCGATGGCTCGGATCCGGATCGCGCGCTCACCCAGCGCAACAGGTGCAACCGTCCACCGTTTGCCGCGCGTGACATCGAGTGCTGCATGTGCTCGACGCCACCACCGTGCGGATCGAGCACGCGCGCGCCGTCCGGAAAGTAGTTGCCGATCACCAGGTCCCCATGGCCGTCGCCATCGAGATCAGCGAGGACGGCGGCATTCGTGTACCACCGCTCCGGCACCGCCACCACCTCTCGCCGTACGAAGGACTGCGCGTCGAGTGTCTCTCCCACCGCCCTCGCCCGCGCCATGAACGCCACCGGCGCTCGTCCCCAGAGGTAGACGAGCAGGTCCTCGCGACCGTCCTCATTCAGATCCGCCGGGAGGCAGCCCATGGGCGCGGTGGTCACGCTGTCGTACGGCAGCGGCGACGGATCCAGCGTGAACGGCGCGAAGCGCTTGCCGGTGCCCGGCACTGGCGCAACGATCACGCGATCGGTACGCACGTCGACGTAGCACGCGTCATTCGGCAGCCCGTCGCCATCGAGATCGTTGAGCGCCACCGCCGCGCCCACCGCGGAGATCCACGTCGCGATGTGCCGAAGCTGCGGATGGACGGTGCGTACCTCGCGCGGCGCGATGCCGCTGGGCACTGGCAGCGCCGTTTCCTCGAACCTGAATCGCGACGCCATCGCCGCGCGCTCCGCGGTCGAAGGACTCGGCAGCCTCGCGCTCCAGTACAGCGTCGTCACGAGCAGCACCGCGACGAGGCGTCGGCCGTGCGTCGCGAGGAGAAGTGATGCGGTCATCGCGCCTCCCCCGCCGTGATCGCGCGCGCGCGGTGTGCGGTGTCACTGCACCGTTCGGCAATCCGGCGGCGCCACACCTCGTACGCCGGCTCGGACGCATCGCCCGGAAGGCCGACCAGCGCGTCATCGGTGATCCGCGCCGCGTCGCGTGCGGACAGCCCGCACAGAATTCGGCACGCCGACTCTGTGTGCGTGGCCTCGTTGCCGGCTCGCTCGCGTGTCTTCGCGGCAAACGCGGCGCCCTGCGCCAGATCCGGGCGGAAGATGTCCGCGGCGCGCGCGATCGCTTGCACAGTCGCTGACGTGGCGCCGCCCGCATAGGCACAGGCGAGCCCTACTCCGCTCCACAGATCCGACCGACGGCGTGGCGCGAACCGGTCGATCACCGAGTGGACGCGCGCGGCATCACCACCGGTGACGAACCAGATGCTGCGCCCAAGTCCCTGGTCGAACGCACGCGCCGCATACCCCACCCCGAGCGACGGCGTCGCCATCCAACCGATCCAGCGATGCGGGTGGAAGTAGCCCTGATGAAAGCCGTATCCGTCGAGGAGCAGCCAGCGGAGTAGTGGATCGAACTGCGCCAGCGCGGGAGCGACGCGACGCTTGAGCCGCGCGAGTGCCCAGCCGGCACCCACGTGTGCCATATAGATGTGGTGCGCCGCGTCGCGTCGCATGAATGCCGCGAGGCGGTCGCTCCGCCACGGCAACACGGTGTCGAGGAGGGCGAGCGCCATGGCGGCGCCTTCGAACGCGAAGCCGCGCAGCTCTTCCGCCTCACCCTGCAGGCGAGCGCCCACTCCCAGCTCGCCACCGAGCTCGACGGCGATGTTGTAACCGCGAATGAAGGTGCGCCCAACGCATTCCAGTCGCTCGCGCACGACGCGCGGTGCGAACGAAAAGCCCCGACGTTCGAATGATGCCTCGTCGACCGACAGACCGAGGATCGCGTGGCGCAGCAGTGCCGTGGCGGTCTTCATCCGGTCAGCCGCTCCTGCCGCGTGCACCGCGCCGAATCGCGTCGAGCACCACGTCTGGGGAAAGATCTCCCTGAAACTCTTCAATCATCCGCAACCCGTAGTCGTACAACCAGGCGTGCTCGCCCCCGCGGTGCAGTGCGAGGACGGCTCGGTGCGGAAACGTCTGCTGAACGTGCATGGTCGCACCCTGCCCGCTCGTGTCATCGAGGAGGCAGACGACCACATCCGCGTCGGTGCGTTGTGCAGGCAGCAGTTCACCGTCGACCGTTGCCAGATCAGGCAGCAGACTCATGTCTGGCTGTGACATCACCGCGCTCGAGACGATATCGTGAATGAGTCTCGCCGCGCCGACGATCAGGACGCGAAGCTGGCGCACCGCTAGACCTCATTGGCTGTGGTCTAGCCTACCGCTCACCCGTCCGGGCGGGTATCGCTCCGTGGCATGAAAAGAGATGGAGCGCGAGGGTCAGGTCCGGGAGGACCACTCGATGGAGGCGCATCAATCCTTCTGAACTCGCACACGCTGTTTCGCTCGCGCTAAAGGCGGATGGAGAGAGCTCGCTCGCCTGTAGCACGGTGCGTTCGGGCGTCATCTTAGACTTTCTTTAGGCTTGCTCTTATCACGTGAACGCTGTACCGTGATCGTCCGCGCACGCCGACATGTTCTCGCGATCGCGCGCACCTGTCTCCGCCGATGCCGGCGCCCTGAGGGCGGGCGTGAGGAATGAACACCTCGCGCGAGACGACTACGCCGCGCCTCTGGCTCTTGCAAGGTGTGGGGTCGTGTGAATTCCACCGCGCCTACGTCGGTTCCGCTCGAGTCGAGCACTCAGCGCTTCTCGCGCGTAACCGTGCTCTCGCGCATTCGCTTCTATCGCGAGGGGCTCGGGCAGCTGCTTGCCCAATGCGATGGTGTCGACCTTCGCGCAACACTCGCCACCGACGAGATGGCGCTCCGCCGCGTGCTGGAAGACCGCCCCGACGTGGTGCTCGTCGACGTATCGTCGCGCGAGGGCATCGAGGCCATTCGTGTGCTCGGCGAGCAAGCAGCGGAAGTGCGCGTCGTCGCCGTCGCCGTCAGTACAGACGCGTCGGAGATTCTCGAGTGCGCGCAGGCGGGCGTTGCCGGCTACGTGACCACCGACGCGTCGATGCTGGAGCTGTTGTCGATTCTCCGCAGCGTGATGGAGGGCGAGCTCCGATGCCTCCCGATCGCGGCAGCCGTCTTGCGACACCACCTCGCCGCGATCTCCGCGCCACAGACCGCAGACGGTGATCCGCGTCTGACGGGACGCGAGCTGGAGATTGCGCGGCTGCTCGCACAGGATCTCGCGAACAAGGACATCGCCCGCCGTCTCCACATCGAAGTGTCCACGGTCAAATCGCACGTCCACAACATCCTCGAAAAGCTGCACGTCAGCAGGCGCGTCGAGGCCGTGGCATCGCTGCGGAGTAGACGCGCCACGCACCTGATGTGTCCGTGACATTGCCGGCGGCACAGTCATTCGAGCAAGAGCGAAGAAGTGCGGTAGTCGCGCGTCCATACCTTCGAGCACGCGCCCTCCTCCGCTCTCGCCCTTCGCAGGCATGCCTCCGCCCACACTTGTCGCCGCCATCGATGACGCGTGCCGCGACGCGTCCGCACGACTCGCCGTCACGTCGGGCGACAGCTCGATCGCATACGGTGAGCTCCACCGAGCGATCGACGCGCTCGCCGGACGGTACCGCGAGCTCGGCATCCAGCGCGGTGACCGCATCGTGTGCCAGCTCTCCAATCGCCCCGAGACCCTCGTCGCCGCATACGCCGCGTGGTCGTGTGGCGCGCTTCACGTCGCGCTGCATCATGAGAGCACGCCGCGCGAGCTGAACGATGTGATAGACCTCGTGCGGCCGGCGCTGCTCGTGTACGAGCCTCCGTGCCACTCGCCACGACCACTCGCCGCGGTCGACCAACTGCTGGCCGACTCTCCGGACCTGCGCGTGCTTCTCGTGACGCCGAGAGACGGATCGGTGCACGGCATGACGATCGCCTCACTGCTGCGCCGAGTCCCTGCCGCGATCGAGGAGACGCCAGCACCGCCGTCGCCGGACGACGCGGCGGCAATCTTTCTCACATCCGGAACCACGGGACGTCCCAAGACGCCGCTCGGCTTTCAGGGACGTCTCGCGCGAAGCTGGTCCGGACTCTCGGCCGCGTTGAGCTTCGGACCCGACGACGTACACCTCATCCACCTTCCGCTCGCGCACGGATTCGGCCTCATGCTGGCGACCGCGGGTCTGCTGGGCGGAGGGCGCGTCATTCTGCTCAATCGGTTCGCGAGTGACGAGGTGCTCGACGTCATCGCACGTGAGCAAGTGACTGTGCTGCACGGCTCCGCAACGCATTTCCGGCTGCTGCTGCAGCGTCTCGCCGCGTCTCCTCGTGACGTACGCAGCCTGCGCATCGGCGTCGCGAGTGCGTCCGCCTTCTCGCCGTCGCTGCTGCACGCCATGCGCGATGCTCTGCAGATGGACTTCATGGTGATGTACGGCTCGAGCGAAGGCGTCGGCGTCGCCACGCTGGATCCGAGCGAATACCTTGGCGGTTCCGTCGGTCGGCCGGATGACGGCGCGGTGGCCATCGTGAATGAGCAGCACGAGCACCTGCCCGACGGCGCCGAGGGCGAGATCGCTTTCTCGCGCGCGCATTTTCCCGTTACGTACTGGACGGGTGACTCCCACACCGGCGTCGAGGAGGTATCCAGCGGCTGGTTCTACACCGGCGACCTCGGTCGGATCGATGATGGACAGCTGTTCGTACTCGGTCGGCTGAAGCATCAGATCAACCGAGGCGGAAGCAAGATCGATCCGCTCGAGGTGGAGAACGCGGTGCTCACACTTCCCGGCGTGGCAGAAGCCGCCGTGCTCGCGGTTCCGCATCCGGTGCTCGGCGAAGCGGTGTGTGCGTGCGTCGTTCCAGGCGATGGCTGGTCGATGACGCTGAACGATCTCCGGGCGGCGCTCCGTGACTCGCTTGCACCCTACAAGCTCCCCGACGATCTCCGGCTGCTGGATCGCCTCCCGCGTACGGCGCTCGGCAAAGTGGACGTCATGCAACTGAGCGCCGATCTCCCGCCTGTCGGGATGGCGAGCGGATGACCGGGACCAGTCGCCTCGCGCCTCGCGAGGACCAACGACTTCAGCGGCGGAAGACACTGCCGCTCGACGGCGCTGTCGTGGCCGTCGAGCGTGAGAGCGGCGTCGCCGCTCGCACCTGCCGTCGGCATCTCGCGTTCCTCGGAGCGGCAGTGTCGTCGCCCGACCTCGCCGAGCCGGATGAATCCAATACGATTGGCGAGTTCACCTTTCGCGGAGAGCGCGAGGATACGCAGCTTGCCTGCACGATTCGTTGGGAGCCGGACGATCACGTCTCGAGTGCACCCCTCCGCAGCGAGGCATTGATCCAGGCGGCCTGTGGTTTGATGGAAGTGCATGGACGCGAAGCGCGCCGTCCCAGGCGCATCGGTCTCGACATCGCCTCGGTCGCGGCGGGTGTCGTGGCCACGCAGGCGGTGCTCGCCGCGGCGATCGCGCGGCTGAGAGGATGTGTGATCGGACGCGTGGACGTCACGGTACTCGAGTCGGCGCTGCTGTTCCTCTCGCATCACGTGGCGATCGCCACGAGCGGCGACGACTTCCTTGCTCGCTCCGCCCAGTATGCGTTGGATCGCTTTCCCGATGCGTCGCCGGGACCACCATGGCTCACGGCCGACGGATACGCGGTAGAGCTCGAGGCGTTGAGCTCCGACAGCTGGGCGGATTTTTGGAGCCGCCTCGGTGCACCTCGGCAGGACGTTGCCGAAGCGTGGCAGACGTACGTATTCCGCTATCTGAGCGCGTGGTCACTCGCCCCCGCATCGCTGCACCGCGCCGCTGCGGCGCACCCGCTGTCCGATCTTCACGCTTCCGCGGCGGTGAGCGGTTGCGAGCTGCGTCGCGTCCGGGGCTACGAAGACATTCTCAGGGAGCGTGCTGGGCGAGCGCCCAACGGCGTGCCGTGGGAGTTTCGCGCCCACGACGCGGCGGACGCATACCGTCGCGAGCACACGGCGCGCCCGGGCGCGCCGCTGGCCGGCATTCGCGTCATCGACCTCACGACGCGCCTACAGGGTCCTCTGGCCACTCACCTGCTCAGGCTGCTCGGTGCGGACGTCATCCGCGTCGAGCCGCCGGGCGGGGACATTGGTCGCGTCGGGCCAATCAAGTCGCTGCACGGTGCCTACCTCGCGTACAATCGAGGCAAGCAGGTCGTCGAGATCGACTTCCATCAACCCGAGGGACGGCGGCGCGTCCTCGAGTTGATCGCGTCGGCTGACGTCTACCTGCACAACTGGCGCCCCGGCCGCGCCGCACGGCTGCGGCTGGACGCAGACGACATGGTCGGGAACCCCGGACTCGTCTACGCGCATGCATCCGGGTGGGGCGAGGAGGAGCGCGACGACAGCGCGATCGCCGGCGACTACCTCGTGCAGGCACATGCCGGCTGCGCGCATGGAGTCACGCCCGACGGCGCATCGCCGCGGCCGTCGCGCGTTGCGTTCGTGGACATCCTGGGCGGACTGATCGCATGTGAAGGTGTGCTGGCCGCGCTCTACCAGCGTGAGCGCACGGGTCGTGGCTGTCGCGTCGATACCTCGCTGCTGTCCGGCGCGGACATGCTGCAGTACGAAGTGCTCGAGTCGTTCGCGTCCGGTCGGGAGCGCGCACGTCACAAGGGCCGCCCCGTGTGGGGGCCATTCGACGTGCCGATCGACACGCTCGATGGTGCACTCATGCTGCGCGCCGATAGCGCCGCCGATGTCGTGCAGCTTGCCGATGCCTGTAGCGTGGAAGGAGCTCGCGACGACGTCACGCTGGCCGCGCGGATTGCGCAGTCCCTCCAGCATCGCACGGCGCTCGACTGGTCGGCGCGACTCACGCGCGCGGGGGTGTCCGCACTCGTTGTTCCCTCGACCCTTGCCGCCGCTGCCGACGATCCACGCGTTGCTCCCCTGCTGGAGCCCACGGGCAACGGGTGCCGAGTGCCCGCTGCACCGTGGCGATTCGATGGCACCAAGCCGACGCGACACCGGCACGACCGCCTTCCCCCACACGCGCGTCTCGCGCAGATCGTCGGTCGTCTGGCAGCGTCGGCCGAAGCGCTCGGCGCGCTGTCCGGCGCACTCCGGCTGCGCACATCTCTGCAGCGCGCGGATCCCGCGGTAGAAGCAGCGCTGGCCGACGTCATCGCGAGCCTGGGCGCCGCGGACTTGCTCGACGACGTCGATTCGCGACAGATCAACGCGCTCGGTGGCCTGGCACAAGCACGTCTGATGCAGGCGGCCGACCTGTGCAACGACCCCGCGGCGGCGCCGGTGTGGCAGTACACCAGTCCCGAGATGCTGCGAGCACAGGGACGCGGCTCTTCCGCATTCGGTCCCGTGCTGCGCGAGGCGATCGCCCCGCGGCTCGACGGACTGGTCGAGCGACTAGGGACAGATGGATCAGCGATGCTCGACGTCGGCGTCGGTGTGGCCGCGTTGTCGCTCGCGCTCGCGCGCCTGTGGCCCCGACTGCGCGTCGTCGGGCTCGACACGTGGGAGCCCGCGCTCGCGATCGCCCGCCAGAGCGTCGCCGACGCCGGCATGACCGACCGTATCGCCCTCCGATTGGAGAACGTCGCGCAGATGACCGACCTCGGCGCGTTCGACCTCATCTGGATGCCGATCAGCTTCATCGCGCCGGACGTCCTGTCGCCGGCGCTCGGTCGTCTCTACGCGGCCACGCGACCAGGCGGCTGGATCATCGCCAACATGTACGCCGGCATGGATGATCTCACGTCGGCGCTCGCGCGGCTGCGAACCATCCGGTCGGGAGGAGTCGTCTTGCCGCCGTCCGACGTCGAGGCCATGCTGCGCGCGGTGGGGTTCGAGCACGTGCACACGCTCCCGAGCGAACTCCTGCCGCCGGTGTCGCTCACGGTGGGCCGCCGCCCTACATTGCCCGAGCCGGAGTAGGCCCATGTCCGCATTCAACGACTGTACAGATGATGACTGCCAACGAAGTACGCCGAGCAGCGCTTGCGCTGCCCGACACGGAGGAGAAGGAAACCTGGGGTGAGGCGACATTTCGGGTGAAGGACAAGATCTTCGTCACCCTCGGCGCAGACGGAAAGGCGGCGGGCGTCAAGACGGACCGGACGACCCAGGCGCTCTTGATCGAGCGGCACCCCGACACATTTTCCTACGCGCACTACGTCGGACGATTCGGTTGGGTCACCGTGCAGCTCGCCACGGTAGACAAGAAGTTGATGAAGGACCTCATCGTCGACGCATGGCGGCGAACGGCGCCGAAGAAGCTCGTCGCCGCTTACAAGGGGAAGGAGAAGGCGTAGCCGGTCAGGTCGCCGTCGCCGGCTCGATGTTGTAGTTCACGCGGAAGAAGTTCTCGGGATCGTACCGGCGCTTGAGTTGCGCGAGCCTCGTGAAGACCGCCGGACCATACGCGCCGCGAACGCGCTCGTCGCCCTCGTCCGTCTGGAGATTGATCGCGGCGCCTCCGGCGGACGCGGGCCGCAGCGACTCCCACAACGCGTGCGTCCAGGCTTCGTGGGCACTCGGCGAGTCACCCGGATTCCACATGCAGTGGATCCCTACCGAGTGCGCTGCCTGCCGCAGTCCGAATGGCGTTTCGCCGTCCGCCACTCGCGAGAACGCCCCGCCGAGCTGATTCACGAGGATGATCATGAACGGCGAGACGGTGTTCGCCGCGGCATCGACGAGCGCGTCGATCGTCGCCTCGTCGAGCGCGCGAAGGAACTCGCCCGTGCCGTGATGATGCAGGCCGGCGGGTGGCGCGCGGTGCTCGAGCTGCAGGTACCGCATGCGCCGGATGAGATCGACCGTTGGCGGCCCGAAGCGCTTCAGCGGCCTCAACGCGCGTTCGCCCTCGTCGAGCGGGCCGAAGTACGCGCCGCACATCATGACGACGGGCTTGCCGCGCATCTCCTCGGGGATGAACCGCGCTGGCGGTGCCGTGATCAGGAACACGGCGAGCCGCAGCGCATCGGGCGCCGTCCCGCAGAGCTCGCGATAGAGCGCGAGCGCGTCGCGCGCGCGTGAGAGCGGGTGCAGCGCGATGCCGCCGACGATCTCGTCGATCCGGTAGAGCCTGTAGTCGAGCGACGTCACGATGCCGAAATTGCCTCCGCCGCCACGAAGGGCCCAGTAGAGGTCGGGGTTGTCGTCCGCCGAGGCGCGCACGATGCTGCCGTCGGCGAGCACCACATCCGCGCCGGCCACGTTGTCGCACGCAGCACCACATACGCGATGCAGCCAACCCATCCCGCCGCCGAGCGTCATGCCGCCAATCCCCACCGTGGAGATGTCGGCGCCGGTGGTCGCGAGACCGCACGCCGCAGCAACGCGCGTGAATTCCCCCCAGGTCAATCCCGGCTGCGCCGTCGCGAGGCGTCGCCCTCCCTGCACCTTCATCGCCTTCAGGCGCGAGAGGTCGATCATCATCGCGCCGTCGCGCACGCCGAAACCGGCAAAGCTGTGTCCGCCGCTCCGGACCGTCACCGGCAGCGACTCTTCACGCGCAAAGCGCACTGCCGAGGCGACATCCGCGGCAGACTTGCATCGCGCGATCATCGCGGGCCATTGGTCGACGGCGGGATTCCACACGCGGCGCGCCGTGTGGTATCCGATGTCGTCCGGCAGCAGCAGCTCGCCGGACAGCTGCGCACGCAGAGCGCCGGCGCGACGGACTCCCGGGATGGCGGCGAGCGCGTCTGTCCATCTCTCGTCACGAACGAGTGTGTCGTCCATGTGATGCCTCGCGGAGTCAGACCGTGATGCGCTTGAAATCCTCGGCGTACGCCAACCCCGAGCGCTCGCCCGTCATCTTCATGAACCACGCAACCCATTCCGGGACCTCGCCGGCGTTGTCCATCTGGCTGCGGTGACACCGGAGCGCTTCCATCTTCCGATCGAAGAACGGCTGCGCATCCACGACGTGATTGGGGCGTTCGTAGCCGGGCACCCACACTTCGGGCACGCGGTGCGGCTCGAGCCCCTCGGCCAGCAGCTCCGGCAGGATTCTCGCATTCGCCGCAGTCGGGAATACCGCGGCGAGTGTCGCTTCGCCAACCGCCATGTGATCCGGATGTGAGGCCTGCATCGGAATGTCGAGGACGCGGCGCGGGTAGTGCGTGAGCACGAGATCTGGGCGCGCGCGCCTGATCTCTCGCGCGATGGCACGACGCAGTTCGAGATTGGCCTCGAGCTGCCCGTCCACGAATCCGAGAAACACGATGTCCTCGATTCCGAACACGGCGGCCGCGCTGCGCTGCTCGGCGTATCGCATCTCCATCACTTCGCGCGGCGACTTTTCCGGATCGCGCCCGTAGTTCGCGCCGTTGCTGCAGATGACGTACCCCACTTCGGCGCCGTCCTCGCGTAATCGGGCAATCGTGGCGCCAAACAGAAACTCCGGATCATCGGGATGTGCCACCACCACGAGCACGCGTTCGTGCTTCTCGGCCACCGCGGCGGGACGCGTGCTGCCATTTCCATTCGGCTTTGGGCTCATATCATTCGCCACTCCCGGCGTAGTGCGAGTCAGGCGAGCAGTTGCGAGAACAGAGCGATCCGGTCGTCCGACAGCGGAATCGTGAGTCTCAGTACGTCGGTGCCAGCCGACGGTTGGCGCCCCGTGGCGGGGGGACGCAGTGCGAATACGCCGCGCTGTTCGAGAAACGCCGACGTCCGCTGCTCCGTGTCGCGGACGCCGAGCCATGGGAGCTCCTCGCGGGTGGCAATCACGCTCAGCATCGCGTCCTGTAGCACTTGCCGTGCGATTGGCTTCACGGCGCACACCCGCGCGCGCACGTGCGCGAACATGTCCCCAGCGCGCAGCAGCTCGAGCGCCACGGCAAGCGACAGCTCGCTCACCTGAAGGGGCGGCACGAGCGTGCGCACGGTGGATGCGAGCTCGCGTGATGCCACGGCATACGCGGCGCGCATGCCGCCGAGCGAATAGGCCTTGGTGAAGCCGCGCAGCACGATGAGATTGCCCACGCGATTCACGAGACGTCCGGCGCTCCCGCTCGGCCCCAGATACTGTGCTGCGCTCTCGTCGATCAGGACGATCGTGCCGGCGCGCTCCGCCACCGCGAGCAGATGCTCGAGCTCATCGAGGTCGAGCATCTGCCCGAGAAAATCCGGCCTGTCGAAATGAAGGAGCGTGGGTCGTACGCGTGCGAGCGCGAGTGACAGCTGGTCACGCAGCGGCGGCCCCTCGAGCGGCACAACCCTCCCGCCGCGCGTGGCCGACCACGTATCCAGATCCGGATGCGTGAGCACGGGCGACATCACGACGCCGTGGTCGGCGAGCCCGCTGAGCGCGTGCAGCAGTGAGGTCACGCCCGCTCCGAAGGTGACTTGCTCGGCACTCAGTCCAACGTTGAAGAACCGCGAGACGACCGGTGCTCCGCGCACTCCGCCGTACGGATCGTCCACCGCGTAGTGGCTCGCGAGCGCTGATCCTGCCCCCGCGCTGCGACGCACCACTGCTTCCCACATCGCGCCTACATCGTGATCCAGCAGCGCGGCTTCGTCGGGTGCGTAGCGCAGGTCGAGCTTCACTCCCGGCGGCGTCCCCCAGGAGCCGACGCCGAGAGCGAACGGCGCCATCACGCGTGAAGGCGACTGTTCCTCCACCGCCGCGGAGTCGTCCAGCGCGTTGCGCATGCGACTCAGTGCGGCCGCGCTGACACGCCTGGAGAGCCGTCCTCGGACCGCGCACCGAGCTTGTCGAGGAACTCGAGATTGCTCTCCTCGCCATGGTGCTCGACGATGCGGCCATCCTTCAGCCGAAGGAACTCCTGGCCCTGGTGCTTGATGGACTGCCCCGTGGGCGCCCGCCCCATGTAGCCGCCACGGTCGGTTGCTTCCATGGACCACCGCAGGAAGACCTTGTCGTCCTCGACCACGACGTCTTCCTCGGTGAATCGCGCGTCTGGAAACGTGGCACGCAGAAAGCTGATCTGCTGCTTGAGCCCTTCGCGATTGTTCGTCGTGCCGGGATGCGGATTGTGCGACAGCAGATTCGGATCGACGATCTCGTCGATCACCGCGAGATCACCCGTGCTGAACACTTCGAACATGCGTCGCACGACCTCGCGATTCGTCGCTTCCTTTTCCGTGAGCTCTTGCATGTGTGTTTCTCCTCACCTTAGGAATCTCGCCGGGATGCGGCGAGCTCGGATCAGCGCGTCGGCGCCGCTGATGGTGCGCGCTCCGCCTCCTCTCTCAGCTTGTGCTCCAGCTCCAGCCGGTCCTCCTGCCCAATTCGCGCCACGATCCGTCCCCGCGCCACGGTGAACAGCTCCTGTCCGTAGTGTGATACCCGCGCACCTGATGGCTCCACGCCGAGTAGACGGCCGAGATGCGTGCCAACCATGCGCCAACGCAGGTACACCTTCTCGCGCTGCGCGATGACCTCCTCGGCCGTGAACTCCGCATCGGGAATCGCCTGGCGCAGGGCGAGAATGTCACGCACGAGTCCTTCGCGCGTGTCGTCGTCGCCCACCAGCGGTCGCGTGACCGACCGGAACGCGGGATCGAAGAGCGCATCCACCAGATCCACGCGTCCGGACTGGAGAATGTCGACGAACCCGAGCACGAGCTCCTTCGGCGAGAGCTCCGTGACGGCGTTCACCTCGGGCGCTCCCGTCAGCCGGTCCCCTCGCGTCGTGCCTTCTCCCCGGCATCCCGCAGCTTGGCGTGAAACTCGTGATGCTCGGCGCGACCCACGCGTCCGATGATCTGGTTGCCGTGGAACTTGAGGATCTCCTGACCCGTCTGCGTGATGGGCTGTCTCGACGGTGGCACTCCGAGGATCGGCTGCTCTTGCGTGCCGGTCATCGTCCAGTGGATCGTCACGCTGTCACCGTCCTCCGTGACGCTGTCCGCAGTGAACTTCGCGTCGGGGAATGCTTCGCGTAGCTGCTGGATCTCACGCTTCAACCCTTCGCGCGTCGCGTCCACTCCCGGAAACGGCTCGGAGTGCGACAGGAAGTTCGCGTGAAACAGCTCGTCGATGATCTTCGTGTTCCCCGTGCTGAACGCATCGAGAACGCGCCTCGCCATCGCCTTTCGGTCGTATGCCGCAGGCTTGCCCGCCTGGTCCTTGTTGCTCGCCATGATATCCCTCCGTGATGGACTACTGAATGCCGGTCCTTGATCGACAGCGCTCCACTCGCACACCCGCGCCTCGCGCCGTTCGCGCGCCTGGTCACGACACCTGCATGACGCTCGCCGTCCCCCACGTCACGTGACTGCGCCGGACATTTCGCCGGTGAGCGGAACCGACAGGATCTCCAGGATCTTCCTGCCGCTCGGCGACTCGAGCGCGGCTTCCGACGGCTCGTAAAGATACATGAGATGACCAGTCGGGTCGTCGATTCGCACGATCGTTCCGAGTGCTGCCGACTTCGTGAACTTCGGTGCCAGATCCGGCCGTCGCGCGACGAGCTCCCGCACCTCACGGTCGACATCGCGCGCATGGAACACGGGCGCCACGCCCTTCATGCGACCATTCTGTAGTTCGGGCGGCGGACAGAGATGTTCGTCGAATTCCTCCTGCGTACGCTGCGGCTCCACGTGATGCGTGGCGATGATGGTGCCGCCGGTGTCGTACTTCACCACGCCGTCCTCGTCGCCGTTGGAGGTTCGGCTGCACGGCCCGCCCTCCAGGGCCTGGATTCCGAGCGCTTCGTGGTAGAACTCCTGCGCCACCTTCGAGCTCGGCACGAAACTGAAGAGATAGATCAGTTCGGCATCGGTGAGACCCGGTGGCGGCTCGCCGTCGCCGGTCGGCTGCGACACGCGTTGCGTCGTGCCGCCGCCATTGCGCAAGCGTCTCGCTTCGATGACGGCACGGATGCGCTCGCCACTCGGCCAACCGAGCGCTTCTTCAGACGGCTGATACAGCGTGAGCCAGCGGCCGTCCGGATCGTAGAAGTCGGCAATGCCGCCGGGCTGATACCAGTCGGTCGGCTTGAACTCCACGCCGCGCGCGGTGAGGTTGGCGGTGGCCTGCCGCACGTCATCCACGAGCCAGACGACATCGGTCGAGTGATCCTTGATGTCGGGCAGCACGATGCCATGCTCCGCCGCGACGTTCAGCGCCAGTATCGTCTGACCGGCATCGAACTTCACGCAGCTCTCGTCTTCCTCGATGATTCGGAGGCCGAGTGTATCGGCGTAGAACGCGCGCGATGCCGCGAGATCGCGGGTGTAGAGAAACACATAGACAACACGAGGGTCCTTCAGCATCTGCTCCTCCCCTGTTCGGTCCGATGCACGTCAACGAGCGGCGCCGCTCGCACCGGCAATTGCGATGACCTTGGGACCACTGCCCCACGTGAGACTCTCCTCCGACGGCACGTACAGGCAGCAGCGATTGCCCGTCGGATCATCGAAGCGGATGGTGCCTCCAATCTCGCTGAAGCCGACACGCGGACTCTT
Organism: Gemmatimonadaceae bacterium; assembly: GCA_036008805.1. Taxonomy (GTDB): domain Bacteria; phylum Gemmatimonadota; class Gemmatimonadetes; order Gemmatimonadales; family Gemmatimonadaceae; genus AG11. The sequence continues at coordinate 50,353 of DASYMZ010000032.1, forward strand.
GAACTCGAGCCCACGCGCCACGAGCTCCTCACGTGTCTGATCGATGTCGGGCGTATGGAACACGATCAGGTACGTCTCGTGCCGAAGCCGCCGTCCGTCGATCGCCGTGGTGCCCGCGATCAGACGCAGCGGCACGCTCCCCGTGGCAAAGCATGCGGTGACGTCCGTTCGCTCCACCAGCTCGAGATCCAGCACGTCGCGGTAGAACACGATCGACTCATTCAGATCCGTCGCGATCAGCTGCAGCTCGGTTGCGATGGTCCGCGCCAGGGACTCCTGCGGCACGAAACGGTAGTGATGACCTTCGTCATCCGTCGCCACGCCGTGTCGGCGCTCCGTTGCGTGGCCCTCGCGATAGAGCGTCGGGAACGAGAAGGAAGCAGGAACGCCGAACACCATCACCAATCCATCCGACTCGTCATCCACGAACCGACTCGGACCTGTCATGTTGTGCGAGAGGATGATGCCGCCACCATCGTACTTGAACACTCCGTGCCTATGATGCGGCAGATGCGGCTCTACCTCGATCACGGGCACGCCGATGATCGACTCGAAGAGCTGACGTTCCTCTCGAATGCGGCTCGTCTCGTAGAAGACGTACAGCAATGGCGCATGTCGAAGGCTCATCGTGCCACCTCCGGAAAGCGGAGTGGATCGAAGGGCTCGAGCTCCGGCACACGCTGTTCGTAGATCATCTCCTGCACGAGCGCGTGGGCGACACCGAGCGCGGGAGGGAGACCGTGACCGCCGAATCCCGCCAGAAGCCACAGGTCGCCAGCGGGCGTGCATGCGCCAGCAAGGGGACGGCCGTCGGGCGTCTCGTCCATGATGCCAGCCCAACGGCGCGCCACCGTCACCGGCGGAAAATCGGGAAACGTCCTTGGCAGAAACGACGTGAGGCGTGATTGGATCGCCTCGTTGAGCATCGGCCTGGCGCTCGCTTCACTCACGTCGTCCGGACCGCGGCAGCCGCCGAGGATCACGGCACCATCGTCCGCCTGACGCCAATAGGCCGTGCCCCAGTCCACCGCGAGACCGACACGAAAGAGCGGGCGCATCGGCGCCGTGGCGAGCATCTGTCCGCGCGCGGCGGTGAGTACGTTTCGCAGACCGCGCCAGAGGCGCCTGGTACCAATGCCACACGCGAGCACCACGCGGCGCGCGCGAATGCGCGCTGAGGGCGTGTCGACAATCGCGCCGTCGCCATTCGGATTGACGGTCAGGCGCGTGACTGGCGCCTGTTGCGCGATCAGCGCGCCGCGACGAATCGCTGCACGGGCGAGTCCGTACAGGAGGCGTGCAGGATGTACCACGCCCGCATACGGCAGCCAGCGGCCACCGAGGTATCCTGCGTTGATGCGCATTCCCAGCAGCTCCTCACATCCGTCGTGATCGAGGAGACACAGCGGCGATGCCGACGGCGGCCGGCGCCGAATCTCTTCGCGAATCCGCTCGAGCACCCTCTCAGAGCTGGCCAGCGCGAGATGACCGGGCTCCTGGTACTGCGCATCGATCTCCTCGTCCGCCACGAGCGTCCGAAGGATCGACAGGTCTTCGAGTCCCGACGATCGTCCGAGCACCAGGCCGGCGCTGCGTGTGCTCGCGCCACTTCCCAACCGGCGCGCCTCGAGCAGGACGACATCTCTTCCGAAGCGCGCCAGCCAGTACGCGGTAGCTACTCCCATCACACCGCCACCAACCACCACCACCTCCGCCCGCTCCGGCATCCCGCGTCGAACAGGAATCGCGTCCCGATCGATCTGCGCGAGCCAGTGCGGAGCGCGCGCCGTCACACCATCGCTGCGACGACGTTGCCCGGCAGCGCCTCGTTCTCCGGCAGCGCCTCGTGCGCGAGATGCTCGTACTTCTCCATCAGTTCGAAGATGTCGTCGGGCGGCGTGTTGAGAATGTCGGCGAAGATCTCGTCGTCCTTCGAGACCACGATGTCGAACGCGGTGAGCTCGCCGGGAACCAGGCTGCCGACCGTTTCTCCCGTGCGCTCGAGCACGAGCTTCACCGGGCCGGTCGTTGCATGGAAGTGCGTGCCGACTGGCGGATAGTGATTCACGATCGCCGGGCCGAAGATGAGCGGCTGATCCGGGTCGGTGAGCACCGCGCCCATCGCCGTCTGGATCTTCCACGACACGCGCCAGATGCCCACGGCCGGGAAGTCGCGATCACCCTGCGCGAGTGACTTCACCATGCCGTCGTTCGGACGAGCGAAGTTCTGCTCCACGCGGATCGGTCCCAGCGCCGCTTGGATCATCTCGCCGCCATGCATCAGGATCTTGAGATACATCTCGTTGCGGCCGTCGCCGTCGATGTCGCGACGCGGGCTCCGATGCATGAGCACGATGCCGTTCTTCACGCTCATCGGGAACTTGTCGACCATGCCGTCGATCGAGAGCAGGCAGGAACACACGCCCTTCAACAGCTCCACGCCACCCATCGGCGGGAAGTTCGTGTTGAATCCACGCACCGCCTGCGTGTACGACTCGAGTGTGGGAGATCCCGTCGCCAGACTCGCGATGTCGCGCTGCACCTGCTGGTATTCGGTGCTCGTCTGCACATCCAGTCGCGACTGCGCGGTGCGCCACCGGAAGAGCTCCACGACCTTGACCTTGCCTTCCTTCGGGCTCGCCGCGCGGAGCACTTCCACCGGATAGTCGCCGGCGAACCCGCCCTCCCGCAGCATCGCCCACTTGGCGCGCACACGACCCACGAGATCCTCGGCGTGCGCCAACTCCGTCTCGTACGTCTCCATCTGAATCAGAGACTCATTGCGGTACGGGTAGATCGACATCGCATCCTCCTTGTGGTCAGCGTCCCGTGCCTGGGTGCACGGCGCAGGTGGCACGGTTGCTCACGGCGGGCATGCCGTCTTCGGCACGCCGTCCAGGTCGCGGCGCTTCTTGTGAATCGTCACGGCAATTTGTGATGGCTCTCCCACGAGCTTGAGCGGCTCGCCCGGCAGAAACGCGAGATCGGTCGCGAGCGCGGCGCCGAGCTGCACGTAGCTCCACCCGACCGTGAGCACGCTCGACGCTCCAATCGCGCACCCCTCGGGCACGTTGGCGCACGCACACCCCTCGACATCGAGGATCGAGTCGGGCAGCGCGTCGGCGACCTTGAGCAGGACGATGGATCCTGGCCCGCGTACGTTCAGCGCGAGGCGGTCACCGCGCTTGATGCCGGATGCCTTGCGGATCTCCGGCGGGAACCGAATGCAACCGAGGTTGCCCACGAACGCGAACGTCGTGACGGCGCCGCGCACGGGTTTTCCCGCGGACTTCGAAGCGCTCTTCTTCGACGATTGCGCCATTGACACCCTCCTCCAGATCCGCCTGCAGACCTACGCTGGAGGAGGAGGGTAAGCGTGATCACGGATGCCGACTTCTTCCCGGTTGCTCGCTTGAAGATGTCCACGGTGGGCGCCCCGGGTGCCCGACTGCTGGCTGGTGGACCGGTCCTCCGCTTCGAGGGCGCCCGCGCTCAGCGCCCGCGCTCAGCGCCCGAGCGAGGGCTGAGTGTCTCGCGCTCAATGAGAGTCACCCGTGAGACACGCGCACGACGCCCCGATCGACCGCGATAGGACTACTTGCCTCGCGACCTCGACCGGCAAGACGATGATGGATGCGTGCCATTGTCATGCACTAGAACCGGGCGCAGCTTAGCGGCGAAACACGGGCTCTCATGATCGACGACACCGTCGATTGACTCCGAAGGGCCCCGACGAGCCCAGCATCAGCTCCCTGGCGTTCAGGCGCGGCGCGCTTCGAGATCGCGCGCGTGGCATCACTCGCGCGCGTGGCATCGGCGATTCGCATTACAGTCGCGAAGTGGTCGTCGAACACCGGTAGGTCGTGGGCTAATCTCTTGAAAGGCTCGCGCTCAGAGAGAGACGAGCACCTTCAGCCGCGATCCCACTCCGCGAGCGCTGCGAGCATATCCAGCGAATCGATCCATCAGTCGGTCGAACAGCTCGACCGCCTGGTCGCGCAGTGCTGCGTCTGAACGGTGCTCCGTGAACACCTGAAGTACGAGACGCACGAGCTGCTCGCCTCCTGCGAAGCCTTGGTATTGATCATCCGCATGACGGTTGTCCAGCGCTGTCCCCGTCACGGCCAGTGCCCACTCTGGGTCCAGCATCGCATGCTCCCACAAGTACTCCGCGAAGTGATGCGCGCCCACCCGACCGGCCGGTGACGCCGCAAATGCAAAGAGAAACGATTGGTGCGTGAGCACATGCTCTGGTTGCAGCTTGTGCGTAAATCGGCAAGGGAGCAGGCCTCGGCCTGGCCACCGTGTACAGGATCGTCAAGCAATCGAACGGCGTGATCTGGTGCTACAGCGAGCTCGGGATGGGGACGACCTTCCGGTTCTACTTCCCGCGCGTGGCTGAGAAGCCATCACGCATGACGACTCCCGCCATGGCAATGCGAGTCATTCCGGAGAGTGGGGAGCCCATACTACTCGTGGAGGACGACGAGGCTCTGCGGGTGGCCATCTCTCGATTCCTCGAGCCGGTCGGCTACCGGGTGACGACCGCGGCCAGCGGCGCCGAGGCGTTGGATGTGATGTCGAGGTCGTCGTACGATCTCGTCATCTCGGAC
>DASYMZ010000033.1:0-2317 GCA_036008805.1 Gemmatimonadaceae bacterium
GTGGCGACGTCGGTCCCTGAAGTGCGACGCCTGCTCCGCGGCGCGCGGAGGAGCACCGAGCGATGATATTGCTCGCGTTTCTCGCGCAGACGCTCCGCATCGCGATCCCGTATCTGTTCGCCGCCGCGGGCGGCGTGATGAGCGAGCGCGCCGGGCTGATCGGCTTGACGCTCGAGGGCTACATGCTCGGCGGTGCGTTCTTCGCCGTGCTCGGGAGCTCGGTGTCGGGCTCGCCGGTGATCGCGGTGCTCGCGGCGCTCGCTGGCGGCGGCGCGTTCGCGCTCGTCTATGCGCTCTGCGCGATCCGCTTTCGCGCCGATCAGGTCGTGGTCGGCATCGCGATCAATCTGCTGGTCATCGGGCTCACGCGATTCCTGCTGCGGCTGTTCTTCGACTCGTCGTCCAACTCGCCCCGCGTCGCCGGGTTCAGCGTGCAGGGGAGCGGCACGGGGTTCGGCGCGCTGATCCGGAACCCGCTCGTGCTGCTCGGCATCGCGGTGATCCCGGCCATCGCGTGGCTTCTCTATAGAACGCCGTTCGGGCTGCGCGTGCGCGCGGTCGGTGAGCATCCCGCCGCGGCCGCCTCGGTCGGCGTGCCGGTGAACCGCGTGCGCTACCTTGCCGTGGGTGCCAGTGGAATGTTGGCGGGGTTGGGCGGCGCGTACCTCGCGCTCGACCAGCATCAGTTCACCGATGGGATGACGGCGGGGCGCGGCTTCATCGCGCTCGCCGCGACGATCTTCGGACGATGGGATCCTGTGCGCGCGGGGCTCGCGTGCTTGCTGTTCGCGGCGGCCGAGACGCTGCAGATCCAGTTGCAGGGCTCGCAGGTGATCCCGTCGCAGTTCGTCGAGATGATACCGTATGTGCTCACGATCGTCGCACTGGCGGGAGTGGTCGGGCGCGCCGTCGCGCCCGCCGCCCTCGGGAAGACGGCGATCGAATGACGGAGTAGCACGGCGATGGAGACGGGAAGCAAGGGCAAGCTGTGGATCCTGATGATCACGGCCTTCATCGACATGGTGGGGGTGTTGATGGTCATCCCCCTCCTCCCGTTCTACGCCAAGACGTTGGGCGCGGGCGGGCTGGTGGTCGGCCTGCTCATCAGCTCCTTCTCCATGGCGCAGCTCCTCAGCGCGCCGATGTGGGGCCGCTTCTCCGATTCGTACGGTCGCCGCCCCGCGATGCTGGTCGGGCTCACCGCGTCGGCGGTCGCGTACGTCATCTTCGCCTTCGCGCTCTCGCTGCCGCACCCGCTCTTCTTCCTCTTCCTCTCGCGCGTCGTGCAGGGCGCGGGCGGTGGCACGGTCAGCGTGATCCAGGCGTACGTGGCCGACGCGACCAGGCCCGAGGAGCGCGCGAAGGCGCTCGGCTGGCTCTCCGCGGCGACGAACGCGGGCGTCGCGATCGGCCCGATGCTCGGATCGATGTCGCACAAGTGGGGCGAGCGCAGTCCGGGCCTGTTCGCCGCGACGCTGTGCATCGTCAACATCGCCTTCGCGTGGCGGTTCCTGCACGAGTCGCGCGACATGAAGGAAGCGGCCGAGTCGAAGGCCGACACCACGAAGCGCGCGCGGTCGCGTGACGCGATCAAGCACGTCGTCAGCCACTCGTCCGATCCGGCGTCGCGATTGATCTGGATCTACGCGATCGCGATCGGCGCCTTCCAGGGCGTGACGGGGATGCTCGCGCTGCTGCTCAACGCGCGCTTCGGCGTGACCGGCAACACGATCGGCTACTTCTTCACCTACATGGGCACGTTGAGCGTGCTGACGCGCGCGCTCATCCTGGGCAAGATGGTGGACCGGTACGGCGAGGCGAGATTGTCGCGCATCGGGACCGTCTTACTTGCTACCGGGATAGCCTTGCTGGCGTTCATCCGTCCGCTCGCCGATCCGGCGGCGGTGGCCGCGATGCTCGGCGGCGTGCTTCCCGCGCGCGCGGTCGCGCTCCTGCCATTCCTCCCGCTCGCGATCGCCGTCGCGTTCCTCCCACTCGGCACGGCGTTCACCTTCCCGTGCGTGACGTCGCTGTTGTCGCGCGTGATCTCGAGCAAGGAGCGCGGCCTGTACATGGGAGTGCAGCAGACCTTCGGCGGATCGGCGCGGGTGCTGTTCCCGATCCTGTTCGGGTTTCTCTACGACCGGAGCACGGGACTCCCGTTTCTGGTCTCGGCCGGTCTGGTGATGTTCACGGTGTATCTCGGGATGGGAATGGAAGCGTACGGGCGGGCTGATCCGAAAGCGGCGGTGGCGTAAGGCCACGAGGGGGACGGACTCCTGGGGACGGAGTCGCGACTCCGTCCCCAGGAGTCCGT
>DASYMZ010000034.1:0-1863 GCA_036008805.1 Gemmatimonadaceae bacterium
GAACGGCGAGGCGGTGATGGGGCTGCTGCAGGAGCTGCACCGGGGCGGCGCGACGATCTGCATGGTGACCCACGACCCGCGCTACGCGGCGCACGCCGACCGGTCGGTACAGCTGTTCGACGGCCGCGTCGTGGAGGACACCGCGCACGTCGGCGCAACGCAGGCTGGCGCAGCACCCGTCGGATCGGCCTAGCACTGCCCGACGTCACGCGCGCGGGCGGAAACGCGCGCGTGGCGTCGCCGGACCATCGAGGGGCGGAGAACCCTCGATGGTTCGGATGGCGGGCCGTTCGCACGATTTCTCATCCCACGCCACGAGCCCATGTCTCTCCTGACGAAGTTCTCATCCGGCACGTCCGAGCACATCGAGCCGGGTGCGCCGCTCGTCTCCCTCCGCAACGTCGAGAAGAGCTATCCCCTCGCGGGAGGCATGCACTACGTCCTCCGGCGCGTCACGCTCGACATCCAGGCGGGCGACTTCGTGACGATCATGGGCCCCTCGGGCGCGGGGAAGAGCACGCTGCTCGCCATCCTCGGCATGCTCGATCCCGTGTTCAGCGGCGAGTTCTACTTCCGCGGCCATCCCGTGCACTCGACGAGCGTGAAGCAGCGACAGGGGCTCGCCCGACAGCACATCGGCTTCGTCTTCCAGCAGTATCATCTGCTCGACGACCTCACCGTCGCCGAGAATCTCAGCGTCCCACTCGACTATCGCGGCGTGAGCAAGAGTGACCGCGCGTCGCGAGTGGCCGACGTGCTCGACCGGTTCAGCATCGTCGCCAAGAAGGATCTCTACCCGAGCCAGCTCTCGGGCGGCCAGCAGCAGCTCGTCGGCATCGCGAGGGCCGTGATCGCCGAGCCTGATCTCATCCTCGCCGACGAACCCACGGGCAACCTCCACTCGGCGCAGGCGCGCGAGATCATGGAGCTGTTCGCGCGGCTCAACGCCGCGGGAACGACGATCGTGCAGGTGACGCATTCCGACGAGAACGCGCGCTACGGTCGTCGCACGATCAACCTCAAAGACGGGTGGATGGAGCCATGATGGCCGACCTGCGCTATGCGCTGCGCGCGCTCGCGCGCTCGCCCGGGTTCACCCTCGCCGTGGTGCTCACCCTCGCGCTCGGGATCGGCGCCAACTCGGCCATCTTCAGCGTGGTGTACGGCGTGCTGCTTCGCCCGCTGCCGTATGCCGCGCCGGAGCGGCTCGTCAATCTGTACGGCCGCTATCCCCAGTTCGGTCGCACCAGCACCTCGCTGCCGGACTTTCAGGATTGGCGCGCGGGCACGCACTCGTTCGAGCAGCTCGCCGGGCGACACTCGGGCGCGTTCGTCCTGACGGGAGAGGGCGAGCCGGAGCGCGTGATCGCCGATCGTGTCACCTCGAACTTCTTCGCGACGCTCGGCGTCAAGCCGCTGCTCGGCCGCGCCTTCCTCCCCGCGGAGGACAAGATGGGGAGCGACCGCCAGGTCGTGGTGCTCAGCCACGGCTACTGGCAGCGGCGGTTCGGCGGCGACGCGCGGATCGTCGGGCGACAGATCCAGCTCAACGGAAAGCCATGGACCGTCGTCGGCGTCGCGCCGCCCGAGCTCCGCTTCGGCCGAGCGGTGGACGTCTGGGCGCCGACGGTGGTGGATACGACGTTGAATCGACGTTCGGAATACCTCGACGTCATCGGCCGGCTGAAGCCGGGAGTGACGATCGCGCAGGCCAACGCCGATGTCGCCGCGGTCGTCCGCCAGCTCGCGCAGCAGTACCCGGCGACCAACGCCACGATCACGAGCGAGGTGATCGAGCTGGAAAAGGATCTCGTGCAGAACGTGCGAGAGGCGCTGTACGCGTTCATGGGCGCGGTGCTCCTC
>DASYMZ010000035.1:0-18200 GCA_036008805.1 Gemmatimonadaceae bacterium
CTTGAACCATTCGCGCCAGAAGAAGTCGAGCCGCTTGCCGCCGACGTCTTCCATGGTGCGATAGAAATCCGACGGCGTGGGATGCTTGAACGCCCAGCGCTGGATGTACGTCCTGAACGCATCGTCGAACGCCGCCGGCCCCATGATCTCCTGCCGCAGGAGCTGCAGTCCCACGCTCGGCTTGATGTAGGCGGCGATGCCAAGGAGCTGCGGGTTGATCCGGTCAGCGGGAATGTCGATCGGGACATCTGCACCCTGCTTCATCACCTGCTCGATCAACTGACGTTCCTGAAGCGCACGCGTCATCTGATCGCCCTTCTCCGGATAACGCTTTGCCTCGCTGAAGGTGTTGATGAAGGTGTTGAAGCCTTCGTCCTGCCACATGTACACGCGCTCGTTCGAGCCGACGAGCATCGGGAACCAGTTGTGTCCGATCTCGTGCGTCACGACGTTGTACAGGTCGTACTTGTCGTCGCTCTTCGCTTCCATCACGAGCATCGGGTATTCCATTCCGCTGATCGGGCCCTCGACGGCGCTCATCTGCGGCCAGGGATACTTGAACCAGCGCGTGGAGTACTCATCGAGCGACATCCGCGTCTGATCCGCCGCGTCCTTCCACGGCTCGATCGCGCTCGGACGGTAGAACGCCTGCGCGAGGATGCCATTCCAACCGCTCGCGTCCCAGATGTATTCGGGCGACGCGGCCCATGCGACGTCGCGCACGTTCTTCGCCATGAAGCGCCACGTCAGCGTGGAGGCGCTCGTCTTCGGACGGGCCGCGCCCGAGCGGATCTCGTCGAGCGTGACGATGTTCACCGTCGTCGCCGACTTCGCCGCCTGCGCGAGCCGCGCGATCTGCGTCGGCGTGAGAACGGCGGATGGATTCACCAATGTTCCCGTGCTGGCCACGATGTATCCGGCCGGCACCGTGATGTCGACGGTGTAATCGCCGTACTCGAGATAGAACTCGCCCTGGCCGAGATACGGCTCGGTGTTCCAGCCATGTACGTCGTCGTAGACGTTCACGCGCGGATACCACTGCGCGAGCTCGTACAGCGGACCGTCGCGCCCCATGCGATCGGCGCCGTGCTCGGGGATCAGGAAGTGCCACGCGACATCGAACGTCGCCGAACGGCCGGGCGCGAGCGGCTCCGCGAGGTCGACCTTCATCACGGTCTCGTTCGGCCGGCGCTTCACCGCCACTCGACGCGCGCCGCCGAGCACCTGGTCGAACTGCTCGATCACGTCGCCGCCCTCGAAGCCGCGCGCACCGAAGCGCGACTCCTGCGGGAAGATGTACGAGTTCAGCGACTTGTCCTTGAATGCGTTCTGCTCCACCTGCATCCAGATGTAGCGCAGGGTGTCGGGGGAGTTGTTCGTGTAGCGCATGCGGAGCGAGCCGCGCAGCGTCTTGGCGGTCGTGTCGAGCGTCGCCTTGATCGCGTAGTCGGCGCGGTTCTGCCAGTACTTCGGTCCCGGTGCGCCGGAGGCGGAGCGATACTCATTGGGGGCGTGCAGCTCGAGCGGGGCGAAAATCGACGTGTCGCCGACTCCGCTGCGGTCGTACGTGATTCCCGCGGAGAGCGGGGCGGTCCTCGGCGTCGGCTCACCCCGCTGCGCGGCCAGTGGAGCGGCGCTGATGGAGGCGGCGACGACGAGCGACCAGAGCCTGAAGATCATCGGTATCGAACGGTAGAGTGAGGCGGCACGCCCGGCGGGCGCACGCGGAAGGTACTACCCCAGAGAGAGGGCTGCGGGCTGCGGAATGCGGGCTGGCGGATCAGTGCCTGCAGCCCGCATCCAGCACCCTCGCTGCCAGCGGGCCGGTGCGCTAGAACGGCCTTGGCAATTCATCTACGGAAAAAGCAGTTGACAAATTCATCCTGCGTCCGTATGCTACGGAAGAACCAGTAGACAGGAGCCCGATGAACGACATCTACTTCCCACCGCGCGAGCTCGAGGTCATGAGCGTCCTCTGGCGGCTCGGCTCGGCCACGGTTGCCGAAGTCCGCGAAGCGCTCGATGAGCAGCTCGCCTACACCTCGGTCCTCTCCGCGCTCCAGACCCTGGAGGAGAAGGGCTACGTGCGGCACGAGCCGGAGGGCAGGGCGTACCGGTACTTCGCCACCGTCGGAGCCGAACGCGCGGGCGGGAGCGCGCTCGCCCGGATCAGGGACGCGATCTTTCACGGCTCGGCCGAACGGATGTTCGCGCAGTTCGTCGCCGATCGCGGGCTCGGGCGCGAAGAGCTCGAGCGCATGCGCCGCCTGCTCTCCGACCGGTTGAAGGAGGAGCCATGACCATCGCGTGGATCCTCTACGTCCTGCTCGTCGGGACGTTGCTCGCCGTCGGCGCCGCAGCAGTCGCGTCTGCGATGTCGCTCGCGGGACGGTCGACACGCTGGGTGTGGACCGCGTCGCTCGCCGGCATCGCGGCGTTCGCCATCGTCGCGCCGAAGGTGCGTCCGCTCGCGGTCGTGACGACGCAACAGAAGGCGATGAGCGCAATGCCCACGGTTGCCGTCACTCCGGAAACCGGGATCGGGACGCTGGTACGTGCGGCGCGAGTCGTCGTGGAATCTTCGGCAGTTCGTGCGATCACCTTCGTCGGTGCGCGCGTGCCGAGTGCGGCGGCGAAGCCCGTCCTGGTGGGATGGATGCTGGCGACCGTGCTGCTTCTCGCGATCTACCTGCTCGTCAACGTGCAGCTCTCGAGAGCGCGGCGACGCTGGCCGAAGGAAGAGCTGCAGGGCGTCGTGGTGCGGGTCGCACCATCGGCCGGTCCCGCGGTGATCGGGATGGTGCGCGCCGAGATCGTCGTACCGCGGTCGTTGCTGGCGCGGAGCGTCGCGGAGCAACGGCTCATCCTCGATCACGAGCGGGAGCATCTGCGCGCGGGCGATCACCTCCTACTCGGCGCGGCGTGTCTCGCGGTGATCGCGCTCCCATGGCATCCCGCCGTGTGGTACGTGCTCGCGCGGCTCAGGCTCGCGATCGAGCTGGATTGCGACGCACGCGTGCTGCGGCGCGGCGCCGCACCGCGCTCCTACGGCGCGCTGCTCATCGACATGGCGGCGCACGGCGCCGGAATTCGCGTCGGCACGCTGGCCCTTGCCGACAGACCCTCACACCTCGAACGGAGACTGATTGCAATGAGAGCCACGAGATCACGGTTCACGATGCTACGGGCCGGCGCACTGTGCGCGGGAGCGTCACTGCTGGTGCTGGCCGCGTGCGAGGCGAAGGTGCCGACCGCCGCCGACATCGCGCAGATGGACGTTGCGGGCGCGCAGAAGAGCGCGGCCGAGGCTGGATTGATGCGCACGCCCTTCAGCAACACGACCGACTTCTTCGTGAACGGCACGAAGGTGAGCGCCGAGCTGGCGCGCGGCATGGAGGCGAAGAACATCGGAAGCATCGAGGTGGTGAAGAGCGAGCGGGCCGATGGACGCGACACGATCTTCGTCACGACGGTGGACCGGATGCCGACTGATCTGCAGTCCGCGACGACTGCCCGGAGCGCGAAGTTGCGGGGCGAGAAGGGTGCGACGTTCACCATGCGTAAGACTCTCACCGATTCGACGGAGCGCACGCTGGCTCACGTCGACAGTGCGATCGCGCGTGAGCGCGGCCGAATCGAGGGTGCCGTGCCCACGTCCGAACCGAAGACACGCGTGGCACTGCGCACGCCGGCCGGCACGAACGTCGAGCCGCTGTTCCTGATCGATGGCAAGAAGGGCTCGAGCGCCGCGCTCGCCGCGCTGCGCGAAGAGGACATCGCGGCGGTCGCCGTGTACAAGGGGGAGCAAGGGCTGCGAATGTCGTCCGACCCCGCCGCGACGAATGGTGTGGTCGTGGTCACCACGAAGTCGGCGAAGCGGTCCGAGCGAGCTCCGAAGTGATACGATGCGGGGCGGCGGATCAGTCGATCCGCCGCCCCGCACGACATTGCGCTCACTCGCCCGCGAGCTCGCTATCGCCGAGTGATCGTCACCGAGCCATTCGTCGTCGTCGCTCTCACCGGCGGACCGCCGCCACCGATCGCGAAGCTCATCCGGCGCGAGATCTGTCCCGAGACGGTGATCGGGATGTCGGTGTTGATCCGTCCATTCACCGTCCCCGTCTCGAGCTGCGCCGCGTAGTTGTCCGGCACGGCGAGCCGCACCGACCCATTGCGCGTCTCCGCATTCAGTCCGGCGCCGTCCCACTTGCTGCCGGTGAGCTGCACGTTGAGCGAGCCGTTCTGGGTGTGGGCGTGCACGTCGCCACCCACGTCGTTGAGCGAGACCGAGCCGTTCGTCGTGCCGAGCTCCAGCCGGCCGTTCACGCCGCTCACGCCCAGCCCGCCGTTGTGCGCCTCGAGATCGAGGTCGAATCGACGGGGCACGAAGACGACGAAGCTCACCGACCAGCCTCGGTTGTCGTAGCCTTCCATCGACGGACCGTCGGAGCGCACGCTGTGTCCGTCCGCTTGCACGCGGATGTCCTTGAGGAGCGCGTTCGCTTCGGCGTCGGTGCGACCCTCGGCCTGGATGCGTGCCGTCACTCGCACCGAGTCGCCGTTCCACCCGAAGACGCGGATCCCGCCGTTCTGCCGTCCGTCGATGGAGATGGACCGGCCGCTCAGCCGGACGGGCACGTTGCGCACTTCACAGGCGTGCGCACGGTCGTCGTTGTAGCGGCTGTTGTTGTCGTTCCGGCATCGCTCGAGCCAGTCGGCGTCGTTGTCGTCGCGGGAGGATTGAGCCTGAGCGATGCTCGCGCTGGCGAGCAAGGCGAGGGCGAGGCAGGGAAGAGTACGAGTGCGACGCATGTGGGGCTCCGGGGTGAGCATTGGGCTTGCTCACCATGGGACAGCCGGAGCGGGGGGAGGGTTGGAACGGCCGCACGTCTGTGCGGCCGCTTAGTCCCCAAGTCGTGCCCGGCTCGGCATGCTTGACGAGCTTGATGGCTCGCGGTCCCTACCGCAGCATCCCCTTCGCGATCGTCTGCAGCTGCATGTTCGACGTCCCTTCGTAGATCGTCCCGATCTTCGCGTCGCGGTAGAACTTCTCGGCCGGATAGTCCTTCGTGTAGCCGTAGCCTCCGAACAGCTCCAGCGAGATCGACGTCACGCGCTCGGCAACCTGGCTCGAGAACAGCTTCGCCATCGCGCCCTCGTTCGCGATGTCGTGGCCGGCATCCTTGAGCCGCGCGGCGTTGTAGACCATCAGGCGCGCCGCCTCGGTCTCGGTGCGCGCCTGCGCGAGCTGGAACTGGATCCCCTGGAACTCGGCGAGCGTCTTTCCGAACTGGTGACGCTCCTTCACATACGCCGTCGCCGCGGCGAGCGCGCCCTGCGCGACGCCGATCATCTGCGCGCCGATGCCGATCCGTCCCTCGTTCAGCGTCTCGATGGCGACCTTGTACCCCTGGCCCACCGGACCGAGCACGTTCTCCGCCGGCACCGCCACGCCGTCGAGGATCAGCTCCGTCGTGCTCGACGCGCGGATGCCGAGCTTGTCCTCCTTCTTCCCGACGGAGAAGCCCGCGAAGTCGCGCTCGACGATGAACGCGGTGATCCCGCGATAGCCCGCGCTCGGATCGGTGTTCGCGAACACGACGAAGACGTCCGCCTCGGCGCCGTTGGTGATCCACATCTTTCGTCCCGTCAGCACCCAGGCGTCACCGCGCTTCTCGGCGCGCGTGGTCATGCCGAACGCATCGGAGCCCGACGACGGCTCGCTCAACGCGTACGCACCGATCGTCCCGCTCGTGAGACGCGTGAGATACCTGGCCTTCTGCGCGTCGGTGCCGTACCGGTTGATCGGATAGTTCACCAGCGTGTTCTGCACGTCGACCATGATCGCGGCCGCCGCGTCGACCTTGCTGATCTCCTCGACGGCGAGCGTGACCATCATCAGCGAGCCCGCCGCACCGCCGTACTGCTCGGGCGCCTCGATCCCCATGAGGCCCATCTCGAAGTACTGACGCACGAGCGCGGGATCGATCTTGCCGGCGCGCTCCATCTCCATCACGCGCGGCTTCACCTCGTCCGCGGCGAACGCGGCGACCGCGTCGCGGAACGCCACCTCGTCGTCCGACAGGAGGGTCAGCGGCGGGCGGGCGTCGGTTGCGTTCTCGTTCGGCATGTCGGTGTGCGCGGTGAGGCGCGGATCAGTGTGCGGCGGCTTCGGTTCGCGCGGGCGACACGGAGCCGCTTTCCGGATGACAGCGGCATGCGTCGCCGCAGGCCGTCCCCGATCGCGACGAATGCCAGCAACGCGCCGCCTCGTCGCTCGAGAGCGCGTGCGCGACCGGCAGCCCCGCGCGGCCGAGGATCAGCTCGGCCAGCTTCTCGTGGACGCCGAATGCGCTCGTCACGCGGACGTTGAGCCCGGGGAACGCCTCGGCCGCCTCGGCGACCATGCGCGGGATGTCGCCCGTCGAGTGCTTTCCGGGGGAGAGCATGTATGGGAAGACGATCAGCTCGGTCGCGCCCGCGTCGACGCACGACTGGACTCCCGCCGAGATGGACGGTTCGGCCAACTCCATGTGCGAGTAGCGGACGACTACGTCGGGGCCGGCCATTGCCTGTACGAGGTTGGCCATGCAGTTCATCATCTCGTTGGCGGCGTCGCGGCGTGAGCCGTGGTCGATCAGCAGAATGGCCTTCATCCATCTCCTCGCGTGCGGGACTGCTCTCAAGTTACCGCTCGGGCTGGGGCGGCGCAGGGCTGCCAGCTGCCGCGCGGGCTGAAGCCGCCTCGTTCAACCAGATGAAGGGAGGGCAGACCCCTGCGATCTTCACCGGCGACCTGTTCAATCCCGCCGCGCGATCCGTCATCTTTCCGTCCGCTGGCCTCGAGCAGCGCCACCACGGAAAGGGAGAACACGGATGAGACAACGCAGATTCGGCCGCACCGGATGGCAGGTCGGAGAGATCGGCTACGGCATGTGGGGGATGGCCGGTTGGACCGGGTCGGACGACGACGAGTCGCTCGCGGCGCTGCAGGAGTCCGTCGACCTTGGCTGCAACTTCTTCGATACCGCGTGGGCCTATGGCGACGGACACAGCGAGCATCTGCTGGGCCGTCTGATCAACGCGAATCCCGGAAAGTCGCTGTACGCCGCCACGAAGATCCCGCCGAAGAACCGGAAGTGGCCGCCGCGCAAAGGCTCGACGATCGCGGAGGTGTTTCCGCCCGAGTACATCCGTGAATACGCCGAGAAGAGCCTGGCGAACCTGAATCGTCCGCACATCGATCTGCTCCAGTTCCACGTGTGGGAGGATGCGTGGGGCGAGGACGAAGGATGGAAGCGCGCGATGGACGATCTCAAGCGCGAAGGGCTCGTGCACGCGGTCGGACTGAGCCTCAATCGCTGGGAGCCGTGGAACGGGTTGGCGACGATCCGCACGGGATTGATCGACGCGGTGCAGGTGATCTACAACATCTTCGACCAGGCGCCCGAGGACGAGCTCTTTCCACTCTGCCGCGAGCTCGACGTCGGCGTGATCGCGCGCGTCCCGTTCGACGAGGGCTCGCTCACCGGCACGCTCACGAAGGACACGACATGGCCGGAGGGCGACTGGCGGAACAGCTTCTTCGTGCCGGCCAACCTGATCCCGACGGTGGAGCGCGCGGACGCGCTCAAGCCGCTCGTGCCGGCCGGCTCGTCGATGCCGGACATGGCGCTTCGCTTCATCCTCGCGAATCCGGATGTCGGCGTGATCATTCCGGGCATGCGGAAGCCGGCGCACGTGCGCGCGAACGTCGCCGCGAGCGATGCGACTCCCCTCGCGCCGTCGCTTCTCGCGGAGCTACGGAAGCATCGCTGGGATCGGAAGACGACGGAGTGGTCGCAGTGAGGCGGGCGGCGGACCCAGCCGGACTGTCGGCCCGGGTCGCGTTCTCCCATACTCCCCGCTCCCGGACCGCAGCCCTCTCTCCCGAGCCGCTCATGCACGCCGCGCTCAAGCTGTTCCCACTCGCGCTCCCGCTCGTGCTGCTCGCGTCATCCGTCTCCGCGCAGTCGATCACGTTCGGGCTGCGTGGAACCGGAAGCTTTCCCACGGGAGATTTCGCGGCGGATCCGACCTCGACGAACTCCGCCGTCATTCAGGGCGCGAAGCAGGGCTTCGGCTATGGCGCCGAAGTCGGCCTCTCGATGGGTCCGATCGGCGCGTATGGCAGCTTCGATCACATCGCCTTCGACTGCCAGACGACGGCGTGCTCATCGAATGGTGAGTACACGCTGCAAGGTGTGACGGTGGGACTGAAGCTGATGACGCCGACCGTGTCGCTGTTCCGCCCGTTCATCAAAGGCGGCGTGACGTTCAACGATCTCAAGGGCAGCTATGGCGGCACGTCGACGTCGAGCGGGCTCACCACCGACCGCGCGCCGGGCTACGAGGTGGGTGTCGGCGCCGATCTCAATGTGCTCGGCCTGGTGAGCATCGAGCCGCAGGTGCGCTACGTCGGACAGAACTTCAAGGCGAAGGTGCCCGGCGTGACGAACACCTCCACCGTCCCATCGTCGGGGGTGAACTTCTTCACCTTCGACCTCGGTCTCGCGTTGCACCTGCCGTTCGGGATGTAGCGTGCACTCGCTCGAGCTGCTGATGGCTGCGCGATACGCGGAGCTGCGCCCCGACGAGCACCAGCTCGACGGAGCCTGGCTCGACACACCAGAGGGCGCGGAGAGCGACGAGGTGGATCGACGCATCTTCTGGTTGATCCGCCATTCGCTGCGCTCGCGCGCGATGACGAATGGCGGGTGGGATCAGCTCTACGTGGACCCACGCGATGGCCGCTACTGGGAGCTGACCTTTCCTCACGGCTCGCTGCACGGCGGTGGGCCGAGGAGGCTGGCTGCGATCGGCGCCGAGATGGCGCGCGAGAAGTATGGCGTGAGCGAGCCCGACCCGACGTAGCACGGCCCGCCACCGCAGTGGCTCGTGCGGTGGCGCGCCGTATGCCTTCGCAGGCGGGACGATGTTCATTCGTCTCCGCGTCGATTGCCGGGAGGGCGCGCAGTTGGCGCTCGCTCTCACCGTCGCTGCGTGTGCGACGGGTACTCCGCGGATCGACGGCCAGGCCGGCGCACCCTCGGGGCCGGCGACGCTCTGGCCGGTGGCCGCGCGCGCGCGCACCCCGGCTCCGCCCGCGTCGCCGCCGGCCGCCCCGGTCATCGCGGCGGCGCTCGCGCGCGACGCGGTCCTGATCGGCGGCGTGCGCACGCTCGGTCTTCCCGACGTGATCGACCTGGTGCTTCGCAACAATCCCACGACGCGCGAATCGTGGGCGCTCGCGCGTTCCGCCGCCTCGACCTACGGCGCGGCGCGCGGCGCGCTCCTGCCGACGGTCGCGCTCGACGTGAACGCCACCCGCACTGGCGGCACTTCGCTCTCCGGCAGCAACGGTCTGAACGGATCGAGCGGAGGCACGGACGGAACGACGACCGGCACCTTCTCCAGCGGCGCCGCGACGCGCACCCAACTCGCCCCCGCGCTCTCGCTCTCGTACCTGCTGCTCGATCTCGGCGGCCGGTCGGGCTCGATCGAGACGGCGCGACAGCGCGCGATCGCCGCCGACCTCACCCACAACGCGACCGTGCTCGACGCGGTGCTGCAGGTGGAGTCGATGCTGTTCACCTTCCTGGCGAACCGCGCGCTCCGCGACGCGCAGCTCGTCTCGGTCGGCGAGGCGCAGGCGGATCTCACCGCGGCAACCGAGCGCCAGCGGCTCGGCGTCGCCACCGTGCAGGAAGTGCTGCAGACGCGGACCGCACTCTCGCAGGCGCGGTTCGAGCTCGCGACCCAGGAGGGCAATCTCCTCGCCGCGCGCGGCAATCTCTCGTTCGCGATGGGACTGCCCGCGAACACGCGCTTCGAGATCCCGGCCATCGCCGCGAGCGACTCGGTGGCGGACGTGCTCGCCTCGGTGGACACGCTCATCAACCGCGCGGTCACCGCGCGTCCCGAGCTCGCGCAGGCGCGTGCCGAGGCCGCCTCGTTCGCCGCGCAGGTGCGCGTCGCGCGCGCGGCCGCACTTCCCGCGCTGAGTCTCCGCGCGTCCACTGGAGTGACGAGCACCTATACCGGCGCCACCACCACGACGCGCCCGTTCTCTGTCGGGCTCGGCCTGTCCATCCCGGTGTTCAGCGGCTTCTCGGCGCAGTACGACATCCGCGCCGCGCGCGAGCAGTACGAGGCGAGCCAGGCGCGCGTCGCGACGGTGCAGCAGCAGATCAGCGTGCAGGTGTTCACGGCGTACTTCCAGCTTCGCGCGGCCACCGAGCGCGTGCGCAGCGCGACTGATCTGCTCACCAGCGCGCAGCAGTCGGCCACGGTGGCGCTCGCGCGCTATCGCGAAGGAGTGGGCACGATCGTGGACGTGCTGCTCGCGCGCAGCGCGCTCGCCACCGCGCGCGCCGAAGCGGTGCAGTCGCGTTGGCAATGGCGCATGGCGCTCGCTCAGCTCTCGCACGATGCCGGCGTTCTCGATCTGCGCGGGCAACCCAATCTGCCGCTCGGCGCCGGCGCGCCTGGAGGAAACCGATGATCGTGAAACGATCGCGTGCCCGCGCGCTCGCCGTGATGCTGCTGCTCGCCGCGGCGTGTCACTCCTCCAACGACCAGCAGAAGCGCGCGACGCCAGCGGTGCCGGTGCGAGTCGCTTCGGTCGCGCGGATCGACGCACCGGTCACCGTGTCGGCCAGCGGAGTCGTCGAGCCGATGCAGACCGTCAACGTCGAGGCGCAGGCGACGGGGACGGTGCTCGAGGTCTCGTTCAGGCAGGGACAGTGGGTGACGGCGGGGCAGGTGCTGTTCCGCCTCGATCCGCGCCCGCTGCAGGACGCGCTCGCGCAGGCGAGCGCGGCGCTCGCGCGAGACGAAGCGCAGGCGACCGCCGCGCGTCACGACGCGGAGCGGTACGGCACGCTCGCGGGCGAGGGCTACGTGACACGATCACAGGCCGAGCAGATGCAGGCGACCGCGCTCGCGCAGGCCGCCACCGTCGTCGCGGATCGCGCCGCGCTCCGCACGGCGCAGCGCAATCTCGGCTACGCGACCATCCGCGCGCCGATCGCCGGCCGCACCGGCTCCGTGCAGCTTCGTCGCGGCGACCTCGTTGCGCCCCAGACCGGACCGCTCGTCGTCATCAACCAGCTCCGCCCGATCCAGGTGCGCTTCCCCGTGCTCGCCGGCGACTTCGAGCTGCTGCGCATGGCGGTGGCCACGCATCCGTTGTCCGTCACCGCGAGCTCCGGCGACAGCAGCAACGTGCACGAAGTCGGCACGCTGAGCTTCCTCGACAACGCGATCGACTCGCTCACCGGCACCGTGACCGGGCGCGCCGTGTTCGGCAACGCCGGCGGTCGGATGTGGCCGGGCCAGCTCGTCTTTCTCAGCGTGGAGGCCGGCGTGCAGCGCGGCGTGCTCGCCGTCCCGACGCCCGCGATCCAGACGGGCCAGCAGGGCGCGTACGTGTACGTCGTCGACCCGAAGAAGAACACGGCGCAGACTCGCCTCGTCGCTGCGGGGCGCAGCGTCGGCGAGGTCACGATCATCGCGAACGGTCTGAACGTCGGTGAGCGGGTGGTGACCGATGGCCAGTCGCGGCTCAATCAGGGCGCACGCGTGGCAATCGTCGGTCCGGGAAATGGCGGAGGCACGAACGGAGCGCGCGTCGCCGGCGCGGGTGGTGCGGGCAGCGCCGGCGGCGCGGCGGGGACGGTGGGCGGCGAGGTGGTGACGGCGGCGAGCGGCGGACGTGCGTCGCCGTATTCTGGCCCACCGAGCACCAGCGGACAGGCGCCGGGCGCAGCGGGCGCGGGAGGCACACGGCCGTGAACCTCTCCGAGCTGTTCATCCGCCGGCCGATCATGACGCTGCTGGCCACGGTGGCGCTCATCGTGTTCGGCGTCGTCGCGTATCGGTCGCTGCCGATCAGCGATCTCCCCACGGTCGACTATCCGACCGTCACGGTCAGCGCGAGCCTGCCGGGCGCGAGCCCGCAGACCATGGCCGCGTCGGTCGCGACGCCGCTGGAGAAGCAGCTCTCGACGATCGCCGGCATCGACAACATGACGAGCACCAGCACCGTCGGCTCGACGCAGATCACCCTGCAGTTCTCGCTCGATCGCGACGTGGACGCCGCGGCGCAGGACGTCAACGCGTCGATCTCGAAGACCCTGCGCCAGCTTCCGCCGAACATCCAGCCGCCGTCATATCAGAAGGTGAATCCGGCGGCGGCGCCGATCATCTTCTACGCGCTCACCTCGCGCACGCTGTCGCTTCCCGCGCTCGACGAAATCGGTGAGGGTGCGATCTCGCAGCGGCTCTCGACGATCAACGGCGTGGCCGCGGTGCAGGTGTACGGCTCGCAGAAGTACGCCGTGCGCATCCAGCTCGATCCCACCGCGCTCGCGTATCGCAAGCTGAGCCTCGAGGCGGTGTCGTCGTCGATCAGCGCGCAGAACGCGAATCGGCCCACGGGGGTGCTGCAGGGCCAGTCCACGTCGTACACGGTGCAGGCGAACGGGCAGCTCACCAACGCGAGCGATTTCCGCAATCTCAGCGTCGCCTATCGCAATGGCGCGAGCGTTCCGCTCGGCACCCTCGGCCGCGTGCTCGACGACGTGCAGAACAATCAGACGGCGTCGTGGTTCGACGGCCAGCGCGCCATCGTCCTCGCCGTGCAGCGCCAGCCCGGGTCCAACACCGTCGCGGTCGCGCAGCGCGTGCGCGCCACGGTGGACTCGATGGGCTCGCAGATCCCGGGCGACGTGAAGCTCCAGCTCCTCTTCGACCGCTCGCAGAGCATCCAGGCGTCGGTCTCGGACGTGAAGACCACGCTCATCATCACGCTGGTGCTCGTGGTGCTCGTGATCTTCGTCTTCCTGCGCAACCTCTGGGCGACGATCATCCCGAGCCTCGCGCTGCCGATGTCGATCCTCGGCACCTTCGCCGTGATGTACATGCTCGGCTACTCGCTCGACAATCTCTCGCTCATGGCGCTCACCCTCGCGGTCGGCTTCGTCGTCGACGACGCGGTCGTGATGCTCGAGAACATCGTGCGCCATCTGGAGATGCACAAACCGCCCGTGCGCGCCGCGATCGACGGCGCGCGCGAGGTCGGGTTCACGATCCTCTCGATGACGCTCTCGCTGACCGCGGTGTTCATCCCGCTGATCTTCCTCGGGGGCATCGTCGGCCGGCTCTTTCGCGAGTTCGCCGTCACGATCGCCGTGGCGATCGTCATGTCGGGGGTGATCTCGCTGACGCTCACGCCGATGCTCTCGAGCCTCTTCCTGCGTCCGCAGTCGGGCAACGTGCACGGCCGACTGTACCAGGCGACGGAGCGCGGCTACGAGTGGCTGCTGCACCACTACTCGTGGACGCTCGACTGGGCGATGCGCCGCCGCCGGCTCGTGCTCGTCTTCTCCGCGCTCGTGCTCGTCGGGACGTATCTCGTCTACAAGCAGGTCCCGACCGGCTTCATCCCGACGGAAGACACGGGGCAGCTCAGCGCCAACGTGGTCGCCGCACAGGGCACGTCGTTCCAGCGGATGGCGCAGTACCAGCAGCAGGTGTCGGCGATCGTCCAGCGCGACACGAACGTCGCGCACTTCATGTCGTCCATCGGCGGCGGAGGCGGAGGCGGCTCCACGAACGAGGGGCGCATCCTGATGAGCCTCAAGCCGGGCGGCCGGCTCACCGCCGACGAGATCGTGGCCGAGCTGCGGCCGAAGCTCTCGCGCATCCCGGGCGTGCAGGTGTTCATGCAGGTGCCGCCCGCCATCCAGATCGGCGGTCGCAGCTCGCGCAGCCAGTACCAGTTCACCATGCAGTCGTCCGACCTGGCCGCGCTCTACCCCGCGGCGCAGAAGCTCGTCGACGCGGCGCAGCAGTCGCCGGATCTCATGGACGTCACGAGCGACCTGCAGCTCTCGAACCCGCAGGTCGACGTGCAGATCGACCGCACCCGCGCCGCCGCGCTCGGCATCACCGCCGACGCGATCGAGAGCTCGCTCTACGACGCCTACGGCTCACGGCAGGTGTCGACGATCTACGGCCAGAGCGATCAGTACTGGGTGATCATGGAGCTGATGCCACAGTACCAGCACGACATCGCGGCGCTCAGGCAGCTCTACGTTCCGTCGTCGAACGGAACGCTCATCGCGCTCGGCACCGTCGCCACGCTCAGCCGGAGCGCAGGCCCCACCGCGGTGAGCCACTCGGGCCAGGTGCCGTCGGTGACGATGTCGTTCAACCTGCGGCCGGGCGTCGCGCTGGGAACGGCCTCGGCGTCGGTCGCGCAGCTCGCCGCGCGCACGCTCCCCGCCGACATCGCCACCGGCTTCTCCGGCACGGCGCAGGTGTTTCAATCCACGCAGGCCGGACTGATGGTGCTCATCGTCCTCGCCGTGTTCGTGATCTACGTGATCCTCGGCGTGCTGTACGAGAGCTTCATCCATCCGCTCACGATCCTCTCGGGACTGCCATTCGCCGCGTTCGGCGCGCTGCTCGCGCTCTGGATCACACACCAGGAGCTCAGTGTCTACGCGATGGTCGGCATCATCCTGCTCATCGGCATCGTGAAGAAGAACGCGATCATGATGATCGACTTCTCGCTCGCCGCCGAGCGGGAGCAGCACAAGCCGGCGGCGGAGGCGATCGTCGAGGCGGCGCACGTTCGGTTCCGCCCGATCATGATGACGACGGTCGCCGCGATCGCCGGCACGCTGCCGATCGCGCTCGGCACCGGCGCGGGCGCCACCTCGCGCCGGCCACTAGGCATCGCGGTGGTGGGCGGGCTGGTGTTCTCGCAGCTCATCACGCTGTACGTGACGCCGGTGTTCTACACCTATCTCGACGGTCTCAATCGGGGCATCGAAGGCCGGCTCGCACGCGAGGAGGAAGAGCAGCGCGAGGTGACGGGCGACATCCCGGCGGCGCGGCCGGGAGAGCTGCCGGCGTGAGCGACGGCGTCGGCGATGACCGCGGCAGCGCCTAGCCGAGCGCCGCCGCGGTCATCGCCGACGCGGTGGTCGCATCGGTGTGCAGCGAATCGCCGAACACCTCGAGCGCCAGCTCCACCTTGCCGAATGGCGCCGAGACCTGAACGCCCTGCACGCCGTCCCGCACGCGGTCGAGCATCTCGCGCGCGATCGTGAGCCCTTCGGCGATCGCGTGCTCCTTGGATCTCTCGCTCGCCTTGCGCATCCGGTCGATGACGTGCTGCGGCACGCTCACACCGGGCACCTCGTTGGCGAGGAACTCCGCGTTGCGGACGCTCACCAGCGGCCAGATGCCGGCGACGATCGGCGGACGCTGCCCCTCCGTGCGCCGCAGGAAGTTCTCGAGCTGCGCGGCGTCGAACACCGGCTGCGTCACGGCGAACTCGGCGCCCGCCTCGACCTTCCAGGCGAAGCGCTTCAGCTCGTGATCGAGGTCGATCGGCGCCGGGTTCACACCGACGCCGATGACGAACCGCGTCGGCGCGCCGATCGCGTTGTCGCCCGGATCGCGTCCGTGATTGAGGTTGCGCACCAGGTTCGTCAGACCGATCGCGTCGATGTCGAACACCGCCGTCGCGCTCGGGTACGGTCCCATCTTCGGCGGGTCGCCGGTGATGAGCAGCAAGTTCCGCAGCCCTATCGCTGCGGCTCCCAACAAGTCGCTCAGCATCCCGAGCAGGTTGCGGTCGCGACACGCGTAATGCGTCACCGTCTCGATGCCGACCTGCTGCTCGATGAGGAGCGACGTGAGCAGCGCGCCCATCCGGCTCTGTGCGCGCGGTCCGTCGGGGACGTTCACTGCGTCGACTCCCGCGATCTTCAGCTTGCGCACGTCGGCGAGCATGCGCGTGGCATCGACGCCGCGCGGCGGGACGATCTCCACCGAGGTGACGAACGCGCCCGACGCGAGCTTCGCGCCCCACTTCGAGCGCGCGGCGAGCGGCACCGCTTCCACGTCCGGTGCGCGGTGCGTGATGTCGCGCAGCACCGGCGGCGCGGCGACGGCAGACACGCCGCCATCCGGATGCGCGAACCGCGGGCTGAGCGGGCGCACGTACTCGCACATCGAGCGGATGTGCTCCGGCGTCGTGCCGCAGCATCCACCCACGACCTTCACCCCCGCGTGCACGAGATGGCGCGCGTACTCGGCCATGTACTCGGCGCTCGCCATGTACATGCTCCGGCCGCCCACGTCGCGTGGCATGCCGGCGTTCGGCTGCGCGCTGAGCTTCTTGTGGGTCAACGGCACCATCTTCTCGATCGCGTCGAGGATCGTCTGCGGGCCGACCGAGCAGTTCAACCCGATCACGTCCGCGCCGAACCGGTCGAGCGCACGCGCGACGTCTTCCGGCGTCGCGCCGTACGGCGTGAGCCCGTCCGCGCCGATCGTCATCTGCGCGACGACGGGCATCGCGGGATCCACCTCGCGCGCCGCGGCGATCGCCTGGCCAATCTCGTGGAGATCGCCGAACGTCTCGAGGATGAAGAGATCGGCGCCACCCGCCTTGAGCCCCTCCATCTGCTCGCGGAAGACGGCACGCGCCTCGTCGCTCGACGTCGGGCCGAACGGCTCCAGCCGAACGCCGAGCGGTCCGACCGCGCCGGCGACGAGCACGTCGCGCCCCGCCTCGGCCGCCTCGCGCGCCAGCTCCGCCGCCCGGCGATTGAGCTCGAACACCTGCGTCTGCAGCCCGAACTGCGCGAGCTTGAACCGGTTCGCCCCGAAGCTGTTCGTCTCCAGCACCTCGGCGCCCGCCTTCACGTACGCACGGTGCACGTCGCGCACGAGATCGGGTGCGCGCACGTTGAGCTCGTCGTAGCACTGGTTGATGAACACTCCCTTCGCGTACAGCATCGTCCCCATCGCGCCGTCGAAGAGCACGAGCGATTCGGGGTCGGTCAGGCGTGCGAGCGCGAGTGAGGTCATTGGTGCCTCCAGTGGAACGACGAGCGAGAAACGGTCAGACGCCCGCGCTCTCGGCGGTGCGCACGGCGTAGTACTTCGCTTGCGGATGATGGACGATGATCGCCGCCGTGCTCTGCTCGGGCATGAGCTGGTAGGCGCTGGTGAGCTCCATGCCGAGCGCCTCCTCGGCGGGAAGGATCTTGAACAGCGTGCCGTGATCCTCCAGGTCGGGGCAGGCGCCGTAGCCCCACGAGTATCGCTTGCCTCGGCCGCCCGGAACGCCGAGCTCACGACGGATCCGCCGATGCACCCACTCGGCCACCGCTTCCGCCGCCTCGACCGCGAGGCCGTGCGAGTAGAGCCCCTCGCTGTACTCGCCCGCCGCCTGCATCGCCTCGAACCGGCGCGTCGCCTCGTCGCCGACCGTCACGATCTGGAACGCGACCACGTCCACGTCGCCACTCGTCGACGAACGGAAGTAGTCGGCGACGCACAGACGCTCACGACCTTCCTGACGCGGAAAGTGGAAGCGCGCCGTCTCGACCAGCGATCCATCGCGCGTGTACGGCTCCGGCTCGTAGACCACGAGCTCGTTCCCCATGCTCTGCGCCGGAAAGTAGCCGTACACGGCACGCGGCTGCAGCCAGCCGTCGGTGAGCGCCTCCGCCTTCAGTCGCTCGAGGGTGGGGGTGAACTCCTCGCGCACGAGCCGCTCGTACTCGGGGCCCGAGCCGCGCGCGCCCCACTGGAGCCGAAACAGCTCGTCGAGGTCCAGCAGCTCGAACACTTCGTTCAGCGGAGCGTCGAGCACCCGCGTCCCGAAAAATGGTGCGGCCGGCACGGCGTGGTCGTGCGACACGTCGCTCCGCTCGCCACCCGAGACGCCCTGCGCCTTGTCCTTCCCCACGTTGCCGTGCAGGAACACGTCCTTGCGTGCGTCGTCGAGCAGCCGCTCGATCGCCGCGCTTCTCTTCTCGGGACTGTCCTGCAGGGTGTCCATCGTCTCGAGGCCCTCGAACGCGTCCTTGCAGTAGAACACGCCCGAGTCGTACGCGCGTTCGCCCTCGACGAACATCGCGCGTCGGCCGAAGCGCCGGTTGATCGCCGCGCCGCCGATCAGCACCGGGATGTGGATGCCGCGCTTGTCCAGCTCCTGCACGCACAGCGGCATCTGCTTGCTCGTGCTCACGAGCAGCGCGGAGAGACCGATCGCGTCCGCGCCAACCTCGAGCGCCTTCTCGATGATCGTGTTCACCGGCACCTGCTTGCCGAGGTCGAACACGGTGTAG
>DASYMZ010000036.1:0-46732 GCA_036008805.1 Gemmatimonadaceae bacterium
ACGGTGTCGTTCACCGACGCCGGCGCCGCCGACACCCACGACGCGGCGATCGCGTGGGGCGACGGCCAGAGCTCGACGGTGAACGCCGGCACCGCCACGTCAGCGAGTGCGACGCACGCGTACGCGGCGGCCGGCTTCTACAGCGTGACGGTCACGGTGCGCGACGACGAGGGCGCGAGCGCAGTGACGCACGCGTCGATCATCGTGTACGACGCGGCAGCGGGCCGGCTCACCGGCGCTGGCTGGATCACGAACACCGCCGGCGCGAAGACGACGTTCGGCGTGGACGTGCGATATGCTGGCCGCTCCACGCCGAGCGGCATCGTGACGCTGCTCGCGGCGCAGGGCGCCATCTACGCGGTGGAGGGCACGAGCTTCGACTGGATGGTGGTGCAGGGCGCCGTCGCGAACGTCAGAGGAAGCGGCCGGCTCGCGAATGGGACGCCGGTCGGATTCCTGATCGCCGCGCGCGACGGAAAGGTCGCCGGCGACCGCATCGACCGCGTGCGCGTGAAGCTCTGGAATCTCTCGACGGGGGTGGTCCTGTTCGACTCGGAGCCCGGTGCGCCCGATTCCGCCCCGCCCGCCGGCACGCTCGGCGGAGGGAACGTCGCGCTGCACTGACGGCGCGACTGCGCGCCGGCCGCATCCGCTGTGGCCGGTCAGCGCACGCGCTTGAGCGCCCGGTTCACGCTCTCGGCGAAGCGCTCCGCGTCCCTCGGCTCGAGGTCTTCGAGCAGGTGCGTTCCATTTACCTCGACGTTCTCGAACACGCGGTGCCCCGCGTGATCTTCGAGTACGAGGCGGTGTCCGTCGGCGCGGGCCGAGCGGAGCGCCGAGAGCCGATAGGCGATGCCGTGGTCGAGGAGCTCGGTGAGTCCGGCGCCGAACATCCGGGCGACGAGCCGGGCGCCGAGGCCGGCATCCGACTTCGCCTCGCTGACGCCGGTCTCCACGCGGTCCATCCCACGCTGGGAGAGCTGGAGCACCAGCGTCGTGTCGGTCAGGAGCAGCGTCACGCTCCGGTCCCGCGATCGCACTTTCGCGTTCGCAACGTCGTACTGTTCACGCGGCACGATGAACGTCACCGAATCGGGGGCGTCCTCGTGCACTGAGATGGAGATCTTCTTCTGCGCATGTACCGAATCGACCGCGATGAGCGACATCAGAAGCGCGGTGGCGATGGCGTTCAGCCGCGGTGCACGAGCAGAATGGGACCCGCGTGCGTGGGAGGGGTTGCCGGTGTGGGAAGGCATCGAGGTATGGCGTCGGGGGTGAACGTACTGTATCATAACAGTAACACAGTACGCCGGAGGCTGTGAGATGTTTCACGTCCGCCCCGACTCGGGGGAGCCCATCTACGTTCAGCTCGTCCGGCAGATCAAACACGCCGTGGCGACCGGGGCGCTCGCGCACGGAGCCCAGCTCCCGTCGGTGCGGCAGCTCGCCGGAGAGCTGGTGGTCAACCCGAACACGATCGTCCGCGCCTACCGCGAGCTCGAGCACGCCGGTCTGCTCGAGGGGGTGCCGGGCCGCGGCTGGTACGTCACCTACGGAAAGTCGAAGCTGCGCGACGAGGAGCGGCGCCGGCGACTCCAGGCGTTCATCGATCAGCTCTGGGCAGAGGGGCGAGCGCTCGGCTACACCACCGACGAGCTGGCCGACATCGCGGCCGAGGCGCTGCGCGAGCGCGCCGAGTCGGAGCGCGAGCGTTGACCGACGCGATCCGCACCGATGCGCTGGTCAAACGCTATCGCCGGTTCTCCCGGCTGGGTCGCCGCACGGAGCACTCGGCGTTGGCGGGGCTCGACTTCTCCGTGCCGCCAGGCGGGATCACCGGCCTGCTCGGACCGAACGGCGCGGGTAAGACGACCGCCGTGAAGATCCTCCTCGGCCTCGCTCGCGCGACGTCCGGATCGGCGGAGGTGTTCGGTCTCGACGCGCAGCGCGACTCGCTGGCCATTCGCGAGCGCGTGTCGTTCGTGCCCGCGGAGCGCGCGATCTTCGGCTGGATGCGCGCCGAGCGGTTCGTGGCGCGGGTGGCGCGCTGGTCGGAGCGATGGGATGCCGCGCGCGCGGCGAGGCTGATGGCGCGGTGGCGCATCGACGGCCGGGCGCGACTGCGCGAGCTGTCGTCCGGAACGCAGAGCCGGCTGCTCCTGCTCGTCGCCCTCGCGCGCGGCGCGTCGCTCCTCGTGCTCGACGAGCCGACCACCGGCCTCGATCCGGAAGCGGTGGACGACGCGCTCTCGGAGCTCGCGATCGCCGCCGCGGACGGCGCGACGGTGCTGCTCGTGACCCATCGGCTCGAGGAAGTCGAGCGCATCTGCGATCGCGTCGTCGTCATGCAGGACGGACGCGCGCTCGTGCAAGCCGACCTCGACGACCTGCGCGCGGGTTGGCGCACGATCGAGGTGGCTGGTCATCCGGTCGTCGACCGGTTGGCGACGTGGGAGGAGGTCGCGCACGTGACGCGTTTTGGCGAGCACGCGCGAATGCTGGTGCATTCCGACGCCGACGTCGTCGTGGAGCGGCTGCGCATGCTCGGCGCCGAGGTGACGAGCGAGCGTCCGCTCACATTGCGCGAGATCTATCTCGCGATCACCCACGGTGACGCCGATGCTGCTCGCGACGATCTGGCGTAGCCTGCGGTGGCGCCTGCTCGCCGCGCTGATGCTCGTCGCGCTGCCGGCGTTTCTCGTGGCGTGGTCGTACGGTCCGGAGCGGAAGGACGCCATCCACTTCGCGAGCTACTCACGCTACGTCGAGGCGACGTGGTTCCAGCTTCCTGGGCCGAGCGCGCTCTTCCTGCTCATCGCGGTCATCGTGAGCGCCTCGGGGCGGTTGATGCGTCCCGGCACCGAGCTCGCGTATACCCTCGCGCTCCCGATCTCGCGGCGGCGATGGCTGCTCGCGCACGCCGGCTCGTTCGTCGCCGCGGTGGCGGCCGTGCAGCTCTTCGTGCTGATCGTGTTCGCGATCGGCGCTCGACACTGGTCGCAGCCGCTCGAGCTGTCCCCCCTTCTCGTGCGATCTGTCGGGGTGATCGCCGCGGCGTCGGTGTGGGTCGCCGTCACGATCGGCGCGCTCGGACTGGCGCGCTACTCCGTGCTCGCGATCGCGCTCGTGCTTGGCGCCCTCGAGCTGGAGCCGCACGGTCGCTTTCAGTTGCAGCTACCGGTGACGCACTCGATGGGAATGCTCTCCGCGTGGGATCCCTGGGCGTTCGCGGATCCGCGCGCGTGGCAGGGTGGCGCAGTGCCCGTGGCTTCCATCGGCGTGGCGCTCGCGTTGGGTCTCGTCGGGTTGGGCGTTGGAGCGTGGAGGATGCAGCGGCTCGAGGCGTAGCGGTCGTCGACGAGATCATGACCCGGGGCCCAGAACGATGATCGCGGTCGCCTCGCTCCGTCGCGCGAGCTGACGCGCGCTCGGCGCTCTCGAACGCTCGACCAGCGCGAGCGCCGCGACGATCCACTCCTCTCCGTCATTCGCCGATGCGCTGGCGCGCGCCGCGGCGTGCTTCACGAGGGCCCGCTCGGTGCCGAGCGGCATCGGCGAGTCGAGCCGGTCGCGCAGCCGTGCTGCCAGCGCGAAGGCGTGTGCACGGCGGTGGCGAGCGACGGCACGCATGGCCGCGTCCAGCCGGCGCCGAACCGTTCGCCGCAGCGTGGGTGCCGCGACGGTTCCGCCGCAGGAGCGGGCGATCCAGTCGCGGGTGAGGCAGTGATCCACCTCCGCTCGTAGGTGCGCGAGCTCGTGATCCGTCATCAGGGCAGGATCGCCGTCGGCCGAGCGGAGAGCATGCGCGACGAGTGACGGATCCTCGTCCATCCATGCGACGTGCGCCGAGACATCTTCGTCGCCGCCGCGTGCTGCACTCTCGCGATCGCATGGCGAGAGGCTCGCGACGATTCGGCCGTCGTCGAGCGCGGCGAGCCAGCCACGGACGTCGGATCGCACGGCCGCGACGATGCAGTGCGGATGAGCTCCATCGCTGCGTTCGGATCTCGCCTGCGCCGCCGAGTACCGTGATGTGCGATCCGGGTGCGCCGGTGTGCGATGATCCAGCGAGGGAGCGCGCCGCCGCCACGACGCGAGCAAGCGATCGATCTCGCCGCGAAGCTCCGCGTCGGATGACTGCGTCGCGGGTTGGCGGGCCTCGGCGCCCGGAGGGCTCGCCTCCTGCTCTGGCGCTCCGTCCAGGCGCTCTCTGCTCTCTGTCTCTGCGCGCGTGAGCTCTTCACGCTCGATCGCTCCACGAACGAGACCCAACGCCGGCATCACCTCCAACCCTCGCCCGATCGTTCGCTCCGCCTGCGCGAGCTTCGCGCGAAGCCGAGCCTCCGCGCGCAGCAGCAGCGACGACCCCGCCGGCGGGGCCATGAGATAGCCGAACACCTCCGCCGCGCCACCAGGCCGCCGCACCCGACCAACTCGCTGCGCGAGGCGAGCCGGGTTCCACGGCAGATCGAGATGCACGACGACCGACGCGTCCTGCAGATTGACGCCCTCGGAGAGCAGATCCGTTGTGAGCAGCAGCGTCACCCGCTCGCGCTCGGGCGGCGCACGTACGCCCTGCGCGCGCGGCGCGAACCGCGCGAGCAGCTCGTCACGTCCGATCCGGCCACTCGCAATGCGCGCCTCGCGCGCCGTCAGCATCCCGACCCCGGCGTCGGCACCCAAGGCGCGGAAGTACGCGCCGATCGTGCTGGCCGATTCGCTGAAGGCGAGGATCGACTCGCCGCGATGCGCGGCGCGCAGACGCCTCAACGCCGCCGCGCGCTCGATGTCCGGGTCCTCGATCTGGGCAAGCAGCGTCTGCAGCGCATCGAGCGCACCGCGCTCCGCCGAGAGAGCTGCGGCGAGATGCCGCGCAGCGTCGGAATCGATGGACGACTCGGCCAGCAGCGACGCGAAGCCGAGCTGGACGCCGTCGCCGCCCGTCCAGGCGCGGAGCTCGCGACGAGTCGGAACGCGTCCTTCCTCTCGACACTGCTCCATCGCGACCAGCGTGCGCCTCCGGCGCCGCAGGGTGGCGAGCAGCGCCGCTCGGCTCGACGCCCATGCGCGCACGAGCGAGATGGCGAGCAGGGCGCCTCCGTCGCCCATGTCGACGGCGCGTGGCGGTGGAGGAAGTGCGAGGATGCCGCGAAGCACGTCGCCGTCGTCGGCGCGCACGGCGATCCATCGCGGCGGAGCAACGGCCGGCAGTTCGGCCGCGGCCGTCGTCCTTCCTCGCACGACGTAGCGCGCCAGTGCGGCCGACTCGAGGTGATACGCCCCTTCACCGAGAAAGAGCGCGAGCTGCGCCGCGAGCTCGGGCGGTCGATTCTGCAGCGGCGTCGCGGAGAGCAGGAGCACGGGCGCATCGCGCGCGATGCGGGCGAGCGCCGCATGCCGGCGCGAGGTGGGCCTGAAGCGATGTGACTCGTCCACGACGATGCCGTCGCATCGCGGGTCTGGCAGCGCACCTCGGCTCAGCGCCTCGTGGGTGACCAGCGCACAAGAAACCCCCGCGCGCTTCATCGCCTCCATCCATGTCGATCGCAGTGAGGCAGGAATGACGACGAGCGGATCGCGCCAGTCGCGCGCCGCTGCGAGCGCGATGTACGTCTTCCCAGTGCCAGGGTCGTCGGCCAGGAGGCATCCCCCGTCGGCGGAGAGACCCGTACGCACGCGCCGCAACGCGACGAGCTGGTCCGGCCGCAGCACGATCGACCCGAGCACGGCAGAGTCGGTGGAGCGCTCGCCGAGCGCGTCGGCGAATCGCGCGCGAGCGGCGCGAAGCTTCGCTCCCTCGAGATGCGAACGCGCGCCCGGCGAATTCGCGCACGGCTCGGAGCCAGCTTGGCGCGCGGGGCTGACGAGTGCATCCGTCATCGATTCACGCATCGTGCGCCCACGCGAGCAGCGGGTCGATCTCCGCCTGTTTCACGCGATACGCTCTGCACGCCGCCGAGAGGAGCTCGCTCGTCGTCGGGATGGAGCCGAGCAGGGCCCGCTCGGCAAGCGGGGCAAGCTCGTGGCGAGCACGCGCCCAGTCGTGCGGGATGGGCAGGAGCGACACCGTCCAGGCGAGATAGCGATGCCATCCGCCGCGCGCAGGCTCGGCTACGGCGTTCAGCCACGCCGCGGCGAGCGCGGAGTTGAGCAGCGCGGTGAGCGCGAGCGCGTCGATCGGGTCGGGGCAGGGAAGGACGTAACAGCTATTGAGCGGGACGGTCGGATCTCCGGCCGGCAAGATCGCCGCGCGTGGGATGCGACCGAAGTCGCTCCAGACCACTCGGGCGGTGCAGGGATCCGCGCCCTCCGTGCGAAAGAGCGACCACCACGCACGCGAGCCGCGCAGATCGGCGCGTGCCGAGAGACGGCTTCGCCAGGGTGCGAGCCAGCGCGCCGCATGCGAGGGCAACCGCTCGAGCGGCGGCCCCTCGGCGCCATGCGTCCAGACGATGGTGCTCGGGCTCGCGTGCGCTTGCCACGGCGTCACCGACTCTCCACGAAGCAGCGGCCGGAGCAGCTCGCGCTCCACCACGCCGCGGCGTCCGCGATGCTCCACGCACGCCGACGCCGGCTCGCACGACAGCAGCTCGACTGTGAACGCGTCGTTGCAGCCGCACTTCACGCCGAGTGTCGGGCGGCCGAGCGCGCTCTCGGAGAGCGGCCGGCCTTGATGCGCGAGCGCATCGAACGCTCGTCGCACCTCGGGCGGCATCAACAGCCATGGACTGGCGTCGTCGTCCCGGTGGAGTCGAACGGAATCCGCCGCTGCCGACCACTCCACGGCCAACGTGCGCCGCCGCACGCCGGCACGCAGCTCGGCGCCACTCGGCAGCCCGCGAGCGGCGATGACGACGGATGGATAGACGGCCGCGTCGAACGCGCACGGTGCGTCGGACCAGTCCTCGAGCTGAGCGATCCGGGTCGTGCTGGAGAGCAGCGCTCGCACGCCGCCACCCGACAGTGATCGCCAGAGCTTGGCCGGCACGAGCAGCGCGACCACGCCCGAAGGCGCAGCGAGCGAGACGCTGCGCTCGGCGAAGAGCGCGGCGAGGTCGATCTGCGCGCCGAAGCCTGGTCCCGCGCCGGCGCTTCGGCTGCCGGCAGTCCACGCCGCCTCGCGAAAGACCCGGAACCGCGCGCGCAGGCCGGCGCGCGACGCAGCGGGAATGTTGTGCAGCCGCACCCATGGTGGGTTGGCGACGACGAGCTGGAATCCGCCTCTCGCGTGGACGTGCCCGAAGTGCGACGCGAAGCCGAACGGGAGCGCCCCTCCGTCGGCGAGTCGTTGGCGCTCGCGTCTCAGAGCGAGCGCGCGGTTGCGAAGCTCGCGCGATTCGAGCCGGTCCGCCGAGCGACGTCCCACGCGTTCGCCGAACAGGTCGCGGCTCCGGCCGGCGATCAACCGCTCGCGCCGATCCGCGCGCAGGGCGGCGATCTGTCGATCGACCACGGCGAGCGCGCGCCGTCGTTCCTCGCGCTCGAGCGCGCGGCGCAGCGGGGCTTTCCGCACACCGGAGGCACGCACGTAGCGGTCGCGCAGGCGGGCGAGCGCCGCCGGCGGTCCGACGAGGGGCGGAGGTTCGTCGAAGGCATCGCCCGCGAGCGCGTCGCCGACACGCACGTTGCAATCGAGATTCGGCAGGGGCGGCACCGCGCTCATCCGAGTCTCGGCGCTCTCGATCACGACGGACAGCCAGAGTCGCAGCTCGCACAACCAGACGGCGGTCGGGTTGATGTCCACGCCGTGAATCGAGCGCGCGAGCACCGTGCGTCGCACCTCGGCGATCTCGCGTGGGTCGCCGGTGAGCACGAGCATGGCGGCGATGCGCTCGAGCAGGTAGACGAGGAAGGCACCCGAGCCGCACGCCGGATCGAGCACGGCGAGCGTCGAGAGCTCACGGCGCAGCGCGCTCGCGCCGTCCGGATCGAGCGGCTCGCCCGCGAGCGCGGCGGTGATCGTACGCTCGGGCAAGCCGATCTCGCGAAAGCGCGCGGCGAGGGCCGCATCGGCGACGTGTGCGACCAGCGGCTGCGGAGTATAGAACGCGCCCGACACGCGCCGTTCGCGCGCGACCATCAACGACTCGAAGGCGCGGCCGAGCATCTCGGGATCGATCGACGCCTCCGACCAGTGCGCCTGCTCTTCCCGCGCGGTGAACCGGTAGGCGCCGAGCACCTCGGCGAAGAACGCGCCGAGCGACTCGTCCGAGAGGCGCGCGTGGCCATGGCGTCGCTCGAGCGGCGTCTTGGCGAACAGGCCACCGTTCAGGAACGGTACCGCGCCGAACGCACGCGCCGCGCGCGCTCGGCGATGGAGCGGCGTGTTGAGAGTTCCGAACCAGAGCGGCAGCAGCACGCGCTGGTGGAACGCGCCGCCGCGCGCCATGCACGCGTCGAAGCGTGAGGCGAGGAATCCGCGATCGCCATCGAGCCAGCCCTTCGCTTCCAGGAACGAGAGGAAGAGGAGGCGTGAGGCGGCGAGGAGCCCGAGCTCCGAGCGATCGTCGTCGGGCATCCGCGGCAGCGACTCCGCGAGCGCGCTCACGCGCTGCTCCAGCGTGCGATAGAAGCGGCGGGACAGCGCTTCGCGCCCGAGCAGCTCGCACCAGCGCAGGTGCACGAGCAGGTCGTCTCCGCCGCCGACCGCGGCGAGCGAGCGCAGTGCCTCCGCGTCGCTCGCGACGATGCGCTCTCGCCGAGCGAGGAGCGCGGCGAGGCGAGGTGGGCGTGTGCCGGGTGGCCAGCAGGCCAACCCGACCTCGCCCGCCTCGGTGCACGCGACGAGCAGCCAGAGCACGGAGCCGGTGCGCGACTCGAGGGTGCCGGCGATCCGCGCGAGCAACGCACGCAGCGAGGTCGCCGCGCACGCGACGATCAGCAGTGCGCGGAGCGCGCCGGTTCCACGGACGATGCGCGCGTCGATGACCTCGTCGGGGATGCCGAGCGACGCGCGCGTGTGTTCGTCGAGCGGCAGCGCGACCGGCTCGAAGCCGAGCGCGATCGCGAGAGGGAGGAGGGTGTCGGCCGAATCGGCGGCGGTGAGGAGCGCGGCGGCATCGCGGAGTGTTCGCACCCGCGCATGCTAGAGCGGGACGATATGTCACTCGTCACCGCTCTGGTGCGAGCGTCAGCGTTTCGCGCCGACGGCCGAGGTGACGTTCAGTCGCCGCCGGTGGTCGAGTTGATATGCCACTCGCCTTCTGTCGTCGCCTGAGTATGCGCATCTCTGCGCCCGTGGTGATCGCACTGTCGATCGCTTGTTCGCGATCTCCCGCCGCACCGCGATCGCCCGCTCCCGAACAACGGCTGGCGGTGACGCAGCGGGCGTCGCCCGCGAACGCGAAGCTCGACTCCATCAAGCCGCTTCCGTGGCGCGTGTCGCCCGCGAGCGGTCGCGTGGTGCGAGTGGTGATCTGTCAGAGCAATCTGCGCTTTCGGGATCATCCTCCGCTCTACGTGGTCGACGATGTGCCGCTGGGCCTGCGCCCGGACAGCACCATCGATCAGGAGGCGGCCGCCAAGGCCCTCGCGCTGATCGACCCGAAGTTGATCGTCTCCATCCAGATCTTGAAGGACGCGACCGCGATCCCCCGCTTCGGTCCGGGTGCGCACGCAGGGGTGGTCCTCATCGTCACCTCCAAGGACAACGCGAAGAGCCCCTGATTGGACGCTCCCTCAGCGCCCTACGCCGACTGATACTCCCGCCCCTTCCACCGCACCCGTCGCCCACGCGCGATCGCTCCAACGGCGATGTACAGCACCACCGCCGCACCGAGCGGATGCAGCAAAGCGTACAGCGGCGACGCCCGCAGCCAGAGATACACGAGCGCCCACCAGACGAGATTCGCCCCCGTCGCGATCGACGCCCAGAGCAGCGCGTCGTGCCCCATTACGCCGAGCATCCCCAGCACCAACACGAGCGGAGGCACGAGCCCGAACAGCGCCGGCAGCATCAGCGCGGCCGGAAACACCGCGCGCCCCAACGCCCCCGCCGGCATCGCGTCCACTCCCCCCGCATACACGTTCTTCCCCCAACCCTCCACCAGCTCGCGCAGCGACGTGTACATCCGGGTCGAGAGCTGCTGCAGCCCGAGCACGAGCGACACCGTGCGCCCCGCGCGGAAGTACATCTGCGCCAGCGAGAGATCCTCCGCCACCTTGTCGCGCACCGCGGCGTGACCGCCGAGCGCGTCGTACGCCGCGCGGCGCAGCCAGAGACACTGTCCGTTCGCGATCTTCTGCGACGCGAACCGCGAGCGGTTCACCGACTCCGTGCCGCCGTATCGCTGCAGCAGGATCGCGAAGATCTGCGGCTGCACGAGCTTCTCCCAGAAGGTGCCCATCTCCTGCGTGCCGGCGACGGAGAGCACGTCGGCGCCGCGCGAGTCCATCGCGTTCACCACGCGCGTGATCAGATCGCGCGACTGCACGGTGTCGGCGTCCATGAAGCCGAGCAGCGCGCCCGCGCTCGCCTCCTTGCCTGACGCGCACGCCCACTGCTTCCCGAACCATCCCGCCGGCAGCGGGGGCGGCACGATCACACGGAGCCGGGCGTCACGCTCGGCAAGCTCGCGCACGATGTCGCCCGTGCCATCGGTGGAGTGATCGTCGACGACGATCACCTCGAGGCGCGGATAGTCCGAGGCGAGCGCCGACTCGACACAACGGCGGATGTTGTGCGCCTCGTCGCGCGCCGGGATGATCAGCGAGACGAGCGGCGGATCGCTCGGCGGAGCGCCTCCCTCTTCGTCCAGCGAGCGTGAATGTCGCCCGCGCACGATCGCGACGAGTGGTCCGAGGACCCAGGGCAGGGCGAGCAGCGTCGCGGCGAGCGTGGACACCCGCGCAAACTAGACGGATGAACGACGAAGGGCGCTCCTGATGGAGCGCCCTTCGTCGCGCTCGTGATCAGCGCGATCGATCGCGACTCGATTCGTCGGACCGGTTCGCGTTGCTGGTGCCTCCAGAGCCGCCGCTGCTGCTACTGCCGCCGCTGCCGCTACTGCTACTGCCGCTACTGCCGCTACTGCCGCCGCTCGAAGAGCTGGTGCTGCTCGGCGATCCCGACATCCCACTGCGTCCACCCTGACCGCTTTGTCCCGTACGGCTGATGTCGCCGTCGAGATCGTCGGTGCCGGAGGTCTCCCCGCGTCCGCTCGACGCGCTCATCCCGCCCTGCCTCCCACGATTCGACGACGATCCGGACGACTCGGAATTGCCGGTCGTGCCCGAGCCGCCGGACGAGCCCGAGGACCCGGACGCTCCAGTGCTCGGGACGGATCCGCCACTCACGGAGCTGCCGCTCAGTCCACCCTGCGATCCGTCGGCTGCGCCGCGCGAGCCACCCATCGAAGAGCCACTCCTCTCGTCCCGCTCCCTGTCCGACCCTGACGAGCCCGTGTCCTTCCTGTCTCGATCCGTCATGTGTCGTCCCTCCACCGTCACGGTGACGCGCTTCGAGCCACTCGGGTGGAGCGTCCGCCCGACCGCTCAAAGGCTGGCATTGATGGGGCATATCGAATGCCATTTTGCCACGGGACGAGGCGAATGATCGAGCATCACGAACGCAGCAATTCGCGCTCGTCACCGGCCATTGCTTCCGCGAGAGGCGCTCTCTACGTTGCCGCGATGCGCCTCCCGCCACCCCTCGCCGCCGGCGCTCGCGTCGCTCTCGTCACTCCCGCCGGCCCTCTCGGTGGAATCGCAGAGCTCGACTGCGCGATCGACAACGCGCGTCGGCTCGGCTGGGAGCCGGTACCTGGCGCCAACGTCATGGCGCGCCACGGCTACCTCGGCGGAACGGACGCCGAGCGCCTGCACGATCTCAACGCCGCGCTCGCCGACGAGAGCATCGATGCGATCTGGTGCGTGCGCGGCGGCTACGGCGCGATGCGGTTGCTCGCCCACATCGACTACGCCTCGCTCACGCGGCGCCCACGCGCGCTGATCGGCTTCTCGGACATCACCGCGCTTCACGCCGCGATCGCCACGCGGTGCGAGCTCGTGAGCTATCACGGGCCTACGGCGCGCGGTGCACTGACGGAGTTCTCTCGCGACTCGCTGCAGCGCGCCGTGATCGAGCATCGCGATCCGTGCGGACACGCGGCCAGCGCGAGAACGATCTGCGGCGGCCGCGCCCATGGCCGGCTCGTCGGCGGGAACCTCGCACTGCTCGCCGCGCTCGCCGGCACGCCGTACGCGCCCGACTATCGCGACGCGCTGCTCGTCCTCGAGGACATCGGCGAGCCGGTGTATCGCATCGACCGGATGTTGGTCCAGCTCGCGCTCAGCGGCGCGCTCGCGCAGATCGCCGGGCTCGTCGTCGGCCACTTCACCGAAGCCACGCCCGGTCACGAGATTGAACGCACGGCGCTCGACGACCTCGTGCGCGGAGCGGCCGAGATCGCCGGCGTCCCCGCTATCGCGGGCGTGCCGATCGGACACATCCACGAACAGTGGACGATCCCGCTCGGCGCCAACGCGGAGCTCGACGCCGATGCGCGCACCCTCACCGTACACCAGACGTGAACGCGGCCTCCCTCGTGCACCAGGTCGACCTCATGCCGCGAGAGCACGAATGAAGACCGCCAAAGACCTCTACTCCGAAGCCAGGGCACGCGTGCGACAGATCGATGCGAAGGAAGCGCTGCGGCTGCATGCCGAGGGACGCACCACGTTCGTGGACGTGCGGGATCTCAACGAGGTCAACCTCGGCATGATCCCCGGTGCGGTCCACCTCGACCGCGGACGACTCGAGTCGAAAGTCGAGGAGAAGATTCCGCGCGACGCGTCGATCGTGCTCTACTGCGCGGCGGGCAATCGCTCGGCGCTCGCCGCCGAGACGCTGCGCGAGATGGGCTACACCGACGTCGTGTCGCTGGACTCCGGATTTCGCGGCTGGGTCGAGGCGGGGGGAGACATCGAGGAATGACCGCACCGGGCGCACCGCAGCCCATCGCGCCCGAGCGCTTCGATCTGGAAGGAGCCGCGGGGCGCACGATCCGCGGCGAGCTGCGCCTGGTGCCGGGCGCGACGGCGACCGTCGTGCAGGTGCACGGTTTCAAGGGCTTCTCGCACTTCGCCTTCATCCCCTATCTCGCCGATCGGCTCACCGCCGCGGGGATCAGCGTGGTGAGCTTCAACTTCTCCGGCAGCGGGATCGGTGAGGACCTGGAGAGCTTCACCGACGCCGAGGCGTTCGAGGAGAACAGCTACACGCGCGAGCTGCACGACCTGGGAATCGTCCTCGCGCACGCGGGACGCGAAGGCTGGCTCGGAGCGCATCACGGATTGTGGGGACACTCACGCGGCGGAGGCATCGCGATCCTGCGCGCCGCGCGCGACACGCACATCAGCGCCCTCGCGACGTGGGCCGCGATCAGCACGGTGAAGCGGTGGCCGTATGACCTGGCCGACGAGTGGCGTGCGCGCGGCTATCTCGAGGTGCCCAACGCGCGCACGAAGCAGACCTTCCGGCTGCGCACTCGCGTCCTCGACGAGGCGACGGAGCACGGC
This sequence comes from Gemmatimonadaceae bacterium, assembly GCA_036008805.1. Lineage (GTDB taxonomy): Bacteria > Gemmatimonadota > Gemmatimonadetes > Gemmatimonadales > Gemmatimonadaceae > AG11. The sequence continues at coordinate 13,519 of DASYMZ010000036.1, forward strand.
GACGGGATGCTCGACGTGGGCGCCGCCGCGGAGACCCTGCTCTGCCCGTGGCTCATCGTGCACGGCGACGCGGACGAGACGGTGCACGTCGCCGAGGGCGAGGAGCTCGCGAAGCGAGCGGGAAACAACGCGGAGCTCCTCACCATCGAGGGCGCCACGCACACCTTCAACGTCGCGCACGGGATGACGTCGCCGTCCCCGGAGCTGACGCAGGTCATCGAGCGCACGGTGCGCTTCTTCGCCGAGCGCCTCGCGCTGCCGAGCCGATGAACGCGTCGGAGGAGCTGGACCGGCTCGCCGCGCATCCGCTGGTCGTGCGGCTCATACGCTCGCTCGCGGAGAACCCGGCGCGCACCGTCACGCTCGATGAGCCGGCGCGTCTCGCGGCCATTCTGCTCGCTCTCCGCGCGCGGGCCGACGGAGAGCCGGAGCTGCTGATGATCAAGCGCGCGGAAGCCGAGGGCGATCCGTGGAGCGGCCACATCGCCTGTCCCGGTGGGCGAATGGAGCCGGGCGATCACGATCTCTCCGTCACCGCGGTGCGCGAGACGTTGGAGGAGACCGGCGTCGACATCGCGCGCGATGGCCGCCTGCTCGGCCAGCTCGACGACATCAGCCCGCGGACTCCGTATCTGCCGCCGATCGTGATCCGTCCGTACGTCGCGCTCGTCCGCGCCGAAGTGGAGATCGTGCCGAGCGAGGAGGTCGCACAAGCGTTCTGGGTTCCGCTCTCCGCGCTGCGCACGCCGGCCGCGTGGGGCGTGGCGAAGGTGACGGTGCGCGGACGAGAGCAGGAGGTGAGTGTGTTCCAGCACGGGGAGTACACCGTGTGGGGGCTCACGGAGCGAGTGCTGCGGCAGTTGTTGGAGTACGTGGGCGCGTAGGCGCGCGGAGGCCGTGAACCGTTTTCGGTGATCGGTGATCGGCCGACCTCGGGAAGCTCCCGCGTCCCGAGGCAGTAACCGATCACCGATCACCGATCACCGATCACCGATCACCGATCACCGATCACCGTCGAACTGCGTCACCGCCTCTCCTCCATCAACCCCACCACGTTCCCGTCGACATCGCGCAAGAAGCACATCCACAGCTCGTGATCCGGCATCTTCGCCACGAGATGCGGCGTGTCGATGAACGTCGCTCCCCGCGCGGCGATCGCCGAGTGCTCGGCCTCGATGTCCTTCACGCGAAAGTAGAGCACCGTGCTGGAGCCGGGCGTGAACTCGCCCTCCCCCGTGCTGAGCATCAGCCGAATGCCGCCGGCGTCGAGGAATGCCAGCGTCGGCGACGGGGCGAACAGAAACTTGAGGCCGAGCGTGTCGCGATAGAACACAACGCTGCGATCGACGTCGGTCACGGTGAGCGCGATCTGGCCGATGGTCTCGATCATCGTGCTCCGGAGTGGGTGACGGTCGCCCGGAACGTACCCGTTCCGGTATGAGTCTCAAGTCCGCGTTGCACGAACGACCGACGTCGCCCATCTTCGCGCACCTCCTCGTGAGCGCCGCGGAACGAACGGCGCGTTCCGGGACACCCACGCACCGTGACCCGCGCTCCCGACCTCGACGCGTCGCCGTCCACCCAGCTCGAAGCGCGCATTCGAGCGGGTGACGTCGGTGCGTTCGAGCAGCTCTTCCGCGCCCACTATGCGGCGCTCTGCCGGTTCGCCTACCGCTACCTGCTCGACGCGGAGCTCGCCGAGGATCTGGTGCAGGATCTCTTCGCGCACCTCTGGGCCGATCGCGCGAGGCTCGAGCTGCGCGGCAGCGTGCGCGCGTACCTCTTCGCGGCCGTGCGCAATCGCGCGCTCAACATGCGCAAGCGCCAGCTCGTCGAGCGTGACTGGGCGCGCGACGAAGCGCTCCCCGACGTGCGCGCACTCCATCGCGCGCCGCACGCCGCCGACCGCGCGCTCGACGTGCGGGAGCGAGACACCCGGCTCCACTCGGCGATCGAGTCCCTTCCGGAGCGATGTCGGATGGTCATGCGCCTGCGGTGGCAGGAGCAGATGAGCCACGCCGAGATCGCGGCGATCATGGGGATCTCGCTGAAGGGAGTGGAGAACCAACTCGCGCGCGGCATCCAGGCGCTGCGACAGCGATTCGGCATCGGCGACCGCTGAGCCGCGAGGCGGCGTGGGGTTTCTCGCTCGCTGATTGTCTCACTCGGTGACGCTCACCCGAGGCTCTCCTGTCCGACCCCATCGACTGGCGCATCATCGACCGGCATCTCGCCGGCGACGCGTCCCCATCGGAAGCGGCTGCGCTCACGCGCTGGTTGGCGAGCGATCCGCGCCACGCGGAGCTGCTCGACGAGCTGCGGGCACATGCCGCGCCCGATCGGCGCCAGCCCGGCGAATCGTGGAACGTCGACGCCGCCTGGTCGCGCCTGTCCGGCCGCATCGCCGGCGAGCGGTCGACCAGCCATCTCGCGCTCGAGCGCGGGCACGTGCCGGCGCGGCGACGTCGCGCGTCGTGGCGCGTGCTGTCCGCCGCGGGCGCGTCGATCGCCGCGGCCGCGATCCTCGTATTGGTGTGGCGCGCACCGCGAGCTCCGTCGTCGCGCACCGGCCACACTGTCGTGCGCGAAGTCGCCTCCGCGCGCGCGCAGCAGACGCACGTCACCCTTCGCGATGGAACGCGTGTCGTGCTCAATGCCGGCAGCCGGCTTCGCTATGCCGATGACTTCGGCCGTGCTTCGCGCGACGTGGAGCTGGAGGGCGAGGGCTACTTCGACGTGGTGCACGACGCGTCGCGTCCCTTCCGCGTCCGGGCGCGCGGCACGATCGCCGAGGACATCGGGACGCGGTTCGTCGTTCGCGCATATGCCGACGGCTCGCCGACGCAGGTCGTCGTCGCGCAGGGAAGTGTTGCGCTCGCGCGCGATGCCGCGGGTGGCGGGTCTGCGCGCGCCCTGCTGCTTGGCGCGGGCCAGCTCGGGCGCGTCGAACCGGATGGACGCATCTCCGTTGTGAGCGACGTGGACGTGGACCGATGGATGAGCTGGACCGAGGGCGCGCTCGTGCTAGACGGGCTCACCCTGGCCGACGCCGCGATGGAGATCGGGCGGCGCTACGACGTGCGGGTCGTCGTGCCGGACGCTGCGCTCGCACGACGTCGCGTGTCGGCGCGCTTTCACGACGCGACCCTCACGAGCGTGCTCGACGCGCTCACTCTCGCGGTCGGCGCACGCTGGTCGAACGACGGCATCGCGATCGTCATCCGCAGGGCCGAGTGACGGTGCGCTGGCGTCTCTCTCGTGCATGGCTGCGCGCGTCGTGCGCGTCGGCGATCGGGCTGCTGGTCGCTCACGCCGTCGTCGAGGCGCAGCAGTCCGAAGGGCGCGCCGGATTCGTCCCACTCGGCCCCGGCGCGACCGCGCGCGCGCTCGACGCTCCCGTGTCGATCTCGATCACGGCGCCGCTGCGAGTCGTCGTCTCGCGCATCGCTGCACAAGCCGCCTTCGGCATCACCTTCGACGACTCGCTGCCCGGGCTCGATCGGCTCACCACCCTCAACGCCGATCGACTCGCGGCACGCATTGCGCTCGACCGTGTGCTCTCGGCATCTCCACTGCAGGCGCTCGTGTCGCCGTCCGGACACGTCGTGCTCGTTCGTCGCCCGCCGCGCGTCGTCAGGTCGGCGCATCTCGGCGGCACCGTGCAGGACGCCGAGTCCGGCCTTCCCGTCTCCGGCGCGCGCATCGAGCTGGTGGGCACGCGGTTCAGCGCGTACTCCGAACAGACGGGCACCTTCGACATTCGTCTGCCGTCCGGCGACTACGCCATTCGGGTGAACCGGCTCGGCTACGAGCCCGTCGCGATCGCAAGGGTCCACGTGAGCGACGAACCGGCGGATCAGACGCCGGTCGCGATCGGGATGCGGCGAGGCTCGCTCTCGCTGTCCGAGATCATCGTCACGCCCGGCTACTTCGGGCTCCTGCAGAGCAGCCTGGCCGCGCCGCAGTCGCTCTCGCGCGAGCAGCTCGAAACCATCCCGCAGATCGGCGAAGACATCTATCGCGCCGTATCGCGACTCCCCGGCGTGACCGCCGACGACTTCTCCGCCAAGTTCAGCGTGCGCGGCGGCTCGGGCGACGAGCTGTACGTGTCGCTCGACGGACTCGAGCTCGTGGAGCCGTTCCACCTCAAGGACGTCGGCGGTGCGTTCTCCATCGTGGACATCCAGGCGCTCGGCAGCGCATCGCTCACCACCGGCGGGTTCTCCGCCGAGTACGGCGACCGGCTCTCTGGCGTGTTCACCCTCGAGACGGCTGACCCACGCACCGACCGCGTGCGAACGTCGGTCGGAGTGAGCCTCATGAACGCGCGGGTCACCTCGCAGGGCGGCTTCGCGAAAGGGAAGGGCGGGTGGCTCGTCTCCGCGCGGCCCGGGTTCCTCGACCTGGCGCTCAAGCTCACCGACATCCGTGACTCCATCAAGCCGCGCTACTACGATCTGTTCGCGAAAGCGCAGTACGACCTCGGGCGCGGAGGCCGCGTCGCGCTGCATGCGCTTCGCGCCCACGACGATCTCCGTTACGTGCAGAGCGAGGAGCCGAGCATCTTCAGCGACTACTCGAGCAGCTACGGGTGGCTCACCTGGGAGATCGGCGTCGCGTCGCGGCTGAAGGTGCGCAGCGTGGCGTCGGTCGGATCGCTCGACTGGCAGCGCAACGGCAACCTGTCCGGGGCAGGAGTCCTCCCGGAAAGGATCCACGACGATCGCTCGTTGCACCGGACCGGCGTCCGTCAGGACTGGACCTTCGACGTGGCGCCGCGCTTCCTGCTCAAGTGGGGGCTGGACGCAAAGCGCGAGTCCGCGTCGTACGACTACTTCAGCGCGATCACCGTCGCCGCGCGCGATTCTCTGTCCACCGACCGCACCGACACCACCGCGGTCGTCGCCGCACCACGCACGAGCAAGCTCGCGCTCTACCTCGCGCCGCGCGTGCAGATCCTGCCGTCGCTCACGGTGGAGCTCGGGCTGCGTTGGGATCGCATCACCCACGTGGACGAATCGATCCTCAGCCCCCGACTGAACGCGTCGTGGGAGCCGCGGACGGGCACCACGCTGCGTGCGGCATGGGGACGGTACAGTCAGTCGCCTGCGCTGTTCGGCCTCCAGGCGCAGGACGGCGTGTCTACCTTCACGCCATCGGAGCGCGCCGAACAGCGCATCGTCGGTGTCGAGCAGCTGTTGCCGTTCGGGCTCACCGGCCGCATCGAGGGCTACGAGCGCCGGCGAACGCGCAGCCACTCCGAGTTCGTCAACGTCGGTGGCGACATCCTGCTATTCCCCGAGCTCTCGTGGGATCGCGTTCGCGTCGACCGGGAAGGAGGGCGTGATCGCGGGCTCGAGCTCCAGGCGTCGCGAGCCAACGGCCGCCGCACCGACTGGTCCGTCGGCTATGCGCTCGCGTCGGCGGACGACAGCATCGGCGGACGCATGGTGCCGCGCAGCATGGACCAGCGTCACGCCGTGCACGCCGATTGGTCGTTCCGGCCGGCGAGCAATGCGTGGAGGCTGAGTGTCGGAGGGGTGTGGCACTCCGGCTGGCCGGCCACTCCGACGGACATGGTGATCGACACCATCACCAACACGCCGCAGCGCTTCTCGATCCACTCTGAGCGCACCCCGGGAGCGCTGAACAGCATCCGCCTGCGCGCCTACCACCGAGTGGACGCGCGCTGGACCCGGTACATCGACACCGGTGGCGGGCGGGTGTCGATCTTCGGCGAGGTCTACAACCTGCTCGGCACGGTGAACGCGCGCGGGCTGTTCAGGCGCGTGGAAGTCCATGGACGCAACGTCCTCGTGATCACCGAAGAGATCACGCAGTGGCCTCGGCTGCCGCTCGCCGGCTTCACCTGGGAGTTCTGAGCAACCCCGGCGACCCCGGGACGGACTCCCTGGGACGGACTCCTTGGGACGGACTCCTTGGGACGGACTCCTGGGGACGGAGTCGAGCTCGCAAACTAACTCTTGCGTATCGCCTGCCTCGAAATATGTTTAGGCAACCCTAAATAGTTCGCGCCACTCTCGACGCAGGCACCATGTCCGCACGCCACCCACTTCTGCCGCCCGACGCCGGGCGACCAACACCGCCCGACGAGGGCTGGCGGCGAGCCCGCGTCGCGCCGAGCCTGGCCGAGGTCTATCGAAGCGTCCCGGTCGCGGGCGCCGGGAAATGGCGGAAGATCCTCGCCTTCGCCGGTCCGGGCTATCTCGTCGCCGTCGGCTACATGGACCCCGGCAACTGGGCCACCGACCTCGCCGGCGGATCGCGGTTCGGGTACACGCTGCTCAGCGTCATCCTCATCTCGAACCTGATGGCGGTCCTGCTGCAGGGGCTCGCCTCCAAGCTCGGCATCGTCACCGGCCGTGACCTCGCCCAGGCGTGCCGCGACCACTACAGCACTCCGGTCGTCTGGGCGCTCTGGATCCTCTGCGAGATCGCCATCGCCGCCTGCGACCTGGCCGAGGTGATCGGATCGGCCATCGCGCTCAACCTCCTGTTCGGCATCTCGCTCCCCGTCGGCGTCGCGATTACCGCGCTCGACGTCCTCCTGCTGCTCTACCTGCAGAACAAGGGTGTGCGGGTGCTCGAGGCGCTCGTCATCACCCTCGTCGCGACCGTCGGCGTCTGCTTCGCCTTCGAGCTCTTCCTCGCGCAGCCCAACATCGCGGCGGTGGCCGCGGGCTTCATCCCGACCACGGACATCCTCGCCGACCGCGAGAAGCTCTACATCGCGATCGGCATCCTCGGCGCCACGGTGATGCCGCACAACCTCTATCTGCACTCGTCCATCGTGCAGACGCGGCAGTACGACGAGAACGCCGCGGGCAAGCGAGAGGCGGTGCGCTACGCCTTCATCGACTCCACCATCGCGCTCTCGATGGCGCTGTTCATCAACGCCGCCATCCTCATCGTCGCCGCGGCCAGCTTCCACACCTCCGGCCATTCCGAAGTGGCCGAGATCCAGGACGCCTTCAAGCTGCTCACCCCCCTCCTCGGCGCCGGAGCGAGCACCATGTTCGCCCTCGCGCTGCTCGCCTCCGGGCAGAACTCGACGCTCACCGGCACTCTCGCCGGCCAGATCGTGATGGAGGGGTTCCTCAACATTCGAATCCGCCCCTGGCTGCGACGGTTGATCACGCGGCTCATCGCCATCATTCCTGCCGTCATCGTGGCGATCATGGGCGGCGTGAGCGGAACCGCCAAGCTGCTCATCCTGAGCCAGGTCGTTCTCAGCCTGCAGCTTTCGTTCGCGGTCTTCCCGCTGGTAATGTTCACGTCGAGCAAGCTCAAGATGGGCGAGTTCGTCAACCCGGTCTGGCTCAAGGTGCTGGCGTACCTCGTGGCGACGGTGATCGCCACGCTCAACGTGTGGCTGCTCTTCCAGACGGTGCGGGCGTGGTTCGCCTAGGCGAGCCCGGCCCACCGTGTCACCCTCCGCTCCCGCCGCCATGTATGCACGCATCCTGGTTCCGCTCGAGCATTCCGACTACGACGACGCGATCATGGCGCACGTGTGCGAGCTCGCGCGACTCTGCAGCTCGTCGGTCGTGCTGATCCACGTCGCCGACGGATGGGCGGCGCGCAATCAGCAGGGGCTCGCGCTGCGCGAGAGCTCGGAGATGCGCGACGATCGCGACTATATCGAAGCGCGGCGCAACGATCTCGAGGCGGCCGGCATCGCGGCCGAGTGCGTGCTCGCCGGCGGCGACCCAGGAAGCGAGATCGCCGCGGCGGCCGAGCGCGAGGGCTGCGACCTGGTCGCGATGAGCACGCACGGGCACAAGGGCGTCCAGGATCTGCTGCGCGGCAGCGTCGCGAACGAGGTCCGCCACCGCACCACCGTGCCGGTGCTGATGGTTCGCGGCAAGCCGCGGAAGGTCAAGCTCACGTGACCTCGAGTCCCGCACCGCATCCCCTCACCGGCCCCGTCGAGGACTACCTCAAGGCGATCTACGATCTGGAGCGCGGCGAGCCGGCGACGACGAACGACATCGCGCTCAGGCTCGACATCTCTCCCGCGTCGGTGAGTGGAATGGTGCGCCGGCTCGCCGATCAGGGGCTGATCACCCACGAGCCGTATCGCGGGGTCCGTCTCACGGAGGGCGGCCGCCGCGCCGCGCTTCGCACGCTTCGTCGCCACCGCATCCTCGAGTGCTATCTCACCGAGGTGCTCGGCTACCCGTGGGACCGCGTGCACGATGAGGCCGAGCAACTCGAGCACGCCGCGTCCGAAGAGCTGATCGAGCGCATGGCGTCCGCGCTCGGCGATCCGCTCCACGATCCGCACGGCGCGCCGATCCCGTCCCGCGAGGGCGTAGTGGAGGAGGCCGTGCTCCGCACCTTGGCCGATGCCGGCGCGGGCGATCGCCTTCGGGTTCGCCAGGTGATGGACGACGACGCCGAACGTCTGCGCTATCTGGCCGAGCTCGGCATCCGACCCGGTGCGATGGTGCGCATCCTCGACCGCGCGCCGTTCGACGGCCCGATCACGCTGTGGGTGGATCAGGGCGGCGTCGGCGTGACTCGCGCGATCGGCCCCGCGCTCGCTTCACAGGTGTTCGTCGAGTCGCTCGGCGCCGAGTGACGGTGAGTTGGTTCGCTGGCGTGGTCCGGGCGGTCATCGCGAGTGAGCCCAGGTGCACCTCGAGGGATCCGCGCTTCGACTAACCGCCTCACCGATCAACCGCCTCACCCCCTCGCGGAACGCGAATTGCCGACGTCGCCCAGGGACCTCGAGTGGATTCAAGGAGGAGCGCGTGACCGCACGGCCGATCATCACCGACCCGGAAACGGGAATTCCGGATCTCATCCGTCGCCTGACGGACGACTCGAAGCGCCTCGTCACCGACGAGGTCTCGCTCGCGAAGATCGAAGCGAAGGAAAGCGTCCACCGCGCGACCAAGGGCGCCCTGTGGATGGCGCTCGCGCTCGGCGTCTCGGTCGTCATGCTCGTCGCGCTCACGGTGTTCGTCGCGACGCTCATCGGCCGGGTCGCCAATGGCCACATGTGGGTCGGCGCGCTGATCACCGGCATCCTCGAGCTGGGCGTCGGATTCTGGCTGCTCAAGCGCGGGCTCGCCACGTACGCCAAGCCGTCGTACTCGCTCGAGCAGACCCGGCACGCGTTGAAGGACACCGCGCACTGGGCCGCCTCGGCGCGCCAGGGCTGACGGCACGGCGGTCGCCCGCCGCGAGGAACGAACGCGCCCTCGCGCGCGTTCTCCTCGCGTCGCCGTGATCTTCCGAACCATCCTCCTCCTGCTCGTCGTCGCCCTTCACGCCTCATCGGCGCAGGAGGGCGCGACGCGTGTGATCGCACTGCGTGGGCGCCCGCAGGGCAGCCCGCGCTCCATCGCAATCGACTCGCGCCTCGCCGCCGACGCCGCCCTTCGCGTCGGCGACCGTGTCGTGATCGCTGCGGCGCCCGGTGAGCCCGGCGACACGGTCGTCGTCGCCGGCGTCGTCCAGCGCCGAGCCGATCCCGCCGAGATCGCGCGCGGCGAGTATCGCATCCGGCTGCACCTGGGTCAGCTCCAGGCATTGCTCGGCTATGGCGACCGCGTCGACCGCTTCGCCGTCGGCACCCGCTCGCCCGCCGCGACCACCGACGCCGTCGCGCGAATCAACGCCACCGCATTCGGCTTCCGCGCGCATCGCTCGGCCGACGTCGCCGTCGAGACGTCCAAGACCTTCGCCGTCGTGTCGCGCTTTCACCGTGCGATCGGTGTGATCACCATCGTCGCGAGCGCAATCTTCCTGCTCTGCATCATGCTGCTCAAGGTCGACGAGCGGCGTCGCGACGTCGCCGCGCTTCGGCTCATGGGCATCTCCGCGCCGACCATCGTGCGCAGCGTCGTCCTCGAAGCGTCTGCCATCGCGGTGCTCGGGAGCCTCGTCGGCGTCGGCGTCGGACTCACCGCCTCGTGGATCGTCAACCGCCACTACCAGGGCGTGTACCGCACGCCGCTGCGCTTCTCGCTCGTCACGGGCGACATCGTGCTGCTCGCCGTCGCGCTCTCCCTCGTGCTCGGCATCGCGGCGGGGTGGGTGGCCGCGATGCGGCTGGTCCGCACGCCGCCGCTCGCACTCTTCGGGCGATAGGCGATGATCATCACGCTCGCGTTCGCGTCGCTCGTGCGACATCGCGCTCGCACGGCGCTCGCCATCCTCGGCGTCGCCGTGTCGTCGGCGATGCTGCTCGACATGGTGATGCTCTCGAGCGGGATGCGTGAGTCGTTCCGCGGTCTCCTGCTGTCGCAGGGCTTTCAGCTGCGCATCGCTCCGAAAGGCACCCTGCCGTTCGACACCGAAGCGACGATCCGCGACGCCGACAGCCTCGTCGCGCTGATTCGCGCGCGACCCGGTGTGCAGGCGGTGAGCCCGGTGCTCGGCGGACAGCTTCACTTTCCGCTCGGGTCGGGCGCCGTCACGGCCGCCGCGCTCGGGGTCGAGCCGGCGGTGCAGGGCGACTACGAGCTCGTGGCCGGACGCAACCCCACGAGCGCGAACGAGATCGTCGCGAACGATGCGCTTCTGCGCGCGCTCGGACGCACGGTCGGCGACACGGTGCGCGCCGCGGCCGGCTACGACGCGCAGCTGCGGGCCCTCTCGGGCGAGCGCGTGCTCCGCGTCGTCGGCCGAGTGCGATTCATCTACCTCGCGCTCGAGCAGCGTGCGGCTGCGCTGCCGATCGGGACGCTGCGTGCCATGAGTGGCCCCGAGCTCGAGAGCCGAGCGTCGGTGGCGATGGTGCGGCTGCGCTCCGGCGTCGACGTCGAGCGTGAGCGAGCGGAGCTCGAGCGGCTGCTGCCGCGCGTCACCGTCATCTCGACCACCAAGGCATTGGAGCAGGTAGACGAACGCCTCAGCTACTTCCGCCAGCTCGCCGTCATCCTCGGCGCGGTGAGTCTCGTCGTCGGCTTCCTGCTCGTGACGACGCTCGTCACCGTCTCGGTGAACGAGCGCATCGGCGAGATCGCGGTCATGCGCGCCATCGGCGTGCGGCGCTGGCGCATCGTCGCGCAGATCGTGCTCGAGGCGGCGGCGATCATGCTCGTGGCCGCACCGCTGGGGCTCGCGCTCGGCCTCGTCACGGCGCGCTACCTCAACTCCATCCTCGCGCGCTTTCCCGGTCTGCCGGAGCGCATCGACTTCTTCCTCTTCCAGCCGTCGGCGGCGTGGACAGCGCTCGGGCTGCTCGCCGCGTGCGGCGTGCTCGCCGGAGTGTATCCGTCGTGGCGCGGTGCGTCCCTCCCGATCGCGACGACGATGCGCCAGGAGGCGGTCGGATGAGCGCGACCGTCGAGGTGGTGGATCTCGTCCGCGAGTATCGCATGGGCGACGAGACGGTGCAGGCGCTGAAAGGCGTGTCGTTCGCCGTTCAGAAATCCGAGTACGTCGCGATCGTCGGCCCGTCCGGCTGCGGCAAGAGCACGCTGCTCAACCTGGTCGGCGTGATCGACAAGCCGACGTCGGGGCAGGTGTCGATCGCCGGAGAGCGCGTCGACAGCCTGAGCGACTCACGCGCGACGGAGTTCCGGTTGCGGCGCATCGGCTTCGTGTTCCAGCGCTTCTATCTCATGCAGGCCCTCACCGCGCGTGAGAACGTGGAGCTGCCGCTCGCCGAGGCCGGCCTCGCGGGTGCGGAGCGTCGCGACCGCGCGCTCGAGCTGCTGGAGTACGTCGGCCTGCGCAAGCGCGAACGTCATCGCCCGTCGCAGCTCTCGGGCGGCGAGCAGCAGCGCGTGGCCATCGCGCGGGCGCTCGCGAACCGGCCCGCGCTCCTGCTCGCCGACGAGCCGACCGGTGAGCTCGACGCGCGCACCGGCGCGGAGATGATCGCGTTGTTCGAGCGGCTCAACGCGGATGGTACGACGATTGTCGTCGTCACCCACGACGAGGAGCTCGCGCGCGCCGCCAGGCGCGTCATTCACATGCGTGACGGTCTCATCGTCGGCGACGAGCGCGCGCGATGACCGGCTGCGTATGATCCGGCTGCTCGCCGTTCGCAATCTCACCCTCAAGCCGTGGCGGACGCTCTTCCTCCTCTTCGGCTTCAGCATGGGCGTCGCCGTCATGATCGTGCTCCTCTCCATCGGCGAGGCGCTGCTCGATCAGTCGAAGGACGAGAAGCTCGTCGGTGGCGGGTCGATCACCGTGCTTCCCGAGGGCGTCGACATCGAGGTGCTCAAGACGGGCGGGCTCGGCGGGCTGTTCTTCTCGATCGATCACGCGCGCTTCGTGTACCAGCAGCTTCTCGCCGCGCCGCGGCTGCGCGACGCCGTCACCGCCGCCGCGCCGCAGATCGAGGGAAAGCTCGTGTACCTGCGCACTGCGGACGGGCGCGAGCGGCCGGTCCGCGCATCGGCCGACATTCCGTCGCTCACCGCCGCCGTCGGTGCCGGGCCCACGCTCGTGAGCGGCGCCTGGACCGACGACTCCCTCGACCGCCGCTGGCGCGCGCCGTCGCTCTTCGAGCTGCGCCACGAGATCGATCACTTTCACCAGCCGCCGCGCGAGGCCGCCGGCGATCCGAGCTGGGCCGAATGGCACTACTTCAACGTGATCACTCCCGACCGGCGCCAGTGGGCGTTCATCTCGTTCATCGTCGCGGGCGCGGTCGGCGACAGCGCGGGGCGGTGGGGTGGACAGCTCCTCGTCACGTTGCACGAGCAGGGACGGCCCGCTCGCCGATTCACCAGCTCCGCGCCTGCGCCGCGCGTTCGCTACTCGGTGCACGACGCGGATCTCCGCATCGGCGACGCGAGCGTTCAGGTGCTTCCCGACGGGCGCTACGCGCTGCGCGGCTCCGTGCGCGAGGAGGGCACCGGCGCGCCGCTCGCCCTCGATCTCCTCGTGTCGCCGGCGGCCGGCGCGTACTTCCCCGGTGCCGCGCTCACGAGCGGCGTGGTCAGCGGGTATGTCGTCCCCGCGTTGCGCGCCGATGCGTCGGGGAGCATCTGCGTCGGGTCCGCCTGCACGCGATACGACGGCGTGCAGGCATATCACGATCACAACTGGGGTGTGTGGCGCGGCGTCACGTGGGAATGGGGCGCGGCGCGTGCCGGGCAGTACACTTTCCTCTACGGCCGCGTCGAGCCGCCCGACAGCGTCGCCGTCGCGCAGCCATTGTTCGTCTATCTCGTCGACTCGTCGGGCTTTCTCGCGCTGTTCCGGCCGCGGCGAATCGACTACACCGACGCGCACACGACGACTGTGAATGGCGTCGCGATCCACACGCCGTCGACCGCGCGGATGGTGGACGTGCGCGGCGACGACACGCTGCGCATCACGCTCGCCATCGAGGACGCGTCGGCGACCGACACGCGCGGCGATCTGGTCGAGCGCGGCGAGGGGCTCGCCGCTCGGCGCCTGCTCCGGCCGTACTTCGTGCAGATGAAAGGAACCGCGTCGATCTCGGGGCGCATACGAGGAACCCCGCTCGCGGGATCCGGAGCGGGGTTCTTCGAGACCTACCGTTGAGGAGCGGTGAGTTGGGGATCTGCACCCTCGGCCAGCTCAGTAGCTCACCGACTCACCGGTCTTCAGCGCGAGTCCATCCGGCGGCTGGAATCGGTCGCGTCGGGACCCGGGCGCGAGGCGGGATTGCCATCCACGCGATCCTTCAGGTCGTCCGCCATGTCGGCGGCCTTGCTGCCGGCGTTGTGCAGCGCGTTGTCGGCGCGTGCGGCGGCGGAGCCGAGTGTCGAGCGGCCACGGTTGAATCCCTCGCTCGCGTACGGACGCACCGTCGACCAGTCGCCGGAGCTCTGCCCCGCGCCGCTCCAGCCGCGCTGCAGGTCGCCCTCGACCTCGTTCCAGTTCCGGTTCGCATAGTCCGGATTGCGCGACGCGATGTGCCCGAGGTGATACGCCGGGCGCACGTCGTCGAAGCCGCGGTCGGCCAACCGGTTCGGCGACGACTCGTAGTGCGAGCGATAGTAGCTGTCGTCGTCGGACGTGACGGAGCTCGCGGCTTCGGTGATCGCGCGTCCCGTCCACCATCCGCCCATGGCGCCCGCGATGCCGCCGATCAGCGTGCCGACCGGGCCGGCCAGCGATCCGACCGCGGCGCCCGCGAGCGCGCCACCGATTCCACCGACGCCTTCACCCACTTCGTCCGCGACGCTCGGGTTGCTGTCGTGCTTCCCGAGCGCGTTGTCCTTGGCCCGCTCCAGGCGACCGTCGGTCGAGTCGTTGATGTTTCGGTTGTCCATGCAATCCTCCAGTGATGGTGATCGAACTTGGCCGTAGGGAAAGCAAGTTCGGGACCCCAACAAATGACGGACCCGAGCTTGCCGGGGTCGCCTGTGCCGGCCTGAGCCGGTCACTCTTTCACCCAAAGATTCGCGTGCTCGAATCGACGTCGCGCCGATTACAACCGCGAACGACACGTGACACTCATCGAGATGTTCGCCGCGACGATGTTGCTCCAATGGGGCCTCGCCCGTTTTGCTCGTCTGCACATGTCGCTGCGCCTCCGCGTGAAAATCGCGCGCCACTCCTCGAGACCGAGCTTGACAGCACCGATTCACGCGCGCCGATTCCCCCTCCATGAGCGCCCGCATTCGCCTCGGCACCCAGGGCTGGAACTACGACGCGTGGGTCGGTCCCTTCTATCCGTCGGGCACTCGTCCAGCGGACTATCTCACCGTCTTCGCGCGCGCCTTCGATACCGTCGAGGTGGACTCGACCTTCTATGCGGTGCCCGCCGCGAAGACGGTGCGCGGGTGGTACGAGCGCACGCCGCCCGGTTTCATCTTCGCCCTCAAGCTGCCACAGGAGATCACCCACGAGCGCCGTCTGCGCGACGCGGACGACGTCGCCATGCTGTTCTACGACCGCGCCCGCGAGCTCGGCGACAAGCTCGGCCCCGTGCTGATCCAGCTCGGACCCGACTTCGGTCCGTCGGAGCTCCCCGCGCTCGCCAACATGCTCCCGAAGCTCCCGAGCGACATCCGCTTCGCCGTCGAGTTTCGCCAGCGCGGTTGGATCAACGACGGCGTGCTCGCGCTCCTCGCCGAACACAATGTTGCGCTCGCGCTCTCCGACGGCCGATGGATCCCGCGCAAGCAGATGCTCTCGCTCGCGACGCGTCCCACGACGGACTTCACCTACGTGCGATGGATGGGCCCCGACCGCGACATCGTCGACTACTCGCGCATCCAGGTGGACCGCACTCGCGAGCTCGAGGCGTGGTCCAGCGTGCTCTGGCCCCTCGCCAAGATCAAGGTCAAGGTCTACGGCTACGTGAACAACCACTTCGCTGGCCACTCTCCCGAGAGCGTGCGAGCGCTTCAGCAGCTGCTCGGCATCACCCCGGTCGATCCATCGACGCTCGGCGAGCAGATGTCGTTGTTCTGACGACCGGTACTGCGCCGAAGCCGCGCGCGTCACGCACCAGGTAGCTCAGAGAGCAGTCACTCACCTCCCGCTGCACATTCGCCACTCGTAGTCCATGTCCACCCTCCTCGAGCCGACCACCCAGCCCTTCGCCCACGCCCCGAGCCGCTCCATCGTCCTCGGCTGGGCATGGCACGCCTACGCCGTCGTCGCCGCTGCGGGAATGGTCGTGATCGGGCTGATGTGGGATATCTCGTGGCACATGTCCATCGGCCGCGACACGTTCTGGACGCCGGCACATCTCCTCATTCAGGGCGGAGGGCTGCTCGCCGGCGGGACGTCCGGACTCCTCGCGCTGCACACGACCTTCCGCGGCTCGGCCGAGGCGAAGGCGAGCGCCGTCTCCTTCTGGGGCTTCCGCGCACCCCTCGGTGCATGGGTCTCCGTGCTCGGCTGCGGCGCGATGCTCACGTCCGCGCCGTTCGACGACTGGTGGCACGACGCCTACGGGCTCGACGTGCGCATCGTCAGCCCGCCGCACATCCTGCTCGGACTCGGCATGATGGGCATCGTGCTCGGCGCGCTGCTGCGCACGCTCGCGCTCCAGAACGCGACGGATGGCCCGATGCGCCGGCGCGCGGCGCTGATGTTCGCCGTCTCGTCGGGCTACTTCCTCACGATCCTCGCGATTCTCCTCTTCGAGAGCTCGCCGCGCGCGACGATGCACTCCGCCGTCTTCTACGCGACGCTCTCGCGCGTGCTGCCACTGTTGCTCGTCGCCGTCGCGGTCGCCGGCCGAGGGCGCTGGCCGGCGACGACCGCCGCACTCGTGTACACGATCCTCGTCGCCGGCACCGGATGGGTGCTGATGCTCTTTCCCGCCACGCCGAAGCTCGGGCCCATCTATCAGAGCGTCACGCACTACGTGCCGGTCGACTTTCCACTCCTGCTCGTCGTGCCGGCATTCGCGCTCGACCTCACCTGGCGCAGAGTGCGTGAACGGCCGTGGTGGCTCGCGGCCATCGCGCTCGGCGCGGCGTTCCTCGTCGCCTTCATCGCCGTGCAATGGCCGTTCGCCGAGCTGCTGATGCGCTACGGCCGCAACTGGTTCTTCCACATCGACAACTTCGTCTACTGGCGTCCGCCGACCAGCGAGCACTTCGCCTTCGAGTTCCGCGCACCGAAGCCGGGAGATCCGTCGCTCGCGGCCGGACTCGCCGCGGCGCTGCTCTTCGCGAGCCTCTCGAGCGCGATCGGCCGCGCGTGGGGAGGGTGGATGACGCGGGTGCGCCGTTGAAGCGTCGCGCCGCACCGATGCTGCGCGCGGCGCTCGCGCTGACGATGATCGTGCTGCTCGGCGCGCACGTCGGCAGCCCGGACGTGTTCTTCACTGGCAACGCCGGCCCATATCCTGTCGACGTCGTCGTTCGTCCGCCGCAAGTCGTGCCCGGACTCGCGGAGGTGCTCGTCCGCACCACGGACCCCGGCGTCACCGGCGTCGTGATTCGCCCGGTCTATTGGCGCGCGGGCACTCGAGGCGCGCCGCCTGGCGACGCCGCGACACGTCTGCCCGGGTCGCCGAGCACCTTCACCGGGCAGCTCTGGCTCATGGCGGCCGGGCCTTACAGCGTGCACGTCGTCGTCGCCGGACCGCGCGGTTCGGGAATGGCGGTCGTTCCGGTCGCCGCCGTCGCAACGGGACAGCTCGCGCTGAGCCAGCGGCTGCGTTGGCTGCTGGCGACGCTCGGCATCCTGCTCCTCGCCGGGGTGGTCACCGCGATTCACGCCGCGGTCGGCGAGAGCCAGGTCGAGCCGGGCGAGCCCGTTCCGCCGCAACGCCAGCGTCGCGCGCGCAACGCGACGTTGATCTCGCTCCCGCTGCTCGCGCTCGTCGTCTTCGGCGGCGCGCGCTGGTGGCAGGCCGAGGCGACTGCCTATCGGCGCACGCTCGACCGCCCGCTTCCCACGCGCACGACGATCCGTGACTCCGCGGGCGCGCGCGTACTCGTGCTCGAGGTGCTCGACTCTGCGTGGCGCGCGGGAGCTCGCGGCCCGCTCATGCCCGATCACGGCAAGCTCGCGCATCTCTTCGTCGCGAGCGCCGATTCGCTCGACGGCTTCGCGCACCTGCATCCAGCCATGCCGAGCGCGACGACCTTCGAGTCGCCGCTCCCCCCGCTCCCTGCGGGCCGCTATCGGCTGTACGCCGACGTCGTGCACGAGAACGGGATGCAGCGCACGCTCACCGATTCGTTCGTCGTCACTGGCGTCGGCGCCCCGGCGAGTGCGCGTCTCGATCCGGACGACGCCTGGTTCGACGGCCGCGCCACTCGCGTCGGCGCATCCGCTCGCGCGGCGATCGGCAACGGCATGTCGATCGAATGGACCGGACCACCCAGCCCGGCCGCGGGTGCCGTCGGCGCGCTGCGCTTCACGCTTGCTGACTCCGCGGGAAAGGCCATTCAGGTCGAGCCGTACCTGGGCATGCTCGGCCATGCGGTCGTCATGCGCCGCGACGGCGGCGTGTTCATCCACCTGCATCCGAGCGGAACGAGCTCGATGGCCTCCGAGATGGCGCTCGCCATTCGCGATCGCGGCGACACCACGCCCGACGGTCGGCTCAGGCTGCGTGACGAGAGCATGTCGATGGGTACGCGGCAATCGCTGCCCATGCGCACGATCTCGTTTCCCTACGCCTTCCCGAGCGCAGGCTCGTATCGGGTGTGGGTGCAGCTCCGCGTCTCGGGTGCGGTGCGCACCGCGGCGTTCGACGTGGACGTCGCGTCGCCGCCAGCGAGCGACGCGCGATAGCCAGCGTGGCGACGCGAGCCGCTATGCGAGCGGCAGCGTCAGCGTGAACGTCGAGCCGGCGCCGAGCACGCTCTCGGCGGTGAGTTCGCCGCCCATCCCACGCGCGAGCATCCGGCTGATCGACAGCCCGAGTCCGATGCCGTCGCGCTGCGACGACATGCTGCCGCCGAGCTGGACGAACGGCTCGAAGATCGAGGCGAGCTTCTCGGCCGGTATCCCCACGCCATTGTCGGTGACGCGGACCTCGGCGAGCGAGGCGTCGGTCGGACATCGCCCCGCGTCGATCGTGATCCGCGCTCCCGCGAGAGAGAACTTGATCGCGTTGCCGATCAGGTTGTGCAGGATCTGCTGCAGCTTCTCCGCGTCGGCCTGCACGGACAGCGCCTCACCCACTGGGGGTGCCGTGATGGCGCAGTCGCGACCTTTCGCGGCCGCGAGCGTCCGGAGTGTCGCGACCACCCTGTCGATCGCCGGCGCGATGGGGAGCTGCTCGATCTCGTAGTCCACCTGTCCGGCATCGCAGCGGGCACAGTTGAGCAGATCGTTGATCATCGCGAGCAGATGGCGCTGGCTCCGCTGCACGCGAGCCAGCGCTTCGCGCTGTGCGTCGTTCACCTGCCCGTGTAGTCCCATCTCGATGAGCTGAACGTGGCCGCCGATCGCGTTGAGCGGCGTGCGGAGCTCGTGGCTCATCGCCGAGAGAAACTCGCTTCTCGATCGCGTGGCCGACTGCGCCGAGCGGAGCGCGTCGCGCAGCGACTCTTCCAGCTCGCGCCGGTGCCGCAGCTCCGTCTCCAGCGCCCGCGCGCGCTGCTGCAGCAGCGCGATCTCGCGCAGGCGCGCGTCGTCGTCCATCTGCATGTATCGCTCGGTCGGCACCACGTGCGCGTGCCGGTCGCAGATCGCGCGCAGGGGAGCGTCGTGCGAGTCGTTGACGAAGCTCTCGAGCGAGTAGGCGCACAGCAGCGAGAAGTTGTAGACGCTCGCCAGGTCGTTCCACAGCTCCTCCAGGCGGAGTGCTCCCTCGAGGTTGCCGCGTCGCCACAGCAGATCCACCATCTCGCCGAACGCGAGCACTGGCTTCCTCGGCGCCACCCCCTCGCCGAATCGAGCGTGGCTGCCGAGCAGGCCGTCCATCGCCACCCGGAACCGGCCGGCGTCGGGCATCCCTCCCACCATGAACGCCGACAACAGCTCGTCCGCGTCCAGGAGAACGAGCTGGCCATTCGTACGAGCGCGCTCCACGTCGAACCCCTTCTCGAACAGGCCCGCCGCGAACAGTTCGCGGTGCGCCGGCGTCGCGATCGCCACGGCGCGCTGCCCGTTCACGAGGCCGGCGGCGAAGAAGTCGGCGACCGTCTCGGCCAGGAACCGGTCGTCCTCGTAGAACTGGACGGTGTGCGCATGCGCCGACAGCGTGCGGCCATGGTCCGAGCGACGGGGCGACGCCAGGGAAGTCACGGTAGGCGGAGTCGCTCGAGGGTCGGGGATGATCCGGTGAGCCGAGGCGGACATGCGAAACATGACCTCGCCATGAGCGTGAAGCGTGCCTGCGCGGGTTCCAGCCCGTAGATTGCGCCTATGTCTCGTCGTAGCATCATCTTCTGCGCGCTCGGGCTCATTGCGGCCGCCGTCTGCGTCCGGCTCGGACTCTGGCAGCTTGCAAGACTGCACGAGAAAGTGCAGCGCAATCAGGCCATCGCCGGCCAGCAGAAGTCGGCGCCTGTCGCGCTGCTCAGCCTCCCCCGGGACACCGCGGCCGCGCACTACCGGCCCGCCACCGTCAGCGGCCGATTCGACTACGACCACGAGCTGGTGCTGAGCGGCCGCACCCATCAGGGCTCGCCCGGTGTCGAGCTGCTCACTCCCGTCCACGTAGCGGGCTCCGACACGGCGGTGCTCGTCGACCGCGGCTGGGTGTACTCCCCTGACGGCGGCCGCGTCGACCGGCGGCGCTGGCACGAGGCCGATTCGGGGAGCGTGACCGGCTACGTCGAGCTCTACTCCGCGGACGCCGGCGCCACGGCTTCCGCCGCCGATGCGAGGATCGTCCGCCGGGTCAGCCGCTCCGAGATCGCCTCGAAGATCCCGTATCCAGTGGCTCCGTACTATCTGGTCGTCACCGGAGATACCGCCGACGGCGCGCACCCGGCGCGACGCGAGCTGCCCGCGCTCGACGAGGGACCGCACCGCAGCTACGCCATCCAGTGGTTCTCATTCGCGGCGTTCGCGCTCGCCGGTGCCGTGATGGTCACGCTGCGCGAGAGGCATCCGTACGCGCGACGGAGCGAATACGGCCCGTCCAATGCAAGAAGGGAGAGCGGCACCTAGCTTCTCCCAGCCCCGAACGCCGAGCGTTTCATGGCCGAGCACTCCGCCCTCGCAGGTCTCGCCACCGAGAAGGAAGCCCGCGACGTCGCCGAAGCCGCGCGCGAGAGCGAGTGGGCCGCGCCGAGCTTCGTCCGCGAGCTCTTTCTCGGCCGCTACAGGCTCGATCTGATCCACCCGCATCCGGTGAAGACGGATCCCGCCGAGTCGGCGCGCGCGACGCCATTTCTCGACAAGCTGCGCGCGTTTCTGGAGCGCGTCGACGCCGACATGATCGACCGCACCGGCGAGATCCCGGAAGCCTACGTGCAGGAGCTGCGCGAGATGGGCGCGTTCGGGATCAAGATTCCCGTCGAGTACGGGGGCCTTGGCCTGTCGTACATGAGCTACGTCCGCGCGCTGGAGATGGTGACGAGCCGGGATGGCTCCATGGCTGCGCTCCTCTCCGCGCACCAGTCCATCGGGCTTCCGCAGCCGCTGTATCTGTTCGGCACGCCGGAGCAGAAGCAGCGCTACTTCCCGCGGTTGGCCAAGGGGGCGATCTCCGCGTTCGCGCTCACCGAGGTGGACGCGGGCTCCGATCCGGCGAACATGCGCACGAGCGCCACGCCGAGCGAGGACGGAACGTACTGGACGTTGAATGGGGAGAAGCTCTGGTGCACGAACAGCACGCGCGCCGAGCTGCTCGTCGTGATGGCGCGAACTCCCGACGCGGCCTCGGCGAGCGGGAAGAGCAAGAAGCTGATCACCGCGTTCATCGTCGAGGCCAATGCGCCCGGCGTCGAGATCGTGCATCGCTGTCGCTTCATGGGTCTCAAGGCGATCGAGAACGGCGTCGTGCGATTCACCAACGTGCGCGTGCCGAGCGAGAACATCCTGTGGGGGGAAGGGAAAGGGTTGAAGCTCGCGCTGGTCACGCTCAACACCGGGCGTCTGGCGCTGCCGGCGATGTGCACGGGCGCCGCGAAGACCATGCTCCAGGTGGCGCGCGCCTGGGCGACCGAGCGCGTGCAGTGGGGCCAGCCGATCGGCAAGCACGAGGCGATCGCGCAGAAGGTCGCGTCGATGGCGGCCAACACCTTCGCGATGGAGTCGGTGGCGGAGCTCGTCGTCGCGCTCGCCGACCGCGGCAGCTACGACATCAGATTGGAAGCCGCGATCGCGAAGATGTGGACCAGCGAGGCGGGTTGGCGCATCGTCGACGACACGGTGCAGATCCGCGGAGGGCGCGGCTTCGAGACGGCGGACTCGCTGCGCGCGCGCGGCGAGGCGGGAATTCCCGTCGAGCGCGCCCTGCGCGACTTTCGCATCAACCTGATCTTCGAGGGCACGTCGGAGATCATGCGGCTGTTCATCGCGCGCGAGGCGGTGGACCATCACTTCAAGACTGCGTTCGCGCTCGTCGACAAGGGCTCATCGAAGAAGGAGAAGATCTCCGCGCTCGGCCGCGTCGCGAAGTTCTACCCGGGCTGGTATCTCGCGCGCTGGCTGGGCAAGGGTGACGTGCCGGGCAGCTACGGCGACTTCGGCGCGCTCGCGCGGCACCTGCGCTGGGCGGAGCGGCACACGCGCCATCTGGGACGCATGCTCTTCCACGCGATGGCACGCTTCGGTCCGAAGCTCGAGCGCCGGCAGATGGTGCTCTTCCGCGCGGTGGACATCGGCGCCGATCTCTTCGCGATGACCTCCGCGTGCGTGCGCGCGCGCATGCTGGAGCAGCAGGGGAACCGCGAGGCGGCCGCATTGGCGGATCTGTTCTGCCGCGAGGCGCGGGAACGGATCGCGACGAACTTCGATCGGTTCTATGGCAAGAACGACCGCGCGACGTACAAGGTGTCGCAGCAGGTGCTCGCGGGCTCGCATGCGTGGCTGGAGCAGGGCATCGTCGGGATGTTGAACGATGCGCCTGGCCCGAGCGGGTCGATCGGCGGCGAGCAGACCGCGGAGCTGCGCGCAAGCGAGGGAGCCGGCGTCGGCTGAGGATCGAAGTGGCGCGAAGCGCGTGGCGCGTGGCGCGTGTCGGGAAGTGGGAAGTGGGAAGTGGGAAGCGGGAACCCCGGAAGCGAGAAGTGCGAAGTGGGTCAGCCCACGTCCACGCGAAGCCTTCGCCCGCGAGGTCGTTCGCGCCGACCCACCCCTACCCACTACCCGCTACGACGTCTCGCTACCGCTACCCACTACCACCTACAGGCAGTGGCAGTCAGACGGTCACCACCTGCAGGCAATGGCAGTCCAAGCGTCAGTTCCCCCCGCTCGCCGCCTTCGCCTTGAGCGACTCGTTCGCGTAGATCGCCACCTCGACGCGCCGGTTCTTCTGGCGATCCGTCTCGGTGTCGTTCGACGCGACGGGCTCGGATTCACCGCGGCCCGTAGAGCGGAGCCGTGCGCGCGAGACGCCCTGCGCGACGAGGTAGTTCGCCGCCGACGAGGCGCGGCGCTCGGAGAGGGTCATGTTGTAGCTGTCGGCACCCTGCGAGTCCGTGTGCCCGACGATGAGTAGATCGGTGCCGGGATACTTGTCCAGGCTCGACGCGAGCGACGAAAGGTTCTGCTTGGCCGGCGCCTTGAGCACGTCGGAGTCGTAATCGAACAAGAGGCCGGACTCGAACGTCACCTGGAGCCCCTCGCCAACCCGCTCGACGACCGCACCAGGGATGTTCTGCTGCAGCTCCTTGGCCTGCTGATCCATCTGGTGGCCGATCACCGCGCCCGCCGTCCCACCGACGGCCGCCCCGATGATCGCTCCCTTCGCCGTGGACCCATTCGCGCGCCCGACCGCCGCCCCCGCCGCGGCACCCGCCGTCGCGCCGATGATGGCACCCGTTTCCTTCTTGTTCAACGACGCGCACCCGCTCGAGACGAGCATGGCGAGCGACGGAATGAGTACGATTGAACGATGCATGCGTGATCTCCTGGATGTAGTGACGGCGCGAGCTCGACCTCGGCTCGCGCCTCTGGCCTACCCCTACAAGGCAGGATGGGTGCCGGGTGGCGGGCTCGAGGTCAATCGCTAGGGGCGCACGGGCTGGGGTCGTCGTCGAGCTGCCGCGGCAGTACGCGGGTAAACCCGGGGGGAGGTAGGAGGATTGGCATACCGGCCCTCCTGATTCGGGCCGCGTTTGGTGGGATCGCTGCTCGGTGTGTCAGCCCCACTTAAGTACGTCCAATCATTGAGGATTGGTTGGGCGTCGGTCGCCATACGCCGTACGAAGGTACGAAGCTACGGTACCAGCTACCGCAGCTCCGCTGCTTCCGCAGCTCCGCCGCCAAGCGTCACTCGACCGTATACCCCTCGTCCGAGATCAGCTCACTGATCTCATCCAACGAGATCCTCGACGGCTCATACCGCAGATCGACCGCCCCGACGACGACTTTCTGCACCTCGACCCCCGGCGTCTTGCGGAGCCGTCCGTCGATCGCGCGCACGCAGTGCTCGCACGTCATCCCTTCGATGTTCAGATGCACAGACTCCATGAGCGTCTCCCGCATTCGTGTGTTCCGTCGTGAATATCCCGAACGACCGCGCGGAGTTCACGCCGCCGGTGAACCGGGAGCCGATAGTGGCGCGTTCAGGATCACCACCGCCGCTGCAATGAGCAATCCGCCGGCGAGCGAGCGCGGCGAGAGCGCTTGCCCGAGCGCAACGCTCGCCAGCAACGACGCCCAGAATGGCTCGATCGTGCTGACGATCGCCGTGCGCACCGGACCGATCACCGCCAACCCGCGCAGAAACGCGAGGAACGCGATCGCCGTCGACACGAGCGCGAGCAGCCCGATCATCGTCCACGCGATCGGCGCCAGCGTGAACACGGGCCCGCCTCGCACCACCGCGGCCACCGTGAAGATCAGCGCCGCCCCCGCGCACGCATACGACGCCGTCACCGCGGGGGGCAGCGCTTCGCCAAACCGACCCAGCATCGGGATGTACAGCGCGTAGAGGAACGCGGCCACGAGCGCGAGTATCACGCCGGTGACGTTCAGCCCGCCCGCACCCGGCATCCCGACCATCACCGCGATGCCGGCCAGCGAGAGCGCCAGTGCCAGCACGCGCCGGCCGGTCAACGGCTCGGTGCCGCGCATCGCCGCGATGAGCGCCACCCAGGCGGGATACGAGTAGAAGAGGAACGTCACCGTCGAGACGGACACGTAGTTCAGCGCCGACAGGCTCAACGTCGCGACCGCCGCCTGTCCGCCACCGGCCAGCACCAGCAGCACGACTGCGCGTCTCGGCCGCACCTTCGCCGAGCCGAATCCGCCGCTGAACAGCCGGAGCAGCAGCGCGCCGAACAGGTAGCGCCACGCGAGCACGTCCGCGAGGCGCGCGCCGGAGCGCGTCGCGATCGACACGAAGATGGCGATCGAGCCGAAGCAGCACGCGCTGAACAGGATCAGCAGCGTCGCGCGAAGCTCGCCCGAGGCCGGACGGCCGTGCACTCGCATGAGCGCCGCGTCGCTCTCGCTCAACGCAGCAACAGGTGCAGGGCCACGTTGAAGTAGATCATCAGCCCTGCCACGTCCACGAACGTCGCGATCAACGGCGCCGACGCGCTCGCGGGATCGAACCCGGCCTTCCGCATCGCGAACGGCAGGAGCGCCCCGGCGATCGTGCCGAACATGACGACGCCCAGCAGCGAGATCGCCACCGTGAGCGCGACGATGTGGGGGTTCAGCGCG
Source organism: Gemmatimonadaceae bacterium (assembly GCA_036008805.1). Classification (GTDB taxonomy): domain Bacteria; phylum Gemmatimonadota; class Gemmatimonadetes; order Gemmatimonadales; family Gemmatimonadaceae; genus AG11. Next base: position 38,695 of record DASYMZ010000036.1, read on the forward strand.
TGCGCGTTCAGACCGTTCTGCGCGTAGTTGTGGCCGAGATGCATGCCGAACGCGCTCCAGCCATGCTCGAACATCATCTGCCACAGCTCGATGCGCAGGAAGCCGATGACCGCGAGGATGAAGCCGAGCGTGATTCCCGCGCCGAGCTCACGTACCGCCACTCGCCACCAATCCTTCAGCGACACCTCGCGCAGCGCGAGCGCGCGGATCATCAGCGACGTTCCCTGCGAGCCGGAGTTGCCGCCCGAGCTCACGATGAGCGGAAGAAAGATCGCCAGCACGGTCGCGGAATCGATCTCCTTCTGGTACACGCCGAGCGCCGTCGCCGTGAACATCTCGCCGACGAACAACACGGCCAGCCAGCCCGCGCGCTTCTTGATCATCTGCCAGAAGCCGATCGTGTTGTACGGCTCGTCCAGCGCTTCCATGCCGCCCAGCTTCTGGACGTCTTCCGTCTGCTCTTCCTGGATCGCGTCGATCACGTCGTCGACGGTGATCAGGCCGATCACGTGATTCGACTCGCTCACCACGGGCACGGCGACGAGATCGTAGTTCGAGATCAGCCGGGCCACCTCTTCGCGGTCCGCGTATGGACCCACGCTCTGCGGCTCGGTCCACGCCACGTCGGACAGCAGCGCTCCCTCGGGCGCGGCGAGCAGCTCGCGCAGCGAGAGCACGCCAGCCAGTCTGCCCTCCTCGTCCGTCGTGTAGATCGCGTGCATCGCCTCGCGCTTTCCGCTGCGCGCGATCTCGCGCACGCGGAGGAGCGCGTCCTCCACCGTCGTCGACGCGGGCACCTTCACGACCTCGGTGGTCATGATGCCGCCCGCCGAGTCGGGGTCGTACCGCCGCAGCTGCTGCGTGACGCGGCGCGCCTCGGCCGGCATCTCCTCGACGATCTCTTCCGCGCGCTCCTCGTCCAGCTCCTCCAGCACGTCGGCGCGCTCGTCCGGAGTCATCTCCGTCACGAGCTCCGCCGCCTGCTGCGCGGTCATCGCCTGCAGCACGTCGGCGCGCAGATCCTCGTCGAGGTATTCCAGCACCTGCGCCGCGCGATCCCTCGGCAGCGCCGCGAGGAACACCGGCACCTGATCGAACGGCATCGCTTCCGCGACGTCCGCGAGATCGGCCGGATGCAGCTCCTCGGTCTCCGCCGCGATCAGCGACGGAGACTCCTCGAGCAGCGAGAGGATGTCGGGCGCGAGGAGGGCGCCGAGTGGACGCTCCTCTGGGTTGTGCTGGGATGGCGTCATGCTACGTCCTCGGCGACGGGCGGGCGGCGAGCCCGTCAAAGTAGAGCCGGGACATGCAGCGCCACAACCCACGGCGCGCGAGGCGCGCCGCGAAGGCCGACTCAGCGAACCATTGCGACCTCGGGATGCAGAAGCTTCCCGAGGCCGGCCGATCACCGATCACCGATCACCGATCACATCACCGTTCACCGATCACCGTTCACGGCTGTACCGGCAGCCTCCTCCTCTCCTCCACGGTCGCCACCGCCTCGTATCCCGCGACCGCGATCGCCTCGCGCAACGCATCCGCGGTCGCTCGCCCATCGTGCTCGACCACGGCCGCGCCGATCGACACGTCGACCGACAGAATTCCCTCGACCGGCGTGAGCGCCGTGAACACCGCCCGCACACAGTGCTGGCAGCTCATTCCCTCGATGCGAAGACGCGTGCGCATGTCGTGAATATTAGCTTCCTCGCATGACTACCGTCGCCTTCCTCGGCCTCGGCGCCATCGGGCGCCCCATGGCCGCTCGACTCGCCGCCGCGTCCGACATCACGCTCGCGGTGTGGAACCGCACCACGGACCGCGCCGCTTCGTTCGCCTCAGAGACCGGAGCGCGTCATGCCTCCACGCCTGCCGACGCCGCGCGCGGCGCCGACGTCGTCATCACCTGTCTTCCCGTGTCGGCCGACGTCGAGTCGCTGCTCGACGGAGCGGATGGGCTGCTGGCCGGAATGACGCGCGGCACGACGCTCGTGGACTGTACCTCGGGCGACCCCGCCACCTCGCGCCGGATCGCCGCGCGGCTCGCCGAGCAGGGCATCGGATTTCTCGATGCGCCGGTGAGCGGTGGAACGATCGGCGCGGAGCAGGGAACGCTCACCGTCATGGTTGGCGGCGACGCCGGCCTGCTCGAGCGCGTGCGTCCCGTGCTCGCCGCGTTCGGCAAGAAGATCGTCCACTGCGGCGACGTCGGCTCCGGTGACGCGCTCAAGGCGGTCAACAATGCGCTGCTCGCCGTGCACGTCTGGAGCACCGCCGAGGGGCTCGCGGCGCTCGCGAAGCTGGGCGTGAAGGCGGACGTGGCGCTCGACGTGATCAACGCGTCGAGCGGCCGCTCGAACACATCGATGAACCTCTTTCCCGAGCGCGTGCTCACGCGCGCCTTTCCGCGAACGTTCCGGCTCGCGCTGCTGGACAAGGACGTCGGCATCGCGGCCGGAGTCGCACGAGAGCAGAAGGTGCCCGCGCCGCTCCTGCAGCTCACCGCGGAGCTCTTTCGCATCGCGCACGACGCGCTCGGCGAGGAGGCCGATCATGTCGAAGCGGTGAAGGTCGTGGAGCAGTGGGCGAGGCACCCTATCTCGTGACGGCCAGCTCGATGAGCGCTGACGGCGCACGCACCGTCGACTCCATCCGCGGCGACTTTCCCGCGCTCGAGCGGCGTGAACAGGGACATCCCGTCGCGTACTTCGACGGGCCCGGTGGCTCGCAGGTCCCGCGCGCCGTCGTCGACGCGATCACGGATTACCTCTACCACCACAACGCCAACACCCACTGGTCGTATCCGACCAGCGTCGAGACCGACGTGCTCCTCGCCGCCGCGCGCGTGACGTACGCGGACTTCTTCAACGCCGCGGCCGCGGACGTCTCGTTCGGCAACAACACGACGACGATCGCTTTTCACCTCGCGCGCGCCCTCGCACGCGGATGGCGCGAGGGCGACGAGATCATCGTCACCGAGCTCGATCACCACGCCAACATCGCCCCCTGGCGCGCGGCGGCGCAGGATCGCGGGCTCGTCGTGCGCAGCGTTCCGCTCGATGTCTCCACCTTTCGCACCGACTGGGCCGAGCTCGCCCGCGCGCTCACGCCGCGTACGCGACTCGTCGCCATCGGCGCCGCGTCCAACGCCCTCGGCACCGTCACCGACGTGGCCCGCGCATGCGCCATGGCGCACGAGGCCGGCGCGCTCACCTTCGTCGACGCGGTGCACCTCGCGCCGCATGCCGCGCTCGACGTGCGGGCGATCGGCTGCGACTTCCTCGCATGCTCGTCGTACAAGTTCTACGGCCCGCACGCCGGGGTGCTCTTCGGACGCTCGGCGCTCGTCCAATCGCTCGACGTCCCCAAGCTCGAGCCGGCGCCCAACGAGGCGCCGGAGCGACTCGAGACGGGAACCCAGAACCACGAAGGGATCGTCGGCGCCGCGGCGGCGGTGGAGTGGCTCGCCTCGCTCGCGACGTTGCCCGGCACGCGCCGCGAACGCCTCGTGCGCGTGATGGACGCGCTGCATGCGCGCGGCGACGCACTCGTCGCGCGACTGTGGAACGGCCTCACCTCCATCGAGGGAGTGACCCTCTTCGGCCCCGAGCCCGGCACTCCGCGCACCCCGACCGTCGCCTTCACCGTGCGCGGCCACACCACCGACGCCGTCGCCCGCCGTCTCGTCGCCGACGGGATCTTCGTTTCCAACGGTCACTTCTACGCGCAGACCGTCGCCGAGCGCCTCGGCCGCGGCGAGGAGGGTTTCGTGCGCGCGGGCGCCGCGTGCTACACGACGGTCGACGAAGTAGATCGCCTGATCGACGCGGTCAGAGCGCTGTAGCGTCCACGCCGTGAGGCGGAACGAAAGGCGGCGTGCGCACCCCGCACTCCGCATCGAGCCTACTTCTTCTTTCGCGACACCAGCGTCTTCTCCAGCGCCGGAAGAAACGGCTCGTACTTCGACCCCGGGCTCCACAGCACCCAGCCGTCATAGCCCGAATCGTACGTCCCCTTCTTCTGCGCCTCGATCTCGGCCGGCCCGTACGGCGGCTTGCCCAGCGTGAACGCCTGCAGCCACGGCCGCACGTGCTCCGGCTTCGTGATCCCGAGCTTCTGATCTCGCTCGCGCGCACGCGAGAGCGCGATCTTCAGCACCTTGTATGGCTCCGCGTTCGGCACCGCCAGCCCAAGATCGCCACGCGGATAGTGCGACGGGTACACCATTGGCAGCACCACGTCGACGACCGGCGAGATCTTCTCCCAGTACTGCCCCACCTCGAGAGGGCCGCCCACCGTCGTCACCAGCCCGAAGATGTCCGCCGTCGTGCGCGCGCCCACCTTGTCCAGCCGCGCGTTCGCCTCCTTCAGGAACGACGCCAACACGTCAGGCTTGGGGACCCCTCGGCTGTCGGGGAACACCTGCTTCGGCAGCGATGGATACGGCTCGGGAAAGCGGATGTAGTCGAACTGGATCTCGCCGAACCCCATCTTCGCCAGCTCTTCCGCCACGCCGATGTTGTAGTCCCATAGCTCGTGATGATACGGGTTCACCCACGCGAGCCCCTTCTTGTCGCGCCAGACGCTGTTGTCCTGTTTGCGGATCGTCCATTCGTGATGCACCCGCGCGGTCACCGAGTCCTTGAACACGACGAGCCGCGCGATCGGCAGGATCTTGTGCGCCCGCAGCGTGTCGAGCAGTCCGGGCAGATCGCGCACGGTGCCCGACGTGCCAGCGTTGCGCGCGAAGTCGGGGTTCGATGGCTTGTAGTTCAGCCCGAACTCGTCCTTCATGTCGATCACGAGCGCGTTGATCTCCGTCTCGTCGGCAATCTGGATGAGCTGCCGCATCCGCTTCGTGCTCTGCGCCGCGAACCGGTTCACATAGAGCGCCCGTACCACGGGGAACTCCTTGTCCACGTCGATTCGCGCGACGGTGCGGTTCGGCTGCGCGGCGGCCGCCGGTGCGTGCGCACCGAGCGCGATGCACGCGAGAGCGATTGGGATGAGACGACGAGCGAACACGAGGATCGGGATGAGAGGTGAGCGAGGCGTTCTCTAGCTTACCCCGCGATCGCAGCTTTTGCGCCGATCGCTGCACAGTTCGGCCCTATATTGCTCGACAGATGCGTATCCCCTTCCTCACCGCCGCGATCGGCCTCGCCATCGCGCTGCTGTCGCCTGGAATGTCGGCCTGCCGCCCGGCGGAGTCCGGCGCGCCGGCGCCTCCGCCCGCCGCGGAGTTCGTCCTCTCCGCCGGCGACTCGACGTTCTGGTTCACCAGCGCCGCCGGCTCCGTGCACGTGCGTGGTGCGCCGCTCGAGCTCGCGCGCGTCGACGGGCGCTTCTACGAGGTCTACGTCGCCGACGACGACCGCTCGTTCGAGGATGCGGAGCTGGTCGGTCAGCGCATCTATCGGCGCGACCTCATCTCGGGCGACTCGCTGCTCGTCTACGAGGACACCATAGTCCCGCACCTCGCGCAGCTCTACGCGCGCCTCCATCCGGACGACCAGCGGATCGGCCCCGACGACGAAGGCAACGACGATCCGCTCTGGCGCGTCAACACTTCCATCGAGCTCGCCGACGTGCACGGGCCCTTTCTCTCGTACACGCTTCACGCCGACGTCGAGCGCGACGATGCCCCGCTCTGGCACACGAGCCGGCGCGGCGTGCTCGATCTCGCCACGGGCCGAGAGGCGACGCTGTCGAGGATCGCCGGCCGAGATGAGGCCGCCGTCACCCGGCGACGCTCCGTCGCGGTCGCGTCGACACTCGACTCGGTGCGCTCCGGCGGAGATCGGATCGACCGAGCCCGCACCGCCGCGCTCCTCGGCGCCTATCACCTGGATCCGCGCAGCTTCGTCCTCACCACCGTGGACGGGCAGCCGGCGGTCGCATACGCGTTGAGCGGCCAGGGCGCCGGCGAGGAAGGGCATCTGCTCGCGCTCCCGCCCATTCCACTCGGTGAGCCTGCGTGGTGGCGCGCCGCTGCCCCGACGCTGCCCGTCAGCTCGTCCGATGGTACGCGCGACGTCTGGCGACATGGGCGGTACGACGTCGTCGTTCGCTACGACTCTGGTGGGCGAGACGCGCGAGTCGTTCTCCGCGACAGCACCTCGCGCGAGTGGGTCGTCGGCCGCGTGCCCGCACCCACCCATCGCATCTTCTGGCTCGACGATCCGCCGGTGGACTCCCTCGCGAGACGCGCGCTCTCTCGCGCCTTCGACGAGTCTGCCCTCTATGACGAGTCCGTCCGGTCGGCATCGCGTCGGGCGCGGACCGTGCCCGGCGTGGTGCGGCTCGTTCGCCGCGCGCGCGCGCACCGGCTCGGGCCCGTCCTCTCCCCTCACCATCGCGCATGACGGAAACGCATACGGATCCCACCGCGCCCAAGACGCCTCGCGCGTCGGAAGCGATCGTCGCCGATCTCATGATGCCGCATCAGGCGAACGGCCTGCACCGCCCATCGGTGTTCGGCGGCGTCATCATGAGCATGGTGGACCGCTGCGCCGCGCTGAGCGCGATGCGGCACGCGAGCGGCCAGGCGACCACCCTCTCGATCGACCGGATCCTCTTCAAGGAGCCCATCCGCGTCGGTGAGCTCGTCGAGATCCGGTCCCGCGTGGTGCACGTCGGCCGGAGCTCGATGTCGGTCCTGGCCAACGTCTTCGCCGAGGACATCACGAGCGGCGAGCGGCGCCACACCAACGAATGCTGGCTCACCTTCGTCCACCTCGACGAGCACGGAAAACCGGCGACCGTTCCCCCACTGTGCCTCGAGACCGATGAGGACCGGGAGCTTCACGCCATGGCCGCCAGACGTCGCGAGCTCCTCTTGGCCGAGCGGGGATGAACCCGGACAGCGGACTCGGCTCCGCTGTCCGGCACCCGCGATGCGGTTAGATTCAACGTCATGATGCTCTTCACCGTCGACCTGGCAAACCGAACGCTCCCACTCGTTCGCCGCATCGTCGAGGACGTGGTCAGCCAGCAGCAGCGCTGGCAGGAGACGATCGCCGAGCTCGACGTTCTCACGGTCGAGGCGCGTGCGGAGCTGCCCGATCCCCGGATCCGGGCACTCGAGCGCCAGGCGCAGCAGATTGCCGGCGAGATCGATGCCTTCCAGGCCGAGCTCGAGTCCCTCGGCATTCAGCTCAAGGACCGCCGCATCGGGCTGATCGATTTTCCCAGCGAGCTCGATGGCCGTCGAGTGCTGCTCTGCTGGCGGCTCGGTGAACCGTCGGTGCAGTTCTGGCACGACGAGGGCGCCGGCTTCGCCGGCCGCCAACCTCTCTCGCCGACCCTCGTCGGCTGAGCGCAGCACCACCGTTCCCCTTCACCTGGTCCATGTCGAACAAGACGAAAGCGCACACCTCTCCGGATGGCACCACCTGGATCGTGTCCGTGGAGTCGCCCGGATCGAGCAACGCGATGATCGTCTTCCGGCACCCCGACGGCCGCAGCTCACGCCTCGATCGCTACAACTGGGTGATCACCCACGGCCCGGAAGCGCGCAGCGTGACGTCGCGCCTCGACCCCGAGAAGGTGCTCGAGCAGCTGGACGCCGGCACGATCACGCGCCTCTTCCTGCGCTCGATGCCGGTGAGCCGGCAGGATCCCTTCGGCGGCCCCGAGCCCGCGCCGGCAGTAGAAAGCCGCGAGTAGGGACGGACTCCTAGGGACGGACTCCCCGGGACGGACTCCTAGGGACGGAGTCGGAGGGACGGAGCTCCGCTCGCGAGGCCATCGTCGCAGGTCATCCCGAGCGCAGTCGAGGAATCTGCACCCCCGTTGACTAGACCCGGCCCCCACACCCGCGCATCCAATCATCGAGGATTGGTCGTCTGTCGGTCGCCGTACGCGATACGAAGATACGAACCTACGCTACCAGGTACCCCCCCGATCAGCCGCGGCCGAAGGTTCGGGGACTCAGCTGTCCTTCCGTCGACCCGGTGCCGAGGTATCGTCAACGGCGGTTGCACTCGCCGATTCGGAGGGATAGTCCACCACCACCTCCATCCCGTCCTTCCCCACCACC
>DASYMZ010000037.1:0-5141 GCA_036008805.1 Gemmatimonadaceae bacterium
CGCGAGCGGTTGGACGAGCGACGCGCGCGTCAGTCTCGCCGCGTTGACGCTCGCCGCCGTTGGCGTGTACTGCGCGTTCGGCGTGTTCTGGACGCTGCCCTCGGCGGTGCTGGCGGGAACCGCGGCGGCGGGCGGGATCGCGCTGATCAACTCCGTCGGGAACCTCGGCGGCTACGTCGGGCCGGTCGTCGTCGGACGGCTGCGCGACGCGACGGGCAGGTACGCGGCGGGGCTGTACGTGATCTCGGCGGCGATGGCGGTGGCGGGGGTGCTCGTGCTGCTGCTCAGGGACCGCATGCCGCGGCCGCGAACCACGACCGATTCCGGGTGACGCGCGCGTAGGCGCGCGCGGCGAGCGGCGTTAGCCCCCGACCGTGCACGCGCACGCGCTGGGTCTCAGGTGCTCACGTCGGATTGGCGCCCGTCTCGGCGCTCGCCGACGAAACGTTCGGCAGCTCGCCCACTCCGCTGCGCAGCACCTCGCCGATCACGCGCGGCGCCCTGACGACAGACGTGAGCCGAGCCACCAGTCCAGCCTTCGAGGAGTCGGACCGATCGTTCGCTGCACCGTCGCTCGAGTCGCCCGTGAAGCGGCCGGCCGCGGCCACCGCGAGGTGCGACACACCGAGCGTCACCACCCGCGCCGCCTTCGTCGCCCCCTGCTTCGCCGTGCTCGGCGCCCGTCTCGCCGCGCTCGCGGTGACGCTCGCCGCGCGCCTGTCCGCGCCCGTCGCACTCAGCGCCACGCCGGCAAGGAACGCCGCCGCGAGCGCCGGCCACGGATTCTCCTTCACCAACGTGACGACGTCCACCTTCCGCTTCACGTTCGCGACGGTGCCCGACACGTGCGCCTCGATCTCGGCGATCGTGTCCGACATCCGCTCGCGCGTCGCGGCGACGTCCCGCCGTGCGGCGGCGATCGACGCCGGCTCGTGTCGAACGTCTCGATTGCTTTCCATATCGGTCGTCTCGCTGTCGGGGATCTCGGCGCCGCCGGGGCGCTCCTGCGCGCGATGAGCATCGCGCGACAGCAGATGTCGCAGAGCGTGTGCCGCCGTGCTCGGCGACGCTCGGCGTTACGCGCGTACCGATGGAGCTACGCGGTCGGCGCCTGGCCCGTCCCTTCGAGGCTCGACTTCGCCGCGGCGATGCCGGCGTCCACCAGCTGAGCGATGCTCCCGTGCAGCTCGCCGGGCAGGAAGTCGGTGATCCAGATGAGCCGGCTGCGCTCTCGTCCTTCGGGGATCACCTGCATGGATGCGTTGTGATGGCTCGTGCGCCCGCCGACCGACGCATACACGAGGCGCCGTGCGTCGTCGTCCACGTCGACGATCAGCTCGCGCAGCACCATCCCGTTCGCGAAGGTGACCACCCGCGCGTCGCCCTCCAGCCGAGCGTCGACCAGGACGCCTCGGAAGAGCCTGTGCGCGTTGCCGACGTCCCGCACCGCCGCCCAGGCGGCGTCGGCGCTGACCTCGACGACGAGCTCGCGGCGAATCGACGCCATGCGCTACGCCTCCGGCCGCGAGGTGGGCATCGACGCGCAAGAATCGGCAACTGCGTCAGATCGAATTCGCATGAGCGCTGCTCACTGGTGACGTCACCCAGAAGGTGAGCTGCCGCACGAGCGGCCCGAGCCTTGGATGATCGAGCAGCGCGGTCAGCTCGCGCGCCACGGTGGTAGTGATCGCCGTTGGTCCCGTCATGGCGTCCACGTTCTCCCGCAGCACGGCGGCCATGGCGTCTTCGTCGTCGCGATCGAGCGAGATCATCATCTCGCGCGGCGACGCGCCGGTGACGAACGGCATCGCAGCCGCGCGGCGAGCTTGATCTCACGCTCGAACCGTTCGGCCGAGAGGCTCGCGCCAAGATCGGGCGACAACACCTTGATCACGACGCTCCGACCGAGCCGCGTCTCTTCGGCCACGAACACGCGCGACATCCCGCCGCCGCCGAGCTCGCGCTCGATGGCATAGGCGGCGCCGAGCGTCGCTTGGAGTTGGGCGCGAAGGTCGCTGATCGGAGGCTCGAGCTGTCGCCAGCGTGGGGCAGAAGCCGGCGGAAAGCGGGATGCTGATGGGCGTCGGCCAATTTGCCGGCGAGCGCCTGCGTTCGCCAGTCGCGACGTCCGTCTCGGACCCCCGGGGTGACGTGTGCCGCGGCTGCGCCGGACCGGCCCCCCGACGGAAGCGATGGCCGCGCGCAGCGTGTGCGGAATTCGCTCGCTCCACGCCGCGTCGAGGTTGAAGGACCACCTTCGCGAAGCTGGTCGCCGACGTGCGACACAAACGCGCGTTGCGCGACCGGAGCAATCGTGGTCCTGTTGCGGCGCCGATGCGTCCGGGTGCTGCGTACGCTTCAATCCATCGGACTCGTTCAGCTGTCTCAGCGCGAGGGCACTGCTCGGTGCTCCTCTTCCACAACTCCCGTGATGCGGAGCTCCGCCATGCGATGGTTCCTGAGCGCGTTCGCCGCCGTTGTCGCATGTGCCGCGCCAGCAGCTCGCCCCACGACGTCGCTACGACCGGCGACAGGGGCACGAGGCGCGGCACCGATCGACTTCTCCACGGCCCGGCGACTCATTCTCGAGGGGATGGTGAAGGATTCGGTGCCCGCAGTCGCGATCGCGATCGCGCGTGGCGATTCGATTCTCTGGGAGGAAGGGTTCGGGTATGCGAACAGGGAGACCGGCGTGAAGGCCACGGTCCATACGCCGTTCTATCTCGCATCCGTCACGAAGACGCTCACGGCCACGGCGGCGATGGTGCTACGCGAGCGTGGCCTACTCGATCTCGATCGCTCGGCGAACCAGTATCTCGGTCCGTCGCCGCTCACGAGCCCCGCGTGGGATCCCGGCGCGGTGACCCCGCGGCGACTCGCCAACCACACGTCGGGGCTCGGCACGTTCGATCTCGCCTGCTCCACGGTGTGCCGGCTTCCGTCACCCACGGAGGTCATCCGCGACTACGGCGTGGTCGTCTGGCCTCCTGGCGAGCGGTTCGACTATTCGAACATCGGGTACGTCGCCCTCGGCGAGGTCGTCGCACATGCCGCACGCTCGGAGCTGGGCGCGGTGCTGACGGACGATGTGTTCAGACCGCTCGGCATGTCGGACGCCTCACTCGGAATCGATCCGCGCCGCACGAGTGAGACCGCAGTGCAGTACAGCTGGACGTTCGGCGCCATTCCGCGCGAGCGCACCTTCGCGTCCGGGGCGTCATCGGTGTACGCGAGCGCGCACGACCTCGCCCTCTTCGGGATGCTGCACGCAAAGGCCTGTCGCTGCACGACGCGACGAGTGCTCTCGGATGCATCCGTCGACACCATGCAGCAGTCCGTCGTGGCCGCGGGCGGCTCGCAGTACGGATTGGGATGGTGGGTGGAGACCGATCGCTATGGCTATCGCTCGGTGCTCGCGCAGGGAGGAACGGACGCGTCGTCCACCTGGCTCCGCATCCTGCCATCCGAGCGCATCACCGTGGTCGTGCTCACCAACAAAGGCGTCGGCTTTCCGTCGGATGTCGTTGACGAGATGATTGCCGCGCTGCTCCCGCGCTACGCCGAGGGTCTGTCCGCAAAGCGTGCGCGGCCAGCGCCGAGCGCCGCGTCGCCTTCCGCCGCTCCGCCTCTGCGCCTGGACTCATCGTGGGTCGGCAGTTGGCGTGGCATCGCGCGCACCGCGGCGGGCGAGACGCCACTGCGCATCGCGGTCCGCGAGTCCGGTGACGTCCACGCCACCATCGGCTCGGGTCCGGAGCAGCGAAGCGGCCGCGCGAAGGTTTCCTCGATCGCGCTGCAGCTCAGCCTCCCCGGCGATCTCGAGACAGCCGACAGCACCGAAGGAAGACGCCTCTCCTTCTCGCTCCGGGTGCGCGACGGTGCCCTCGATGGCGCCGTCACAGCGAGTCCACCGATGGCGTCGCACCTCGAAGGCCGTGTGAGCTACTGGGTGGAGCTGCGGAAAGAGCGTTGACGTGGGCGATGCGCGCCGCGACGGCGACCGATCACCCCCGCGAGCGGCCTCGAATCAGGAGAGGATCGCGAGCGGGATGCCCCCGAGCATCGCCCCGATCATGGCGCCTTCCCATCCTCGGTGACTCACGCGCTCGATCCGGCGAATGTCCGCGACTGGTGTCTCGGCTTCGATGTCTGGCGAGATGCGAAGAACCACAGTGGTGTCGTCACGCTCACGAACCGCCCAAGCAACTCCTCGTCGTCGGTCACCACGGCGACGACCGCCGCGGCGACGAGCATTCGCTTGGCCGCATCGATCGTGATCACGGGGAGAACGAGCGGTGGTATCAGATTGACCTCACTGATCGCGACAGCCCACCACCGCCGAGCTCGCGCTCGATGCGGAAGTGGCCCGCGAGAGTGCGGGAGCGTGCTGCGGGGACGCAGCGGCGCACTGAGTGTGCAGCGCCGTCGATCTCGGCGCCAGCAGTCCGCTGCGCTACGGCCACCACCGCGCACGTCCACGGATCCGCCGCGGCGATGGGGGTCGCGGAAGTACTGGACATCTCCATTTCTGGAGACTTAGTTATCAGTCGCTCGGAGGATACGACCATGCTCTGCATCACGTACACCATCGCCGTCGGTCTCGTGCTCGGCATTCTCGCGCACCTGCTCGAGCATCTGCGTCCCCCACACGTGGCACGTCGGTGGATCTGGTGCGCCACGATGGCTGCCTCCATATCGCTTCCGGGCTACTATCGGTTTCACCATTCGCTCGACGTCGGCGGTGCGGCGCGGCGAATCACCTCGCGCGGAATCGCCGACGGTCTCCTCGGTCGCATCGGCGCGATCGACGATGCCATCTCGCGCACCTGGCCTGTCGTGACGGTGGTGCTCGCGGTGTGGGCAGCGGCCGGAGCGGGCTGGGTCGCGTACTCGCTACGTGTATCGCGCGCCGGTCGGCGTGGGGCGGGACCGTCCTTCGTCGGCGACGTCGCTGCCGTCATCACGGAGACACTCGGGCCGGCCACCGTCGGCGTGTGGCGCTCCCGCGTGGTATTGCCCCGGTGGGTGCTCGCGCTCCCGGACACGCAGCGGGATTACATCGTACGACACGAAGAGGAGCACCGACGGTCGCGCGACTGCGCCCTCCTCTTCCTTGCATCGCTCACCGTCATTCTCCTGCC
>DASYMZ010000038.1:0-31373 GCA_036008805.1 Gemmatimonadaceae bacterium
TGGCCGAGGGCACTCGGCTCGGCATTCCCGCGCTGTTCAAGTCGAACGCGCGGAATCACTTCGAGCGCGATGCGCGCGCCGGCATCAGCTCCGGTGCGGGCGCCTTCTCCGAGTGGCCGAAGGAGCCCGGTCTCGCGGCCATGCGCGACACCGCGCTCATCGGCGAGTTCGGCCGCATCATGCGGCAGGAATGGACCTCGATCGGGCTGCGCGGGATGTATGGCTACATGGCCGACCTCGCGACCGAGCCGCGCTGGTTCCGCGTGCACGAGACCTTCGGCGAGGACGCCGGCCTCACGTCCGCGATCATCACCTCGCTCGTGAAGAACATCCAGGGCGAGCGGCTCGGCCCCGGCAGCGTCGCGCTCACGATGAAGCACTTTCCCGGCGGCGGTCCGCAGGCCAACGGTGCCGACTCGCACTACCCGTTCGGAAAGAATCAGTCGCACCCGAACGGCGACCTCGCGTATCAGCTCCAGCCGTTCCGCGCCGCGGTCGCCGCCGGTGTGTCGTCCATCATGCCCGCGTACGGCATTCCGGTCGGCGTGAAGTACGCGCCGAACGACGTCGGCATGGCGTTCTCGCGTGGGCTGCTCACGGCGCTGCTGCGCGACACGCTGCACTTCGACGGCAACCTGAACTCCGACACGGGCATCATCGGCGAGCGTGCGTGGGGGCTGGAGTCGAAGTCGGTCGACGAGCAGATCGCCGCCGCGGTGAACGCCGGCGTCGACGTGCTCTCCGGCTTCGAGAGCAACGCGCAGATCGTCGGCCTCGTGAAATCGGGCAAGGTCACCCCCGCGCGACTCGACCTCGCCGTCACGCGTCTGCTCACCGAGCAGTTTCGCCTCGGCCTCTTCGAGGATCCCTACGTCGATCCCGATCGCGCGGCGTACCTCGTCGGCAACCGCGCATTCCAGCTTCGCGCGGAGGAGGCGCAGCGGAAGTCCATTGTGTTACTGCAGAACTCGAATCGTCTTCTGCCCCTCCGCGCACCGACGACCGCCGCGCCCGTCCGCATCTACACCATGGGCCTGCGCGCCGACGTGATCGGTGACGCACGCTGGGGTGGATACACCGTCACCGCGGGCGACTACGACGCGGCGAAGGGTGAGAAGCGCACCGCCGTGCCGGCTGGGACCGACTACGCGATCATCCGAGTGGAAGTGAGCAACCAGGGCGCGAACCGCGATCTCATCTTCGGCGGCGCCAATCCGGACGAGCTGAACCTGCTCGCCTTCTCCGACATGGCGAAGGCGAAGTCGTGGAAGGTCTCGCCGTCGGTGGAGGACATCCAGGCGGTGCTGCGCGAGGCGGGGCCCGAGAAGACCGTGCTCGCGATCTACTTCCGCCAGCCCTACGTGCTCGACGAAGCGAGTGGGTTCCGGAGCGCCGGCGCGATCGTGGCGACGTTCGGGGTGCGCGACGCGGCGATCATGGACGTGCTCACCGGCAAGGCGAAGCCGAGTGGCAAGCTCCCATTCGCGCTGGCGGCGAACGCGCAGGCGCTGCTGCGCCAGGCGTCGGACGCGCCGGGCTACGACCGCGCCGACACGCTCTACCCGTTCGGGTTCGGCCTGGCCTATTGACGCGTTCGATGCCGTGATCAGGCGGGTGATTTGACAATCCGAGCTGCCGGCCACATAGTACTCAGAACCTGTACTCATCTTCTGAGGGCCTCGTGACCGGACCGCTGCCGCTCGTGAGAGGGACGCTGGACATCCTTGTGCTCAAGGCGCTCTCGTGGACGCCGATGCACGGATATGAGATCACCACCTGGCTCGAAGCCCGCTCCAGCGGCGCACTCGGCATCCAGGACAGCGCGCTCTATCAGGCGATGCACCGGCTCGAGGCGCGCGAGCTCGTCGTCGCGGAGTGGGGCGTGACCGAGAACAACCAGCGTGCGCGCTATTACAAGCTCACTCGCGCGGGCCGAGCGCATCTCGTCGCCGAGACCGCGCAATGGGTGCGCTACGCGCAGACCGTGACCGGAATCCTGACCAAAGCGGCTGGTCCCGCGTAGCGGAGAGCGAAGCATGGTGACGCCCATCGATCCGGAAGTTCGGCCAGGAATACGCCGTCTCTTCCATCTCGCCCTCCGGCGGCGAGACGTCGCGCGCGCCGAGGCGGACGACGAGATCCGGCTCCACCTCGCGCTGCGTACCGCGCAGCTCGTCCGCGAGGGGCTCTCGCCGGAGATGGCGCGCGCCGAAGCGGAGCGGCGCTTCGGCCCCGCGGAGGAAGCGCGAATGGACCTTCACACGTCGGCAGAACGCCGGGAGCAGCGGATGCAGCTTCGCGAATCGATCGATGGAATGCAGCGCGACCTGCGCGTCGCCATCCGCGGACTCCGTCGTGCGCCAGCGTTGGTCGCGACCATCGTGCTCTCGCTGGCGCTCGGCATCGGCGCGAACGCGGCGATCTTCTCGCTCTTTCAGCAGCTCCTGCTGCGGCCGCTCCCCGTGCCGCATCCCGAGCAGCTCGTGAAGCTCGTCGCGAAGGGCGCGAGGGACGGCGCGAAATCCTGCGGCGAGGTCGGAGGCTGCGACGAGACGTTCACCTATCCGATGTTCCGCGATCTCGAGCGCGCCCGCATGGGACTCACGGGCGTCGCGGCGCACATACCGATCGAGGTCGCTCTCAGCTTCGGTGACCAACCGTCTCACGAGCGCGCGACGCTCGTCTCGGGCGGATACTTCAGAGTGCTCGGCCTTCGCCCCGCGCTCGGACGGCTGCTCGAGCCGAGCGACGACGAAGCGCTCGGCGCGCATCCGGTCGCGGTGCTGAGCTATCGGTTCTGGCAGTCGCGACTCGGCGGGGATCCGGGCGTGTTGAATCGGACGGTGAGCGTGAACGGTCAATCGCTCACCGTCGTTGGCGTGGCGCCGCGCGACTTCGACGGCGCGACCGTGGGGGTGCGGCCATCGGTGTTCGTGCCGCTCTCGATGACGCGACAGGTGGGCCAATCGATGCCCGGGATGAAGGAGTTCGAGACGAACAGGAAACGCTACTGGCTCTTCCTGTTCGGGCGCGTTCCCCCCGGTGGAAGTGTGGAGCAGGCGAGCACGCTGGTGAACGCGGCCTACCGGCCGATCCTCACCCAGGTCGAGGCGCCCCTCCAGGACAAGTCGAGCGCACGCGACCAGCAGGCGTTTCTGCAGGGCAAGCTCGAGCTGTCGCCCGCGGGCCAGGGACAGAGCGATCTTCCCGGTCAGGTGCGGACGCCGCTCGTGCTCCTCTTCGCAGTGGCGGGCGTGGTGCTCCTGATCGCGTGCGCGAACATCGCGAGCCTGCTGCTGGCGCGCGGTGCATCGCGCGGAATGGAGGTGGCCGTTCGGCTCTCGCTTGGCGCGAGCCGGCGCCGCGTCGTCGCGCAGCTCCTCATGGAATCGGTGGTGCTCGCCGTGCTCGGTGGCGCAGCGGGATTGCTGGTGGGACATGCCACGCTCTCGCTCGCCTCTTCAGTCCTGCCGTCGAGCCTGGCCAGCGTGGTGAACCTCGGATTGCGGTGGCCGATGGTGCTCTTCGCCATCGCGCTGACGGCGCTGACGGCGCTCCTCTTCGGGCTCTTCCCCGCGCTCCACAGCACGCGCGAGAGTCTCGTCACCACGATCAGAGCGAACGCGGGCCAGATCGCCGGAGCGCGCTCGACGATGCGCTCTCACAGCGCGCTCGTGGCCGGACAGATCGCGCTGTCCACCGTGCTGCTCGTCGCGGCGGGGCTGTTTCTGCGGAGCCTGCACAATGTCTCGCGAGCCGACCTCGGACTCTCCGTCGAGCACATCGCGACCTTCACGATCTCGCCAGAGCTGAACGGCTATTCATCCGAGCGACGCACGCAGCTCTTCGATCGAGTGGAGAACGAGCTGCGGACGATTCCCGGAGTCTCCAGCGTCGCCTCGGCTCGCATCCCGCTGCTCACCGGCGGCGGATGGGGCTCCGAGATCTCGGTGGAGGGAGTGAAGAGAGACCCCAGTCTCGACCACGATGCGATGATCAATCAGGTCGGCCCGCAATTCTTCCACACGCTCGGCATTCCGCTGCTGAGCGGTCGCGAGTTCACCCAGGCGGATCGCGATGGAGCTCCCGGGGTGGCCGTCGTGAACGAGGCGTTCGTCAAGAAGTTCGGCCTCGGTGGCGATGTCCTCGGTCGTCGCGCGGCGTTGTGGGGCGGGGACGACCTCAACCTTCAGATCGTCGGGATCGTTCGAAACGCGAAGTACGGCTCGGTGAAGGGCGAGACGCAAGCCGTCATCTACGCCGCGCAGCACCAGGACTCCGGTGTGGGCGCGGTGACGTACTACGCGCGGACCACCGGCGATCCGGCGCAGCTGCTACGGCAGATCCCCGCGATGATGGCACGCATCGATCGGGACGTGCCGGTGCAGGATCTCAAGACTTTCCCCCAGCAGATCCGTGAGAACGTGTACCTCGACCGGATGATCGGCACGCTCGCAGGCGCGTTCGCCGCGGTCGCTACCCTGCTGGCCGCCATCGGACTCTACGGCGTTCTCGCGTATGCCGTCGCCCAGCGCACCCGCGAGATCGGTGTGCGAATGGCGCTTGGCGCCAACGCGTGGAGCGTACGCCGGCTCGTTCTGCGCCAGGTCGGCGGGATGACGGTGGTGGGCGGCGTGCTGGGCGTGATCGCCGCGCTCGCGCTGGGACGGTTGGCGCGGTCGCTGTTGTTCGGGCTCGAGGCGAACGATCCGGCGTCGATCGTCGCCGCGGCCGGTGTGCTGACGACGATCGCGCTGGGCGCGGCGTATCTGCCGGCGCGCCGGGCGTCGCGCGTTGATCCCATGAGCGCTCTGCGCGCGGAGTAGTCGCCGGCCGGCCGCGCCACCCACCACCAAGCCAGACGCGAGAGCGACCGGCCTGGCGCGCGAGCGACCCATGGTGCCGATTCCCGGTGTAGCATCCGGATCGCACACCAAATGGAGAACCACGCGGATGACTCGACTCTGCTCTCTCGCCATCGCAACGACGCTCGTCGTCGGGCCGGCCGCGGCACTCGCGCAGCAGACGGCCCCTGCGCCACAGCCCTACTCCGTCGGCAACCCGCTCGGGCTGCCGGTGACCTCCACGGCGGGCGGCACTTTCGAGCCCATCTCGCCCAACGTGAAGGTATTCGGGGCGATCTACTCGGCCGAGAGCTGCTCGTACGACGCGAAGCGCGGCGTGATCGTCGTGCCGAACCGCGGCGTGCCGCAGAACGTGCAGACCAACAACGCCTGGATCTCGTTCATCAATCACGACGGCTCCGTGCACACTGCGCGTTGGATCGGCGTGCAGGCGCCGGCCGAGCGATCGAGCCTCACGCCGCCGCTCGTGCTGAACGAGCCATACGGCAGCGACATCGCGAACGACATCCTCTACGTCGCCGATCGCGACGGCGGCACGAGCGCAACCGAGCCGAGCGTCGCCGTCATTCGCAAGTTCAACATGCAGACCGGTCTGCCCGCGGGAGAGATTCGCGTCGAACGCTCCGCCTGGTTCAACGACATCGAAGTGGCCGACGATGGAACGATCTACGCGACCCAGACCGGCGACCGCGGCGACAACGCGGATCCCAACAGCTGGCAGCTGTGGAAGATCAGCGCCGACGGCACGGCATCGATCTTCGTGCAGGGTGCGCCGCTTCGCCAACCCAACGGCATCGCCTTCGATCCGCAGGGAAACATCGTCGTGGTCAACATCGCCAACGACCAGGTCGTGACCTTCGATCGCGGCGGCAGGCTCGTGAAGACGGAGAACGCCGCGCAGGCGGGGAACGACGGGCTCGTGATCATGCCCGACGGCACCAAGTACGTGAGCAGCGTGATCAACGGCGGCGTCTCGCGCATCCGTCCTGGCAAGCCGGCCGAGCTCATCGCGAAGAACATCCCGAGCGCCGCCTCGATGTGCTACGACGCCGGCGCGCGCCAGCTGGTGATTCCCATGAACCCCAACAACGGACTCGCGTTCGTGCACCTCGAGTGAGCGCGCCGAGCGGTGCCCGCGGCCTCGACGCTCCGACGATACGGCCAGCGGGGCGCGCGGACGTCGCGGCCATCGGCCAACTCGGCGCACTGCTGGTTCGCACGCACCACGACTTCGATCCGCTGCGATTCATCGCCGCCTCGCCCGACACCGCGCAGGGCTACGGCTCATTCCTCGGCCGACAGCTCAGGGAGGCGAACATCGTCGTCCTCGTGGCCGAGCTGGGCGGCGAGGTCGTCGGCTACACCTACGCGGGCGTCGAGGGCTACGACTACATGTCGCTGCGCGGACCGGCCGGCGTGCTGTACGACATCGTCGTCGATCCCGCCCATCGCGGACACGGCGTCGGCCGCATGCTGCTCGACGCCACCATCGAGGCGCTCGAGACGATGGGCGCGCCGAGGGTCGTGCTCTCGACGGCGGAGCGCAACGAAGGCGCGCAGCGACTCTTCGCGCGCGCCGGGTTCCGCCGAACGATGATCGAGATGACGCGCGAGCTCGGCGGCGACGCGCGCTGAGCGCCGAGCGTCTCAGCCTTTCCGCACGACCCATGTTCCCATCGAGCGCAGATCGTGCACGACGGTGCTCTTGAGCGGATCGACGAGCGATCCGCCGAGCGCGCTCGTCGTGTCCTTGAGCTTCTCGTGGCCGACGAGAAAGCGCGCGCTGCCGTCGGGCATGATGTAGCGCCCTCCTCCCAGCGCCTGCATCTCCGGCTGGCCGACCGGCGTCGCGAGCCGCGCGAACAGCATTCCGCCCGGCGCCAGCACGCGCCACATCTCGCGCACCATCGCCAGCCAGTGCGCGTCGTCGCGCGCGAAGTGCAGCACGGCGCTCGAGAGCACGACGTCCATCGAACCGTCGGCGTGCGACAGCGACTCCACGGGCTCGACACGGAATCGATCGGCGGTGAGCCGCGGGGCGAGTCGCGCGGCGAGCTGGCGAGTGTGTGCGATGGCCTCGACGCTCTCGTCGACGCCCCACACATCGAACCCTTCGCGCAGAAAGAAGACGAGGTTCCGCCCTCCGCCGCATCCGGCGTCGAGAATGCGCATGCCTTCCGTGATCCGGCCGCGGAGCAGTTGGTCGAAGAGATGGATGTCCATCTCGCCGAACTGTTCGCGAAGCCGCTCGGCCGGCTGCGTCACGCGGGAGCGGCGGCCTGCGCGAGCTCGGCGTCGCACTCGGCCAGGCCGGCGGCGTCGCCGATCGCCGCGCGGATGTCTCGACTCGCCTGCATCAGATCGATCGCGCGACGGTCGTCGCCGTCCGCGCGCGCCGCGGCCGAGAGCAGCGCGAGCGACTCGGCTTCGCCATAGCGATCGCCGACGACGCGCCTGATCTCCAGACTCTCTTCGGCGAAGCCGATCGCTCGTGCGGTATCGCCCAGCAGTCGCGACGCCCAGCTCGCGACGGCGAGGCCGTGCGCCACGCTCCAGCGGTCGCCGAAGCGGCGGACCCCCGAGATGGAATCGAGCTCGAGGATCTCGGCGGCGCGCGCCGCGTCTCCCTGCCGGAGGTGCAGCTTGGCCCTGACGTCTCTGGCGAAGAAGATCAGCCGCTGGTCGCCGATCGCCCGCAGCGACGCTTCCGAATCTTCCAGCAGCAGCCGCGCTGATTCGAGCTCGCCCGCATGCGACAACGTCCATCCGAGGAGCATGTTGGCGAACGCCACCCCGCGGCGATCGGCCACCTGGGCGCGCAGCGCCGAGCTGCGCGTGAACGCCGCGCGAGCCTCGTCGAACTTTCCCTCGTAGTGCGCCGTCGCGCCGAGGTTGGTGAGCGCGAGCGCGGCGACTCGCGTCGCGCCGACCTCCTCGGCGATGCGCAGGCACTCTTCCGACATCCGTCGTGCCTCGGCGAGATCGCAGTGCCGCCAGCGCATCCAACCCAGATCCGCGAGCGCGCTCGCGATGCGCGCGGGGTCTCCGAGCCGGCGCTGAATCTCGAGCACCGCCTGGAAGTGCAGCGACGCTTCACCGAACGCGCCCGAGTTCTGCGCGAGATGTCCGGCGCCGGTCATGACGTCGGCGCGGAGTGAATCGAGCGTCGCCGATCTGGACCCGGGCAGCCCGAGCGCACGCGCGAGCAGTGCGCGCCCCTCGACGAGAAAGCCGCGCACCAGCCAGTACCGCCAGAGCGAGGCGCCGAGCGCGAGGGACGCCTCCGCGTCGCCGGCGCCGAGCAGGTGCTCCAACGCCGCGCTCAGATTCGCGTGGTCGTCGGCGAGCGCGGCCAACGCGTCGTGCTGCGCCTCGCCGGTGAGCTGCGGCGCGAGCGAAGCCGCCAGCCGCGCGTACCAGCCGGCGTGGCGTCGCGCGACCGCGGCGGCATCCGGGTCGCTGGCGAGCGACTCGAGCGCGAACTCACGAACCGTCGCCAGCATGCGCAGCCGCGGCTCGCCGTCGTGGCCCGTCCTGTCGCGCACCAGCGAGCTGGCATCCACGAGCGAGCTGATGCCGTCGAGCACGTTCAGCCCGCCGGTCGCGTCCGTGCACACGGCCTCCGCGGCGGGCAGCGTGCAGCCGCCGGCGAAGATGGCCATCCGCACGAAGAGGCGCTGCTCATCTGGGCTCAACAGCGCGTAGCTCCACGCCACCGTCTGACGCATCGTCTGGTGGCGCTCGGGTGCGCTGCGGCTGCCGCCGGAGAGGAGGCCCAGTCCGGCGTGCAGCCGCTTGGCAACGGCGCGTGGCGACATGAGCCGGCACCGCGCCGCCGCGAGCTCGATGGCGAGCGGCAGCCCGTCGAGTCGCGCGCAGATCTGCGCCGCGGCGCGAATGGACTCGTCGTCGAACACCAGCGCCGCGCTCGCGCTCGACGCGCGGCGCACGAACAGTCGCACCGCCGCGCTCTCGCGCAGCGCCGGCGCGGCGGCGCCCTCCTCCGGCACCGAGAGCGGCGCGACCAGCAGCTCCTGCTCGCCGAGAACGCCCAGTCGCACTCGGCTGGTCACCAGGAGCTTGAGCGTCGGCGCGTCCGCGGCGAGCCGCGCGAGCGCCGGAGCGGCGCTCACGACCTGCTCGAAGTTGTCGACCACGAGCAGGATGCGTCGTCCGCTGCAGGCGAAGGCGAAGTCGTCGAGCGGATTCCGTTCGCTCTGCGGTGGCAGCCCCACCGCGGAGGCGATCGCCGGCGCGACCGCTCCCGCGTCGCGCACCGGCGAGAGGTCCACGAAGTAGACGCGATCGAATCGCGACTCGCGCTCGCGCGCGGCCTGGATCGCCAACCGCGTCTTGCCCACGCCACCTGGCCCGGTGAGCGTGAGCAGGCTGTCGTCGGAGCGGTCGAGCCACTCACACAGCGCCGCGAGCTCGGTCTCGCGGTCGATCATCGCGTCGCTCGCCATCGGGAGCCGCGACGGCGGCGCGCTCGCTCCCGTCGCCAGCGCGCGTGCGACGTCGCCCGCCGTTCGGCTCGCGCGCGACGGCTCGCGCGAGAGCAGCTCGTGCACGAGATCGCACAGCCAGAGCGGCGTGTCGGCGCGCACGCCCCGGAGCGGCGGTGGAGGCGTCGCGGAGCGCCGTGCCGTCGCCGACCGCGCGCCCGCGCCGGACAACGGAGATCGCGCGCCGAGCATCTCGTACAACAGCCAGCCGAGCGCGAACACGTCCTCCACCTCCGCCGCGTTGGGCATCGCGCGCGCGAGACCGAAGTCCATGAGCATCGCGTGTCCGTCGGCGAGCAGGATGTTCTCCGGCTTCACGTCTCCGTGCACGACCCCGTGCCGGTGCGCGTGATCGAGCGCGTCAGCGATCTCCCGCGCGATCGAGAGCGCATCGACGATCGTGAGCCGCCGTTCGCGGAGCAGCCGCGCACGCAGCGATTCGCCGTCGACGTACGGCGTGACGTAGAACAGCGTGTCCGCCCACTCGCCGAACTCGTGGAGCGGCAGGATGTGCGGATGCTGCAGCCTGGCCGTGATGCGGATCTCGCGCTCCAGCCGCTCGCGCCCGAGCGCGGCGCTCACGTGCGCGTGCAGCAGCGTGAGCGCGACCCGCCGGTCGTGCTTCGTGTCTCGCGCCAGATGCACGATACCGAGCTCGCCCCGGCCGAGCTCGCGCTCGAGCTGGAATCGTTCGCTCACGTGCCGCACCACGCGCTCGCCCCGCAGCGTGCTCGCGAGCGAGGTGATCGCGGCACTCGGATTGGTCAGCTCCTCGTGCGCGCGCTGCACGTAGCGCTCCGCGCGCCGCAGCGCGCCCGCAGCGTCACCGCTCGCCGCGAGCGCGTTCATCGCTCCGAGCACGGCGGACGCGTTCAACGGATCGAGCGTCGTCAGGCGATCCCACCACTCCGCGGCCGTCGCGTGATCGCGCCGCTCCTCGGCGTCCGTCGCCAGACGCTCCATCGCGTGCTCCGCCACGCGGCCGAGGCGGAGCCGAACGCCGTCGAGCCAGTGCTCGAGCTCAGGGGCGTCGTCCACGTGGACGCCGTCGAGAAAGGCGCCACGATAGAGCGACGCCGCGCGCGCCAGGTCGCCTCGCGCGATCGCGTCCTCCAGCTCGGCGACGTCGGAGACGATTGCATGCTCGTTCAGCGCGAGCCGGTCGTATCCGACGACCAGGTCCGATTCGCCGGTGTCGCGCTTGAGCGCGTACAGCGCCTGCGAGAGCGCCGAGCGCGCTCGCGCCTCGTCCACCTCCGGCCAGAGCAGGCCGATCACCTTGTCGCGGGTGAGGCCACGCGTCCCCGACGCGGCGAGCACCGCGAGAATGCTCAATCGGCGGCGCTGCGCCGCGGCCCCGGTCAGCGGGCCCTGATCGCTCTCGAGGGAGAGTCCACCGAACGTCTTGAGACGCAACAACTCCGTGTACCTCTCGGCCTCGTTCGCGCCAGGTGAGATCCAGGTGAGACCGGTCCGCCATTCTAGGTGCAGGCAACCATGCCAGCAAGGAAGAACCTTCACCCTGGACCGGAGACTTCGACATGCGACTCGTGACGACCTGCGCCCTTCTGCTCACCCTCGCCGCCGGCGCGGCGTGCGCTCAGCAACCCACCGCCTCCCAGCCGGCACGCGCGACCGCCGCGTCCGCGTTCGCGGCCTCGCTGCCGTCTGCCACGCCGGTGCCGGAGCCCCAGTGGGGTCCCGCGCCACCGTCGTTTCCGGCCGGCGCGCAGATGGCCGTCCTTCAAGGGAATCCGGCGAGCACCAGTCTGTTCACCGTGCGACTGCGCTTCCCCAGCGGATACAAGATCGCCCCGCACACCCACCCCACCGACGAGAACGTCACCGTCATTCGCGGAACGTTCCTCGTCGGCATGGGCACGCGCTTCGAGAGCAAGGGAATGTTGACTCTCCCCGCCGGAGGCTTCGTGACTGCCCCTGCCAACCATGCGCACTATGCGCTCGCGCAAGGACAGACCGAGGTGCAGGTCCATGCGATGGGGCCGTTCGCGATGACCTACATCAACCCGGCCGACGATCCGCAGAACCAGTCGGCGAAGCACTAGACGCGACGAGTCGAGCCAGGCGGTGGCGCAGGGAGCGCGCTACCGCCTGGCTCGATCACTCCGCGTGCGTCACGACGTCACTGCCGCGGCATCTTCAGCGACGTGAGCTGCCCGTTCGCCAGCGCCGGCGAGAACGTCCACCGCTGCGCGAGGATCTCCGTCGCCGGCTGAGCCATCGTGAACGCCGCCCGCGCGTTGCTCCTCACGCGCTGGCTCACGTGCTCTCCACTCAGCACCGCCAGCCGCATTGCTCTCGGACTCTCGGCCAGAGCGTCCTCGGGGATCCGCAGCGTCGCGTGCGCGCCGGGCTCCACGCGCCCCAGAAGCCACTCGCGCTTCTCGCCAACGAGATAGACGTGCACGTAGTCCCGGCCGCCGTTGTCGAAGTGCACCGTCGCGGCGGTCTCCTCGATCGGAGCGGGGCCATGCCCAACGACCCGCGAGGGAGAGCCAGCGCAGGCGCCCAGAGTGAGAGTGAACGTCAGTGCGGCGGCGAGTGAAACAACGGAATGGATGCGCGGCGTAGTCATCGTGTCCTCCATGAGCGGGAACGGCGCGATCGGCGCCTTATCCCTTAGCGCGCAGGATGGCGTCAAACCCACTCACGGTTGCGCGTGTCCAATGGAGGAGAGCACCGCGTCTCCCCTCAGCCCGAGTGTCGCCATGCCCATCACTCCCGAGCCCGCCAGCGTCGTCGCCACGGGAGGGCTGGCGCCGCACACGGTCACCGAGCTGCTGCACGCGTGGGGCTCGGGCGACCCGCGAGCTGGCGACGCGCTCGTCCCCCTCGTGTACGCGGAGCTGCGACGGCAGGCGAAGCGCGCGCTGCGCCGCGAGGGCGAGGGCCACACGCTCCAGGCCACCGCGCTCGTGCACGAGGCGTGGCTGCGTCTCGACGGGCAGCACGACGCCCGGTGGGAGAGCCGCACGCAGTTCCTCGCCGTGGCCGCGCAGATGATGCGCCGCGTGCTCGTGGACCACGCGCGCACGCGCCGCGCGCTCAAGCGCGGAGGCGGGGGAACGCAGGTCACGCTCGGCGACGCGAGCCACGCTGCCGCCGCGTCCGACGAGGTGGACGTGCTCGCGCTGGACGACGCCCTCGCGCGCCTCGCGGTGATCGATCCGCGGAAGGCGCGGCTCGTCGAGCTGCGCTACTTCGCCGGCATGAGCATCCCCGACGCCGCCGCCGCCATGGGCATCTCGCAGGCGACCGTCGGCCGCGAGTGGGCCGTCGCGCGCATGTGGCTTCGTCGCGAGCTCGAGGCGTGACGACGCCGGCCTCCGGCGCACCCGCGCACGGCGACTCGCCCGCGATGACGCCGGAACGATGGCGCGCGGTGGACGCGATCCTTCAGGCCGCGATCGCGTGCGAGCCCGCGCGCCGAGACACGCTCGTCGCCGCCGCGTGCGGCGACGACGAAGCGCTGCGGCGCGAGGTGGCCTCGCTCCTCGCCGCGCACGTCGATGCCGCCGACGATTTCCTCGAGTACCCCGCCGCCGAGTCGCTCGGCGCGCCCCACGCGCCGCCGATCGCCGATCGTCTCGCGAAGGTACTCGCCGGACGCTACGCGATTGAACGCGAGATCGCGCGCGGCGGCATGGCCACCGTGTATCTCGCGCGCGATCTGCGGCACGGCCGCCGGGTCGCGATCAAGGTGCTGCGAGAGGAGCTCGCCGCGGCCGTCGGCGCCGAGCGGTTCCTCGCCGAGATTCGCGTCACCGCGTCGCTGCAGCACCCACACATCCTGCCATTGTTCGACTCCGGCAGCGAGGACGGACTGCTCTGGTACGCGATGCCGTTCGTCGAGGGCGAGACGCTGCGCTCGCGCCTCGGGCGCGAAGGGCCGCTCCCCGTCGCCGACGCGCTGCGTCTCGCGCGCGAGGTGGCCGACGCGCTCGAGCACGCGCACGTGCGCGGCGTCGTCCATCGCGACGTGAAGCCGGAGAACGTGCTGCTGCAGGACGGCCACGCGCTCGTCGCCGACTTCGGCATCGCGCTCGCGCTCGAGCAGGCGGGAGTCGATCGCGTCACGCGCACCGGAGTGGCGATCGGCACGCCGCAGTACATGGCGCCGGAGCAGGCCGCCGGTGAGCGCGCGCTCGACGCCCGGGTCGACGTCTACGCGCTCGGCGCCGTGCTGCACGAGATGCTCGCGGGCGAGTCTCCGTTCGCCGCGGCGGCGCGCAAGGCGGTGGTGCGCCGTCTCATGTACGAGCCGCCCGACGCGCTCTCGACGCGCCGCGCCGACGTCGCGCCATTCGTCGACGCCGCGGTGCGGCGCGCGCTCGCGACGCGTCCCGACGAGCGCTTCCCGAGCGCGGCCGCCTTCTCGGCGGCACTGGCGACTCCGCCGATCGGCTCCGGGTTCGGTCCGCCGGCGTCGAACAGCGGCGCGGACTCCGCGCCGCGCGGTCGCACCGTCTCGGCGCGCGCCGCGCTGTACGCCGCGCTCATCACTCTCGCCGTCGGTCTCGGCGGCGGCCTGTTCATCGACCGCCTGTCGCTCGCGCGGCAGGAGACGCCCGCCGCGCCGACCGTGATTCCGATACCGCGCGGCATCCTCGGACCGAGGACCGTCGCGCCCGTCGACGGTGGTGTGTTGAGTGTGGTCGATCGCGAGGGTCGCCCACTGGTGAAGATCCCGGCCGAGAATCCGTGGACCCCGCGCTTCTCGCCGGACGGGCGCCGCGTGGCGTACGGCGCGTTCGGCGCCGGCAAGCAGCGGAGCGACCTGTGGGTCACCGACCTCGATGCGGCCAAGACGCTGCGACTCACCGACAGCGACGAAGACGCGAACGATCCGCAGTGGAGCGGCGACGGCAAGAGCCTCGCCTACTCGGCCGGCGAGCCGGGAGGGAAGGATCTGATGCTGCGCTCCCTCGCCGGAGGCAAGGAGCGCGTGCTCGCCGAGCGCGACGGGATGCAGTATCCGAGCGACTGGCTGCGGGACGGCAGCGCACTGCTCGTCACCGAGGAAGCGGGAGCGAACGGGCGCGACATCCTCGTGCAGCCGGCCGACGGATCGCCGGCGCGCGCGTACGCCGCGACCTCGGCGGACGAGACGGCCGCGCGCATCTCGCCCGACGAGCGCTGGGTCGCGTACACCTCGAACGAGTCGGGAAAGGACGAGGTGTACCTCGATTCGTATCCGCGCCCGAGCAAGCGCATGACGATCTCCACCGGCGGTGGCGCGCACCCGGTGTGGCGCGGCGATGGGCGAGAGCTCTACTACTGGCGCGATGGCGCGCTGGTGGCGGTGGAGGTTGCCCCGGCGAAGAGCGGCGCACCGCCCTCGTTCGGCGAGCAGACCGTTCTCTTCAGGGCGCCGTACCACGTGGGCGTGAACACGATGTACGACGTGTCGCCGGACGGGAAGCGATTCGTCATCGTGCGGCAGCCGTGAGCGCGAGCCGACACGGTAGGCGGAAGCACGAAGGGCCGCTCTCGGGAGAGAGCGGCCCTTCGTGCGACGACCCCGACTAGTTGTGGTGGTCGCCTTCGATCGTGAGCCGCTTGCCGTCGACCGTCAGCGTGCCCCGCACGATGGTCTGCGAGAGGTCCAGCTGGATCTCACCGTAACCTTCGCTCGTCATCATGCCGCCCTTCAGCATGGTGCCTTCGATACGGAAGTTCGTCAGCTCCACCTCGGCGTCCTTGTCGAGCAGCACGCCCGAGATACCCGTGTCGCCGACGCGAACCACCAGGTGAACCGTCTTGGCCTTCCGGTTCGCGGCCGACAAGGTGAGCCGGTACAGGCCGGTCACCGAGATGCCATCCTTCGCGGAGACCGAGACGGGAGCGGCGTGCGCCGAGACCGGCGCGACGACGGAGGAGACGGCGAGGAAGAGCGGGACAAAAAGACGCAGCGATGAAGTGCGCATGCGCGAAGCCTCGAGTAGGAACGTGGTGGCGCGGGGCTCTCGCCGGCGCCGGCAGGATGATTCTCGGCGTCGCGACGACTCACGCGGCGGCCTCAGCCTTTAGTGTCGCCATCTTATCCAGGTGCGGCCCGCCGTGTCGTCAATCGCCCCATCGGCCCGGGCAGCGTCGTTGGCCCTTGTTCGCCTCTCGACCCGAGCACGGCCGTGGGCGGGTGAACTGGTGAGTCGGTCCATCTGCTTGTTTCTTCCATTCGTCGGCGACGCGCGAGCCGCACCCGCCGCGACATCGGTCCGGATCGGCCGCCTCACCAACTCACGACTCAACCCACCAGCTCTCAATGGCCATCGAGCACGACAGCACCGTCACGAACGACACCCGCGCATCGAAGCTGTCCGACGGCGTGCGCAGCATCAGCGAGATCACACCCGAGCACTATCCGGGGTGCACGGTGTTCGTGCACTACAACGGTCCCACCGATCAGTTGAGCGCCGTGTCGATGGGCATGGCCGTCCTCGAGCCGGGCGGCGCTCCGCACGAGCCGCATCGTCATCCAGAAGAGGAGTTCATGCTCGTCGCGTCCGGCACCGGCGAGATCGTCGTCGGCGGCGACACGACGCGGGTGGGTCCCGGCTCGGTCATGTACTGCGCTGGCGACGTGCTCCACGGCATCGTCAACACCGGCGGCGAGCCGATGACCTTCTACTGGTCCAAGTGGATGGCGAAGGCCAACTAGTCGCGCGGTCGCGACTGCTCGGCGTCGATGATCTCGAAGAAGTAGCCGTTCACCGGCTCACGGAAGAAGAAGCGCTCGAACGGCGTGGGCCGCAGCGAGTCCACGAGCTCCGCGCCTTCGGCGACCAGCCGCGCCTTGAGCGCGGGGAAGTCGGCCAGCGGGTGAAAGAGCGCGACGTGCCGTCCGAACTCGCTCTCGAACGGTGACACCTCGAACGGCTCGACGTGGAACACGTGGATCGACTGTCCATGGCCGACGTCGAGCCAGTAGACCGGCACGGGCGAGTTCTTCGGCGTCGGCAGCAGCGCGAGCCCGAGCGTCTTCACGAAGAACGCGCACGTCCGCTCGACGTCGCGCGTTGGTAGGGTGAGATGTGCGAGCTGCATCGGTCGTGATCTCTCTGGAGTGAATCGAGGAGCATTCTAGCGGGTACTCACGCCCAGTGCACTCGCGCGAGCGTCTCCGCGGCTCCTCGACCACTCACCCGTTCCGAATCATTCCTCCCACGGTCATGCCGCTTCGCCACATCGCCAGATCGCCGATCCGCCTCCGTACTCTCGTCGCCGGCATCGCCACCTGCGTTGCCGTCGCGTGCGCCGAGCGCGCGCAGCAGGCTGGCGCCAGTGAGGCCGCCTCGGCTCCCGAGCATCGCGCGGCGACGTCGGCGGTGCCGCCCGCACCAGTCGACACCGTCGACTCGCTCGAGGCGGTGCGCCGAGCGACCGTGGCGGACACGCTGCCCCTCCGCGCCGTGCGCGCGGTCGCGACCGCGGCGCCAGTGGCGCCGGCATCGACGGATACGTCGGCCGCCGCGACGACCGACACCACGACCAGACGCGCGAGGCCGGCTCCACCAAATCGAGGACTGCTCGGTCCCAAGTCGGGCGACCGCCATCCCGCCTTCCGTGATGCCGGAAGTCCGCTCGACTCACTCTGGCCGGTGAAGGGTCCCGCGCCCCTTCCCGGAAGCATCCTCCCTGAGAAGCGCATCGTCGCCTTCTACGGCAATCCCCTCTCGAAGGGGATGGGCATCCTCGGCGCGACCGCGCCCGACGACATGCTCCGCAAGCTCGACGCGGAAGTCGCGGCGTGGAATCGCATCGACCCTGGGACACCGGTGCAGCCCGCGCTGCACCTCATCGTGCTCGTCGCCAACGGGCATCCTGGCGCGAACGGGTTGTACCGCACGCGCCACGACAGCGCGATGGTCGAGAAAGTGTACGGCTGGGCGCGGAGTCGGAACGCGCTCCTCTTTCTCGATCTGCAGGTCGGTCGCAGCACGCTGCAGAACGAGCTGCCGTGGATCGAGAAGTTTCTCGCGCGTCCCGACGTACATCTGGGCATCGACCCCGAGTTCTCGATGAAGAACGGTGGCGTGCCCGGCCAGCGCGTCGGCACCTACGACGCGGCGGACGTCAACTACGCGTCGCGCTTCCTCGCCGGGTTGGTGGACAAGTACAAGCTGCCGCCCAAGATCCTCGTGGTGCACCGCTTCACTCCCGGCGGCGTGACCAACACGCGGAAGATCACCCTCGACCCGCGGGTGCAGATCGTGATGCACATGGACGGCTTCGGCGCGCCGTGGGTGAAGCGCGACACCTACTGGCGCGACATCAAGCGCGAGCCGGTGCAGTTCACCGGGTGGAAGCAGTTCACGCGCCTGCGGAACGACCGTCCGCCGACGGCGCGCGGGGAGATTCTCAAGCTCTGGCCGGTGCCGCTCTACATCCAGATTCAGTAGCGGCGCCCGTCAGGGCGCCGTCTTCGGTCCGTAGCCCGGCGCGGGAGTCCCATCCGCCTGAAGCTTGCCGACCGTCCACAGCAGCCCGCGCGTCACGAGATCGAGATACGCCGGCTCGCTCATCCCCCGGTTGGTGTGGCCCATCGTAGTGGTGAACACCTTCGCCTTGCCGAAGGTGTTCGTCCATGCCACCGGAAAGTGCTTCTCGCTCTCGATGCTCCACGCCTGCACCAGCGGCGTCGCGCTCGGCCAGAGCTTGTCGATGTTGTATAGCTCGTCGCTGCCCGGGCCCCACTCCTTGGGCAGATTCTTCACGATCGGGTTGTCGGCCGCGATTCGCTCGATCCTGAACTCCCGCTGGGTGTCGTGGCGCATGCTCTTGGCGCCCATCAGCTCGCGCCATGCATCGGTCGTGGAGCGACGGTAGCTGTGCGTCGCGCCGTGCAGGATCACCGCGGCCACGCCCTTGTCGCGATGCGCATACGCGATCCGCTCGATCCACTGTGGATCGACGACCATCGAGAACGACATGTTGTAGACCACCACGTCGAAATCGTCCGCCCACTTCGTGTTCTGGTGCCGCGCGATCATCACGTCGACGGACTTTCCCGCCGAGTTGTCGATGGTCCACACGATGTTCGTGCGCGCGGCGAGGCCGGGCGGGATGATCTTCTCCTGCGCCTCGAAGTCGTGGAAGCCACCGCCCGTCACGTAGAGCGCGCGGATCGGTTTGGCCGCGACCGACTGCGCCGAACTCGTGGCGGGGGCGGCGACGGCGGCGAGAACGAGCAGCAGCAGGAGGCGGGCACGCAACGCGCGGCGTGGGTGGCGCACATCGGAGGAGTGGCCGAGCAATGACATCGGGGAGTGGGTCCGTGAGAGGGCGGCGACGAGTCGAAGGGCGGCGCCGGACGCATCGACGACAGTACTCGATCCGTGCTGGCGCCTCGCTCGACTACTGGTAACGGGTCGAGCCCGCAACTCGTTGCAATCTCGCGCTCCAGCGGCTGGAGAAGGACGGTCTCATCACCAGCGCATGGGGCAAGCCGTCGCCGACGCGGCACGATCGTGCAATACGGCTCGTCGCGGCGGATGGAGGTTGCTCACGCTACGGCGCGCAGCGCCTCGACAACGAGTTCGACCGCGACGCCGACCCGCTCGAGGCGTATTTCCGACACGTCGCACCGGACGCGACTCGTTTACCCCGGCGTCGCGATCCGTCCCGCGCCGAGTCGACTCCGCCCCGCGACGTCATCCACCTCGCGCTGAGCATCGGCGAGCCGGCTCAGGTCTTCGCCGAGCACGCGCGCCGCATCGATCAGCGTCGTGAGCGGCGCGAGATCGCCCGCGCCGGCGTGCAGGCGCAGCAGATCGATCCTGATTCCTTCCAACGCCGCCACGCTCTGAGCCAGGCGCTCCGACGCCGCCTGACGCCGCGCGCCGAGCACCTCGGCGTCGCTGGAGCCCGACGGCGCGAGCGCCGCCACCACGTCGAGCTCCGCGCGCGCTTCGGCCGCGCGCGCCTCGAGCGCCGCGACGGTGGCCGGTAGCTCCGCGAGCTGCTCGCGATACGCGTGCGGCAGCGCCGCGAACAGCTCACCCGCGGCGACGCCGAGCGCCGCTTCGGTCGCGCGGAACACGCCGCCGGCAACCGCGCGCGACCGATCCGGTGCGCCGAGCCGCCGCGCCAGCCACTCACCGGCGCGGCTGTTCCAGAGTCGCTCGCGGATTCCTGTTTGCCACCACGCGCGGAGCCTCGTCGGGATGAACTGCACGTCGAGCGCATTGCTCACCGCGCCGAGCACCAACGTGCTGAACATCGGCACGAGGATCCACCAGACGGAGATCCGGTTCTCGTGGATCGCGCCCTGAAGCAGGAGCCCGAACGTCGTGCCGAGCCACGTCGCCGATGAGACCGTGGCGATGCGCAGCGCGCGGCGAGCGCCGCCCTCCTCGTCCTGGAGCGCCAGCGCCTCGCTCTCGGCGCGCTCGCGCCGCGCGATCTCGAGTGCCGAGCGAAGGTCGGCGAGGGTGTGTCCCTCGCGGAATCGTCGGCGCGCCTGATTGAGGTGGAACCCGACGACTGGGAGTAGGGGCGCCGAGGCGAGGCCGGCGAGAACCGCGACGTCGCTCCACTTGGAGCCCGGATTGCCGGTGGCGTTGGCGAAGACGTTCCCGGCCGTGAGCACGCTGAAGAGCGCCGACCATCCCATGTACGGCACGAGAAGTGGGTTCCGCGCAGCGAGCCACGCGCGGAGCGCGGTCGGCAGCGTGGGGCGCGGCTCGGGAGTCGGCGCGAGCGCGGCCGCCATCGCCTCGCCGTCGGGAAAGCGGCCGGCGGGGTCGTGGCCGAGACACCGGTCGATCGCGGCGGCCAACGCGAGAGGAAGCCCCGGCGCGACGCGCAGCACGCCAGGCGGCGCCTCCGTCGCCTGCCGAACGAGCAGTGCAGGGAGGCTCGGTGCCTCGAACGGCAGTCGACCGCTCGTTGCGAGATAACCGACGACGCCCAGCGAATAGAGATCGCTGCGCCCATCCACCGGCTCGCTCGCCGCCTGCTCCGGGCTCATGAAGTGCGCGGTGCCCATGACCTTGCCCGGATCCGTCGACGTGCCCGTCGCACCGCCGTGCGCGATGCCGAAGTCGGTCACGAGCGCGCGGCCCGTGCCGGCTTCGAGCAGGATGTTGTCCGGCTTGATGTCGCGATGGACCACGCCTCGGCCGTGCGCGTACGCGAGCGCCCACGCCACCTCGCGCAATACGCGCGTTGCCTCCGCTGGCGGCAGCGGTCCGGTGCGTCGCAGCCGTTCGCCGAGCGTCTCGCCTTCCACGTAGGTCATGACGAAGAAGACGAAGCCATTCGCTTCGCCCACGCGATGGATGGGGACGATGTGCGGATGCGAGAGTCCAGCGGCCATGCGGGCTTCGCGCACGAAGCGCTCGCGCGCGTCGGCGGCGCGGGCGAGGTGGGCCGGGAGGACCTTGATCGCGACGAAGCGGTCGAGCTGGACGTCGCGGGCGAGGTAGACGATGCCCATCCCGCCGCGGCCGAGCTCCCGCTCGAGGGAGTACTCACCGGCGAGGGCCGCCTGGAGCTCGAAGAAGTCAGTGGAAGGCTGCGGCATGCCGTCGCTGAAGATGGAAGTCAGTCTGGACTGGGTCCACGCGCATCGCAGATCCGCCGGAGCGCCCGGCAGAGAAGTACTTTAAGCTATAAAGTACTCGACGGTTCCCACAAGCTGACCGCATCCCACATACAGAAGTCGCCGCTCGGCCCGGGCTCGCTCTTCGACGTCGGATCGACGTAGATGCAGTTCACCGCTCGTCTCGGTCGTACGAGCCTCGCGCCGCTCCGGACAGTGAGGAGCGGCAATGCAGGTGAAGCGGCCATGAGAGTAGCGCTGGACCGCCGGACGGTGAAGACTTGAGCGCACATGCCCGTCAGCGACGGCTATCTCACCTTCGTGCTCGACCAGCTCCGCACCGCGATCCCCGCGGTGCGGACGCGGCGCATGTTCGGCGGGTGTGGCCTGTACGCCGGTGAGCTGTTCTTCGCCGTGATCAGCGACGACACGCTGTATCTCAAAGTCGACGACCAGACGCGGGGCGAGTACGAAGCGCGCGGCATGCCTCCGTTCCAGCCGATGGAAGGGATGGCCTCGATGAACTACAGCCAGCTCCCGGAGGAGCTGCTCGAGGAGCCGGAAGCGCTCCGGCCCTGGGTCGAGCGCGCGATCGAGGTCGCGCGCCGAGCGAAGGTGAAGCCGCGGCGGCGCGGGTCGGCGAAGACGACGCCGGCGAAGAGGACGGCGAAGAAATCGAAGCGGACGTCGGCGAGGAAGACGAAGAGTTCAACGAAGAAGGCAGCGAAGAAACGGCCGACCGGGAAGAAGTCAGCGAAGAAACGGCCGACCGGATGAGCGCCGCCGCGCCGAGGCTGCCCACGTCGACGTCGCGCAATGTGCGCCGGCGCGCATGGTTGCTGCGAATCGCGCTCGCACTCGTCGGCGCATCGCGCGTTGCCGGCGCGCAGTCGTCGCGGCTCGACTCGCTCGCCGCGCGCACCGACCCGTACGTCGCGCGACAGCGCCTGCTCGTCCTCACCGACATCGCGAACGAGCCGGACGACCAGATGTCGCTCGTGCGCCTGCTCGTCTACTCGAACCAGCTCGACATCGAAGGGCTCGTCGCGTCCACCTCCACGTGGATGAAGCGCGCCGTGCGGCCGGACGTGATTCGCTCGGTGATCGATGCCTACGCGCAGGTGCAGCCCAACCTGCTGCGCCATCAACCTGGCTTCCCCACCGCGGACGCACTGCGTGCGGTAGTCACGACCGGTCAGCCGGGGTATGGCATGGCCGCGGTCGGGCGCGACCGCATGTCGCCCGGAGCGGAGCTGATCGTGCGCGCGGTGGACCGCACGGATCCTCGTCCGCTCTGGGTCACCGCGTGGGGCGGCGCGAACACGCTCGCGCAGGCGCTGCTGCACGTGCGCGCCACGCGGACGCCGGCTCAGCTCGAGCGCTTCGTGTCGAAGCTTCGCGTCTACACGATCTCCGACCAGGACGACGCGGGCCCGTGGATCCGTCGCGAGTTTCCGACGCTGCACTACATCGCCTCGCCGTCCACCCAGGACGGCGCGCAGTACTACATGGCGACGTGGACGGGCATCAGCGGCGACCGGTTCTACCGCAATGCGCCCGGCGCCGACTTCACGACGTTCACCGACGCATGGGTCGACGCCAACATCCGCGCGAAGGGTCCCCTCGGCGCGCACTATCCACGCCCCTGCTGCATCCACGAAGGCGACACGCCCGCCTTCCTCGGCCTGATCGACAACGGGCTCGCGAGTGCGATGAGTCCGGCCTTCGGCGGCTGGGGCGGTCGCTACGTGTGGCGGACGTATTCCGGCGAGTCGCGCCCGCACTGGACGCAGGGCGGCGACTCCTATCCCGGCAACGACAACTCGCGCGACGCCGTCGTCGGCGCCGACGGAGCCACCTACGTGTCGGATCAAGCCACCATCTGGCGCTGGCGCACCGCGTTCCAGCACGACTTCGCCGCGCGCATGGACTGGACGGTGAAGTCGCCGAGCGAGACGAACCACAATCCCGAGATCACCGTGAATGGAGTGCCCGGGCGCGCGCCGCTCATGATCTCGGCGCGCGTTGGGGAGCCCGTCACCCTCGACGCGTCCGCGACCCGCGATCCCGACGGCAATGCGCTCGAGTACAGGTGGTTCTTCTATCCCGAGGCTGGCACGGGAATACCAGGACACTCCGTGTTCGCGGGCGGTCGCGCCCTGTTCGACCGGCCGCCGGTCGCGGGCGGTGCGCCTGGCGAGGGAGGAATCCCGTCCGCGCCCGCTGGCGGGCTGCCGACGCCGCGCCCGCGCGTGAGCATCGCCGGAGCAGATGGCGCGCGCGCCACCGTCACGCCGCAGGTCGCGGGGATCGCGCACGTCATCCTCGCCGTCGAGGATGACGGAAGCCCGCGCCTCACGTCGTACCGGCGCGTGATCCTCACGATTGGAGCTCGATGATGAGATCGAACCGACTCTGGCGGCTCGTACTGCTGGGCACGACGCTCGCCGGCTGCGCTTCCGCGGCGACGCATGCGGGCGTTGGTGCACCGGCAACGCTCGCATCGAAGCCGCGCGTCGTCGTCACGACCGATCCCGAGCTCGACGATTCGAACTCGCTGCTCCGCTACCTCCTGTACAGCACCGACTTCCGCACCGAAGGCCTCGTCTACGCCAGCAGCCAGTTCCACTGGAAGGGCGACGGCACGGAGAGGAAGTTCTCGGTGCCCAATCGCGAGTACTTCCGGTTCGGGCAGAAGCTCTGCCCGTGCGAGTCGTGGCGGTGGAAGCCCGGCGAGCGGTTCGTCGACGATGCGGTAGATGTCTACGAGCGCGTGTACCCGAACCTGCGCGTCCACGACGCGAGCTATCCCACTCCCGCCGAGCTGCGCTCGAAGATCCGCTGGGGCAACGTCGACTTCGACGGCGACTTCTCGAAGGACACTCCAGGCTCCGATCTCATTCGCGATCTCCTGCTCGACGAGCGCGACTCACAGCCGATCTATCTGCTCGCCTGGGGCGGGGCGAGCACCATCGCGCGCGGCCTGAAGTCGATCGAGGAGCAGTACGCCGGCAAGCCCGATTGGCCTGCCGTTCGCGCGCGCGTCTCACGCAAGGCGATCCTCTCTCTCTCCGGCGATCAGGACGACACCTACGCGACGTACATCAAGCCGAACTGGCCCGACATCCGCTCGCTGCGCGCGGGGCAAGGCGGAGTCGGCGTCGGCTATGGCGCGTTCGTCTTCGCGTCGGCGGAGAACGCGCCGTACTTCAGCGTGGACTGGACGCGCACGAACGTCTCGAGCAAGGGACCCGTCGGCGCGCACTACCGCGTGTGGGGCGATGGGAAGCAGATGGTGCCCGGCGACAGGTACGACTACTTCGGGCTTCCTCGAGAGAGCAGCGAAGCGCTCCGCGCGAAGGGTTACGTCGTCTGGCTGCCGCCTCGGCCGAACGGCGAGTTCCTCGGCGAGGGCGACACGCCCACGTTCTTGAACCTGCTCTCCAACGGACTTGTCGCGTATCGCGACGAGACGCAGGGCGGATGGGGTGGGCGCGTCGCGGTGAATCCGGCGTCGCAGAGCGCGGCGGCCCGCGCGGGACAGGGCGCCGCCGCGACGTCGTTCGACTCCTTCATGAAGAGTCTGGAGGGCGTTGGCCCCGAGGGTCCGGCGACGCGCCCGCCGTCGCCGCAGCCGAACTTCGTTCCCGCCGCGCAGAACGACTTCGCCGCCCGCGTACAGTGGTCGGTGACGCCGACCTACGCGGGCGCGAACCACGAGCCGCGGGTCGGGGTGCGAGGGAGTGCGCAGATCTCGGCGCGCCCTGGCGAGACCGTGCGCCTCGAGGGCATCGCATCGGATCCGGACGGGAACGCCGTGAAGGTGAAGTGGTGGCGGTGGAAGGACGTCGACACGTATCCGGGCGAGATCACGCTCTCGGCGCCCGGTTCGCTCGTGACGAGCGTGAGCGTTCCGGCCGACGCGGTCGCAGGGCAGACGATCCAGCTCGTGCTCGAAGGGACGGACGATGGGCGGCCGGCGCTGACGCGCTATCAGCGCGTCGTGATGACCGTGCCCCCCTGAGGGACGGACTCCCGGGGACGGACTCCTGGGGACGGACTCCTGGGGACGGAGTCGTTCTCGCGCATGCTCACCGTCCCTAGGTGATACCTCAGCCCGCGAGAGTGCCCTCGCCGAGCAGCGCACTCGCCGCCTGTCGATAGGGCGTGCGGAACATCGTCGGGCGTCCGCGGTGTGCGCTGCGCATGTCGACGATCAAGCTCGGAGCGAGCGGCGTCGCGACCAATGCCCGATACTCCGCCGTCCGTGTCGCGAGCTCGCCTCCGAGTTGCGAGTAGAGCGGATGCTCACTCACAACGACATCTTCCCGACCATAGGCATTGCGATGAACGCTCGACCACGTGTAGTCACGCGGCTCCCGCGCGATCTGGGCCCGGACTGGGTTCTGCTCGATGTATCGGCTGCAGGCGAAGAAATGATGCGCTGATTCGACGAGTGTGGATCGAAAGCGACCCTCCCAGAGTGTGCCGGTGCGTCCATATCGGTCGTTGAAGTACCTGACGTAACGCCTGCCGATCATTCGCATCATCTTCGCCGGTCCGCCGCGATCCATCGGCGTCACCAGCAGATGCACGTGGTTGGTCATCAGCACGTAGGCGTGCACCGAGCATCTCGCAACTGCGAGTGCGTCGCCGAGCGTTCGTCGATAGAACGCGAAGTCCGCGTCGGCCAGAAAAGTCGGGCAGCGATCGACCCCGCGCTGGGTGATGTGCAGCGGCACGTTCGGAATGACGACACGACGCTGTCTCGGCATCTCGTGACTCGGGTGCGCAAGTTGGTGAGCGGAATTCGCGAGAGCCAACCATGCGCACCGTCGGCCGGTGTGTCCGCATCGAACGTTCGCGATGCGTATCAGTGCGACTCCGTCCCCCCGACTCCGTCCCAAGGAGTCCGTCCCTAGGAGTCCGTCCCAAGGAGTCCGTCCCGGGCGCGGGCGGGTTAGGCCCCGGTCGGCCCGAGCCGCTGCCCCATCCGAACCGTCTGCCCGTCCTCCAGCGGATCGATCGAGCCCGCCT
Source organism: Gemmatimonadaceae bacterium (assembly GCA_036008805.1). Classification (GTDB taxonomy): domain Bacteria; phylum Gemmatimonadota; class Gemmatimonadetes; order Gemmatimonadales; family Gemmatimonadaceae; genus AG11. The sequence goes on from DASYMZ010000038.1 coordinate 25,974, forward strand.
CGCGCGAGCACACGACGATCACCGTCGAGCCGAACTCGAAATGGCCGAGCGGCCCACCCGCGCTCACCGGAATCGCTGGTTCGTACGCGCGACGCGTCACCTCACGCCGCCGCGCGTTCGTGTGCAGGTCGTCGAACGCGACGCGCGTCATCCCCACCATCGTCGCGCCAACGAGCACGACCGCGACCGTCCCGCCGGCACGCCCGCGCATCATCACGACGATCCGCTCGTTCACCGCGAAGAGATCGGCGACGTGCATCACCGCGTACACGTTCACGGGCCACAGTTCGCCGGGGATGTAGGTGGCCGACGTGATGTCGCCGTCCACGGGGACGTGGATGCGGTGGTAGTCCTTGGGCGCGAGGTAGAGCGTGGTGAAGGTGCCGCCGTCCATCGAGCGCGCGAGCGCTTCGTCGCCGAGCAGCGCGGCGAGCGAGTAGTCGCGCCCCTTCGCCTGAACGAGCATGTCGCCGGAGACCGGCCCGTATGCGCCGACCGCGCCGTCGACTGGCGAGACGATCGCCGCGGGCGCGATGGGGCGCAGCCCGGGCTTGAGTCGCCGGGTGAAGAACGCGTTGATGCTCGCGTACTCCGTGAGCGGCAACTCGGCCTCGCCGACGTCGGCGCCGAAGACGCGCGCGAAGCCGCGACACACCGCCGGCCGGAGCGGTCGCGGTATCGGACGGTTCGCGATCCACCCGGCGACGCGACTCATCGCATGCTTGGGAAGGATCGAGAGCAGAAGGATGAGGACTCGCCCGAAGAGCGTCATGCTCGCGCGTGAGTGCGAGAATCCGGCCAAGCTCTGCGATGGTGCGCCGTCATCGCCGGCCCCGCGCGCGTCCGCGCCGCGGCGCTTCGGCGGTGGCAGTATTTCCCCTGCGCGCCGACGTTCGCCGCGATGACTGCCCTCGCGACTCGCGCAGATGGTCCACGAGCGCGATCCCGATCCGCTCCTCGAGACGGCGCAGCGCCAGACTGACCGCCGAGTGGGTGACGCCGAGGCGCTCGCCCGCCGCGCGGAATCCTTTCGCCTCCGCGACCGCGACGAATGTCGCCATGCCATCGAGCTCGTCCGACATTGGTAAGAAAGTATTACCGGGGCGGTGCATGGTGGCAGGTAGATCGGCCGATCATGCGCGGCTTGATTGCATGGCACGGCGAGCGCGGCCTCGTCCGCCACCGCGCAGCAGACGGCGGCGGACTCCGCGCCAGGCCCGACGCATGCGGAGCAGGAGCTCCTCGGCCCGACAGCATCACACTCGAGACGTACGGCCGTCCCATTCCAGAGGCATGATCGACATGCAACATCGCACACTCGGACAGAGTGGTCTCGACGTCTCCGCCCTCGGCCTCGGCTGCATGGGACTGAGCTTCGGCCTCGGACCCGCCACCGATCGACGCGACGCGGTGGAGCTCATCCGCGCCGCCGTCGAGCGCGAAGTCACCTTCTTCGACACGGCCGAAGTCTACGGGCCGTTCACGAACGAAGAGGTCGTCGGCGAGGCGCTCGCGCCGTTCCGCGATCGCGTCGTGATTGCCACGAAGTTCGGCTTCGACATCGATCCCGCGACGGGGGTGAACCGCGGAGGCGTGAACAGTCGGCCCGAGCGGATTCGCTCGGCCGTGAACGGCTCGCTGCGCCGGCTTCGCACGGATCGCATCGATCTCCTCTACCAGCATCGCGTCGATCCGAACGTGCCGATCGAGGATGTGGCCGGCACTGTGCAAGAGCTGATCGCCGAGGGAAAGGTGAGGCACTTCGGCCTCTCAGAGGCGGGCGTCCGGACCATCCGTCGCGCGCACGCGGTGCAGCAGGTCACCGCGCTGCAGAGCGAGTACTCGCTCTGGTGGCGCGAGCCCGAGGAGGAGATTCTCCCCGCGCTCGAGGAGCTCGGCATCGGCTTCGTCCCATTCAGTCCGTTGGGCAAGGGATTCCTCACCGGCAAGATCGATGAGCGCACCACCTTCGATCCCTCCGACTTCCGCAACACGGTGCCGCGCTTCGCGCCGGAGAACCGCAAGGCGAATCAGGCGGTCGTGGACCTCGTCCGCCGCATCGCGGCACGAAAGGGCGTCACGCCCGCGCAGCTCGCGCTCGCGTGGGTGCTCGCGCAGAGGCCGTGGATCGTGCCAATCCCCGGGACGACGAAGCTGCACCGGCTCGAGGAGAACCTCGGCGCCGTGAACGTGAAGCTCACGTCGAGCGATCTCCGCGAGATCGACGAGGCGACGTCGAAGATCACGGTGCAGGGGCACCGCTACTCGGAAGGCGCGCAGAAGATGATCGACCGCTGACTCGGACGCGTCGGCGCCCTACCGCGCCGACGTCGACCGACGCTTCGCCTTCGGTCGTGGGCGCCGCGACTGGCGCAGGTGCTCGATCAGCCCGCGCAGCGCCGGCGACGCGTGCCGCCGCTGCGGGTAGTACAGGTAGTAGCCCGGAAACGGCTCGCAGAACTTCTCGAGCACCGGCACCAGCTCGCCCCGCGCGATCTCGTCGCGCACCTGGTCCTCGTACACGATGGTCAGGCCGAGGCCGTCGCGCGCGAGGCGGATGTTGACCGCCGAGTCGGTCGAGAGCACTCGGCCCGGCGCGGCGATGACCAGCTCGCGCCCTCCATCCGTGAACTCCCACCGATAGGGCGTCGTCTCCGCGGACCGGTGCCAGTTGAGGCACTCGTGCTCGACCAGGTCGCGCGGATGCCTCGGCTTCCCGCGCCGCGCGAAGTACGAGGGCGCACCGACCACGGTCATGCGGATGTCTCCGGTCACCGGGACGGCGATCATGTCACGGTCGATCACCTCGCCGAGCTGGATGCCGGCGTCGAATCCCGCCGCGACGATGTCGACGACCGCGTCGCTCACCACGAGGTCGAGCCCGATTTGCGGATGCGACGCGAGAAAGTCGGCGAGCGGCAATCTCGACAGCACGGGATCCGCCACCGTTCCGACGAGCAGTCTCAGCGTGCCGCGCGGGGTAGCGCTCAGCTCTCCCGCCGCCGCGACGGCCGACTCCACCTCCTGCAGCGCGGGACGCACGGCGCCGAACAGTCGCTCCCCCGCCTCCGAGAGGCTGACGCTGCGCGTCGTGCGATGCACGAGTGGAACGCCCAACCGGTCTTCGAGCTTTCGCAGCGCCTGGCTCACCGCCGAGGCGCTCACACCGAGGCGCTCACCCGCGACGCGGAAGTTCCTCGCCTCCGCGACGGCGATGAACACCGCCATGCCGTCGAGCGTGTCGAGTTTCATGAAGCAATGCTTACTGCCTCGTGAAGCATCGTCAAGTAGATCGATATACCGAGTCGCCGTTGATTGAGGTGCAGGCGGTACGTCCCATCGCCACGCCATTTCGCGGGAGGATCACGGACATGAACAAAGCGCACGCAGGAAAGGCCGATCGGGTGACGGTGCAGAAGGTCACCTTCGAGAACCAGTACGAGATGAAGGTCGCGGGGAATCTGTTCATCCCCAGGAATCTGGATCGAAGCACGACGCACGCCGCGATCGTCGTCGGTCATCCGATGGGCGCGGTGAAGGAGCAGAGCGCCAACCTGTACGCCACCAGGATGGCGGAGCGGGGCTTCGTGACGCTGTCGCTCGACCTCTCCTTCTGGGGCGAGAGCGAGGGCCGGCCGCGCAACGCGGTGTCGCCCGACATCTACGCCGAGGACTTCAGCGCGGCGGTCGACTTCCTCGGCACGCAGCCGTTCGTCGACCGCAGCCGGATCGGTGTCCTCGGCATCTGCGGCAGCGGCAGCTTCGTCATCAGCGCGGCCAAGATCGACCCGCGCATGAAGACCATCGCGACCGTGAGCATGTACGACATGGGCGCCGCGAACCGGAACGGGCTGAGGCACTCGCAGTCGGTCGAGCAGCGGAAGCAGGTGATCGCGGCCGCGGCCGAGCAGCGTTGGGCCGAGTCCGCCGGTGCCGAGACGACGTACACCAGCGGCGCGCCGCACGCGCTGACGGGCAATCCCGTCGGAGACGAGTTCTTCGACTTCTATCGCACGCCACGTGGCGAGTACACGCCGCCGGGCCAGTCGCCGCTGCTGACGACGCACCCGACGCTGACCAGCAACGTGAAGTTCATGAACTTCTACCCGTTCAACGACATCGAGACGATCTCTCCGCGTCCGATGCTGTTCATCACGGGCGACGCGGCGCACTCGCGTGAGTTCAGCGAGGATGCCTACCGGCTGGCCGCCGAGCCGAAGGAGCTAGTCGTCGTGCGCGGAGCCGGTCACGTCGACCTGTACGACCGGGTGAACCTCATCCCGTTCGACAAGCTCGCCGCGTTCTTCACGCAGCATCTCGCCGAGCGCGAGACGGCGCTCGTCGGCTCGGCGGCGCGCTGACATGGCCGCGCCGATCAGCTACGAGCGGGGCCACGAGCCGAGTACGACGGTGGCGCAGCCGGCCGCGCTGTCGTCGGCACCGCGGTGGGGCGCCGTCTTCGCTCTCTCACTGTGCGTGGCCACGCTCATCGCGTCGGAGTTCATGCCCGTCAGCCTGCTGACGCCGATCGCCGCCGATCTGCACGTCACCGAGGGACATGCGGGTCAGGCGATCGCGGTCTCCGGAATCTTCGCCGTGCTGACGAGCCTCGGCATCATGTCGGCGACGCGCGGCATCGACCGTCGTCTCGTGCTGCTGTCGCTCACCGCGCTGATGATCGTGTCGGGCGTGATGGTGGCACTCGCGCCGAACGCCGGTGTGTTCATGGCCGGACGCGCGCTCGTCGGCGTCGTCATCGGCGGATTCTGGTCGATGTCGGCGGCGACGGTCATGCGCCTCGTGCCCGAGCGCGACGTCCCGCGCGCGCTCGGAGTCCTCAACGGCGGCAACGCGCTGGCGTTCACCGTCGCCGCGCTTCCGCTCGGCATGCTCGCGGTGGCGCTCTTCTTTCTCGGGCAGTTCGCGCGCTTCACGTATCTGCGGCCGTTTCTCGAGACCGTGACGCGCGTCGACGTCTCCATGCTCTCGCTGCTCCTGCTGATCATGGGCGGCGCGGGACTGCTCGGCACGTATGCCATCGGCGTCGTGCTCCGCACACGACTCTACAGCGTGCTGGTCGCCGTGCCGAGCATGATGGCCGCGATCGCTCTCGCGCTCCCACGCTTCGGCGAGTCGCACGCATCGGTCGGCGTCCTGCTCGCCGCGTGGGGATTGCTCGGCACCGCCGCGCCCGTCGCGTGGTGGACCTGGCTGAGCAAGGTGCTGCCCGACGACGCCGAAGCGGGGGGCGGACTCATGGTCGCCGTGATCCAGCTCGCCATCGCGATCGGCGCGACGCTCGGCGGCGCGCTCTTCGACGCGAGCGGATACCAGCTCACCTTCACCGTCGCCGCGGCCGTGCTCGGCGCGTCGGCACTGCTCGCGGCAGTCGGTCGCCGC
>DASYMZ010000039.1:0-7378 GCA_036008805.1 Gemmatimonadaceae bacterium
CGAACGGCGCTCGTGGAGCAGTTCTGCTCGTGGTCGGCGTGAAGGATGAACAGCACCTCGAGCGCCTTCACGAACACCGGGTTGCCCTCGTACTTGGGCTCCGACATCCGCGCGACCATCGACAGGAAGTTCTCGACGTAGCCGAGATCGTTGTCGGGATAGATGAAGGGCAGCCCCTTCACGTGGCGGAAGCAGAATGCGGCGAGCGTGGGGAGCTTGGCGAGCAGGCGCACGATGCTGATGTGGCGCTCCGCCGGGTCCTGGATGTTCTTCGCCTGTGGATAGAAGCTCGAGAGGGCGGCGACGGCGCTACAGAGCATCGACATCGGATGCGCGTCGTAGCGGAAGCCCTGCAGGAACGTCTTGATGTTCTCGTGGACGTACGTGTGGTACGTGATCTGGTGCACCCAGTCGTCGTACTCGGACTGCAGGGGGAGCTCGCCGTTGCGGAGCAGCCAGGCCACTTCGAGAAAGCTCGCGCTGTCGGCGAGCTGCTCGATGGGATAGCCGCGGTATCGCAGGATCCCCTTGTCGCCGTCGATGAACGTGATCGCGCTCTTGCACGACGCGGTGTTCATGAAGGCGGGATCGTAGGTCATGAGCCCGAATTCCTCGGGCTTCTCCTTGATTCGGCGCAGGTCGGCCGCACGGATCGCGGTGTCGCCCTCCGTGCCCTTCTCGAGGATCGGCACCGAATACTCGGCGCCGGTCCGCGAGTCCTTGATCTCGAGCGCCGGGCCCGCCGTCGCGCCCGCCACGTTCGGCTCCTTCTTGCTCATGTCCACGTTCTCCCTGGAGATGCGCTGCATTTCGGCGAGCGCGCGCTCGTCCGCGCGGGAAATGTATCGGAGTGCGGGGCAAGACGGCATTGGCGAGAGGCGCCCCCTGCCGCTGGCGCCGAGGATTAACGTTCGGCGGCGCTGGCTCCGGCCGCGCCGGCCTCACCTCTCCCCCTTGGTGCTCGCATCGTCGCCTCCCTTCCCTCCCCCACGCTGGGCCAATCGCTCGTTGGCGCGCTCGCGGCGCTGGTGGCCGGGTTCGTCAACGCGATCGCTGGCGGCGGCACGCTGCTCACGTTTCCAGCACTCGTCGCGGCGGGGCTCTCGCCGCTCGCCGCCAATGCGACGAGCACCGTCGCGCTGCTGCCCGCCGCGCTGAGCAGCATGTTGGGGTACCGTGGCGAGCTCGCGGGATTGCGCCGCTGGTCCGCGCTGTTCGCCATCCCCAGCCTGCTCGGCGGAGGAATCGGCGCGCTGCTCCTCCTGCACACCTCGAACGACGCGTTCGAGCGGATCGTGCCCTGGCTCGTGTTCGGCGCGACCGCGTTGTTTCTGATGCAACGCCCGCTGCTCCGCCTCGTGCGCGGCGACGGCACACCGACACGCGACGCCGACACGCTGACCGCGCGCGCGCCTTCGCCGGGTCTTCTCGCGGGTCAGCTCGTGGTCGGGATCTACGGCGGCTACTTCGGCGCCGGCATCGGGATTCTGATGCTCGCGGCGCTCGGCCTGATGGGATTCACGAACATCCACCGCATGAACGGGCTGAAGAACTGGGGCGGGTTCTGCATGAATCTCGTCGCGGCGGTCGGCTTCGCGTTGAGCGGCATCGTGCGATGGCCGGTGGCGCTCGGCATGGCCGCGGGCTCGGTGGTGGGCGGCTACCTCGGCGCGCGCGCGGCGCAGCGGGTGCCGCAGGACGTGGTGCGCGGCGCGGTTGCGGTCGTCGGTGTGTCGAGCGGCGTCTGGCTGCTGGTGCGAAGCCTCTAGCTCGCGGGCACGCCGCCGAGCTTGCAGACGATCTCCCACTCCGCGGCACTGACTGGCTGCACGCTCAGCCGGCTGCCTCGCTGCAGCAGCACCATCGACTCGAGCCCCTTCACGCCACGCAGGTCGCCGAGCGTGAGCGGTTTCGCGAGGGGCTGGATGGCGCGGACGTCCACCATCATCCAGGTGGGTGCGTCGGCCTTGCTCTTCGGATCGAAGTGCGAATCCTTGGCGTCGAACGCGGTAGGATCGGGATAGCCCTCACGCACCACCTCGGCGATGCCGACGATCTGCGCCGGATCGGCGCTCGAGTGATAGAAGAGCACTCGATCGCCCTTCTTCATGTCGTCGCGCATGAAGTTGCGGGCCTGATAGTTCCGCACGCCGTCCCAGCAGGTCGTGCGGCCCGGGCTCGCGAGCAGGTCATCGAATGAGAACGACTCGGGCTCGGATTTGAGGAGCCAGTGGCGGCGAGCGCGTTTCGCGGCGGGCATGGTCGGCGTGGCTGGTCGAGATCGATCGGCGTGGGCGTGGATCGGACGACGACAATGTAGCGCCGGCGCATGCGGCCCTTGAAGCAGGGACGCCCCCCCGACAGCTTTGGCCCATGATCGAAACGCTCGCCGCTCTCGCGGTGGTGACACAGTTCCTGCGAAGCGCGTTCCTGGTGGGCGGGATCATCTTCGGCGTCGTCGCCGCGGCGGATTGGGCGTCGCGCACGCGCCGGCTCAGTCCCTTCAGCGGCGTCGCGCGATTCATGCGTGCTCAGGTCGATCCGCGGCTCGGCGGCGTGGAGCGTCAGGTCATGCGCGCGGGAGGCCGAGCGAGCGCGACCCCGTGGTGGGCGCTCGTGCTGTACGTGGTGCTGGCCGCGCTCGCACTCAGCGCGCTGGGGATGGTCGCCGCGCTCGTGCAGGAGCTGGGGATGGCGAGCACGCTCGGCGCAGTCGGCTTCGTCGTGCTGGCCATACGGTGGACCTTCGGTCTGCTCCGATTGGCCCTTCTCGTGCGAGTGTTCTCCTCGTGGTTTCCCTCGCTCGCGGCAAGCCGATGGATCCGATGGTCTTACGGCGCAACGGAATGGATGCTGCGCCCGCTTCGGCGCCTCATCCCCTCGCTCGGTGTGATCGACATCACTCCGATCGTGGCATACTTCGCGCTTCAGATTCTGCAGTCCGTGGTCGAGAATGTGTTCATTGGCGCGTTGCGCTGAGATCACGCGACCGCACTGTCCCGAAGGAGCGCCACTGATGACGCACGTTCTGCTGATCGGTGAAGATGTCGCCCTGCTCGAAGGGCTCGCGCAGTCGCTCGCCGCGCAGGGGCACTCCCCCGCCGTGGCGACGAACCTCTATGACGCGCGAGAGCTCGCGATGATCCAACCGCCGCTCGTGCTCGTCGCGAACCGGTCGCTCGCCGGGAGCGCCGGCGCCGATCTGCTGGCCATCCCGCTCGCGGCGGGTGGCGCGCGCCTCCTCTATCGCGGCGCGACCGTGCCGCTCGCGCCTCTGCTTCCCGCGTTGCAGCGCGCCGTTCTCGCGGATCTCACGCTCCCGCTCGAGCGTCATCGTCTCGCCGCGCTCGTGCAGTCGCTGGGCGAGCGCGCGCGCGCGACCGGCCGAACGATGCGCAACACGCCGCCCGACAACCGCGCGGGGTGATCGCGAGCGAGCCGCGCGAAGCGGCTCGCTAGCGGCGCGGCGCCAGGTCGAGGAGCTGGCGCGTGCTCGCGACCAGCTGGCTCGGAGTGAACGGCTTCGGCAGGAAGGGGACCGAGGGGTCGAGCAATCCCTCGCGCACCACCTCGTCGCTGTGCCCCGACATGTAGAGCACCGGAAGATCGGGGAGACTGCGGCGCACTTCTCTGACGAGCGCCGGTCCGAGCATGCCGGGCATCATCACGTCGGTGATCATCACCCGGATCGGGTGCGCGGCCGCGAGCGCAAGCGCTTCTTGCCCGTTCGTCGCCTCGAGCACCCGATAGCCGTGCAGCTCGAGCGCGCGCCGCGCCACGCGCCGCACACCCTCCTCGTCTTCTACTAGCAGCACCAGATCGTTCGCGTCCGGTCCGGCGTCGACGACTGGGGGCCGCTCGCGAGGCATCTCGTTCGCTCGCGGCAGGAACAGGGTGAAGGTCGAGCCTTCACCGGGCGCGCTCTTCACCCACACGTAGCCGCCGCTCTGCTTCGCGATCCCATACACCGTCGCGAGACCGAGACCCGTGCCGTGCCCGGTCGGCTTCGTCGTGAAGAAGGGGTCGAAGATGCGGGCCTGGGTGGCCGCGTCCATCCCGACTCCGTTGTCGCGCACGTCCAGGCGCACGTAGTCGCCCGGCGCGGGCTTCACGCGCCAACCGGTGAACTCGTCGCGCAGCGTGGCGTTGCTGGTCGCGATCGTGATGCGTCCGCCCTCACGCGACGTGATGGCATCGCGCGCGTTCACGGCGAGATTCATGACGATCTGCTCCACCTGACCGGGATCGGCGAGCACGAGCCCGAGCGCGGGGTCGAGCTCGAGCGCGAGCTCGCCCCCCTCGCTCACGAGAAGTCCGAGCATGCGCTCGAGCCCACGGATGCGCGCGTTGAGATCGATCGGCTCCGGACGCAGGAGCTGCTGTCGGCTGAACGCGAGAAGCTGCGCGGTGAGCGCGGCCGCGCGGTCCGCCGCCTTCGCGATCTCGTCCACGAACTCGCCGGCTTCCTCGCCCGACGGGATCGCCATCTGGAGCAGCGACGCGAAGCCCTTGATGGCGGTCAACAGGTTGTTGAAGTCGTGCGCCACGCCGCCGGCGAGCAGCCCTACGGCTTCCATCTTCTGCGCCATCCGGAGCTGCGCCTCGAGGCGACGCTGCTCCGAGACGTCAGCGACCATCCCGATGACGCCGATCACCGCGCCATCGCGGTCGCGCAGCGGGGCCGTCGAGACCTGAACGTCGACGCTCGTGCCGTCCTTGCGGAGCCGGCGCGTCGACACGGCGCGGATCGACTCGCCCTGCATCTCGCGCACGCGCATCTTACCGAACGCGTCGAGCTCCTCGGGGGGAATGGTCGGCACCGGCCGTCCGATCACTTCTTCCGCCTTCCAACCGAACATCTCCTCGGCCGCGCCGTTCCACATGAGGAGCGTGTTGTCGTTGTCGAGCACCATGATCGCCAGCGGTGCGCCCGCGATGAGCTCTTCGAGGCGCCGATGGCTCGCCGTCAGCTCGGCGGTCACCGCATTGCGCGCCTCTTCGCTCCGGCGCGACTCGGTCACGTCGCGCCAGTACACCGCCAGGTGATCGCCGGCGAGCATCGCATCCACCTCGAACCATCGTCCGCGATAGGGATCGAGCAGGTCGAAGTGCGACGGACCGTGGCCGTCGCGGGTGCGCGCGAGCTCGAGGGCCCCGGCCGACTTCTCGATGAACGGGAAGCACGCCCACAGCGTGCGGCCGAGCACCGACGCTGGCTCGAGTCCTACATCGGTGATCCTGCTGCGCGCGCGGGCGTTGAGATACGTGATGCGCCAGTCGAGGCTCAGCAGCACGAGCGCGTCGCGCAGCCCTTCGACCAGCACCAGCTCTGGTGGAAGTGCGTCGAGCGCGACTGGGTTGGTGGAGGTGGAGAAATCGGCCACGATGCTCTCCAGTGTCGTCACGGCGACACGCGAGCTGAAGGCCTCGGGGGTGATCGCGCCGCGCCGCGCGACAACTTGCCCCAGCCGAGCCCGCAGGGTATTCATTCTGACAGTTCAAACTGTCTCTCGTGGCGATTTCAAGCAAATTGCGGCCACGTTAATCCCCTGCTAAAGCGCGAGCCCTCACGCCGATCGCGTTTGGGCTCTTTTTCGTTCGGTTTCGCCATGTCCGACTCAGTTTCGACAGCCGCCCAACATCCCTACCTCAGGGCCATCGCGGATCGCGTTCTGGTCTATGATGGAGCGATGGGCACGAACATCCAGCGCCACAACCCGACACCGGACGACTTCGGTGGGAAGGCGCTGGAGGGGTGCAACGACAACCTCGTCCTCACCCGCCCCGACATCATCCAGTCGATCCACGAGTCGTTCCTCGCGGTCGGCTGCGACGTGGTGGAGACGTGCACCTTCCAGAGCACGCCACATCGGCTGCGCGAGTGGGGGCTCGAGGACAAGACTCGCGACCTGAACGTCCAGGCCGCTCGGCTCGCGCGCGCCGCGTGCGACAAGTTCGCCACGCCCGATCGCCCGCGCTTCGTCGCGGGCTCGATCGGCCCGACGGGAATGCTGCCGTCGAGCAGCGATCCGGCGCTGTCGAACATCACCTTCGAGGCGCTCGCCGAGACGTACTACTGGCAGGCCAAGTACCTCGTGGAGGGCGGCGTCGACGTGCTCCTCGTCGAGACGGCGCAGGACATCCTCGAGGTGAAGGCCGCGCTGACCGGGTTCGAACGGCTGTTCGCCGAGCTGGGACACCGCGTGCCGGTGCAGACGCAGATCACGCTCGACACCAGCGGGCGCATGCTGCTGGGCACCGACATCGCGAGCGCGCTCACCACGCTGCAGGCGATGCGCGTGGACGTCATCGGGCTGAACTGCTCGACCGGACCCGAGCACATGCGTGAGCCGGTGCGCTTCCTCACCGAGCACGCGTCGCTGCCGATCTCGGTGATTCCGAACGCCGGCTTGCCGCTGAACACGGGCACGGGCGAAGCGATCTATCCGCTCGAGCCGCTCCCGATGGCGGGGATGCTGCGCGAGTTCGTCGAGCAGTTCGGCGTGCGGATCGTCGGCGGCTGTTGCGGCACCACGCCCGAGCATCTCGCATCGATCGTGACCGCGGTGCGCGAGGCGACGCCGGCACCGCTGCCCTCGCACAGGCGTGAGGCACTCGTCTCGTCGGCGATGCGCGCGACGGCGCTCCGCCAGGAGCCGGCCCCCCTGCTCGTCGGCGAGCGCGTCAACGCGCAGGGCTCGCGGAAGGTGAAGCGGCTGCTCCTCGCCGAGGACTACGAGGGGATCCTCGAGGTCGCGCGCGAACAGCAGGACTCCGGCGCGCACGTGCTCGACGTCTGCGTCGCCGTGACGGAGCGCGGCGACGAGGCCGAGCAGATGTCGAAGCTCGTCAAGCTGATCTCGATGAGCGTCGAGACGCCGATCATGGTGGACTCCACCGAGGCGGGAGTGATCGAGGCGGCGCTCCAGCACATCCCGGGTCGCGCGATCATCAACTCCATCAACATGGAGAATGGCCGCGCGCGCATCGACTCGGTGGTGCCGATCGCGAAGAAGCACGGCGCGGCGCTCGTCGCGCTCACGATCGACCCGGTCGGGATGGCGAAGACGCGCGAGCGGAAGCTCGAGGTGGCGCGCGCGATCTACGACATCGTCGTCGGCGAGTACGGGCTTCGCGCCGAAGATCTGATCTACGACGCGCTCACCTTCACGCTCGCGACGGGCGACGCGGAGTGGATCGACAGCGCGCACGAGACGATCGAGGGGATTCGCCTGATCAAGCGCGAGCTGCCGGGTGTCTTCACGATCCTCGGCGTCTCCAACGTGAGCTTCGGGTTGGATCCGGCGGCGCGCTACGTGTTGAACTCGGTCTTCCTGCATCACTGCGTGGAGGCAGGGCTCGACGCGGCGATCGTGAA
>DASYMZ010000040.1:0-37820 GCA_036008805.1 Gemmatimonadaceae bacterium
CAGCCCGCCATGGCGGTGACCGTCATGGCGAGTGCGACGAGAGTGGTGCGTCGCATGTGCGATCCTCCATCAGACGTGGCGCGTGAGTACGGAGCTGCCGAGAGATGACTACTCGTACTCCGCTCGCGATCGTCTGATCCCTGTTGGTACCGCGGAGGTTGGCTCAGCCGAACCGCACGCGCAGCCAGCCCGCCGGCACGGCGTCGTCGGTGAGCGCACCGGAGGCGTAGACGCCGAGACGCGCGATGTCGGCGGGTTCCGCGTCGCCTGGCGCCTCGAGCCAGGCGAGCAGCGACGCCAGCGTCTCATCCGACATGCGGAGCTCGCGCGCGGGCGCGATCTCGGCGTGCGCGCGCCACTGCTTCGTCAGCTCGGCGAGCGCGCGCTCCAGCGCATCGAGCCGCGCCGACACCCGAGGCATCGCACCCGCGCTCCGCTCGAGCACGAAGCGCAGCAGGAAGTCGACGTGCGCCGTGCGCAGATCCGACGGCGGCGTCGGCCGGAACGTGGTCCAGTTTCGGCGGTCAGGACGCACAGCGCAGCCCACTCGTGATCGCGCCGGCGGCGCTGCCATTCTCCTCGAGCCGCACCTCGGCTGCGTCCTTGTCGTCGCGCAGGCCGAGAAAGCTGGGCTGCCGCAGGATCCCCGCGTCGGTCATCTCGTTGTAGCGCACCTGCGCGACGAGCACCGGCTCCACCCAGGTCGTGGACGCGGCGCCGGCACGGGGCGCGTCGAGGAAGGGCGACGTACGCCGCCGGAGCGGCGCGAGCCGGCGCGCGAGAAGCGCGAGCATCGGATGCGTGTAGCCCGTGCCAACCTTGCCGGCGTAGCGGAGGCCGTCGTCGTCGAAGTATCCGACGAGCAGCGCGCCGAAGTGATCGCGCGCGGCACCTTCGGTGGGAGCCGTGTAGCCGCCGATGACGAACTCCTGCTCGCGCTCCAGCTTGACCTTCCGCCAGTCGGGTGTGCGGCGGCCCGCGGCGTACGTCGCATCGACACGCTTGAGCAGGACCCCCTCCCACTGCTCTTCGCGCGCGCGCTCGAACAGCTTCTTCGCTGCCGCCGTGCCGCATCGTACGGATTCGCCTCGGCGTATCACGCCCGAGCGCTTCGCGGGGATGCGTGACTCGAGCGCTCTCCGACGCTCGGTCCACGCGAGCCCTGTGAGGACGCGATTGCCGTCGGCGAGCAGGTCGAATGCGACGAACGCGGCGTGCGCCCTCGCCGTGAGTCGCGAGGTGGTCTCGTCGCGCTCCGCGTGTACGCGGCCCTGCAGCGCCTGAAACCGAAGCACGCCTCCCTTGGCGTCGAGGGCGACGATCTCGCCATCGAGCACCATCGGGCCGCTCTGGGCGGCGAGCGCGGTCAGCGCACGCGCGATCTCGGGAAATTGTGGTGCCTTGTCGTTGCCGTTCCGCGTCCAGAGTCTCGCGCCGCGCGCAGTGACCTCGACGATGACGCGAATGCCGTCCCATTTCGGCTCGATCGTCCATCCCGCGAGCGCGGGAGGCAGCGTGCCGGTGGGCGAGGCGAGCATGGGTGCGAAGCGGCCGGGCAGAGAAGACATGCCCGGTCCCGACGCAGCACGCGTGCTTTCAAGCGGTTATCCACGTCGCGTGTGGAGCGCGACGTGGTCAGTCCCATCGTTCAGAGCTCTCGGCGGGCTCCGGGCGAGACACTGTGTCCCGAGGTCCGCCGAAAGCTGTCTAGTCGTTCACCGTCCTATCGGGGCGAAGGGCGCTTACAGCGTTCGATCCGGCTCCTCCGTCGTCCCGCGCGGACGCGACGCGGTGTTGCGCTCCTTGTCGGCGTCGGGGTTCCTTTCCAGGTCGTCGTCACGACCCATGTCTGGTGAGTCACCGCGACTCGTGCGTGGCGCGGACTTCGCGTTCGGCTTCGGGTCGCTCTGGTTGCGGTCGGCCATCGTGCGCTCCAAGGTTGGGTAGCGGCCTCAGAACGGTCAAAAGCTGTACCGCACGCGACGGCCGCGTTCGCCGTCATGCCGACAACCATCGAGAAGGAGATCATCCCTGGCGTCCTCGACCGAACCAACCCCGTCCATCGCGATGCCCTCGCCGCCGCTCAGCGCGCTGCGGCACGCGAGCGGCGCGGTCCAGACCAGCCTGACCGTCGACGAGCTTCGCGCCGCGCTCGCGGAGCAGGTCGATGGGGCGCTCTGGGTGGACCTCGACGTCTCCGATCCCGACCAGGCCGCGATCCTGTCGAGCGTCTTCCATTTCCATCCACTCGCCATCGAGGACGCGCGGAATCCGAACAGCCGCGTGAAGGCGGAGGAGTATCCCGACTTCCTCCTCGTCGTGGCGCGGGTGGTCGGCTTCTGCGAGACGACGCCCGATCCATACGATCTGGAAACGGCGAACCTCACCCTCTTCCTCACCGAGCGGGCGATCGTCACCACGCACATGGAGAAGCTGCCAGCCGTGCAGGAGATGGTCGAGCGGATTCGGAGCAATCCCGATCTCTTGGCACGTGGTCCAGCGCGACTGGCGCACCACGTGCTCGATACCGCGGTCGACGCGTACTTCCCGGTGTTGGACCGGCTCGACGAGTTCGTGGACGACATGGAGCAACGCGTGTTCGGACAGTTCGACGACGCGCTGCTGCAGGAGATCTTCAAGGTGAAGCGGCTCGTCATCACGCTCCGGCGTTATCTCGCCCCGCAGCGCGAGGTGCTCAGCCAGTTGACGATGCGTCCGTCGCGCTTTCTGCCGACTGACGCGCAGCTCTACTTCCGTGACGTCTACGATCACATGCTGCGCATCACCGACGCGCTGGACAGCTATCGCGATCTGCTCAGCAGCACGCTCGACAGCTATCTCACGCAGGTTTCGAATCGCCTCGGCACCGTGTCGAAGGGGCTGGCGGTGGTCGGTGCGCTGAGCCTTCCGTTCGTCGTCATCGCCGGCGTCTACGGCATGAACTTCGACCGCATCCCGCTCGCGCACCACCCGTGGGGATTCGAGATCATGCTCGGCGTGCAGCTCGGACTCTCGGCGGTGCTGCTGATCGCGTTCCGTCTGCGCGGCGTGCTGTAGCTCGAGCAGCCACTCACCGCATCGCGGTTCGGCTGAAGACAAGGCCGGCCGTCGCGGTGCCGAGGCCGAGCGTGGCTGCATCGCTCAACACGACGCGACGCGTGTCGTCGTCGAGCGAGGTGTGCTCGAACGGCACCCGGATCCAACACTCGTCCGGTGTGCTCGAGTGTGCGGCAGAGAAGTCGGGCACGATGTTGATGTAGACCGGGGTGCCATCCTCGACGTCGATGATCAGCTCGGAGACGGTGCCCAGCAGCGCACCGTCTCGCGCGATGACCCGCCATCCGCGCAGGTCCAGTGTGCGGCCGATGGTCGTGTAGTCGATACTGCTCAGTGGTCGCAATGTCATAGGTGCGATCGGCGCAAAAGCGCGACCACCGTGGCTGCCGCACGATGCGTAAGATTTCGTACACACGCCGCCAGTTGCATCGCGCTGTCCAGGTGCGATCTTGGGCAAATCGAACTGATGACTGACTCGGACCGCTCGGCCGCCCGCCGCCGACGCCAGTGGCTCGGCATTCTCGCCGCGATCGCACTCCCCGGAATCGCGGCGGTGCTATCGCGCATCTATCTGCCGTTCATCGCGCAGACCCAGTTCATCTTCTTCTTCCCGGCAGTCGCCGCCGCGGCGTGGCTCGGCGGACTGCCCGCTGGACTCGTCGCGACGATCACCGCCGTTGCGCTGGCAGACTACTTCGTCATTCCACCGCACCATAGCCTGTTCCTCATAACGCCGGGCGACACGCTGCGCCTGGCGCTGTTCACGACTTTCTCGGTGATCATCAGCCGGCTGAGCGACCTGACTCGGAGGGCGCGCGACGCGGCTCAGGATCTCGCGGCCAGTCTCTCCGTTCGCGAGCAGCATCTCAAAGAGCAGCTCGAGGAGGGCCAGGCGCTCACCGAAGAGCTCGAGGAGGCGAACGAGCGGCTGCAGCACGCCAACACCGAGCTGCAGCAGACGCAGAGCCGGCGAGATCATCTCTTCCGGCTCGCGGCGCGCTTGAGCGAGGCCACGACGCCGCGCGAAGTGGCCGAGGTGACGTTTCGCGAAGGACTGCAAGCGGTCGGCGCGGACGCGGGGTCGCTCGGCATGCTCGAGGATGGCCCCGACGGTACGCCGTGGGTGCACATGAGCCACTCGCGAGGCTACGGCGCCGAGACGCAGGCGAAGTACGAGCGATTTCCCCTCGTGCGCGGACGTCCGGTGTCGGACGCCCTCACGACGCGGCGCCCGGTGCTGATCTCATCGGCGGCGGAGTGGGCCGAGCGCTATCCGAGCACGTTCGAGGTCGTACGACCCCTCGGGTACGAGGCGTTCGCCGTGCTGCCCATCGTCCTCGGCGACCGTGCGGTCGCGAGCGTGAGCTTCAGCTTTCGTGACCCGCATCCCTTCGACGACGACTCTCGCGTCTTCCTGGAGACGCTGGCTCGCGTCTGCTCGCAGGCGTTGGAGCGCGCGCGCGCATACGAGGCCGAGATGCGCGCGCACGAGCGGTCCAACATGATCGTCGAGTCCATCGCGGACGGATTCATCGCGTTCGACAAGGATCTGCGCTTCACGTACGTGAATGGCCGCGCGGCGGAGATGTGGGGCCAGCCGGTCTCCAAGCTGATTGGACGCACGCCGCACGAGGCATTCGCGGAGGGTGCGGCCTCGCCGGTGACGGAGTTCCTCCTGAAAGCGCTCGCGCAGCCGCGCGTCGCCACGATCGAGAGCTACGCGCCGACGCTGCGCCGGTGGATCGAGATGCGCGTGTATCCATCGGAGGACGGCGGCCTCGTCGCGTTCTTTCAGGACGTCTCGGCGCGACGCCGCTCGCAGGAAGCGACCGCATTCCTGGCCGAGGCGAGTCAACTGCTCACGGCGTCGAGCGACTACACGTCCACGCTCGCGAACCTCGCGAACGCCGCGGTCCCACGTCTCGGCGACTGGTGCGGCGTCGATGTGCTGGACGATCCACTGTCGAACGCCTGGCCGCCCGATCTCCGCCGAGTCGCCGTCGTGCACCAGGACCCGGCCAAGATCGCGTTGGGCGTTGAGCTGACACGCGACTATCCCACTGACTGGTCGAGTCAGGTGGGCGTCGCGAGAGTCATCCGGGAGGGAACGTCCATGTTCATTCCCGTCGTCACCGACGAGCTGCTCGCGGCCGGCGCACGCGACGCGCGCCACCTGGAGCTCATGCGGGCGCTCCGGTTCAACTCGATCATGGTCGTGCCGATCACTGCGCGTGGTCACGTGCTCGGCTCTCTCACGCTCTGCATGACCGAATCGGGCCGGCAGTATTCCGAGGACGACCTTGCGCTGGCCGAGGATCTCGCACGCCGCGCTGGGACGGCGATCGACAACGCGCGATTGCTCCGCGATGCCGAGACGGCGAACGCCACGAAGACGGAGTTCCTCCGGACGATCTCCCACGAGCTGCGACAGCCACTCAACGCGACCGTCTCCTTTCTGCAGCTCTGGGAGCTCGGGCTGCGCGGTCCGCTCACCCAGGAGCAGCGCGACGATCTCGTGCGAGTGCAGCGGAACCAGCGGCACCTCATGTCGCTGATCGAGGATCTGCTGAGCTTCACGCGTCTCGAGGCGGGCAAGCTCGAGGTGGCGCGGGAGCACGTCGTGATGGACGATGCGCTGCAGTCGCTGGAGGCGATGATCGCGCCACAGATGGCGGCCAACGGAGTGACATTCTCTTATGTGTCGTGCGATCGTGCGTTGGTCTCGCTGGCCGACCGCGACCGGACCGTACAGATCTGTCTGAACCTGCTCATCAATGCGATGCGGGCCACGCCCCGCGGCGGGCGGGTGCAGATGGAATGTCTCGCGAGCGGCGAGACGCTGTCGGTGATCGTGGCCGACACCGGAATCGGAATTCCCGCCGACAAGCTCGACAGTATATTTTCTCCGTTCACGCAGCTCGGGCGCGCGCTGAACCAGCCGAAGGAAGGCGCCGGGCTCGGCCTGGCGATCTCTCGCGGCCTCGCGAAAGCGATGGGCGGGACCCTCACCGCGACGAGCGCCGTCGGGATCGGCAGCACGTTCGTGCTGGAGCTGCCGCGAGCCTGATCGTGCGGCCGAGCCCGGCAACGCGCCCATTTTCGACGGCGCGGAACACATCTCGCATTCGTCGTCCGAATCAGGCGAACCGGACCGGAGCGGGTCGCCGCGAACACTCACGGACGACATGGCACAGACTACACGGCCAGTGCGTGCGGCACGCTCGCAGCACGTCGAGCGCGCGAGCACCGGCATCGCCGGCCTCGATTCCATCCTGGGCGGCGGCCTGCCGACGAACCACATCTATCTGCTCGATGGAGAGCCGGGCACGGGAAAGACCACCGTCGCTCTGCAGTTCCTGCTCGAGGGGGCGAACCATGGCGAGCGTGGACTGTACGTCACGCTGTCGGAAAGCACACTGGAGCTCGAGGGCGTGGCGCAGTCGCACGGCTGGTCGCTCGACGACATCAAGGTGTTCGAGCTGAACACCGCCGAAGCGGCGACCGGCGACGAGTACACGCTGTTCCATCCGGCCGAGGTCGAGTTGCAGGAGACGGTGAGCGAAGTGCTCAAGGCCGTCGCTCAGGTCAATCCGGCACGGGTGGTGTTCGACTCGCTCTCTGAGATGCGGCTGCTCGCCCGCGATTCGCTGCGGTTCCGCCGCCAGATCCTCGCGCTCAAGCAGTACTTCGCCGGCCGTGAGTGCACGGTGCTGCTGCTGGACGACAAGTCGGCGCCCGAGGGCGACATGCAGCTGCACAGCCTGGCGCACGGTGTGGTCGCGCTCGAGCACCTGGCAATGGAGTACGGCGCCGAGCGCCGGCGCCTGCAGGTGACGAAGCTCCGCGGCGCGCGGTTCTGGGGCGGCTATCACGACTTCCGCATCTGCACGGGCGGCGTGGCGGTCTACCCGCGCATCCGTCGTAGCGGCGCGCAGGATGACCTCACCAACGAGAGTTTGAAGAGCAATTCCGCGGCGCTCGACGAGCTGCTCGGCGGAGGGCTCGCGCGCGGCACGAGCACGCTGATCACCGGAGCGGCCGGTACGGGCAAGACGGTGCTCTCCGTGCAGTATGTGTGCGCCGCGGTGGAGCGGGGCGAGCGCGTGCGCATGTTCATGTTCGACGAACGGCTCACGACGTTCCGTATGCGCGCCGAGAGCCTGGGCATGGATCTCTCCGCGCCGCTCGCAGACGGGCGACTCTCCCTCGTGCAGATCGAGCCGACACAGATGTCGCCCGGTGAGTTCGCGAACGAGGTCGTGCGGGCGGTAGAGGTGGATGGTGCCACGCTGCTCGCGATCGACTCCATCAACGGATACATGAACGCGATGCCGTCGGAGCGGCTGCTCGGCGTCCAGCTCCACGAGCTGCTCAGCTACCTCGCCGATCGCGGCGTGACGAGCATCCTCACGCTCGTGCAGCACGGCGTCTTCGGCGGTCCGGTGGACGACGCCGCGGAGGTGAGCTATCTGGCCGACACCGTGATCCTGCTGCGCTACTTCGAGTTTCAGGGAGCGGTGCGCGGCGCGATCTCCGTGGTGAAGAAGCGCAGCGGTCCGCACGAGCACACGATCCGCGAGTGCCGCGTGGATCAGGGCGGATTGCATGTGGGCGAGCCGCTGACTGCGTTTCGCGGCGTGCTCACCGGGGTGCCACAGTACACCGGGCAGGGCGAGCCGCTGATGGATGGTGGCCAGTCTGCCTGAGACGGGCGTTGGCTCGGCGCTGCGCACGTTCAGCGTCGGCATCCTGACTCCGAGCGGCAACGACGCGCAGCTCGCCGTCACGATCCTGTCCAAGGCGCGCATCGAGGTCGTCCCACTGCCCGACATGCAGGCGATGTGCTCCGCGATCGAGCGCGGCATCGGCGCCGTGGTCGTGGCGGAGGAGGCGCTGCGTGGACCTGCGCGCAGCGCGCTGTCGGCGACTCTCGACGCGCAGCCCGAGTGGTCCGACCTGCCCGTGATCCTTCTGCTCGCGCGCGGCGAGCTTTCGGGCGCGATCGCGCCGGGCGTCGCCGACATCGCCGTGCGCGCCAACGTCACGTTGCTGGAGCGACCAGTTCGAGTGGCGACGCTCACGACGACGCTCCGGTCCGCGCTTCGCGCGCGCGCGCGCCAGTACGACGTGCGCGACTCGATCACCGAGCGCGCGGCGAGCGAGCAGCGGCTGCACGCGATGGTGTACGCCGCGCCGTATCCCTTGATGCTTCACGCACAGGACGGCGAGGTGCTGCAGCTCAGCCGCGCCTGGTCCGATCTCACCGGGTATCGCCGCGACGAGCTGACGACGACCGGTGAATGGACGGCGCTCGCGTACGAAGATCCCGCGAAGGCGGAGGCCGTCGTTCGGCACGATCTCGAACGCCTCGACGACGTGCTCGGAACTCCGCGCGACCTGGGCGAGCGCGAGGTCCGTACCCGCACGGGGGACCGCCGGATCTGGAGCTTCCAGTCGGTGTCGCTCGGCCGGCTTCCGGACGGCCGCAAGCTGCGCCTCGTGGCCGCGGTGGACGTGACCGAGATGCGCGTGCTGATCGAGCGCGAGCGGGAGGCACGCATGGCCGCGGAGGATGCGAACCGCGCGAAGATGGAGTTCCTTGCCGTGATGAGCCACGAGCTGCGCACGCCGCTCAACGCGATCGGCGGGTACACGCAGCTGCTCGAGCTGGGCATCCACGGCCCGATCACCGAGAGCCAGCGCGATGCGCTCGCACGGATCCGTCGCAGCGAGACGCACCTGCTGGGCCTGATCGAGGACGTGCTCAACTTCGCGAAGATCGAGGCGGGCCGGGTGACGTTCGATCTCGAGGAGGTGGACGCCGGCACGCTGTTGGATGGCGTGCACGCGCTCGTCGCGCCGCAGATGCTCGAACGGGGCCTGCGCTACGCGCGCACGCCGTCGCCGGAGGTACGGCTCACGACCGACGTCGAGAAGGCGCGGCAGATCCTGCTCAACCTGCTCTCGAACGCGGTCAAGTTCACTCCCTCGGGTGGCGAGATTCGCGTGGACTTCGGCGTGCGGCCGGGCTGGGTGGACATCTGCGTCTCGGATACCGGCATCGGCATCGCGGCGGACAAGGTGGACGCGGTGTTCGAGCCGTTCGTGCAGGTGCGCAGCTACTCGTCGGGGCAGGGCGGCACCGGCCTCGGTCTGGCGATCAGCCGCGACCTCGCGAAGGCGATGGCCGGCGAGCTGTCGGTGCGCAGCGCGCTCGGCAAAGGTTCGACGTTCACGCTCTCGCTTCCGGTCGCGTCGGGTGAGCGCCCCGGCGCCGCACGGCCGAGCGCGGCGCTGCGGGAGGACGCGGCACGGTGAGCCACCACCCACCACCACCTCCCACCACCCACCGCGTCTCGTCCCTGGCGTGAGTCGTGCGTTTGGCAACCGCGGCGCAAGCGCCGCCCAGCAGCCTTCTCCATCGCACGGAACTCACCATGAGCAGCTCACCGAACGTACGCCGAGCCGCACGCGGGATCGCCGCGGCTCTCGCCATCGCCTCCGCCGCCGCGTGCGCATCCGTCTCGCAGCAGCAGGAAGTCCAGATGGGCCAGCAGACCGCGCAGCAGGTCGACGCGCAGCTCCCCATGCTTCGCGACGCCACCATCGATGCGTACATCAACTCCCTCGGGAACTCGATCGCGAGCAGGACGTCGCGCGCCGATCTCCAGTGGCACTTCGCCGTCGTCAACACGGAGGTCGTCAACGCGTTCGCGCTGCCGGGCGGATACATCTACGTCAATCGCGGCGTGATGAGTCGCGCGAGCAACGAGAGCGAGCTCGCCGGCGTGCTGGGTCACGAGATCGAGCACGTCGTGCGGCGCCATTCCGTGAAGCAGATGGAGCAGGCCCAGGGCGCGAACGTTGGCGTCGGGCTCGCGTGCGCGCTCACCCGCGTCTGCGAGAGCCAGGCGACGCAGGCGGCGATCCAGATCGGTGGCGCGGCGGTCTTCGCCCGGTTCAGCCGCAGCGACGAGGTGGAGGCGGACGACGGTGGATTCCAGAACGTCGTCCGCGCCGGCATCAGTCCGCGCGGGATGCTCACCTTCTTCCAGAAGCTCCTCGCCGAGGAACAGCAAAGCCCATCCACCGGAACGAGCGCCTGGTTCTCCGACCATCCGGGAACGCAGGACCGCATCGCCGACATCCAGCGCATGCTCGACCAGATGCCCGCGAGTCAGCTCTCCGGCCTTCGCACGGATTCACCGAGCTTCCAGGCCACGAGGCGGCGGCTCGCGCAGCTGCCCCCGGCGCCGCCGCCGCCGAAGCAGTAGGCGCACGGCGCCGTTCACGGACTCGCGCGTGTGGAGTCCAGGAACGCGATCAGGGCCGCATCGAATCCGGCGGGATCCTCGATCGCCGGAATGTGCCCCGCGTTCGGCAGCGAGACCCAGCGCGCGCCAGGGATGAGCCCGACGATGTCGCGCCCCTGCGCGACCGGGTCACCGCGTCGCGTTCTCCCCAAAGCACCTGCGTCGGCATGCGCAGGCCCGCGTACCGCGTCCGGTCGGTCGCGAGCGACGACTCCGACGTCGTCGCGAACGGTAGCAGCCATTCGCCAAATCGCGCCGTCGTTCCCGCCACGACGAACGGACGCCGCAGCATCGCCAACCGCTGCGGCGTCACCGCTGCATCGGTGTTGGAGACGAGCAGCGAGAGCAGCCGCCCCGTCATCATCGGGTTCGTGAGCGTGGTCGCGACGAGCGCGTCGCGCAGCGGAGTGGCGCCGAGCACGGCGCGCAGCGCTGCGGGTGATGCGTGTGCGTCTCCCGGAGCGCGCTGGAGGTCCAGCGCCGCGTCCACGAGGACGAGCGTTCGCACCCTGCTCGGCGCGAGGAAGGTGGCCTGCATCGTGGGCCGTCCACCGAACGAATGGCCGACGAGCGTCGGCCGCGCTGTGAAGCCGAACGGCGGCATGTCCAGCGCGATCGCGCGATAGCCGGCCTGAGAGAGGCGGTGCATCGTGCCGCGCCAGATCTCGCTCCACGCGCCAGTGCCGTGGATGAGGACCACCGGGTCGCCGGTCGCCGGGCCCTCTTCCTGCACGAACAGCTCGACGTCGGCGGCGCGAACGAATCGTCCGCCCTTGGGCGCGGCATCGCCTCGCGTTCGTGTCTCGCGCCGCGCCGCCGCGGCGCGGAACCCAGCCAGCGCGACGACGAGCAGCAGCGCCAGGGCGAGCCCGGCGCGCGCGAGCCAGCGAGCCACTCCGCGAACGACACCACCCGCGCCCGGCACCTCAGTAGTCGTAGAGGTGGTCCACCACGAGCCCGCCGTCGGTGCGCAGCGCGCGCAGCACCGCGAGCAGATCGGGCACGCGCACGCGCATCGCCACGCGCTCACGCGTGGTATCTGTCGGCAGCGGCAGTGTGTAGATGGCCTGTCCGGCCGCGACGGGCGAGCTCCACCGCGCGGGCGCAACGCCGGTGAGCAGTATGTCGTCGTTGCCGGCGATCTCGATGAGGTGAACCGGCGCGTCGCTCGACGCCACGCGAAGCATCAGGTCGCGGAACGCGTCGTAGCGCGGTGCGGCCAGCAAGACGTGCTGCGCGTCGAGCTGCGCGCGCCGCTCGATCGCCGGAAACGCGGCCGCCAGCGAGTCCGTCCAGCCCGTCGCGACGAGCTGCATTCGATCGTCCTCGGTACCGTAGGCGGCCTGGGTACCCACGGCGATGAGCGCGCCGTACGCCGCCTTGATCCCGTACTCGAGCGAGAGGAACAGCTTTCGTTCGGCCTTTCGCACCGGATGCGCGCCCCACAGCGGGAGGTCGCTCCACAGCCCGCGCAGCTTCGCGCCGAACGGATACTGGTACCACGGATACACGTGGATGAATCGCCCGTAGTCGGTGGCCACTTCCGCCGCGTAGCGGTCTTCATCCGAGAGCTGGTGTCCCGCCGTCCAACCGCTCAGTCGTCCGACCGTATTCTCGTAGACTCCCTTCAGCGCGAGCTCCGCCGAGTAGCTCGTGCCGATCACCGCGAGCATCACGTGGTAGCCGCCGTTGAACGGATAGTGATGCGCGGTGAGCGCGCGCGCCTCGCGGTAGTTCACCCAGTACTGTCCGATCGACGCGAGGTATGGGAAGTCCGTCGGCAGCTTCGTTCGCAGCCACTCGGCGTACTCGTCCGAGCTGTAGACGATGTACCACTCCGGATGCGTGAGGAACGTCTGCCCCTCGTCGCGGAGGTATCCGTTCGTCGTGTCGAGCCGCGCACGAACGCCGGCGTCCACCGGCGCCATCTCGGGCTGCACCTGCGGCGTGTAGTACTTGTCCCAGAGCGTGTTGCGGAACTTGTTCGTTGGATCGACGCGCTTTTTGAGCGCGAAGTACTCTGGCGCGCGCGGGTACGCCTTGAGAAACTGCGCCTCGGTAGCGACCGGCTGATAGGGCAGATAGTACGAGCCGCCCACGGTGAGCACCGAGTCGATCATCTCGCGAGTCCAGACGCTCACCTTGCGACGCGCCTCGCTGTCGGTGCCCTGCTTGTAGTAGACGACGAACGCGAACACCTCGCGCGGCGCCCACGCGAGCAGGGTGCCCGGGTCCGGCTTCGCATGTCGGATCGAGACGTTGATGACGTTGACGTCGTGCTTGTGAAACACCGCCGCCATCTTCGGCACGAACGCGTCGAAATGCTCGACGGGGACGAAGTACTCCTGCAGGACATAGGTCGACGCCTCACGCGACGCCGGCTCGAGGTCGGCGACGTCGTAGCTCGCCTCGTAGTTGCGATGCTCGATCACCGTGCCGCGATACATGAGCGGCTCGATCACGTGCTCGCGAATCTTCTTGCCGAACGGCCACTCGGAGATCACCGAGTACACGAATCGGTTCAGGCGGTACGAGCGGTCGCGTGGGATGAGCCGCTCCGGCACCGTCACGGGCTCGGTCGTGCGATGGTAGGTCACTGCACTGACCGAGCTGTAGTCGTCGGGCAGGATGTCGCCGTTGTGGAACACGACGTCGGCCGCGTCCCGGATGCGTGACCTGAAGTAGCTCGCGTACTGGCCGATCGGCACGAGCTCGCGACGCCGCTTCACGTTGGCGTTGTCCGCCAACTCGAGCGTGGCCTCGACGATCACGCCGATCCCGCCGTATCCTCCGATCGCGCCGTAGAACAGCTCGGCATTGCTCGTGGGACTCGCCTCGACGACGCTGCCGTCGGCGAGGACAAGCTTGATCGAGCGCACCGACAGCACGAGCGGGCCGAGGCCGATGTACCGCCCGTGCACGTTCACCGAGAGCGAGCCGCCGACGGTGAAGTTGCTGTAGGTCTGCATGATCTTCACCGACAGATTCGCCGGATCGATCCGCTCCTGAATCTGGCGCCAGCGTATGCCGGGCTGCACCGTGATCGTCTTGCCGATCGAGTCGAAGGCGATCACCTGATCGAACCGCCGCATGTCGATCTGCAGGGCACCGGGAGTGGCCGTCTGGCCGCCCATGCTGTAGCGCCCTCCACCGATCGAGACCGGGCCGGGATGCGTGCGCACCGCCTGCGCGATCTCCGCGATGGTGCGCGGCTCGATCACCTCTGCCACGACGATCGGGTTCAGCATGGTGACGTCGTTGATCGTCGTCGGAGGGGCAGGATGGGTCACCGGGCTCTTGGCCGCACCCCAGATTGCCGCGATCAGGGTCAGCAGCAGAACGAGCAGGAGCGCGATGCCCACGCGCTTCCCCGCTCGCACCGTCCACCGTCCGATCGAACGCGCGCGTGCCGCCAGACGTCCGCGAGTCGTCTGCTCAGGAGCCGGTCCGCTCGGAGCCGGCGATCCGGTGGGTGGCTCGAGGGTGGTGAGATCGGGAGCCTTCGCCGTCGTCTTCATCTTCACGCAGAGGATCTCACATGGTCAGGAAGCTGGCGTTCGCCTTCTCGGTGATCTTCGTCATCGTCGTCGTCATGGGCTGGATGCCCCACAACATCACGGCGATGCAGATGACGCCTGACGGTCCGGAGCGCACCATGTTCGGGCTGTTCAAGATGAGCATGCTCGACGACGTGACGCATGGGTTGTCGGCGCTGCTGCTGCTCGCCGCGTGCAGCAAGTCGCGCCAGGCGTCACTCCTCGCGCTCACCGCGTTCGGCTGGTACTACGCCTGCGACGCGGCCTTCTACCTCATCAACGGCTTCATCTCCCACAAGCCGCTGATGTCGAACGTGATGCTCAATCTGCCGCACGTGCTCATCGCCGTGATCATGCTGAGCATGGTGTACTGGCTCGCCCCGCGCGAGGACCGTCGCCTAGCGGGCGGTCTGAGCCCCGCCGCGGCGTAGCGCCACCTCGTCTGGGACGCTGGAGCGCGGGCGCGAGTCACGGCTCGCGCCCGCGTCGCTCCGCCGCGACTGCACCTCAGCCGGTGCGGTCCAGCGTCGCGGCGGATCGCAGCGTTGGCAGGCTCGTCACCGTGAACCTCGCGCGGCCGCTCCGTTGGATCGCGCCCATGGTGCACAGCGCACGCAGGGAGCGCACGATCACCTCGCGCGCGCTCCCGAGCTCCTCGGCCAACGCGGCCTGCGACATGCCGAGCGTGAGCTCTCCATCGCGCGCCGACTCGGCGCGCAGCAGCAGATGTGCTGCCACCCGCGCCGTCACGCCATACGAGGAAAGCTCGTCGAGCCGAGCGAGCAGCACGCGTGCACGAACGGCCATCCGGTGAAGCGCGAAGCGCCCGAACGCGGGCTCTTCCCGCAGGAGTCGCTCGGCGTCACTTGCCGAAAGGACCGCGCATCGGGTCGCTTCCATCGCCGTCGCCGTTCCCGGATATGTACCGCCGCCGAACACCGGAATCTCGCCCAGCACGCCACCGGGTCCTTCGTGATGCAGCACGCGGCATGCGCCCGTTCGCTCGTGCGCCACGCGGATGCGGCCGGCGACCACGAAGTACAGTGCGGCCGCCGGATCGCCGGTCCGGAACAGCACTGCGCGCGCCGGATAGCGTCGCATGACGACCAGACGCGCGACCCGGCGAAGCGTCGTCTCAGGCAGCTCGGCGAGCGAGGGCACGCTTTCGCGAAGAAGCGAGGCGTCGATCACGGCTCTCGCCGCGCGTCTCCGAGATGGAACCTCGGTCCCATCGCGGCGCATCGCGCATCGGCATACTCGACGCCGGCCACTGCGTCGCTGGTGGCGACGACTCTCATCCGGCACCCCGAGACTCCGATGCGCTCCATCACGATTCGACTCGTCCTGCTCGCCATGCTCTCCACCCGGCTCGGTGCGCAATCGCCAACCGACCACCTGCACGAGACTCACGTCGGTCATCCTTCCGCCGATTCGTCGTTCGACGCCATGCAGAGACGGGGACGAGCGGCGATGGGAGTGGACCAGTATACGTCCATCCACCAGTTCGAGGACCTCGCCGACGGCGGCCGGATCGTGCTGCAGCGGGATCGGGACGACTCTGCCGGCACCGCGACGATCCGTGCGCACATGCGGGAGATCGCCCGCGCCTTCAGCTCGGGCGACTTCACCACGCCCGCGACCGTGCATCTGAAGACGGTCCCTGGCGCTGGGACGATGCGCGCTCGTCGGCGGTCCATCCGCTACGAGCCGCTCGACCTGCCTCGCGGCGGCGCGCTCCGAATCACCACGACCGACCCGGCCGCGATCGCGGCCATCCATGACTTCCTCGCCTTCCAGCGCGGGGAGCACCGAGTCCCGGCGAAATAGCGCCGGGGCGACCCGGCGCGCTATCCTTCGGGATGGCAGAAGCGCACGCCCATCGCCACGACCACGCACACGGGCATTCGCACGGGCATTCGCACGGGCATTCGCACGCTCACTCGCACGGCCCTGGGCACGCGCACGCCCCCGCGAGCTTCGATCGCGCGTTCGCCATCGGCGTCGGCCTCAACCTCGCCTTCGTCGTGGCCGAGGTGCTGTTCGGCCTGCGCGCACACTCCCTCGCGCTCGTCTCCGACGCCGGCCACAATCTCGGCGACGTGCTCGGTCTCGTCCTCGCCTGGGCCGGTTCGCTGCTGGCGCGACGTGAGCCGACGCCGCGGCGCACCTATGGGATGCGTCGCTTCTCCATCCTCGCCGCGATCGCGAACGCCGGTATTCTGCTCATCGCCGTCGGCGCGATCGTCGTCGAGGCGCTCGACCGGCTGAGGCACCCTGCGCCGGTCGCGAGCGGCATCGTCTCCGCGGTGGCCGCGATCGGCATCGTCATCAACCTCGGCACCGCGCTCGCGTTCATGCGCGGACGCGATCACGATCTCAACATCCGCGGGGCGTATCTCCACATGCTCGGCGACGCGGGCGCGTCGGCCGCCGTCGTCGTCGCGGGGCTGCTCATCCGCGCCACCGGCCTCCTCTGGATCGATCCGATCGTCTCGCTGATCCTCGTCGCCCTGATCACGTGGAGCACGTGGGGACTCGCTCGCGATTCGGTCAACCTCGCGCTGGACGCGGTGCCCGCTCGGATCGATCCGCACGCCGTGGAGGCGATGCTGAAGGGACTCGAAGGAGTCGTCGAGGTGCACGACCTGCACATCTGGGGGATGAGCACCACCGACGTCGCGCTCACCGCGCATCTCATCCGTCCGTGCCATGGCGGAGAGGACGCGCTGCTCGCGGCCGCGACGCGGGAGCTGCGCGAGCGATTCGGCATCTCGCACGCCACGCTCCAGGTGGAGCAGGGGCTGGCGATTCATCCCTGCGAGCAGGCCGCTCCAGGCAGCGTCTAGCTCTCCTCTCGCACCTCGGCCGCGCATGTCCACTCTCGTGAAGCGCAATCATTGGGTCGTTCGCCTCACCCACTGGGTGAACGTCGTCGCGCTCGTCGTCATGGCGGGCAGCGGCATGCGGATCTTCAACGCGCATCCGGCGTTCGCGCGGCCGGGTGAGACCTTCCCGCTCAATCCATGGGAAGGACACGCCATTCCCGCGTGGCTCACCTTCGGCAGGTGGCTCGGCGGCGCGCGCCACTGGCACTTCGCCATGATGTGGCTTCTCGTGGCGAACGGTCTGCTCTACCTCGGCTTCCTGTTCCTGCACGGCGAGTGGCGCGACATCGTGCCGAGACGCGGCGACGCACGCGACGCGATCGAGATGTTGAAGTTCTACCTGTTCGCTCGGAAGGATCATCCGCGTCAGGGGAAGCACAACGCCCTCCAGAAGAGCGCGTACTTCGCCATGCCGGTGCTCGGGATCGTCCTCGTGCTGAGCGGCCTGGCCATCTGGAAGCCGGTCACGCTGGGATTCGTCACGGCGCTGTTCGTCAACTACAAGTGGGCGCGCTTCGCGCACTTCGTCGCGATGGCACTCCTGCTCATGCTCGCGCTGCTGCACGTGTTCGCGGTGCTGACCATCGACCCGTACTCACTCCGCGCGATCATCACCGGCTGGTACGATCGCGCGCGCTCGCCCGAAGCGCGCAACGCTCGCCCGTTCTATCATCTGTTCGGTTCCGCGCGCTCCACGCCATCCTCTTCCGAGGTGCCGCCGACATGACCGTCGACCGACGCCGCTTCCTCGGGATCACCGCCGCCTCGCTCGGCGGCGCGCTTCTGAGTGCGTGCAACGCGAATCCCGAGAAGGCGAAGCCGCTGCTCGATCTGGCCGAGCGCACGAACGAGGGGCTCGAGCGCGGACTCTTTCGTCACACCGCGATGAACGACGTCGCCGCGACGGCGCGCGCAGCGGGGAGCGCGTTCCCGAAGTACTTCATCTCGGACAACGTGCCCACGCTCGATCCCGCCGCCGCGGCCGCGTGGCGCCTCGAGGTGTCCGGCGCCGTGCAGCGTCCTCTCTCGCTCTCGCTCGACGATCTGATGAAGCTGCCACGCATCACGCAGAAGGTCGATCACTTCTGCGTCGAGGGCTGGAACGCGCGCGCCACCTGGTCCGGCGTTCGAGTGAGCGATCTCGCGCGCACCGCGGGCGTGACGAGCGACGCGCAGTACGTCGACTTTGCCGGCTTCGACAAGGATTATCACGAGAGCTGGGACATGGCGAGCGCAATGCATCCGCAGACGCTCGTCGCATACGGCATGGACGGGCATCTCCTCACGCCTGGCCACGGCGCCCCCGCGCGAGTGCACTCGCCGGTCAAGCTGGGCTACAAGAACACCAAGTATCTGACCCGCGTGGTGTTCATGCCGGTCCGCAACGGCGGATACTGGAGCGACCAGGGCTACGAGTGGTACGGCGGCACCTGATGACCGCACTTCGACGGCGAGTACGCGAGTAAACGCGGACGGACGTGAGAAGATCGGCATACGAGCCCTCCTGATTCGTGGAAGGCTGTTCGAGACGACTGCCTCCGACCGTCGCAGTGCAGGAGGGCTGAATCAGGAGGATCGGTATGCCAATCCTCTACCTTCTCTGGCGTTAAGCCTGGTACTGCCGTGCGCAGTTGCCGGAGCCTCGTCGCCCGGTCCTTGCACTACGAGTGGCGCAGCTCGACAACCGCCACAACCCGACGCGACATGCCCGACACACTTTCCGTCAGCCACAATCCGGCCGCCGGCCAGTTCGAGATCCGCACCGAACACGGCACCGCACTGCTGCGCTACGCGCATGCGGGTCCCGACCTCGACCTGCTGCACACCGAGGTGCCCGACGCGCTGGAGGGGCAGGGCTACGGCGCGGCTCTCGCGAAAGCCGCGCTCTCGTTCGCGAAGGACTCCGGGCTGAAGGTCATCCCATCCTGTCCGTTCGTCGCGACCTACATCCGGCGACATCGCGAATACGCGCCACTCGTCGCCACGCACTGAGCCGTCCGTCGCCTCGGCGCGGCGGCCCTCGCCGCCGAGGCTGCCGCGCGGTATGCTCCGCGACATGTTCAGCGCCATCCCGCAGGTCGAGCGCCCCGAGCCGCGATGGCCCGCGATCCTCGCTTCATTCTCGGCCGTCGCGCTGCACTTCGTCCTGCCGGCGCCGTTGCGCGTCGGGCCACCCTGGGTCCTCGCCATCCTCGTCGTCTCGCTCGCGCTGGCGGCGCACGTCTTCCGCTCGCGCGGCTGGCACCGCCAGAACTCGTGGATGGGCTACGCGGTGCTGAGCGTGCTCGCGTTCGGCTTGCTGTACGGGGTGGGTGCGCTGGTAGCCGGACTCGTTCATCATGCCGCCGACGCCATTGCGGTGCTGCGCTCGGCCGCGATTCTCTGGACCATCAACGTGATCGTGTTCGCCGGTTGGTACTGGCGACTCGACGCGGGCGGGCCGAACGAGCGGGAGCGTCGCAGAGCGCACACCAGCGGCGCTTTTCTGTTTCCGCAGATGACCTACTCCGTGCCCGGCGAATCCGACAGGACCATTGCCGAGCACACGGCGTGGAGACCGAGCTTCGTGGACTACCTCTTTCTCTCGTTCAACACGAGCACGGCCTTCTCGCCCACGGACGTGCCGGTGCTGTCATCGAAGGCGAAGCTGGCGATGATGCTCCAATCGCTCATCTCGCTCACGACGATCGTGCTGCTCGCCGGCCGCGCGGTGAACATTCTGTAGGCGACGCGCGTCGCGAGGGCGCGGTCAGTCCTCTGCGCGGCGAGCGGGCGCGGGCGGAACGTGCGTCGCGCGCATGCACCATCGCTCGAGCTCGAACTGCGAGACGGTGCGCCAATCGGGCGGATACGGCGCGAGCCGCCGCTTGTCGCCCTCGCCGGATTCGAACACCAGCCATCCTCCAGCGCGGCGATCACGCTCCAGCACCTTCGCGAGCGTCCCCGCCAGCAACGGGCTGCCGATCTCGCGCACGCTCCACTCCACTCCGACGGCGTCGGTGAAGCTCCGGGAGGTGATCTGTTCAGCCATGTTCGCCAGGGGAGGGTCGGCGCAGCGAGGGCGCGGTCTACTGGTACTGAATGTACAACGGCCTGGGGTTGAGGCGCAGCACTTCCTCGGGCGTGAGGAGCGGGTCGCCCTTCTGCGTGTCGTGCTGGAAGAAGAGCTTGAAGCCGGTGAACTGCACGGGCTCCGCTTTGATGTAGTCGTGATAGGAGTCGAACTTGAGCCAGGGCGGACCCCATCCGTCCATGTCCATCACGACCTGCACGTTCGGCACGGGACGGATGGCGCGCGCGTTCGTGACCATCTTCCGCGTCCAGCGGTGCACGATCAGCACCTTGGGTGGAAGCCCCTTCTCCTTCACGATCCGGTCGAGAAAATCGATCGTCCAGTTCACGTCCTTCGCGTCGACGGTGCCGACGCGCGAGCTGGGCACCGCGCCCGACGGCGCCATCGCGAACTCGGGATCGATCGCCAGGTGCACGTCCGCATTCTCCAGGAACGGACGCAGCCTCGGAACCTCCGCCTCCACCGTGCTCTTTCCGGGCTGCACGTCGAGGAAGAGCAGGGCGTGCCTCGACTTCGCCCACTCGTGAATCGCGTTCGTCATCGAGTCGCGCATCTGCAGCCGATACAGCCCGTTCTTTCCCGGCGCGCCCTGGGCCACCGTCACGATGAAGTGCAGTGCCGGAATGACGGGATGCTCCGGGTCCGCCTTCGCCCACCGAGCGACCTCGCGGTCGAGCATCGCGAACATCTGGTCCTTCGGGTACTCACCCAGCACGCCCATCTTCTTCGACAGCGGGTTCCCGTAGAACGCGAGGATGCGGTTGGCCGGCAGCAGCGAGCCGGAAAGGGGCGCGGGCATCTTCACCGGCCACCGGCTGTCCAACGCGCTGTCGGGCTTGGTCATGCTGGCCAGCGCCACGCTGTCGCGGCGCGATCGCTTCGGCTGCGGCTCGTTCGCGGACTTCGTCGCGGCCGCCGCAGCGGCGGTCACGGCGACGACTCCCGCGGTGCCGGTGGGTGCCCCGCGCGATGCGCGCGAGCTGTCTCCCGTGACCGCGACCTCGCTGTTGGATGCGGCGGCCGAGTTGGGACGATCGACGCAGGCGCCGAGCGCGAGAAGGCAGACGAACAGTACGAGGGGCGAGTTCCGCGCCGGAGAGCGTCGCATGAAGGGCTGATGAGCGGCTGAAAGGTCGCCCGCGCTACGACTCGGGCTCCGTGATCCTAGCGAGCCGCCGTGCAAGCGCCAAGCCTCACCTGTCCCTCGCACCGCGCCGGGGTGAGCCAGGCCACGCCACCCCAGCCAGGCGCCGGATCGCTCACGGAAAGTCGGCGACGAACGCGGCGCGCGCGACCCGCAGCTCGCGCGACGGACGGTCCGAATCTCCGCGGGCGAGAGCTGCCGTCGGCGCGCCGTTCACCCGTCGCAGGAGATCGTCCATGGGATAGCGCGCGAGGGCGACGCCGTACTGAAACGCTCCCTTCTCCATTCTCGCGCCCGAGAACCAGACCGACACGGCGTCGCTCCCCTCGTGATAACGGAACGTCGAGCGATAGACGAGGTCGCGAATCGGGGCGAAGTCGCCGGCACGCAGGAGGGGGGATGGCGAGACGTTCCACGTGGTCCCGTCCACGCTGCGCGCGAAGTAGAGCGACGTGAGCGAGCAGTTGGTTCCGTCGGGATAGGCGGCGATCATCGCCCAGTACTCACCCTTCGCCCGGACGTACTGCACGTCCCAGTGCCAGGGCACCTGGCCGGGGATCCTGAGGTTCACCGGCTCGGTCGCACCCCAGTTCATCCCGTCGCTCGAGCGGCGCTGCTGGAGCTTGAGCACCAGGCTCGAGGAGCGACACCCGTTCCCCGTCGCGTCCACCGTCCACATGCGCCATTTGCCCGTGCCTTCGCGGACGACGGCGGGCGAGATGAGGGAGTACCGGCCCGCATCGATCACGAGTTGGCTCTTGGACCAGGTGACCCCGTTCGAACTGCGGACGACGTAGATCTGATCGTTCATCGGCGTCGTCTGCCGGTAGTACATGCGGAGCTCCCGGCGGTCTGGATCGAACGCGATGTCGGGGTCCGACAGGTACGAGCTCGGGTCGGGCATGGCCAGCGGATTGACGCTGCCCGACGGCACCTGCATCTGGCCCTCGCTCGTGCCGTTGAAGATCGAGGGGTTCTCGAAGCCGGCATCACCGTGCGGATAGGGTGTGGCCGCGTACCAGTAGCGCACGCCCCAGAAGCCGCGCGGAAAGAAGGCGACATCGGGATGGACCAGCTCCCCCGAGCCTTCGTACGTCGCCACGGGAATCGTCGTCGGCTCTACCCCGGCTGCACCCGGCAGCTCGGCCTCATCGGCGCCCGGCGCATCATCGGGCTCCGTGATCCGCACGACCGGCTCTTCCACCGCCACGGCCCCGGCGTCCGCGCCTCCGCAACCGGCGAGCGCAATGGCGGCGATGCAGAGGGCGATTCCGGCCCTCGTGTTCCTGCCCACCCAGCTCGACCGCACCGCGCCCGTCTCGCGCTGCCCCATGCCCGGCTTCGGGGGGACCCAGCGCAGACCTTCCTTCTCCATCTCACTCCTTCGTCGGGTGGGGTGGTGGAAACCTCGTCCGCTGTCCGCGATCCGGCCCCGTGCATGTGGCACGACGACCCTTCGATCGTCTATCGTGAAGCGCAGCGGCTGGCGAACGCGAGCTTGTCGACTGTGACCTGGATCACTATGGCGATCTCAGTCGTTTGGCGCCAGTCTGGCGCTGAGCGGTTTTCCGCGCCGGAGTTTCTTTGGCTCGGCACCCGTTCCCCCGCCTCCGCGCGTACTCCAGCTCGCGCACCCCACCCCGTTCAGGAGAACCGAGCTAATGTGCGGCATTGCTGGGTTCTGGTCGCCCTCGCTCTCGGCGTCGGCGCGCCGAGAGGCGGTTCGGGGGATGACCATCCGGCTGGCGCACCGGGGCCCGGACGCGGACGGCCACTGGGTGCCGGCCGATACCCCGATCGCGCTCGGCCACCGGCGCCTCTCCATCCTCGACCTTTCCGCCACGGGCGCGCAGCCCATGTGGTCGTCCAACGGCCGGTACGTGGTCTCGTTCAACGGCGAGATCTACAACTTCCGCCAGCTCCGGGAGCGGCTGCACGCCGCTGGCGCCACGTTCCGCGGCACGTCCGACACCGAGGTTCTGCTCGCCGGGATCGAGGCGTGGGGCATCGTCGCCACGCTCCGCGAGGCGACCGGAATGTTCGCCCTGGCGGTCTGGGACATTCGCGATCAGGAGCTGATCCTCGCGCGCGATCGGATCGGCGAGAAGCCACTCTACTACGGGGTGCGCGGCGACTCGATCGTCTTCGCTTCGGAGCTCAAGGCGCTGCGCGAGCATCCGCATTGGAGCGACGACATCGACCGCGGCGCCGTCGCGCTGCTCATGCGATACGGCTACATCCCGGCGCCGCATTCGATCTTCTCCGGCATCTCCAAGGTGATTCCGGGCACGGTGCTCCGGTTCCGCCCGCACGACGGACTCACGCCGTCCGTCACCCACTACTGGTCGACGATGTCGGTCACGCGCGCCGGCGTCGCGCGCCCGTCCACGAAGTCAGACGCGGAGCTGATCGACGAGTTCGACGTGGTGCTCCGCCGAGCCGTGGCGGACCAGATGGTCTCCGACGTTCCGCTCGGCGCCTTCCTGTCCGGTGGGCTCGACTCCACCGCGGTCGTCGCGATGATGCAGGCGCAGGGCAATGGACCGGTGCGCACCTTCTCCATCGGGTTCTTCGACCCGAAGTTCGAGGAGGCGAGGCATGCCCGCGCCGTCGCCGCGCACCTGCGGACGATCCACACCGAGCACTACATCACCGCCGCCGACGCGATGCGCGTGATCGACCGGCTGCCGTCGCTGTACGACGAGCCGTTCGCCGACTGGTCGCAGATTCCAACGTTCCTGGTCTCCTCGCTCGCGCGGGACGCGGTCAAGGTGGCTCTGACGGGTGACGGCGGAGATGAGCTGTTCGGCGGCTACGACCGGTACGTCGCGCTCAACAAGATGTGGCGTGCCCTGCGTGTTCTGCCGCGCCGCGCGCGGATGCGCATCGCCGACGGGATCGACCTGATCGACCGCCTCGATACGCGGCGGTGGAACCCAGCAGCTTGGAACCGGGGCGAGACCGCGCGCGCCCGACGCGCTCACATGCTCGTCGTGAAGGCGCGCAAGATCGCGCGTCTCCTGCGCTGCGAGTATCGCGAGGATCTGTATCACGAGCTCGTGTCGTCGTGGACCGATCCGGGACGCCTCGTGCCCGCAGTCGACGAGCCGGCGAACGCGATGACGGACGTCGGCAACCTGATGCCCGCCGCGTCGTTCGCGCAGCAGATGATGCATCTCGACCTGATGTGCTATCTGCCGGACGACGTGCTCGTGAAGGTCGATCGCGCCGCGATGGGAGTCTCGCTCGAGACGCGGACGCCTTTCCTCGACCATCGGGTCGTGGAGTTCGCCGCGCGTCTGCCGCTTCGCATGAAGCTCCGCTCCAAGCAGTCCAAGTGGATCCTGCGCCAGCTCCTGGACCGCTACGTGCCACGCAGCTTCGTCGAGCGGCCCAAGATGGGGTTCGGCGTGCCGCTGCACGACTGGCTGCGTGGACCCCTTCGCGAATGGGCCGACTCGAAGCTCGATCCGTCACGCGTCGCACGCCACGGAATCTTCGACACCAAGGAAGTGCAACACATCTGGCAGGAGCACGTTCGAGGGTACTCGAACAATGCCGCTACGCTCTGGCCCATCCTCATGTTCGACTCGTGGGCCGACGCGCTGCACTCGCCCGGCAGTCCGCGGGTGGTCGGCGTGCCGACCGTTGCGGACCAGCTGCGAACTGGAAGCGACGCACTTCTCGACTAGTCAACCGCGACGACGCGGGTTGGCTGCTCCATTCGCGTCACGCCGTTTCAAGAGGTCTCTAGATGCAGGAACCCACTCCGAGTGAACGACTTCGCCGCGTACTTCGCACGGCCATCGCCGATGATGACTGGGCGCAGTCCGATCTGGACGCGGCCGTGTCGGCGTACGTCCGCGACGCCCAGGAGCACGACATCCCGCTCCCTGATGTTCGCAGATCGCTGCGGCTCCACGTGCAGCAGGTGGGGTTGGGCCTCTCCGCCGCGCGATACGAGACGATCGCGCGGCACGTCATCGCCCTGGCCGAGACGGCGCACCGTGGGGAGTTTCGCGGTCGGCACACCTCGCAGACGCTCAGCCTGCCCGAATCCGATTCCGAGGGGTAGCAGTGGGCACGTCGGGTTGACGGCTCCCGAACTCCAGCTCTAGGCTTCTCCCATGTCTGATCACTCCCCCACGAACGCTGCCCCGGGATGCGCGCTCACCCTCCTGCTGCTCGACGCGGCGAGAGCGGTGGAGACGCGCGCCGAGCGTACGCTGGCGGAGGTCGGGCTCTCACTCGCCAAGCTGGGCGCGCTCAGGCATCTCGTGCTCGCGTCGGAGCCGCTCACGCTGACGCAGCTCGCCGAGCGCCACTGCTGCGGGCGGTCGAACGTCACGCAGCTCATCGACCGGCTCGAAGCCGACGGATTCGTGGCGCGCATGGTCGATCCAGGCGATCGGCGCAACGTGCGTGCGGCCCTCACACCATCGGGCCGCGCTGCCTACGAGCGCGCCAGCGAGCTCCTCGCCGACCACGAGCACGAGCTGGATGAACGGCTCGGCTCCGGTCCGCGAGCCGAGCTCGCGCGCGGGCTCCGCGCGCTGCGCGAAGGCTGAGCGCGGCGACGCGGCACCGCTACGCCGGCATCATCGCGCCGACTTTTCGTCGCCGAGAAGCCCGTCTATGAACGGCTTCGCGATGCAGTCGAAGAAGCCTCGGCCGTCGCAGATGGACTTGGCCGACGCCTCTACGTAGCGCTTCACCTTGTCGGGGTAGGTCTTGCAGTTGGGCGTGTTGGTGCCCTTCACGCAGCCATTGTAGCGAAGCAGCGCCGAGCGGTAGTCGCGCGTGCGCGTCTCACCCGACTTCGTGCGCGGGTTGAAGTAGCGGCTGAGGATGAACACACCGTAGCGCACGTTCGTCGAGTCCGAAGCGAGATCGTGCCCCAGGCTGTCGCTGAACTCCTTCTTCAGCCAGATCTTCGGGTAGACCTGCATCAGCCCCACGGCCCCGACGTTCGACATCGCGCCCGAGATGAATCGCGCGTTCTCCGTCAGCATCACGCCGAAGATGATCGCCGGCGAGATGCCGCGGGTGTACGC
Organism: Gemmatimonadaceae bacterium; assembly: GCA_036008805.1. GTDB lineage: Bacteria > Gemmatimonadota > Gemmatimonadetes > Gemmatimonadales > Gemmatimonadaceae > AG11. The sequence goes on from DASYMZ010000040.1 coordinate 26,063, forward strand.
CTCGCGCACGGCGAACGTCGCGATGGAGTCCGCTCGCGCGGAGTCCACCTGCCCGGTGCGCATCACGTCCTCGTAGAAATTGCGCTTCTCGTCGCGGAACTTGCTGGTCGCCATGAAGCGCTCGATCGGCGTGGGTCCGCTGTCGGTGAGCACGGCGGCCGCCTCCGGAGCGTGCTTGCGCAGCTCCTCGCCGATCGTGCCGCGCGTCGCGAACACTGGCCGCGTGTGGCGCACCGTGAAGACGATCACGATGAGCAGAACGCAGATCAGCGCGAGCGTGCGGATGATGTAGACGAGCGGCGAGGTTGCGCTCTTCTTCTGGCGACGCCCCCCGTCTCCGTGCTCGCGTCGGTCCGCACCTCTCCGGCGCTCCTCCGCGCTGCCCTCGGCACTCATGCGGTCACGCGCTCAACGGGCCCATCCGAAATGGCCGAGCAGCCACCAGAGCAGAAGAAAGATCAGCACGGTGCTGAAGCAGCCTCCTCCCAACTTCTTCGCGCCGTATCCTGCGGCGAGGCCGCGTAGCAACTTGCTCATCCTCCGCGCTCCCTCGGTCGAGTGACCACTCGAAGTGCAGAAGGCGTACCGAACCGGAAGATCCTGAGCTCGAGAGCGCGGGCGCCGGGCTACTCCGGGGTCGTCGTCTCCGGCGCAGCCCCAGGGGTGGCGGCGCTGGCCCCGCTCGCCGGCCGCGCAGCGGAAGATGGCTGGGGAGCAGCAGTGGCCGTGCTGTCGCCCATCTGCGGCATGCGAAAGCGAAGCGGATCCACCTGATGTCCATGCACGAGCACCTCGTAGTGCAGATGCGGGCCAGTGGACAGACCGCTCGTGCCAACCGTTGCGATCGCGGTGCCGCGCTGCACCTGGTCTCCCTCGGCCACGAGCGCGCTTCCGCAGTGTGCGTAGCGCGTGGAGACTCCGTCGCGATGTTGGATCTCGACGACCAGTCCGAATCCGAACTTTCGGCCCACGAAGCTCACTCGGCCCGGAGACGGCGCGATGATCTTGCTTCCGCGAGGCGCCGCGACGTCCACTCCCAGATGCGGCCGGATCACGTGCAGCAATGGATGTCGCCTCGCCCGGGAGAAGCGGCTCGCGATGGCGCCGATGACGGGAAGTCCCTCGATACCCCGAGTCGTGAGGGAAGACGCGTCGTCGTCACTGCTGGCCGCGGTGCGCTTGGAGAGGGCGCGATTGGCGGGTGGAGCAAAGACCCGCGCCGTGGGTAGGCGTGATCCAGTCGGGAACGGCGTCGCCGTGACTGGGGCAACGCTGCCCCCGACGGCGGATGCCGCGAGCGAATCGTCCGGCGCTTCCAACTCTGCGCGCGCCATCGCGAGCGAGTCCTCGACCACGGTCAATCGAGACCGCAGCATCGCGGCTTCGGCGCTGGTGGCGAACAGATCCGGCGTGCGCACGGCGAGCACGAGTGCGGTGATTCCCGCTCCGGCGACGATCAGCACCGCGCCAGCGGCGATCATCACCAGGCGGGCCTGCCAGCGCGCGACGTTGAACGACCGCGTCTGCGCTCCCGGCGTTGGTGGAACGAGGAGCAGTTGCCATGGCCGCTGCGCCACCGGCACGGCTCTGCGACGCGGCCACGCCTTCGTGATCGGCGCGAGCGCCGGCCCGGCCGACTCGGGCCGGAGGCGGATCACATCGGAGGAGCTTCCGGCGGGGAGATCGTACGAGCGGATCGCATCCACGTAGCGGGGCGTTCGCTTCGCCGACGACATCTGCGTCAGGCTCGGCCGGAGGCAGCGTCGATCGCGTGCAGTGCGCCGGGCGAGCCCGTTCCTTCGGGAGGCCGCATCAGCACGCGTCCGTTCACCACGCCTCCCTCCTGCACGAGGATGGACTGCGTCACGATGTCGCCCGTGACGATCGCGGTCGCCTGCAGCTCGACGCGCTCGGTGGCGTGCACGTTTCCGGTGATCGTACCGCCGATGACGACTTCGCGTGCATGGACGTCGCCGGTCATCGAGGCACCTACTCCGAGCACCACGGTGTCTGCACGACGGACGCTTCCATCGAGCTTTCCATCGATGCGCAGCGAGCCCGAGGTGTCGAGGTCTCCGGAGAGCGCGAGCTGCGAATCGAGAAGCGAATAGCCGCTCCCAGTGGAGTTCGGGGCGGTGGGACCGGAGCGCCGAGCGAGGAGGCTCATCTGCGTGGGCGGCTGGGGTGAAGCGTGCGGCGGACCCGGCCGGGTCTCGCTCATCGTCGTACCACCTCAGGACGCGCCAGCCTCGACCGAGGGCACGGCATGGAAACTCTCGTGACAGGCATCACTTCGGCGTGGTGACCGTCTCACGGGATGGCTCCGGGATCGGCGCATCGATCGCACGCGCCGGGGTAGGACATGGCACAGGCTCTGCCTTATGAGGCTGCGCAACATCATCGGCTCACGCCGACCACTTCCGGAGGTTGTATGCGCTCGATCTTCAAGACGTTTCTCATCGCACCCGCGCTCGCGCTCGGCGTCGCGTGCAGCAAGGACCAGCCGGCCGATCCGGCCCTGAACAACGATCTCTCGCTGGCGGCTCAGGCGAACGCGAACGCGCGCCTCGATTCGATCTCCGCGGCCGAGCGGACGAACGCCGCGATGGCGACGGCTCCGGCGAACGGTCTGACGAACAGCGCTGCGCCGGCGCCAGCACGACGCTCCACTGCGTCGACTCCCGCGCGCCGGCGTTCCACGTCCAGCAGCACGAGCAGCGGGACGAGCTCGAGCAGCGGCACGACGGTGGCTCGCGAGCCGCAGGTCGTGACGAAGAAGAACACGAAGCGTGATGCCGCCATCGGTGCCGCGGCCGGCGCCATCATCGGCGCGACGACGAGTCGCGACAAGGTGAAGGGCGGAATCATCGGCGCCGCAGCGGGCGGCATTCTGGGCGGCGTGATCGGCAACAACGTCGACATCCAGAAGAAGAAGCAGTAGGACCGCCGACACGAGTGATGCGCGAGCCGCCTTCGCGTGAACAGGGTGGACCAGACGATCGGCTCCCCGCGCGGCGACCGGCAGACCTGCCGGCGCCGAGCGGGGAAACGCTCGTCGAGCATCTCGTGGATCGGCTGGCGCAGACGGAGCGCGAGCTCGGCGCGGCGCGTGATGCGGCCGCCGACGACGCACGTCATCGCACCTTGCTGCGCGCCGCGGCGCGGCAGGTCGGCGCGGGAGGCGTCGCCGCGGCCGATGTGATCCGGCCCGCGCTGCCACTGCTGGGGCGCTGGTGTCTGCTCGATCAGGTCGCGAACGGTCAGGGCGAACGCCAGGTCATCACCTCCGACCATGCGCTCGATCAACTCGCCCACGCCGTGCAGGGCCACGTGCGGCTCGACGGCGACGGCAGCCTCGGCATCGTGCGCGCGCTGCGCCGTCGGCGGGCGGAGCGCCTGGATCACATCATCCTCGAGACGCACGCGCCGCAACTGGACGACGCGCCACCGGTGCAGGCGCTCGACGCGATCGAGCGACTCGCCGAAGGTCCGGTCATCGTCGCGCCGGTCATGTCGCGCGGGAGAATCGTCGGTGCGCTCACCTTCGGCCGCGGGCACGACGAGCACCCGTACACCGATGAGGAGCAGAAGCTGGCCGAGGAGCTCGCGCAGATCGTCGCGTTCGCATTCGAGCATCAACGCCTGACGGCGGTGGCCGAGGCGGCAGCGCGCACGAAGTCCGAGTTTCTCGCGATGATGAGTCACGAGCTTCGGACGCCGCTCAATGCGATCGCCGGTTACGCGCAGCTGCTCGAGATGGGCTTTCGTGGCGCCCTGACGGAAGGACAGCGCGATGCAGTCAGCCGCATCCTTCGCGGGCAGGAGCATCTGCTGAGTCTCGTGGACGCCGTGCTGACCTTCTCGCGGCTCACGAGCGGCCGGCTGGCCATCGAATCCACCGAGCTGGACGCATCGGATCTGGTCGACCTCGCGAGCGAGCCATTGGTCGTCGAGTTCGCGGCGCGTGAGATCGACTTCCGCATCCTTCCCTGTCCAGCGAAGTCGCGCGTCTGCGCCGACCGGGAACGGGCGGTGGAGATCCTGCGCCATCTGCTCTCGAATGCGCTCAAGTTCACGCCGAAGGGCGGGGCGGTGACCGTCGGCTGCGAAGAGGGCCCGGGAGTGATCCGGTTCGTCGTCGCGGACACTGGCCGCGGCATCCCCGAAGGTCAGCGGGACGCCATCTTCCAGCCCTTCGTCCAGGTCGAGAAGGGGCTTACCAGATCCGCCGACGGGAGTGGGCTCGGCCTCTCGATCGGGCGCGAGCTGGCGGAGCGAATGGGCGGGTCGCTCACGGTGACGAGCGAGATCGGCGCGGGCTCGCGGTTCGTCCTGACGCTCGTTCGCGCTGCGGACGACGCGCCCACCATCGCGATTGACAGCCCTCGGAGCGAGGGCTAATATTCGGGGCTGCGTCGCCCGTGCACACGGTTCCCGTCATCCCGTCGGGAGTCGTCGTGAATGGGGCCCTTTTTCGTTTTCGGGGCGTCGCGCAGCATCGTTTCGCGCTCTTTGCGCGACAATCACCCCAGGAAGGACGAACTGATGGTCGAGATTCATCTCGAAGAGAGCGATCGGCTCGATTGGGCGCTCAAGGCGTTCAAGCGCAAGATCGCCAAGGCTGGGATCCTCAAGGATCTCCGGAAGAAGCGCTACTACGTCAAGCCCAGCGAAGCTCGGCAGCTGAAGGCCGCCGCAGCTCGTCGCCGCAGCCGTACCGAGCGCTCGCGCTGAGCCCCCTGGGCTAGCGCAAGGAACGGATGGCGAAAGAAGACGCGATTCAGCTGGAAGGCTCGGTCACCGAGGTGCTCCCGAATGCTACTTTTCGGGTGCAGCTGACCAACGGCCACAACGTGCTCGCGACGCTCGGAGGCAATATGCGTCGCTTCCGGATCCGGGTGCTGGCCGGCGACCGGGTGACGATCGAGGTGTCGCCCTACGATCTCACGCGAGGCCGCATCACCTTCCGCCACAAGAACTGACCGACACCGACAGACCCGCCACCTGGCGGGTCTTCGTGTCTCGGGGCCAGTTCCGCCACCTGGCTATCGCTCGGTCGCGAGCCTGACGACGTCGGACTCCAGTGTCGAGCGCACGATCGGCGCGCGGAGCCGGCTTCGCACCCGCGCGAGCAGCAGGCCCGAGACGGCGATCAATCCGGCGACGAGCCCCCACCAGAGACCGAGCGCGCCGAGCCGCGTGTAGAACCCGAGCGCGATGCTCACGGGGAACCCGGCCAGCCAGAACCCCGCGAGGTTGATCAGGAACGGTGCGCGCGTGTCACCGAGGCCGCGCAGCACTCCGGCGCTCACCGCCTGCACGCCGTCGAACACTTGGAACACTCCGGCGATCGGGATGAGCGTCGCCGCCAACGCGGCAACGGAGAGGTTCGTCGTGTAGAGCGACGCGATCGCCCGCGGCGCCAGGAGCAGCACCACTCCGGTGCAGAGCATGAAACCCACGCCGCAGAACAGCGCGGTCCGCGCACGCTCGCGCACCGCGTTCGCGTCGCCCTCGCCCGCGGCGTGGCCGACGCGCACCGCGGCGGCGGCGCCGACGCCGAGCGGCACCATGAAGGTGAGGCTCGCGAGATTCAGCGCGATCTGATGCGCCGCCATCTCGCGTGTGCCAAGAATGCCCATCAGCACGCCAATCGCCGAGAACACCCCCATCTCCAGCATCTGTTGGAATCCAATCGGTGCCCCGAGCCGCACCATCTGAAGGATGGGTGCGAGCCGCCTGGCTTCCCGACGCCACGGTACGAGCGCCGGACGAAGCGTACGCCAGCCACCTGCGAAGAGCAGCAGGACCATCGTCCATCGGCTCACGCACGTGGCGAGGGCACTGCCGGGAACCCCCATCGCGGGCGAGCCGAGGTGGCCGTACACGAACACCCAGTTGAGCCCCGCATTCACGAGATTCGCGACCAACACCGCGGGGAGCAGCGCGCGCACGTGGTGCAACGCCTGAAGACTCTGCCGCAATACGACGAACGCGAGAAAGGGCGCGACTCCATAGATGGAGATGCGCACGTACGGAGTCGCGAGCGCCACCAGCACCGGCGGCTGTCGCAGCGCCGTCAGCACGCCGTGCACCGGCCAGAGCAGGAGGCTGGTGACGATGGTGAGCGCGGCCGCGAGGACGATCCCGCGTTGGATACCGAGCGCGATGCGCTCCGCGTCGCGCGCGCCGACCGCCTGCGCGACGAGCGGGTCGAGCACCATCAACGTGCCCGTGCACGGGATGCTGAGCGTGACGAAGTACAGGTTTCCGAGAGCCACGGCGCCCAGCGCCTCGGGCGACACCCGTCCCATCATGAGCGTGTCGACGACACCCATGAGCAGCAACCCGACTTGCGCGAGCACGATCGGTAGCGCGAGCCGACTCATTGCTGCGAGCTCGGCGCGGCTGGGTAGCTGCATGTGCACGGGTGCGGAGGGTCGAAGCGGGCTCGCGGGTGTAGCACAATAGCTTATGGCCATGCGGATCCACTTCTCGCTCGCGTTGTCGTTCGTCTCGCTCGCCTGGCTGGTCGCTCCGCGCGGCGCGTATGCGCAGCGGCCCGACGAGCATGCGGGAATGGCCGGCATGTCGATGCCGGACAGCGCCGGGCCCTCGCGCTGGCACGTCATGGCGCAGGCGATTCCGGTGCTCACTCACGCCGCGCACACTGCCGGTGGGGCCGATCTCACCGAGGGGTACCTCGCGCAGTCGGTGCTCATGACGCGCGGGAGCCTGTGGCGCGGCCACGCGCAGCTCGACGCGACGCTGAATGGCGAGGGACTCACCATGACGCGCGGCGAGCTCTCCACGGGTGGGTTCGGCGAAGGCTACGTGGACCGTCGCCATCCACACGCCTACCTGCACGAGCTCGTGCTCACCGGCGTCGGATCGTTCGGGCCGTTCAACTATTCGGCGAGTGCCGGCCGGGGGTTCGCGCCGTTCGGCACCGACGACCCGATGATGCGCCCGTTCGAGAAGTATCCGCTCAATCATCACCTCGCTCAGATCCTCGAGCGTGGATTGATCGCCGGCGCGATGCGCGTCGGCCCCGCGATCGTCGAGGGCGCGACGTTCGGCGGTGACGAGCCGACGTCCCCGAGCGCGATGCCTCGTCTCCGTCGCTTCGGCGACTCCTGGTCGATGCGCGCCACGTTGCTCCCGCGTCCTGGCACCGAGCTGCAGGCCAGCTACGCGCGCATCGAGTCGCCGGAACAGGCGTCGGGCTTCGGTCTCGACCAGCGCAAGCGAAGCGCGTCGGTGCGCATGATTTCACGAGACGGCTCGCGATACGCTCTCGCAGAATGGGCGAGCACAGCCGAGTGGGACGGCGACCGCAATGTCGAGGCGTTCGCGTACGAGAGCGCTCTCGCCGAAGCGGCAGCGACCGTCGGTCCGATCGGCGTGGCGGTGCGACTGGAGCAGACGGGGCGCCCCGAGGAGGAGCGTCTCGCCGATCCGTTTCGTACGCCGAGACCCGCGTCGGATCTGGCGATCACCGGCATCACGCGGTGGCGCGTGGGCACATTGGCTCTCACGCTCCCGTCCGTGACCCATGGCGCCGTTCGCGGGTATCCCTTCGTGGAGCTCGCGCGGCTCTCGGCACGGTCGACCGTGGCCACGAGCGTGTTCTCGCCTGAGCGGTTCTACGGAGGTGGATCTCCCTGGATGGGGTCGATCGGCTTCCGGGTGCGGTACGGTCCGCTGCACGCACGGATGGGACGGTACGGCGTCGCGCTCGCGGACAGTCCGGCGATCCGCGCTCTCGGAGTCTCCGCTGATGCGCCGCATGCGCACCAGCACTGATCCACGCGTGCCGCCCCGGCGCGGCATCTCTCACTCTCCACGACGAATGCATCCCTCTCGTCAGCTGGCACTCCTCGCTGCACTCTCGGCTTCGCTCGCAATCGCCGCGTGCTCGGGCAGCGATACACCGACGGTGCCCGATCCCAACCTGGGCACGGGTGGACCCCGCACGCCGGTGACGATGAGCGTGCTGGGCGTCGGCGATTTCGTTCCGCGCCGCACCACCGGCGAACTGTTCGTGCGCGGCAACATCGCGTACACGACGACCTGGAACAACGGGACCGCGAGTAGCCCGTTCTACATCTGGGACGTGAGCGGCGACCCCACGCTGATCGACTCGGTGCGGGTGGCGAATGCCAGCACGCTCGGTGACATCGTGACGACTCCCGATGGCGCCTATCTCGTGGTCGCGACCGAGTACTCGCAGGGCTCGATCGTCATCTACAGTCTCGCCGATCCACGCAAGCCGCAGCTCGTGTCTCGATTCTCCAACGCGGAGACGTTCGCGGGCGTGCACACGGCCGAGGTGGGGCTGGTGAACGGGAAGCCGTACGCGTTCCTCTCCGTCGATCCGGCGGGCACTCTCGCCGCGAAGCTCGTGATCGTGGATCTCAGCAACCCCGCGGCGCCGCAGCAGGTGTTCTCGAAGTTCATCGGCCGCCCATACGTGCACGACACTTTCGTGCGCGACGGCCTGCTCTTCCTCGGCCTGTGGAACGACGGCGTCGCGATCTGGGACATCGGTGGTGGAGGGAAGGGCGGCACACCGTCGTCGCCGGTCGAGCTGGGCCGAGTGCAGACCGTGAACGGCCACGTCCACAACATCTGGTGGCTCAAGGATCCGGTGACCGGGAGCAATCGGTACGCGTTCATCGGTGAGGAGTCGCCAGCGACCGGAAGCTCGTCGGCGGGCGACATCCACGTGGTGGACGTGTCGAACATGAGCGCGCCGCGCGAGGTCGCCTTCTACACGGTGCCAGGCGCGGGAACGCACAACTTCTCGGTAGACGAGCCCAACGGCATCCTGTACGCCGCGTACTACAACGGGGGCGTGCGTGCGCTGGACGTGCGCGGGGACCTGGGAACGTGCACGGACGCGCAGAAGTCCACGCCGACCAATTCCACCACTCCGCTGTGCGACCTGACCAAGATGGGTCGGGAGCTCGGCATCGGATTGCTGGACCGAGGCAACCCCGTCTACATCTGGGGCGTCCAATACGTGAACGGGTCGGTGTTCGCATCCGACATGCTGGGCAGCATCTGGAAGATGCGCCCAGTCTCGCGCCCCTAGGCTGGACCACTAGATTGTTGCTCTACCGGACGCGCGGTCGTGCGTCCGGCGTCTTTTCTCCCGAGGTCGCTCGAATGTTTCGTACCCGCACCGCGGCCGCCGCGTCGCTGCTGCTCATTCCGATGGTCGCAGGTGGCTTCTATCTCCAGGAAGCCCCCGCGAAGTCGGCGCCGCGTCTGTTCGACCAGGTGCTGTCGCTGGTCGCGAACCGGTACGTGGATTCGCTGCAGGGCTCGGCCATCTTCGAGAAGGCGGCACACGGGCTGGTGCGCGAGCTCAACGATCCATACAGCGAGCTTCTGGCGCCGAAGCAGAACGACGAGTTCAACCGCAGCGTCGGCGGCCGCTACGGGGGCGTGGGGATGCTGCTCGAGGAGCAGAAGACGAACAGCAGCGCGACGAGCGTGGTGGTGAGCCGGATCTTCCCGCACACACCCGCGGAAGAGGGCGGCGTGCGCGAGGGAGATCGCATCGTCCAGGTCGATTCGCTCGCGATCAACGATGTGAAGATCGAGAAGGTCTCCGACGCGCTGCGCGGCGTGGCCGGCACGACGGTGCGCGTCACCTTCGCACGCCCAGGCGTGGCCGAGCCGGTGAAGCTCGCATTCAAGCGCGCCGTCATCCACGTGCCGGCAGTTCCGTTCTCGACGATGCTCGGCGACAAGATCGGATACATCCCACTGCAGACGTTCAACGAGAACACCGCCGATGAAGTGGAAGCCGCGGCGGCGAAGCTGGTCGGCGACGGCGCGCGTGGCATCGTCCTCGATCTGCGCGACAACGGCGGCGGGATCGTGGAGCAGGCCCTCGCGGTCAGCTCACTCTTCCTGAAGCGCGGCCAGGCGATCGTGAACGTGCGGTCGCGCAATGCGTCCGATGAAGTCGCGCGTGCATCGAGCGAGCAGCTCGCGTCGCAACCACCGATGGTGATCCTCACGGATGGCGGCACCGCCTCGGCGAGCGAGATCGTGGCGGGCGCGCTGCAGGACCACGACCGGGCGTTGGTGCTCGGCACGACGAGCTTCGGCAAGGGGCTCGTGCAGTCGATCTTCCCGCTCGATGGCGGATACGCGCTCAAGATCACGACGGGCAAGTGGTACACGCCGAGCGGGCGCAGCATCCACCGGGAGCGGAAGCTGCTGCCGGACGGACGGTTCGTCGAGACGCGACCCGATTCGCTCGAGACCGAGGCGGAGAAGAAGGCGCGTCCGACGTTCAGCTCGGACGCTGGTCGCACGGTGTACGGCGGCGGCGGCATCACGCCGGACCTCATCGTGCCGGACGACACGCTGGCCACGACCGAGCAGGAGTTCCTCCGCTCGGTGGCGCCGAAGGCGCAGGCGTTCGTGACGGTGCTCAATCAGTACGCGTTCGAGCTCAAGGGGTCGGCTTCGCCGAACTTCACGGTCACGCCGGAGTGGCGTACGGAGCTGCGTCGCCGTCTCAGCGCCGCCGGAATCACGATCGACTCCAAGTACGAGCCCAACGCGACGGCGATGCTCGACCGTGAGCTCGATCGGCGGGTGTCGCGTTCGGTGCTCGGCGACGCGGGCGCCAAGCGCCGCGCGCTGGCCGACGACCACCAGCTCGCGCGTGCCGTCGCGCTCCTCTCGACGGCGCGCTCGCAGGACGCGCTGTTCAGTGCCGCGCACGTCGCCGCGACGACGGCCACGGCCGTTCCGCAGCAGCGAGCGAACGAGCGCTGACGCGCAGGCGCACCAACGCCGGATGTCCTCCGCCATCACGCCGCACGCGCTGGTCGTGCGGCGCACCGCGCGATACTACACGCTGGGACCCACGCATGGATTCCCGCGCGAGCTCTGGATCGTGTGTCATGGCTACGGGCAGCTCGCGCGGCGGTTCATCGCGGACTTCGCGCCGCTCGATGACGGAACGCGGCTGATCGTCGCGCCGGAGGCGCTCTCGCGCTTCTACCTCGATCCACTGCCGGATCGCCGCAAGCAGTCGGCCCCGCGGGTGGGCGCGTCGTGGATGACGAAGGAGTCGCGCGAGTCGGAGATCGACGACTACGTCGCGTATCTAGATCACCTGTCGACCGAGACGCGTCATCATCTCGCCGGCGCCGGCCCGCGCATCGTGGTGCTCGGCTTCTCGCAGGGCACCGCAACGGTGTGCAGGTGGATGGGCGCGAGCGAGCTGCGCGCGGATCAGATCGTGTTGTGGGCGGGCGGAATCCCGCCGGAGCTCGACGTCGCGGAGTGGTCGTCGCGGCTGCACGGCGCCGCGCTGACCTTGGTGGCGGGCGACGCCGACGACATCGTGTCGGCCGAGTCAGTCGTCGCGGAAGGAGAGCGACTGTCGTCGGCGGGCGTCGCGTTCACGCTTCAGCGCTACGCGGGCGGGCATCGCATCGATCCCGGGGCGTTGGTTGGCCTGGCGGAGGGGTTCGAGGGGCGGTGAGAGGGGGTGGTGCTTTTGTGCTGCTGGCAGGGCAGGTCGCGGGTAGATCTGGGTTGAACTGCCGCGGCAGTACGCCGGTAGATCTGGGTTGAACTGCCACGGCAGTACGCGGGTAAACTCGGGCGGAGGTCGGAGGATTGGCATACGAGCCCTCCTGATTCGGGCCGCGCTTGGACAGATCGGTGCGCGGGTGCAACAAGGGGACGGACTCCCTGGGACGGACTCCCTGGGACGGACTCC
>DASYMZ010000041.1:0-1799 GCA_036008805.1 Gemmatimonadaceae bacterium
CACCGTGTTGGGGATGTCGTGGAACTTGAGATCGAGAAATACGTCGGCGCCGAGCTCGCCACGCAGCGTCTCGACCACGCGCGGACCAGCCGCGGTGAACAGCTCGCTTCCCACCTTGAAGAAGCGGCAGCTCGCGCTGAGGGAGCGCGCCAGCGCGATCGCCGCATCGGCTGTCGGCACGTCCAGGGCGACGATCGGAATCGCTCGGGTATCCGTGCGCTCCCCCACAGCTCTCTCGGTCACGGCATTCCCTCGAGCGTGCCGATCACCTCGGAGATCGATGCGACGCCGTGCCGGTCACACCACTTCGCCAAGCCGTCCACCACTCGCTCCGGAGCGCGTGGGTCGCGCAGCATCGCCGTTCCGATCCCGACCAGCGTCGAGCCGGCGAGCATGTACTGCAGCGCATCCTCTGCCGACGACACGCCTCCGATGCCTATCAGCGGCGCCTTGGTCACGCGACGCACCTTCCACGTCGCCAGGACGCCCACGGGCAGCAGTGCGGTGCCGCTCACCCCTCCCGTCCCGAAGCCCAGGGCGGGCTTCCGGCGGTCCACGTCGACGACGAGCCCCGGAATGGTGTTCACGAGTGTGAGCCCGTCAGCGCCGGCGTCCACGGCGATCTGGGCGCTGCGCGCGATGTCGGGGAGCGTCGGTGAGAGCTTCACGAACAGCGGACGCGACGTGGCGGCGCGCGCGAGCCGCACCACCTCGGCGAGCGCGGCCGGATCGGCGCCGAACTCCATGCCGCCCGCCTTCACGTTCGGACAGCTCACGTTGATCTCGTAGCCGTCGAGCGCACCGCGCGCGTCACCCTCGAGCGAGAGCTCCAGCTGCTCGATCACGCCGGCGAACTCCGCCACGGCGAAGCCGACGATGTTCGCCAACTTGCGGACTTCCGGCAGCGACGCCGCGAGCCAGGGCAGATGATCGGAGCGCACTGCGGCGACGCCCGGATTCGCGAGCCCGACCGCGTTGATCATCCCGCCGCCGAACTCTGCTACTCGAGGGGCGGGCGCACCGACCCGCGGCTCGGGACTCACCGCCTTGGTGACGAGCCCGCCCAGCGCACTGAGATTCACCACGTCGGCCAGCTCCTGTCCGTACGCGGCGGTCCCAGCGGCGAGCAGGACGGGGTTCTGGAAGTCGAGCCCGGCCGCTCTTACCGCGAGCACCGCACGATCCCCGCTCACCGCCTGCCCGAGCCTCCCAGCGCGACGTCGCCGTTGCTCGTCGCGACCCTGCGCTCGTAGCGCTTGAGGTACTCGAGAACGGCGTCGGACACGGCGGCGGACAGCTCGTCCATCCGGGTCGTGTCCGTGAGGTAGGACGCCTCGGAGGCGTTCGTGCCGAACCCAATCTCCACGAGCACGGCGGGCATGAACGCAGTCACGAGCACGCGAAAGCCCGCCTGCTTCACGCCGCGGCTGGGGCCAGGATGAATGCGTCCGAGCTTGCGCTGTATCAGCTCCGCCAGCTCGTTCGACTCGCGCAGGTGCTCGTTCTGCGCCATGTCGTTGAGGATGAAGCTCAACGGATCGCCGGCGCGGGCGGTCGACCGCGACTCGAACTTCACGACCTCGTTCTCCATGCGCTCGACGCGGCGCGCGTCCTCGGTCTTGGCTTCGGCGAGGAAGTAGGTCTCGAATCCGCGCGCGCCGGCGGGATCCTTCCAGCCGGGATTCGCCGCGTTCACGTGAATGCTCACGAACAGGTCTGCATGCGCCTCGTTCGCGATGCGGCCGCGATCCGACAGCGCGATCAGCGTGTCGGTCGTTCGCGTGTACTTCACATCGATG
>DASYMZ010000042.1:0-5251 GCA_036008805.1 Gemmatimonadaceae bacterium
GTGTTCGACGATCAGCTTCGCGCGCTGGTGCCGGCCCAGCGGGGCAGAGCGGCCCTGCAGGCGCTGCGCGCGGCGCTCGTGCCGGTGCAGCCCTCGCTCGTGGAGCCGGACTACGCCGCCGCGTTCCGCGCGCTCGCCGCCCGGCAGCGCAAGCGTGCGCTCCTCGTGATGCTCACCGACGTGATCGACGCCCGCGCGGCACGCGCGCTGCTCGGGCACCTGACGCGTGGGGCGTCGCGCCATCTCGCGGTCGTCGTCGCGCTGCGCAACGAGGCGCTCGTCGAAGCGGCGCGGATTCCGGATGGCGCGACGATCCGCCCGCTCTACGCGAGCGCGGCCGCCGAGGAACTGCTCGCTGAGCGAGCCACGGCGCTCCAGCGGATGCGAGACGCGGGAGTGATCGTGCTGGACGTCGCGCCGGACGCGATGGCCGCGGCAGTCGTCAACCAGTACCTCGAGCTCAAGGCGCGCGGCGCGCTGTGAGTGGCGCCAGCGCGAGGCGCGCCGGCTCGTTCGCCGCGCGCGGAGCATCGTCGTCGTCGGGCCGAGGGCGCGGGGTGCGTCCCCCGCGCAGATAGGCGACGAGCAGTACGAGCGTCGTCCCACTCACCGCGAGCTTTCCCTCGAGCGGCCACCACTCGATAGGCGAGATGAATCCCTCGAGCGTACCGGCCACGAGCAGCAGCAGGGTGGAGACGCCGATCAGGCGGATCGCGCGGCGGCCGTTCTCGACGAGGGCACGGCGGCGTGAGCGCGGGCCAGGCAGCAGCATTCCCGCCGCAACCAGAAACGCCGCCCCGCCCGCCACGCAGATCGCGAACAGCTCGAGCACACCGTGCGGAGCGACGAAGGCGAGCAGGAGCCGGCCGATGCCCTTGCTGGCGTACAGGCCGATCACGCTGCCGAACGAGATGCCGTTCGTCACGAGCATGAAGACCGAGAGCAGCCCCGCCGTCACGCCGCCGGCGAACACCGCGAAGGTGACCTGCACGTTGTTCGCGATGATCCCGGTGGCCATGACGGGACGGAAGAGCTGCGGGTCGTCGATGTAGCCCTCGCCTTCCTTCGCGCGGCGAACGCCGCTCTCCGCACGCTGCAGCATGCCTTCGGGCAGAAGCTGCGCCGCGATGCGCGGCGAGCGATACACGGCGATGCCGGAGATCACCGCGGGACCGAACAGCAGCAGCGCGGCGAGCGCGATCGGCGCGGCGGAGCGTCGCACCTCCCGCGGCGCATCGGAGAGGACGAAGCGCAGCGCGGCACGCAGCGGCATGCCGCGGTCGCGGTAGAGCAGATTGTGCGCGCCGGCCACGATGCGCCCCAGATAGAACAGCTCGTCGAGCGAGCGGCCCGCCGACGCGGTGCGCAGCCGCGCCAGATCGGCGGCCAGCGCGCGATACTCGGCGACGAACTCGCGCACGCCGTCCTCGCCGAGCGAGCGGAGCCCGCGCTTCTGTGCCGAGGCCAATCGCGCGGCGAACGCGGCCCAGCGCGGAGAGCCGGTCGCGATCAGCGCCTGGCGCTCGCGGCCCGCGCCCGTCTCACCGCGCGATGCGACGCCGCCGGCGCGCGCGCGCCGCTCGCGTTCGTGAAGGTCGAGCAGTCGCGCCGAGGCCGCACGTCCGTCGTCGGGGATCGCGGAGGCGAAGCGCGTCGCGAGCTGCGACGCGAGCGCGGTCCGGCGCGTTGGCTCGAGCGTCGGCCAGCGCTCGACGAACCGCGCGAGCACGAGATATTCGTCCTCGCTGAGCGATGTCTGGAGCTGGGTCGTCGCTGAACGTGACTCCGGGCTCGGTGCGCTGACCATTGGGGCGGGGCGACTCGCGTCCTCGCGCACGACGATCGTGCCCGCCACGATGTCGCCGAGCCGGCGCCCGCGCTTGGTCACGAGAACGCTGATCATGCCGGTCAGGTAGAAGAATCCCGGCTGCATGTCGATGATGCGGATCAGGTTCCGCACGGCGGACGCGCCGAACGTCACCGAGTACCCACCTTCGCGCACGACGCGGATGCGCTGCAACCGCTTGCCCGGCGTCTGACCGTCCATCAGCCCTTCGAACAACACGTAGTAGCCCCACAACAGCCCGAACTGCACGAGCACGAGGATCGCGATCCCCCACGAGCCACTCGCGTCCATTCCGCCGAGGCCAAGGCCGCCGGCGACCACGAGCACGGTGATCGAGATGACGAGCATCGCGGCGCCGACGATCACCAGATCGGTGATTGCCGCCATGGCGCGCGAGCCGATCCCCGCGATCGAGTAGGTCAGGACGACCAGCTCGGGGATCTCGACGTCGACGGTCTGTTCGAATGAGGCTGAGGACACGGCGTCGTGATGAGGTTGCGCAAAGCTCGCGGCGGGCGGGCGAGACGACAAGGCGTCGGTTATCTTGCGCCTCGACCCGAGACCACCTTCTCAATGCGTGTGCTGCTGCAACGCGTGTCGCGCGCCGAGGTGCGCGTCGGCGATCGCGTCACCGGCCGGATCGACCGCGGCTATCTCCTACTCGTGGGCTTCACCCATGCGGACACCGACGCCTCGCTGGTCTGGATGGCCGACAAGGTCGTCGGGCTTCGTCTCTTCGCCGACGCCGACGACAAGATGAACCTCGCGCTGGCCGACGTGATGGGCTCGCTGCTGGTCGTCTCGCAGTTCACGCTCTACGGCGACGCGGTGAAGGGACGCCGTCCCAGCTTCATCGACGCGGCGCGGCCCGAGGTCGCGATTCCACTGTACGAGCGGTTCGTCGCGCTGCTGCGCGAGCGCGAGGTGCGGGTGGAGACAGGCGAGTTCGGCGCGATGATGGACGTGGAGCTGGTGAACGATGGACCCGTGACCCTCTGGTTGGAACGATGAGCACACCTCGCGTCATCCTCGCGTCGCAGTCGCCGCGCCGCCGCGAGCTCCTCGCGCTGATCGGCGTCGCCCACGAGGTGCGGCCCGCCGACATCGATGAGACTTACCTCGCGGGCGAGAAGCCGCGCGATCACGCCGAGCGGCTCGCCCGGGGCAAGGCGGCCGTGATCGCCAGCCAGTCCCCCGATGCGGTGGTCATCGGCAGCGACACGATCGTCGTCGTCGACGGCGACGTGCTCGGCAAGCCGGCGGACGACGCGGAGGCGAAGCGCATGCTCGCGCGACTCGCCGGCCGCTCGCACGTCGTGATGACGGCGGTCGCCGTGAGCTGGCAGGGCGAGACGCGTTCGGACGTCGTCGAAGTCGGGGTCACCTTCCACCAGCTCGACGCGAGCGACATCGCGGCCTACGTCGCCACCCGCGAGCCGATGGACAAGGCGGGCGCGTACGGCATCCAGGGCTACGGCGCGACGATCGTCGAGCGCGTCGAGGGCGACTACTTCGCCGTGATGGGGCTGCCGCTTCAGCGGTTGGTGCGCCTGCTCGCCGACCTCGGCGTGCGCTATCCGTTCGGCCCGCTCGTCGTCGACGCCCCCGCGTAGGCGGAGCGCCAGCGCTCGACGCGCTCCAGCACGTCGATCACGGTGATGCGCTGCATGCGGCCGGGCCGGTTCTCCATCGAGATCGGATAGTCCTCGCCGGGATCGCCGTACGCGTCGATCATGAGGTCGTGAAAGCGGCGATACGGGCCGACGCGCTTCGGGTTGGTGTAGCCCAGCAGCGACACGACCGGCCGGTCGAGCGCGATCGTCATGTGCAGCGGGCCCGTGTCGGGGGAGAGCACGAGCGCCGCGCCGTCGAGGATGCCGACGAGCTTCCGCAGACCGCTGCCGAGCGCCGATGAGACGGGCACGCTCGCCAGCTCGATGATCTTCGCCTCCGCCGCCAGCTCGCGCGGCGAGCGTCCACCCACCAGCACCGGCTGCAGCCCGAAATCACTCCAGAGCGCGTCGCACACCTGCGCCCATCGCTCGGGCATCCAGTCTTTGTCCGGCTTGCTGGTCGCCACGACGATCGGCGCGATGGGCCGCTCGTACTTCGCTAGAAAGTCGCGCTGCCACGCGCGCTCGTCCGGCCAGGGGCCGAGGTCCCACCGCGGCTCGCCATGCGGAACGCCGAGCGCGTCGAGGAACTCGAAGTACTGGTCCTGCACGTGCTGGCCCGGATGGGGCGGGATGCGATGCGTGGTGAACAGCCAGTTCGCGTCGCGCGCGCGTGCGCGATCGAATCCGAGCTTCACCGGCGAGTGCGTGAACGATGTCACGATTCCCGCTTTGAAGTACACCTGCAGCGCGATCACGACGTCCTGCGGACGCGTCGCCAGCTCGCGCCGGACGGCGGGGTACGCGCGCCAGCCGCGCGCCCGGTCGAACTCGACGATGTCGTCGACCGCCCAGTGGCCGCGCACGAGCGAGGCCGCACCGGGTTGCAGCACCCAGGTGACCTTCGCGTCGGGCCGATGCGTCTTGAGCGCGGTGAGCAGCGGCAGGACGTGCACCGCGTCGCCGACCGCGCTCATCATCACGATGCCGACACGCGGATGCTCCGCCGGCAGGGAGAGGATGCGACTCGACATCACGCCTCGCTCGATCGGCGGTATGCCACGAGCGTCGTGCCCTCGAGGCGCACGAGTGGCAGGCGCGTCGCCAGCTCGTTCAGCGCGCGGTAGACGCCGGGGGCGTGGCGAGGTCCCGCGTAATCGTGCCAGAGCACCAGACCGCCCGGCGCCACGAGCTGGATCGCGCGCTCGCTGTCGCTCACGACGTACGAGTAGGCGTGCGACCCGTCCACGAACACGAGATCGCAGCGCCCCGCCCACGGCGAGACATCCAGGCGCTTGCTGTCGGAGAAAAGCTGTTCGACCTTGCCCGCCACGTCTGCCTTCGAGTAGAGAAAGTCGGTGTGTGACGATTCCTTCAGCGCGAACTGCACGTCGAGCGGATCGTCGGTGGATTCCTTGCGATAGTCGCCTAGGTGATCGGGCGCGAGCGTGACCGTGACGACACGGGCATCCGGTGGCGAGTTGCGCGCCCAGAGGTACGCGGTCTTGCCGGTGCAGGTGCCGAACTCGAACATCAGCTTCGCGTCCTTCGCCAACACGGCCAGGATCCATGCCTCCGCGTCGCTCGTTCCGCCGTCCACCACATACGGACCGCGACCGATGAACGAGACCTCGGTCTCGCCCGTGGGGCCGAATGGGCCAGGTGCGAATCGCGCGTCGATGCGCTCGGGCGAGACGCGCGGGATGGGCCACTCGCCGAACAGATTGCGCTGCTTGCGCACGGCGCGCTGGCGCAGCAAGGCGATCGCCAGCACCACCGATCCGATCAACAG
>DASYMZ010000043.1:0-12434 GCA_036008805.1 Gemmatimonadaceae bacterium
ACTGGAGCCAGTGCGCGCCGAGCCGACGCAGCGGGTGACCCACCTGACCTACGCAGTCCGAGAGCGGTAACTGTCTCGACCTCGGCGCTCCCCCGCCGAGGTCAACGGCGCGGTGCGCGTGGAGCATCACCAGACACTCCATCCTCGAACAGCATCTCGGCCGGTTCTCCATCCACCTCCCTCGCGCGCGTGAGCGCTCGCAGCCCGCGCTCCGGCCGTTTGAGCTCCGCGGGCTCGACGCGCTCGAGCGCCTCGACCAGAAGCGCCGTCGGAGGACGCGGTGCGCACTTCCTGCCGGCGCAGATCCTCGATCAGTACGTGGTATACCCCGTACTGCAAAGCCGCGACGCGCCGGCGTGACCGATGCGGCGCATCGTGCGCAGCGGAGAGCGGCGCGCCACTCGGACTACTCCGGTAGCGCGCCACTCCGCTCACGGCGACTTGGTCGCCTTGCTTGGCGCCGCGTTGCCGGACGGATTGACGAGCTGCCCCGTTGCGCCTGATGCGGTCTTTCCCTGCCCCTGCCTGTCGCCAGGCGAGGTATCGCCGCTGTAGTAGTAGAGCGGCTTGCCGTTGTACGTCGCCTGCTTCGTTCCGCTGGCGTTGGTCGTCGTGCCGATCAGCGAGCGCTTGACGTTGGAGTCCGACGACGTGAGCGGCGCGCTACCGTTGACCGGCTTCCAGGTGTTGGTGTCGGTCGGAGCGGCGTCCAGGACATACATCGTCCTGCCGCTCCCGTCGGCGAGCACCAGTCCGGTGCCTGGCCCCGCCTCGACGGTCATCAGCACACCGGGCGCGACTTCCGTCGTCACTGCGACCGCGGGCTGGGCCATCGCGCCGGCCGACGAGCTCGTGTCGGCGGTGGAGCTCTTCTTGGAGCATGCGCCCGCCATCCCCAACAGCAGCATGGCTGAGCCGCACGCCACCAGGTGAAGTGACTTCATGATTCTCCTCGTTGGATGAATGGATCTCCGGTGGCGAATGAGCGGGAGTACACACGCCTGCGTCCCTTCACAGTCACGACGCATGTCACTCCACGCTCATTCGCCAACCGGCTTGCGTACTACCATCTCACCTCGCTCGTTCGGCCGCGCATCAGCACTCCTTCGTATGCATCACGCTTTCTCGTCCGGGCGAGAGAGTGGTCAGACCGCCGCGTAGATGCTCGGATCGACGGTGAGCCTGTTCTCCACCTCGGTAATTCCAGGGGCGTTCAGCGCCGCGCGCTCGGCGTCACGACGCTCGGCGTACGAGCGGACCGTGCCGCGCAGGATCGCCTTGTGTCCATCGACCTCCACGGTGATCCGATCGGCATCGAACTGCGCGCCACGCGAGAGCGCTGCCCTGATCTTGGCCTTCACGTCCGACGGCGCCGGGGTCGCTGGCACGTGCACGGCGATGAGGTTGGTGACTCCCTTCACGCCGGTGAGCCAACGGACGGCCCGTTCTGCCGCTTCCTTCTGGAAGTACCAGTCGACGTCGCCCTCGAGCGTCACCCATCCGTTCTCGACTCTGACCCGGATGCGGTCGTCTGGAACGGAGCTGTTCCACTTGAGCGCGTCGACCGCAGCGCGGGCGATCTCCGGATCGTTGCGATTCGACGAGGACGGAAGCCTGACTTCGAGATCGTTCGCGATCGCCTTCACGCCCCTCACGCGGCTCACGACTCGCTCGGCCTTCCACTTGTCGCCGTAGCTCTTCACCCAGCCGGCGAGCGTGACGACGCCATCTCGCACGGCGACGGCAATGTCGTCGTCTTCGAGGCTCGGGTCCCACTTGAGCTCGTCGGCGACATCCTTCTGAATTTCGCTGTCTGTTCGCAACATGACCTCCTCCTACGCGTGAGTCGTTGAATTACGTGCGGCGCCGCCAAGGTGCCGATCGCCTCAGCACAATGGCTCGGACGCGGAGGTGCGAGCATCAGACAACGAGGGAGATTCGCTTCCAACTTTCCCGACAGCGCGACCGCTGTGGGCGTGACTACTCTCCGACGCACGCGAGGACGCCTCACACGGATCACGCCGTGAAGGAGAGCACCGTGGGAGCCTCACACGGAACGGCGGTCTCGGCTCGGCTCGCCTTGTCGATCGCGCCCGAGATCACCTTGCCCTGCTAACCAGGAGTCAGCCATGCCGGTGACGACGCGACTATCACCTGATTCGATGGAACAGTACTTCGACCGCTTCAACAAGCGCTTTCTCACGCTCGAGTCGACCGACGTCGCCGACGTCGAAGTGGTTGGCATGGATGTCGGCGACCAGGTCGCGAGCGACGGCGTCCATCTCATCGGCATCACCTACGATCCCGATACGCAGGAGCTCGAGGTGGAGCTGGAGACGGGCGACCTGCGCGCGTATCGGCCAAAGGAAGTGTGGGCCATCGAGGAAGACGATGGATTCCTGCGCGCACTGGAGATCGTCCGCGACGACGATACGCGTGAGATCGTGCGCGTGCGCCGCCTCGGCGTTCAGCGCGCCGACTGACCCGCCTGGCCGTCGGGGCGTTTCGTGGAACGGTGGGTGGTGGCGCCCCCGGGCGGGCAGTCGGCGCACGCACGGCTGCCGCTCGCCACGGCGTCGACGTCGCGTGTCACACACACCCAGCGGAGTGGACCATGCAAGCGACAATGAGTGCCTCGCGTGAAGTGACGGGCAACTGGTGGGCGATCGGTCTGCGAGCCGCTGCCGCGCTCCTGCTCGGGATCATCGCGTTCACGATGCCCGTTGCGACGCTCGCGGCGGTCGTGACGCTGTTCGGCGTCTATGCGATCATCGACGGACTGTTCGCGATTGCCGCCGCGGTCCGCGGCGTTCGCCAACACGAGCGGTGGGGATGGATGCTCGCGGAAGGGATCGTCGGCGTGGTGGTCGGCGCGATTGCCCTCTTCATGCCGGCGATCGGCGCGCTCGCGCTCACATGGCTCGTGGCCGGCTGGGCACTCGCGACCGGCCTGCTGGCGATCGCGGCCGCCGTGAGGCTGCGCAAGATCATGACGGGTGAGTGGCTGCTGGCGCTCACGGGAGTGCTCTCGGTGGTGCTCGCACTCTTCGTCGCCGTGTTCCCCGGCGTCGGTGTCATTCTGCTCGTCACATGGATCGGCGCGTACGCCTTCGTCTACGGCATCATCACCCTCGCGCTCGCCGTGCGCGTCAAGCAATGGACGCGCGCCCATGCCTGAACACCCGGCATCCATCAACCTCGGCGGCTCGTCGTTGCGCGATCACCGCCACGTCTGCGCGTTCTTCACTTCGACCGAGGAGGAGTATCGCGTGATGGTGCCGTTCATCCGTGAGGGACTGTCTCGCGGGGAGCGAGCGGTCCACCTCGTTCCACACGGAACGGACGATCACGTCGCTCGCCTCCGAAGCGCGGGCATCGACGTCGACGACGTACGCGACCAGCGACAGCTCGACATCGTGCCGGCGGAAGATGTCTACACTCCTGGAGGCGTATTCGATTGCGGGCGGATGCTCGGCCGGATCGAGGAGGTGCTCGACGAGGCGCCGCGGCTTGGCTACTCGCTCACGCGGGTGTGGGCGCACGCGGAGTTCGTATGCGCCGCTGGCCCTACCGCGCATGAGTTCCTCGAGTACGAGACGAGGCTGAACTACTTGTTGCCGCGCTACCCCGACGCGGTCGTCTGTGTCTACGATCTGGAGAAGGTGGGGGCAGGCATGGCCCTCGACGTACTTCGCACCCACCCGGTGGTCATCGTCGGCCACCTCCTGCAGGAGAACCCCTACTTCATACCGCCCGATGTGTTCCTGGGCGTGTTGGCCGCACGACGTACCAGTGCGCGACGCGCCAGACACGGCACGTGACTGAGCATGGCCACGCAGCCCGCTGAAGAACTGTCACGGCTGCGCGAATGCGTTCGCGATCTCGTCGCCCTCTCCAGTGTGCGCGCCTGGTGGGTGGAACGCCCGCCAGCGGCGATCGCCGAGAGTCTGCGCGACCTTCTGCTGTCGATGCTCACGGCGGACGTGGTCCACGTGGTGCTGCACGACCGTGAATCGCACACGGCTCATGTTGCGTCCGGCGGCGACCGGGATACGCCCGGCCACGCGGACGGTACGACGCGCCTCTCCAGTTGCCCGATCGGCATCGAGGGCGACCTCGGGCGCATCACGGTCGGCTCGCTACGCGACGACTTCCCGACGGCGTTGGAGTCACTCCTGCTCCGCGTCACGGCCAACGAAGTCGCGGTCGCTCTCCAGCATTCCGCATTGATCCTCCGGCACGAGCGTGCCGAGCGCCTGCTCGCCGACCGGGTGCAGCAGCAGGCAGCGGTGGCGCGACTCGGCTTGCGCGCGTTGAATGGCCTTCGAGTGGATGTCCTTCTCGGCGAGGCGGTCGGTGCCGTGCGTGACACGCTGCACGTCGATCGGTGCGGGATCTTCGAGCTCGGCGCCGACAGCGAGATCCTCGTCCTGCGTGTCGGCGACGGATGGCCGCGGGGTGCGGACGACCTGGCGCGGTCGGACGACGACGACATCGCGCCCGGAGCCGCACTGCTCTCGACCGAGCCCGTGATCGTCGAGGACGTACGCCGCGACGAACGGTTCGCGGTCCTGTCGAATCTCCCGGGGTCGCGCGTGACGAGTTGGATCAGCGTCATGGTGCCGGGCACGCGCCGTCCGTACAGCGTGCTCGGCGCACACACCTCGGAGCGGCGCGTCTTTACCGGGGACGACGTCTACTTTCTCCAGGCCGTGGCGAACCTGCTCGGTGCGGCTCACGAACGCCACGAGACCGAGGCCGAGCGCGAGCGGCTGCTCGACGCGACGGCGCGGGCGCAAGCGGACGCCGAGAAGGCGAGCCGGGTGAAGTCCGATTTTCTCGGGCTGATGAGCCACGAGCTGCGCACGCCGCTCAACGCGATCGGCGGCTATACGCAGCTGATGGAGGAAGGCATTCGCGGCCCCATCACCGAGGAACAGCGTCTGGATCTGGCGCGCATCCAGCGAAGCAAAAGCTATCTGCTCAGCCTGATCGACAACGTGCTCGGCTATCTGAAGTTGGAAAATGGCCGAGTGTCGTACGACGTGGCCGAGATCGACGTCGCCGACATCATCGACGCCGTGGAGGAGCTGACGAGGCCATTGATCGACGCGAAGCACATCCGGTATGAGCGCCGCTGTGAGCGCCAGGGCATGCTCGTTCGCGCCGATCGCGCCAAGCTCCAGCAGATCGTGCTGAACCTCATCTCCAACGCCATCAAGTTCACCGATTCCGGCGGCAGCCTGATCGTCGACTGCGATCACGACGACGCTGGGCTGCGCATTCGCGTGGTCGACAGCGGCTGGGGCATTCCGAGCGATCGGTTGGAGTACGTGTTCGAGCCCTTCACCCAGATGGACAGCACCCGAGCGCGCTCATCGGGTGGAACCGGGCTGGGGCTGACGATCAGCCGCGACTTCGCCCGCGGCATGGGTGGCGAGCTCTCCGTAGACAGCGAGCCCGGACGAGGCTCGGTGTTCACCATCGCGCTACCCGTCGCCATGTGAGCCAGGGCGCTCGTGTCGGGAAACAGGTCGGCTCGGTCCGTCTTTTCCCGACAGTGCACTCATCGACGCTGCTCTAGCTTCGCTCGGCGTGATGGAGTTGGGCACGCGGCATCGGCGCACGCAGACTCACCAGACACCCAGCCTCAGGAGCGGTTCATGTCCAAGCACTCGCGCGTGAGTCGCACGCTTCTCATGGCCGGCGCGGCGGCCGTGCTCATCGCGTCGCACACGCTGACCGCGCAGTCGATCCACGGGAAGCTGCTCGAACAGATCACCGACAAACCGGTCCCCAATGCAGCGGTGTCGCTCATCGCCGTGCCCGACAAGCAGGTGGGAGAGACGAAGACGACGGGCAGCGGTGACTTCACCCTCAAGGCGCCGTCACCGGGCACCTACCGCCTTCGTGCGGTCGTCAATGGTCATCGGATCGCCGTGTCCCCGGCGATCGCACTGAAATCCGACGACGACGTGAGCCTCACCTGGCGCATCATGCCGGACACGATCTACCTGCCACCCGTCCTCGTGACGGCGAACGCCAGCCCGAGCGCGGGACGGCTCGCCGGTCTCGCCGCTCGCAGGCAGCGAAGCGCCGGCGGCCAGTTCATCACGCGTGACGACATCGACAAGCGGCACCCCATCAAGGTGACCGATCTTCTCACCTCCGTACCGGGCATCCGTCTCGTGCCCAGTCTGTTCGGTGACGACGTGCTTACGTCGGAAGGCTGCCGCCCCGCGATCTACCTGGATGGCGTTCGCTTCCCACTGATGGGCGAGAAGCTCGACGACATCGTGCAGCCGCAGGACATCGAGGCGATGGAGGTCTACCCACACGCCGCGGAAGTACCGGTCGAGTTCATGAGTCCGGGTCAGCAGTGCGGCGCGATCGCCATCTGGACTCGCAGTGGCCGGTAGCGGGTGGTGCCGTCATGGGCAGGCGGCTCCCAGGGTCGTGCGAGCCGCCCACTTACAGCCTGAGGGGCGCCGGCGCGCCAGGAGCTTCTCGTCCTCCGAGAGCGGTGCCGCCGGGGGCACCCGCAGCAGCGCGCCACGCTCGAGACGATCGGGCAGTCCAGGCTCGGCGCTGTTCGCCGCCCAGAGCCGTGGCCACATGGACGCGTCGCCGTAGACCCAACGCGCGACGTCCTCGAGCGTTCGCTCGCCGTTGCCGACGACATAGTAGTGCGGCGCCGCCTCGCTCTTGCTCTCGCTCTCGCTCTTGCTCTTGCTCTCCCTCTCGGCCGGCGCGGCCGGACGCGCAGGCATTCGGTCGGCCGCTCCGGTCTGGCGCACCACCTGCTCGGCCACGATCACCATCGGGCGCGCCGACTGGACCAGCTCGAGCGTGGTCTCCCGCGTGACGCCAGCAGCCAGCGTGATAGCGACGGAATCGCCCACCACGCGGTAGTGCCGAGGCAGAGAGAGACGATCGACCAGAAGGAGCCAGCGCCCCGGCCGCAGCCCGGTGAACTGCGCGCGCTCGTCGGCATCCACGACGCGACGCAGCGTGTCGGCGCCGTTGGCGAGGAGCATGACGACTCGCGTCGCTCCGGGGAGCGCTCGGGACTCGCCATCCAATGCGGCGCTCTCCGCGGGGACGTGAATTCGACTCACCACAGTTGCCTGGCGAGCCACGCTCAGCACGATCTCGCGACGCACGCCGCCGTCGGCGCGGACCTGAAGAGGCAACTGTCGTTGAGAGGTGACGACCAATCCGCGCGCGGCAATGTCGCCGTCGAGCGTGTACGCGCCTGGCGTGAGGTCGGGAAACGACGCACGTCCGTCCGCGTCGCTCAGCCCGGTGCGATCGCCCAGCCGCACGACGATGCCCGACACGCCACGCCCGCTGCTCTCGTCGCGCACCTCGACACTCACCGCGGCGACGCTCTGACTCCGACCCGCCGGCACGGCGAACGGCACGTGATAGCTGAGCAGCAGCTCGGGCGCGCTCCGCGCGTACGCGCCCGTGAACAGGTTCCTGCGTGCGCGCAGCTCGAGCTCCTGCCCGAGCATGAGCTTCTGCCGGACGCCGACCTCCGCCGACTCGTCGTCGAGGAGGCGCTCGTTGGAGACTCGGCGCTGGAACACGGCGTCGAACCGGGTCGCCATCGACGATTCCAGATGGGTTTCGACGGAGAGGATTCGGCTCGGTCCCATGATGCGTGAGCCGAGGATCGTGCTCGATGCACGCTCGAGCCCGAGTGAGAGCGCCTGCCCGTTCGCGTGGAGCTGCAGCCGGCCGGCAAACCGCACCGCGGGCGTTCTCAGCGACGCCGACGCGTCGCTGAGAATGCTTCGCTCCGCGCTCGTGCTGTATGAGATGACACCGAGCCGCTGCGACGCGCGAGCGCGCACGCCCTGCTGCGCCACGGAGTTTCCAGCGAGATCGGAGCGCGCCCGGCCGAACCCTTCCAGCGCGAGCTCCCCACGAGCGAGCGTCGCTTGCCACGCTGCTTCGTCGCGCATGTCCCACCATGACGAGAAGCCGACTCGCTCGAGGCTCGAAGTGGAACGGTAGGTGCTCGCCTGCACTCTGAGCGATGCTGGCAGCTTGAGTGACGCCGAGGCGAAGTCACTCTCTCGCCCACGCATGCCACTCGGGAAGCTCGCGTCGCTACTGGTGTGTCGCACTGCGTAGCCGGCGACTCCATTCCCGCCACGTATCTCGATGCCGCTGGCGCTCACGCCATGCGCCGCGAGCCCGTACTCGAGTGACGCGTCCGAGTGGAGCGGAAGGCGCGCTTTCACCTGCACTGTCCCCACCGTTCCGCTGTCCGGCGCGCCGCGACGCCTCAGCAGCGTCACGCCAGCCGACGTCGCGGCGTCTCCGATGGCGAGCGAGAGACTGCCTTCCTCCCGCGCCTGACGAAATCCGCGGTCGCGCAATGCCATCGCGCTCGCTCGGACGAGCCCTCGCTCACCAGACGCCGAGACGCCGACGCCGTGCGCGTAGCTCTGGGTGAGCGGAAGAAACGAGAGGGCCTGATCTCCCAGCGAGAGGCGCCAGTCGTTGCTCTCGAGTCGAAGGCTGTACTCGTCGCTGCGACTGAGAAAGGGAAGGTCCGGCAGAATGGCACCGGGAGCGCTGCCCTGCGGAGCGAACCGTCCGAACGACGTGATCGGTCGGCGGATGAAGAGCTGCGCTCTCGTGGATCCGCCGTCGCGGAGCGCTCCCCGCGCGCTGAGCTCGACGATTCCCGACTGCATCGCCTGCGGCGAGCCGTGAAGCACCAGCTCCGCCGGAAGCGAGTGCGAGGGCACCGCCGTCTGAGTCGAGTGGGGATAGACGTGAACGAGCGCGACGGCCATCGGCACGACCGGCGACCTGTCGAGCGAATCACCGAGAAGCTCGAGGCGCTCGACGATTCCGCTCTGGAGTGGCGGGCGCTTGGCGCGCCGCGTCTCGACGCGAGCCACGATCGTCGCGCTCGCACCAGCGCCGAGGTCGCACGCCAACGGGCTGACACGCAGCCCGAATCCGGAGCGACTCCGTATTCGAGGCGTGAACCGCACGCTCACGTTCCCGGCATTGCGCACGCGAAAGACGACCTCGAACGACGAGTCGGCGATGGCGAGCGTCGGTGCGACGTCCACGCTCGCGGTGAGCGCGCGATGCTGCCGAACCTCGAACAGGGCCGAGTCGGCGACCGTGGAGCCATCGGACAGACCAGCCATGTATCGCACGACATGAGGACCCGCGGCCGCCGTCGCGGGAACAGCGACGCTGACGAGGTGGATCTCCTCGGTGCGTGCGCCGAGCACGAACGGCGGTTCGGGCAGGAGCAGGCGCCAGGTTGGCGGCAGCTCGACCCGTGGCCGAACGGCATGCTCGAGGTGATCCTCACTCGCGATGCGAAAGACGACCGACACGACGTCGCCAGCGTCGACAGCTCGCCGAACCGCGCCGCGCCGCACCACCGAGATGCCGCGGCCGGTCTGCGCTTCCGTCGGTGGCGCCACTCCCGACAGAAGCGCGGTGATCACACCGTACGACGCGACCGCGGTTCGTCCCAGCCTCCAGCGCACGCTCAGAACTGCAGCGTGAACTTCGCGCCGAAGAGCTCGTCGCCACCGGTGTCCGCGACGACGACGGCGTGATAGGTGCCGTGCGGAATCATTCCCAGATCGAACCGCTGCCGCACGGAGCTCGACGGAAAGAGCAGACCGCGCTGCTGCTCCGCGTGGGCGACGCGGCGCCCGTCGTCGTCGAGCACATCGATCCGCAGGATTGGCCGGACTGCGAGCTCGCCGGCATTCGTCGCGTCCACGCTGAGCTGTCGCTGTCCGGTCGCGCTGGTCGAGATCGACGGGTTGGAGAGACTGATCGCGGTGTGCGCGTCGGCCTCGTCGATGTTCACCGCGATCTCCACCGCCTGACGCACCGCGACGTTGACGCCAAGCCGGACTCGCGCCTGCGTACCGGGCCGCGCCGATTCGCGCGAGCCCGGTGCCACGGCCTCGACCATGATGACGCTCCAGTGGGTTCCCGTCGCGAGCACGCCGGTGCTCGGCACGACCATCACATAGCCGACGCGCGTCATGCCGCCTGCTGCGATCGTGAAGCGGGTCGGTGACAGGGTGATCCACCCAGCGCTGGAGCGCGCGAGCGTACCCGGCGCCGCGAAATCGGAACGCCCGTCCGCGAAGAACTGATAGTCCGTCTGATAGACACGCACCTCTTGGGGCGTCGCCGAGAGATTGCGAACGTCGATCGACCCTTCGAGTCGCGCGCCTGGACGCGCGGACTGCTCGATGACGCTCGGACTCGTGACCTGCACCTGCGCCGCGGCTGGCGTGACGACGATGGCGCTGACGAGCATGAGAAGAAGTCCGCGTGAAACCATCAGCGTGAGCGTCGATCGGCGGATACGATGGACGAGGTGCGACGGCAGCATCAGGAGGAACGGGCGATGATGGGGCGAGCTGACCCAGTGGACGACCGGGGCGGGAGCTCATCGGAGTATCGACTCGGACTTTCCGAGCGCGATTCTGGGACAGTTTGAGACGGTCTGCTCGCTCTCTAAACAGTTCCGGCGTGCGGTCCGATCATCTTGGCAGACGGCGCGGCCCACTTGTCCGCCCGTCCGAGCGCAGTCGCTCACCAGTGGTTCAAGTCTTTTTCAACTCAGAGGTAGAAACCATGAAGCACCTCCCGATGCTCGCCCTCGCCGCGATCGCTCTCGCCGGTGTCGCTCCGGCCGCCCGGGCGCAGGATCAGACCGTGTCGATCGAAGTTCAGGCCGTGAGCCAGCTCTCCTTCACCGGTTCGCCCTCGCTCGTGATCAGCACGGCCACTGCGGGAAGCGCTCCGACGTCCGCAACGGCCAACGCCACCTACGCGATCACGACGAACGAGACAAATCGGAAGATCACCGCCCAGCTCGACCAGGATGCACCGACCGGCGTGACACTCTCGGCGAACCTGGCGGCGCCGTCGGGCGCCACCTCAGCGGGAGCAACCCCGTTGAGCTCCACCGCGCAGGACGTGGTCACGGCCGTCAGCACCGTGAACGCGAGTGGCCTGAATCTCACCTATACGCTCGCGGCATCCACCGCGGCCGGCGTCGTCGCCCCGACGAGCCGCACCGTGACCTACACCATCATCGACGGCAACTGATTCGTAAATCGATATCGGCGGCGCACTCGGCCTTCATGCCGAGTGCGCTGCACTTCTATCACTACCTGTCAGCTGCAGACGTTCATGCCGCGATTCTCTCGTCTCTACTGGCGCATCCTGCGCCGCCGTGCGTCGCCCAAGATTCCAGTCACGCCGGTTGCATCCCCGCGCCCGCCTCGCGTGCTCCTCGTCGACGACGCGCCGAGCCTCTGCGGGGTGATGCGTCGCCACCTCGAAGCGCGCCGGTACGAGGTGCTCTGCGCCACCACGGCCCATGAGGCGCTCGAAGTCGTCAGTCGCGAGGCCGAACCCCCCGACGTGCTCGTGATCGACGTCGGTCTTCCCGACATGAGCGGTCGTGAGCTCGTCCACCGCCTGGCTCAGCAAATCGGCCCGACGCCAGTGCTCTACGTCTCAGGCGCGAACGCGACGCCAGAGCTGACGGCCTCTCTGCGCGCGCGCGCGAACTTTCTTGGCAAGCCGTTCCAACTCGAGGAGCTGCGTCTGCGGGTCGACGCGATTCGCGCGGAGTCCGGCGGTGGAACCATCCACGAGGCGTCGTGACTCGAGGAGCCGCTCTTCCGTGAGCGCGCTCCTCTTACGGCCACTGCCCTGCGCGCGCCCGCAGGAGCTGATGAAGGCGTCCGTGCTCCTTCCGGCCGAGAGCGGGCGGCCGACTCTGACGCCCGGCTTCGCGTATTCGACGTAGGTGAGAGCTTGGGTGTGCTCGCACGACGGGAGCTTGCGCCATGGCCGAGGCGGCGACCAGAAACCAGCCCGAGTGCGGGATCCACTGTTCGATCCAGCGCCACTCGTTGCCGCCGTCCGTCGTCTTCCAATCGATGCCGCTGCCGTCACCACTGCCCTTCCTGCCGGTCACGCCATTGGCGATGCCGCCCTTGTTGGTGCCGTGGCCGAAGCGCGCGGTGATGACGGGAGGATTGTTCTTGCCGAAGCCGTGCATGAAGGTGACGCCGTAGGGATTCCGTCCCATGATCCACGCCGTCTGATTTGACGCGAACTCTGCCAGTTCGCGCTTCACGCCCCAGCCGTTGTCGGCGGGATACACGAGTCGTCCGCCCAGGATGGCAGCGGCCGCGAGTGAACCCAGGCGGGCGTTCTCGCCCTGCCACCACCACCCGCTTTCATTGGTCTGAGGGATGAAGAATCCCTCCTTCACCGCCCCGTCGTACAGGAAGCTCTGACGCGCGTAGCCGAACGGATTGCCCACCCTGCGCGTGACGTTCAACTCGTAGTCCAACGCCTTCCTGATCGTTGCGAGCGCGGTGGCGCGTGACGCGGCGTCGGTTTCC
>DASYMZ010000044.1:0-22020 GCA_036008805.1 Gemmatimonadaceae bacterium
AGGCGCCCGTACGTCCAGGTGCCGAGCATCGCGCTCGCGATCGCGACGCTCATCACGCCGACCCCGCTCCCGAGCAGCGCGAAGAGCGGACCGGGGCACGCGCCGGTGAGCGCCCAGCCGAGCCCGAAGATCGTACCGCCCACCCCGTAGCGAACGCCGGTGCCGAGCACCTTGGGCGGGATCACGATCGGATCGCCGCCGAGCGTGCGCGCCGCTCGCCGCTTCATCGACTGCACCGTCACGATCGCCGTCGGCAGCGCGGTCGCGAAGATGCCGAACATATGAAAGCCCTGGAACCGGAACATCTCCTGGATGCGGAACCACGAGATCACCTCGGCCTTCGTGATCACGATGCCGAACGCGACGCCGACGAGCAGGTAGACCCAGAGACCCGGCGCGTGCGGAGCGCCGGAGTCCGCGTCGGCCGGCTCCGACGCGTTGGTGAGCCGCGGCTCCCTCGATTCGGTTCGCGCGCTCGTCATCGGAGTGCGCCCAGGGCGAGCGGCACGAGCAGGAAGGTGCCGAGCAGACCGCCGGCGAAGAATCCGGCGAGCGCGATGAACGATGGGATCTCGAGATTGGCGACACCCGAGATGCCATGGCCGGACGTGCACCCACCGGCGTACGCGGTTCCGAAGCCGACGAGGAATCCACCGCCGACGATCGCGATCAGGCCGCGCACGGTCGCGAGGCTCGACCAGGAGAACAGCTCGCGCGGCACCAGTCCGGTGAAGTCGTGAACGCCGAGCGACGCGAGCGTGTCGTGCGTCGCCGCCGAGATCGCGACCGGCTCCGGATTGCGGAACACGACGCCGGCGAGCACGCCGCCGATGATGATGCCGGCGGCGAAGGCCAGGTTCCAACCGCCGGCGCGGCGCCAGTCGTAGCTCGTGTACGGTGTCCCTCGGGGCAAGATCGCCGCGCAGAGATGGCGGAGATTGCTGGACACGCCGAACAGCCGGTTGCCGAGCCAGAGCAGGAGTGGCGCGAAGAGGCCGAGCAGCGGGCCGGCGACGTACCAGGGCCAGGGGCGGAAGAGGAGATCGCGCATCTGAGGAAACTGTAGCGGGTGAGATGCGTGTCGCGCGAGCGGATCGCTCCGTGGGCATCCGCGCTTCCAAATGGCCCGCTACGCTGCCTGCGGTGGGGGCGACGCGGGAGTTCTCGGCTCGAGCCGTTCTCTGTGACCTCGCTGTTCTCCGTGTTCTCTGTGTGAAACCAAAAGCCAAGCACGCGGCGCAGCGGACTGTCTCGGCGGCTCCCTGGCGGCGGTTTCACGCGGAGGCACGGAGAGCGCCGAGTGCACAGAGAACAGCTGCGGCGCCGGCCTCATCGGGCGTCGGTCAACGCGCGCGATCGCGGGCTCCGCCTCTCACCACGATCGGCTGCTCGATCAGCTCCGGCGCCGTCGCCCGTTCGTCGTCCGGCACCAGCAGCGACGGCGATGCATCCGAGCGCGCGGGGTTGTCGCGCCAGCGCTTCGGCACGGTGCGGATGCCGATGGGATAGATGGTCAGCGCTCCCTCCGGCGTGATGTGCAGTCGCAGCCAGCTCTTGAAGTGCTCGTGATGGATCGCGCCGAACTCGCCCGAGTGGCGTCCGAAGACGTTGAGCGAGACGAGCAGGTAGATCCCCATGATCACGGGTCCCACCACGTAGCCGGCGACGAGGATGATCGCGCCCGTGATGAGCAGCTGCAGGATGGGATCGAAGCGCGGGGCGACGTGCGTCACCGTCGCCCAGAGCGCGAACCAGCCGATGCTGAACGCCGCGAGCAGATGGCTCGTGGCGTGCGTGAGGCCACCCCACAGCTTGTACTGTTTGGAGTGCGTGTCGGTGAAGAAGAAGAAGCCGAAGAAGAGGAGCGCGGCCCACAGCACGGCGATCTGACTTCCGAGCACCGCGCCCGCCACGTCGTGCAGCACTCCCTTCCATTGCGAGATGCCGGCGTGTCCCACGTCCGCCTTCACCGCCCACGCGAGCAGGAGGTACACCACCGCGGTGGCGACGCCGAACTTGGGGTTCAGCCTGGCGAAGAGGAGATAGCGCCACGCGAGCGCGCGCGACTCCGCGGGCGCAGGGAAGCTCGCCTTGTACTGATAGTCGTGCGAGACGGTCGCGACCAGCGCCTCGTCGCCGTGGGTCGGATGCAGGAATGCGCCTCCCCCGCCCGCGGTGATCTTCTGCCGCTCGTCGTTCGCCGTCGCGTGACGCCGGTAGTGGTGGAGATCGCCGGCGAGGTACACGACGACCCGGTCGCCGAACACCGTCTGCTCGAGGTAGTCGAGGTTCCGCTCGCTCACCGCGGGATCGTACCGCGCATACAGCGCCTCGTAGATCCACTCCGGCTCCGACACGCAGAGGATGATCCGCGCCGTCTCGGGAATGTTCTCGCGCTGCACGAGCTCCCGGAAATACTTGAGCTGCGGCTCGTCGATGTCCGACTCGAGCTGTACGTCGATCGCGATCAGCCACCAGTCGTGCGGCAGCTCGACCGCGAAGTAGCTCAGCGTCTGACTCGTGCGTCGCGCGCCGATGTTGCGCCCGTTCTCACTGCAGAAGAGCCGAGAGAAGGCGACGAGGCTGTCGTACCAGTCGTGGTTGCCCGGCACGGCGAACACCCAGTGGCTCGCGTCGCCGGTCTGCGGAAAGGCGGTGCGATACGGCGCGATGAACCGCCGGCGATACGCCTCGCGCGTCGGCGTCGGATACACCTCGTCGCCGCCGAACACGAGCAGAGTGCCTCGCTTCGTCCGAACGTGCTGGCCCTCGTGCGCGACCTCGAGCTCGGGCTGCGACACGGCGTGCGCGACGGCGTACGTGGAGTTCCAACCGTCGCCGGTGTCGGACACGTAGTCGATCCACAGCTCCTCGCCCGTCTCGCGATGACAGGGCTGCACGTTCGGGTGCACGATCGCGTCGAGGATCCGCCGATCGGCGCTCTTCCCGAACATCGTGGACACCACGACCTGAAGTCCCGTGCGCAGCAGCTGCGCGGGATCGAACCACGACACCATCGGCGCACGCTCGCTCGGCGGCGGCGCGTTGTTCACGGCGTCGTTGGGTGACGGGTCGGATGCGGGCACAGCGCCAATATGCGCGGGCCCGTCCGGCCGGCTACCCTCGCTCACTCCGGCAGCACGCGCTCGAGCAACGCATCCATCGGCGCGCCGTCGCCCAGCGTGCCGAACGCCACGCCGTGCGCGCGGCCCAGCCGGCTCTCGCAGAACGCATCGGCGATCGCGACGTTGCCACCGCGCACGAGACATGACGCCTGCAGCGCGAGCGCCATCCGCTCGACGATCTGCCGCGACCGTGGCTCGAGCGTCGCCGCGTCTCCCTCGAGCGACTTCCGCAACGCGGCGATCTCCCGGTCGAGCAGCGCGTTCCCGCCGCGCACCGCCTCGAGCTCGCCGAAGAACGCCTCCGCGCTCGCCGGCTCCTTCCGCAGCGCGCGCAGCACGTCGAGACACTGGATGTTGCCGCTCCCCTCCCAGATCGAGTTGAGCGGCGCCTGCCGATACAGTCGCGGCAGCACCCACTCTTCCACGTAGCCCGCCCCACCCAGGCACTCCAGCGCTTCGCTCACGAACGACGGGCAACGCTTGCACACCCAGTACTTCCCCACCGCGGTGATGATGCGCGCGAGCGCCGCCTCGCGCGGGTCTCGGGCGCTTCCGTCCACCGCGCGCGCGACGCGCATCGCGAGCGCCGTCGCTGCCTCCGACTCCAGCGCGAGATCCGCCAGCACGTTGCGCATCAGCGGCTGCTCGGCGAGGTACTTCCCGAACGCGGTGCGGTGCCGCGCGTGGTGTACCGCCTGGACGAGCGCCTGCCGCATCAGGCTCGCCGAGCCGATCAGGCAGTCCTGCCTGGTGAGCGAGACCATCTGCAGGATCGTCCCGACGCCTCGGCCAGGCTCACCCACCATCCACGCGAGCGCGCCGATGAACTCCACCTCCGCGCTCGCATTGCTCCAGTCGCCGAGCTTGTCCTTCAGCCGCTGGATGCGCACGGCGTTGCGCGTGCCGTCCGGCGCGAAGCGCGGCAGGAGAAAGCACGAGAGGCCGTCGTCCGTTTGCGCGAGCACGAGGAACGCGTCCGACATCGGCGCCGAGAAGAACCACTTGTGCCCGACGAGCTCGTACAGTCCGCCGGCACCCGATGCGCCGACCGGCGTGGCGCGCGTCGTGTTGGCGCGCACGTCGGAGCCGCCCTGCTTCTCCGTCATCCCCATGCCGATCGTGTTGCCCCCCTTCTCCCACGCGGGCACCGATCGGCCGTCGTACGTGGTGGACACGATGCGCGGCAGCCACTCGCGCGCGAGATCGGGCTGTCGCTCGAGCGACGGCACGCACGCGTAGGTCATCGTGAGTGGGCAGCTCGTCCCCTGATCGGCCTGGTTGTGCAGGTACATCAGCGCTGCTCGCGCGACGTGGGCGCCTTCGCGTTCTGCGTTGCGCCAGCCGAAGCTGGCGACGCCGTGCTTCACCCCGAGCTCCATCAGCCGGTGATACGCCGGATGGAACTCCACCTCGTCGATGCGATGACCGTATCGGTCGAAGGCGCGGAGCTTCGGCCGGTTCTCGTTCGCGAGCACGGCGAGCGCCATCTCCTCCCCGCCGACGATCGCACCGTACTCGGCGATCTGCTGCTCGGCCCAGATGCCGCCCTCGCGCGCGAGCGCCTCGCGCAGTGGGACGTCGGTGGTGTAGGCGTCGTACGGCGCGAGCGGCGGAGGCTGGTTCTCGACCTCGTGGGTGCGGAAGCGGTCGGCGATTGGCATGGCTCCCTCCTCTCCGATGGACGCCACCGGGAATATATGCGTGCTCTTGTAAGTCTAGTCGATCAGGCCGCATCTTCCCGCAGACGCAGCCCGCACTCCGCAATTCTGCACCCAGGCCGATGGCGCAGCGCGATGTCGAGGCGTTCGAACGACTCATGCTCCCGCATCTCGACGATGCGTACGGTCTCGCGTGTCATCTGCTCGGCAACGAGCACGACGCGCAGGACGTCGTGCAGGACGCCGTGCTTCGTGCGCTCCGCTACTTCGACGGCTACGGCGAGGGCGATCCGCGCGCCTGGCTCCTCGCGATCGTCCGCAACTGCTGCCACAGCTGGCACCGGCAGCACCGCGCCGATCGACTCAGCGTCTCGTACTCGGACGCCGCCGACTCCCCCAACCTGCACCGCACCCCGGAGGCCGACACGCACGCGATTCAATCATCCGAACGCGCCGCGATCGGCCGCGCCGTCGCCGAGCTTCCGGCCGAGTTCCGCGAGGTGATCGTGCTGCGCGAGATTCAGGAGATGTCGTACAAGGAGATCAGCACGGTGGTCGGCGTGCCGATCGGCACGGTGATGTCGCGCCTCGCGCGAGCGCGCAAGCGGCTCACCGTCTCGCTCGGCCTCTCAGTCCGCGAGGCGAGCTGACATGCGCTGCGACGAGTGCCGCGACCTGCTCGGCGCCGACGCCGACGGAGAGCTCATGCCGGAGGAGTCCAATGCGATTCGCGAACACCTCGCGTCGTGCAGCCAGTGCACCGCCGAGCACGATGCGATGCGCGAGCTGTCGCGCAGATTGAAGGACGGCCTCGACCGGCCGCGCGCGCCCGACGTGCTCAAGGCGCGCATCCGCAGCTCGCTCGCTCGGCCCACGCTGCCCGGCGCGAGCGCTCCCGCGCCGCGCGCCTGGCGGACGTCGGTCCTGGCCGCCGGCGTCATGATCGCCGCGCTCAGCGCGACCGCGTCGTACGCCGTCGCTCGGCGCGGCACCTTCGAGCCGTCGGTTGGCGAGCAGGTGCTGTCGAGCCACATCCGCTCGCTCATGCCCGGTCACCTCACCGACGTCGCGTCGAACGACCTGCACAACGTGAAGCCCTGGTTCAACGGCCGCGTCGATCTCTCGCCGAACGTGCCGCGTCTCGACTCACTCGGCTATCCACTCGTCGGCGGCCGGCTCGACTACGTCAGCGGACGCTCCGTCGCCGCGGTGGTGTACACGCGGCGCCAGCACGTCATCAACGTCTTCTCGTGGCCGATCGATCGCGGCGACGCGAGCGCGGCGTCGATGTCGACCGAGCATGGCTACCATTTGGCGCACTGGCGCGCGGGCGGCGCGGAATACTGGGTCGCCTCGGATGTGTCCGAGCCCGATCTGCGCCGGTTCGTCGAGCTGTTCGAGCGCGCCGGCGGCACGACGGACCCCAAGTAGGGGACGGACTCCCCGGGACGGACTCCTCGGGACGGACTCCGAGGGACGGACTCCCTGGGACGGACTCCGTCGGGAATTTTCGGTGCGAGACGCAGGTCTTGGATGGTGAGTGCACGTGCCCCACTCCATCCAACGACCCCGACTTCGATGAGCCATCACCGCGATCGCGACGACGACAACTTCGACGAGCAGGGCAACACCCGCCCCGCCGGCTCCAACTACATCGGCACCGACACGAGCGACGACGGTCTCGATCGCCGAGGCTTTCTCCGATGCATGGCGTGGG
The DNA here is from genome assembly GCA_036008805.1 of Gemmatimonadaceae bacterium. Taxonomy (GTDB): domain Bacteria; phylum Gemmatimonadota; class Gemmatimonadetes; order Gemmatimonadales; family Gemmatimonadaceae; genus AG11. The sequence continues at coordinate 6,501 of DASYMZ010000044.1, forward strand.
CTGGCACGGCGGCGGTGTGGGGCATGTCGGACGGCGTGCCGACGTCGTTCCCGATCAGCAGACTCGCGTCGATGACCGACGCGCAGAGGAAGAGCATCTTCTTCGTCCAGGTCAGCGACAGCCACATCGGCTTCGCCAAGGACGCGAACAAGGACGTGACCGCGACGCTGCAGGAGGCCGTCGGCAAGGTCAACGCGCTGCCGAAGCGCCCCGCCCTCGTGCTCCACACTGGCGACATCACCCAACTCGCGAAGCCCGAGGAGTTCGACACGGCGAACGACGTGTTGAAGGGGCTGAAGACCGATCGCGTCTTCTACGTCCCCGGCGAGCACGACGTCGCCACCGACAACGGCGTCAGCTATCTCGCGCGCTACGGCAAGGGCACGAAGGGCGCCGGCTGGTACAGCTTCGACCACTCCGGCGTGCACTTCGCCGGCCTGGTCAACGTCGTCGGCCTCAAAGCCGGTGGACTCGGCTCGCTGGGCGCCGAGCAGATCGCGTGGCTGAAGAACGATCTCGCGGGTCTGAGCGCGAGCACGCCCGTGGTGCTGTTCGCGCACGTGCCGCTGTGGACCGTGTATCCCGAGTGGGGGTGGGGAACGGACGACTCCGAGGCGGCGCTCGCGCTCACGAAGCGCTTCGGATCGGTGACCGTGCTGAACGGACACATTCACCAGATCATGCAGAAGGTCGAGGGGCACGTGAGCTTCCACACGGCGATGTCGACCGCGTTTCCGCAGCCCACGCCGGGCACCGCACCGTCACCTGGGCCGATGAAGGTCGAACCCGGACGATTGAAGAGCGTCCTCGGCATCACGAGCGCGACGTTCATTCCCGGGCGTCACCAGCTCGCCGTCGTCGACTCGACACTCTCGGGCGCCGCGCCCGCGTTCGAGGTGGCGTCGCGCGAGGCCATGCAGCAGGACAAGAAGAACGGACGCGCCCAGCGCACCCTCGGCGCGAACGCGATCGGCATCGACAACTTCCGCTTCACGCCGGCAGTGCTCACCGTCGCTGCGGGCACGAAGGTCGAGTGGATCAACGACGACGACGTGCCGCATCTCATCGTGAGCACGAAGGGCGACTTCACGCAGTCGCCGCTGCTCGACACCGGTCAGAAGTTCAGCGCGACGTTGAGCAAGCCGGGCACCTACGGCTACTTCTGCTCGCTGCATCCGATGATGCAGGGGAAGATCGTAGTGACGTGAGCGCGCGCTACAACAGCTCGTACCACGCCTCGGGTGCGAGCAGCGTCGGTCGTCCGCCGAGCGCGTCGGTGCGCACCTTGTCCGTCTGGAAGTCGATCTTCGTTCCGGGCACCACGTCGATGGGACGCCGCTCCGACTGTTTCATCTGCACGCCGCGCACCGCGGGTGCCTGGTCGGCGTTGAGATTGTACGCGCCCCAGTAATGCGTGAATCGCACCGAGCGGTACAGCTGTGTCGTGCTCAGCCCCGCGTGCCAGCCGACATAGAGGCCGGGCACGAAGCCCGCCGCAGCGACGGCTTGATGCCAGTTGTTGCAATACTCGATCACGTCCGTCGCCGGCGTACCGACGGCGACACCTTCGAGGTCGCACCAGAGCGTCACGCCCGCCGGCACGCCGACCTTGTCGGCCTCGGCCCCCGCGGTCGTGCCCTGCGACGTGCCCTTGCTCGCTGTCGGCTTCCACGATTCCTCGGACTCGACGTATTGCACGACCATGAGGCCGAGTCCGACTTCGAGGATGCTCTCCGCCTCGCTGGCCGAGAGATCGAACGGGTGCGCCTTGTCGCGTCGCACGTAGCGGACGCAGAAGCGGTAGCCGTGGTTGAAGAACGCCGCGGCGACGGAGGGCTTGAGCGCTCTATCGGTGTCGAAGCCGATCAGGCCGTCGGGGGCGGTGTAGACGTGGCCGTGGAGTGGCATGCGTCAATGCTTGCGCGTTCGCAAGCGATCTACAAGCGTCATCGGCGCGACGGCTGAGGAATCTCTTGGCCGACCGCGCCCGCGCCTCAGCTCACTTTCTGCACTCGGCGCCCGTCCATGGCTTCAGGACCTTCACCTCTCCCACGCTGAGCACGCGACCGAACTTCGATTCGAATCGCGCGCTCGCCCACTCCGGCGATGCGATCCCCGTGAGCTCGACGTAGTACTCCGCTCCCGGGCGAGCGGTCTCTTCCGGCATGACGACATTCGCGCGCCGTGCGGCGCTGGCCAGATCGTCGCCGAACTCGAACGTCACCCCATCGCACAGCTTGATCGCGCTGCGGTACTGTCCGCCGGTGACACCACGATACTCCTTCTGGACGTCCGGCGGCGCGAGTTGCTCGTCGGCTCGCGCGAACGCTTCGGCCACCTTGATCGCCTGCGCCGCCGGCGTCCACTTGCGATGCACCTCGGGGGAGTTGTACCGGTAGGCTCGATAGGCGTCGCTCGTGCGGAGCTCGACGACGATCGTCCAGCCATCCAGGGTCATCAGGCCGTCGTCCGGCAGTGTCGACGGATCGGGGATCGTCCACAGACCCGAGCGCTCCGCCTCGCGCATGATCGCGCGCCAGTCCGGCGTCTTCAGATAGCGCGTGCGACACGCTGCGGTTTCTCCTTTCACGCGAATCTGCCCGCAGGTGCCCGCGTGATTGTACGCGACGATGTCGTGGACGAGCGGCCCGACGCTGTCGCCGCCGGATGAATCCGGCTTGGGCACCGACCAATAGAGCACGCCTTCACCGGTGACGCGTCCGTCGACCTCGCGGATCCGCACCATTCGCTTGGGCACCCCGATCTCGATCTGCGTCCACACTCGCACCTCGCGCTCGCCCCGCGCGAGCCGAGCGTCGCGGAGTGACTGCAGGTCGAGCGCGGCTGTCGCCGCGTCGAAGCTCTCGAAGTAGCCCTCGTACCACGACGGCTGGATGGCGAGCGTAGCCGAATCGATCGGCGACGGCGAGGTTCGCTGCGCCGCGGCGAAGTTCGATGCACCGGCGAGGAGCAGGATCGCCTGAAGAAATCGTCTCATGTGCAAGTGACGATCGGCGACGCGACGCGGACACGCGGACGAGACTCTACTCTCCCCCGTCGAACAGCTCCCTGAACTGCCTCGGCTGCGACCGCAGATACTGACTCGGCGCCTTCACCGTCGCCCCGAAATGCGCCGCCGCGTGCCACGGCCACCGCGGATCGTACAGGATCGCCCGGGCGATCGCGACGAGATCGGCGTCGCCCGTGCCGACGATCGCCTCCGCCTGCTCGAACTCCGTGATCAACCCCACCGCGACCACGGGGATCGACACCGCGTGCTTCACTTCGCGCGCGAGCGGCACCTGATAGCTCGGCCCCACCGGAATCTTCTGCGCGGCCGAGAGCCCACCGCTCGACACATGGATCGCCGCGCAGCCGCGCGACTCCAGCGCCTGCGCGAACACGATCGTCTGCTCGATGTCCCAACCGCCCTCGACCCAATCGGTTGCCGAGACGCGCATCGAGACGGGACGATCCGCGGCGAACGCGTCACGCACCGCGTCGAACACCTCGAGCGGAAAGCGCATCCGGTTCTCGAGCGAGCCGCCGTATTCGTCGGTCCGCGTGTTCGAGAGCGGCGAGAGGAACTGGTGCAGCAGATAGCCGTGCGCGCCGTGAATCTGCACGACGTCCAGACCGAGCCGCGCGGCGCGGCGCGCCGACTCGGCGAACGCGCCGCGCAGCCGCGCGATGTCGTCGCGCGTGAGTGCAACCGGCGCGTGGGTGCCGGCCAGGAACGGGATGGCCGACGGCGCTTCCGTCTGCCAGCCGTGCCTGTCGTTCGGCGGAATCTGGTGCCCGCCCTTCCACGGCACCTCCGTCGACGCCTTGCGTCCCGCGTGCCCGAGCTGGATCGCGATCGGCATGTCGCTCCACCGACGCACGCTCTCGAGCGTGCGCGCGATCGCCGCTTCCGACGCGTCGTCGTACAGCCCGACGTCGGCGTAGGTGATGCGCCCCTCCGGCACGACGGCGGTCGCCTCGATCGTGAGCAGCGCCGCGCCCGACAGCGCGAGATGTCCGAGGTGAATCACGTGCCAGTCGGTCATGCAGCCGTCGACGGCGGAGTACTGGCACATCGGCGCGATCACGATGCGATTGCGCAGCTCGCGCTCGCCGACGCGGATTGGTGTGAACAGCTTCGCGGTTGCCATGAACGGAAGCTAGCGACGCAGTCGGTGCGAGCTACTCCTCGACGAATCGATCAGCTCGCGCTGCGCTTCGGTCGCCGCACCGCCCTCACCTTCCCGCTCGGCCCTCCTCCACAGAAGAACCGGTCGCCACCGTCCGACTCCAGACCAGACACGCCGACGCCCTTCGGCATCTCGAGCTGCTCGAGCACCTCGCCAGACTGTGGATCGATCCGTCTCACATCGCTCTGGTCGTCTTCCCAGGTGCCATGCCAGAGCTCTCCATCCACCCACGTCACTCCGGTCACGAAGCGGTTCGACTCGATCGTACGAAGGATCGCGCCGGTGTCGGGATCGATCTGATGAATCTTCCGGTCGCGATGCTGACCCACCCAGAGCGTCCCCTCCGCCCACGCGAGCCCCGACGAACCATTGGGCGACGGGATCGTCGACAGCACCTGACCACTCGCGAGATCGATCTTGTAGATGTGATCGCCAGTGATCTGAAAGAGGTGCGTGCCGTCGAACGCGGTCCCTGCCTTCGCGACGACGTCGATCGTGCGAACGGTCTCCCCGCTCGCCGGGTCGAGCGCTCTCAGCGCGTCGCCCGTCGCGAGCCACACGTGCTGGCCGTCGAAGGTCACGCCACCCACGGGGGGAGTTCCGGCAAACGGTCCGTACTCGCGAACGATCTCGGCGGCTTCGGCAGTTGGTCTCGTCATGACGATACGTTAGCTCGCCGAGAGCGGAGCTGGGAGTAACAACGCTGTCGTGAATCCCGGCATCGGGGGCGTGATCCAGCGGCGCGCCCGTCCGCGACCGAACGACTGGACTCTGCCTGCCGCCGCGAGCGAGTCGAGCGCCCGCTGCACGGTCCGCTGGCTCGTGCCCAGCGCGAGCGCCAGGGCGGAGCTCGACCAGGATTCGCCATCGGTGAGGAACGCCAGCATCGCCGCGTGCTCGTCCTCCACCGGCCTCGCCAGCACGACGACGTCGGGCGCTCGGCGCGGCGCGAGCGCGAAGCCACGCTTGGTCGCGCTCACGTCGGCCATCGCCCTGATCGCCATTCGCAGCCGCGCGATCTCCACGCGCAGCCGCGCGCGATGCGACTCGTCGGTGAACTTCGACCCGAACGCGCGCGCGATCAGCACCTCGCGCGGCACGTCGCCCGGCCACGCTTCACCCAGGGCGCGGACGAGCGCGAACAGCACGGGGCGCGTTGCGAGATACACCACCTTGCCCTCGTCACGCACGACGTTGCGGCACGCGTCGACGACGAACGATCTCGACGCCAGCAGCGCCTCGACGTCGTCGAGCAGCAGCACGCGCTCCTCGCCGCGGTCGATCAGGCGCGCCGCGGGCGCGGTGAGCACGAGCCACGCGTGCTCCACCTCCGCCGTGAGCGCGGCGATCCCCGCCTGCCGCGCGGCACGCTCGGCGCGCTCCAGCGCGGCGCGCGCGCCTTTCGTCTCGAGACGACGCGTCGCGACTCCCGCGGCCACGAGCTCGTACGCGGCTCGCAACGCGGGCGGGAGCGACGCGGGATCCAGCTCGGCGAGCGCGCTCTCGCACTCGTCCACGTGCCCGATCAGCAGGAGACGCCGCGCTTCGAGATAGCGCGCGTGCGCGGCGTTCACCCGGTCGCCGTGCGACTCGAGCGCGATGCGCGCCGAGTCGAGCGCCTTCACCGACCAGCTCAGATCGCGTGTCGCGAGCGCGATCTCCGCTTCGGCCACGACGCACCTCGCGCGCGACACCACCTCCTTCGCGCCGAACGCGCGAGCCGCGCGCCGCAACAGCACCCTCGCACGCGCCAGGTCGCCGAGCTGCGCCATCGCGATGCCGCGTAGCGCGAGACCCGGCGCGTCGTCTCGGAGTGCGACCCGCTTCAGCGCACCGAGCGGGTCGCCGTTGGCGAGCGCTCGCGCCGCGCCGGCGATCACCGCGTCCATTCGAATCCCGTCAGACTTGTAACTCTCATCGTCTCACTGTCCGCCCGTAAGTCTAGCTCGTGCCCGACGACTATCGCGTCGGTTCCACGACGACCCCTGACCGGAGACACGACGATGACGACGCACATCACTGGCACGAGAGACGAGTGGCTCGCCGCGCGGCTCGAGCTGCTCGAGGCGGAGAAGGAGCACACGCGCCGCAGCGACGAGCTGGCGCAGCGGCGGCGGGAGCTGCCCTGGGTTCGGATCGACAAGGAGTATCGCTTCGACACCGAAGAGGGGAGCGTCTCGTTGGCCGATCTCTTCCGCGGCCGCTCGCAGCTTCTCCTCTATCACTTCATGTTCGGCCCCGACTACAAGGCTGGATGCCCGTCCTGCTCGTCGATCGCTGACGGCTTCAACGGCATCGCGGTGCACCTCGCGAACCACGACGTCATGTTCGGCGTCGTGTCCCGCGCGCCGCTCGCGAAGTTGCAGAGCTACAAGCAGCGCATGGGGTGGACCTTTCCGTGGGCGTCCTCGGCGAGCAGCGACTTCAACTCCGAGTTCGCCGTCGGGTTCAGCAAGGAGCAGCAGCGCACGGAAGGCATCTACTACAACTATCGGCGCGAGTCGCCCGTGCCCAAGGCGATCGTGAGCGAGCCGCTCGCCGGAAAGACCGTGCGGGAGTGGCAGCTCCGCGGCAGCGAAGGTCCGGTCGCGCTGCTGGCCGCGACGACCGGCACCGACGTCGCCGGCTACACGCGCGAGCGGCCGGGCGTGAGCGCGTTCGTGCTCGAGGGCGGCATCGTCTACCACACCTACTCGGCCTACGCTCGCGGTCTCGACGGACTCTGGGGCATGTACCAGTGGCTCGACCGCACGCCCAAGGGACGCAACGAGCAGGGCGTCTGGTGGCGCCGTCACGACGAGTACGAGGGCTGAGCGACGATGTGGATGCCGACGCCAGGTCAGACGTGGGCCGGCGCGGCGGCGCTCGGGTGACTACGTCTGCTCATCTACGCGCGAGGAGTCGCCACGTACAGCGTGTGCATCGGCCCCGCCGTGTCGTGCGCCCGCACGTGCAGCGTCTCCACCTGCAGCCTCGCGCCGCGCAGCGCTCCGGCGAACGCGCGGTCGTCGCCGACGGACCAGTACACGATCGACCCGCCCGTCCGGAGCGCGGCAATCGTGTCGCCGATGCCATGCCGCGAGTACAGTCGCACGTTCTCGGACATCAGCATCCCGTCCGGCCCGTTGTCGGTGTCGAGCATGATCGCGTCGAAGCCGCCGGCGTTGTCGCGCAGCACGTCGACGACGTCTTCCTGCACCACGCGCACGCGCGGATCGCGCATCGATTCCGCCGACAGCTCGAACCGCGGGTCCGCGTTCCACTCGATCACCTCGGCCAGCAGCTCCGCGACGACGACCTCGGCGTCCGCGCGCAGCTCCCGGAGCGCGGCGCGGAGCGTGAAGCCGAGACCGAGCCCGCCAATCAGCACGCGCGCGTTCGGTCGCTCCTTGATCGGAGCGCACGCCACCTCCGCCAGCCGGTCCTCGGAGAGGTGCCGCCGCGTCGACATGAGCTCCACGCCGTCGGCGCGAATGAGATACGCGCCGTCATGGCGGTAGAGGGCGAGCACGCTGCCGTTCGGGGTGCGCGCTTCGCCGAGCTTCTCGTAGGGCTTCATTCAGTGAAACGATAAACTTGCGCCCGACGCGCCGCACCCGGTGCCGTGCTGCGCTGATCCTGCCGCTTCGGCGGCTCGAGTCCCGCGTCGATCGCTCGCCCGATCCGTTCACCCGCCTTCGCGGCCGAGCAGCGGGACGTGCTGGCCACGCATCGTTCGTGTGACGGAGGCTGACGGACTGAGATGGCCTTTCGGGCTTTGTTCGGCACACGAAATGCACTTCTTCCTTATATGGCGGGGCGAGAAGGCAGCGGCCCCAGCACTCCACATGAAGGAGGACCGACGATGTCCAACAAGACCAACGATCAGACGACCGCCGAGACCGTTCAGAAGGATCCGGACGAGTGGGTGACCGGCGACGAGAGTATGACCGCCTCGCAGGCGTCGTATCTCAAGACGCTCACGCAGGAAGCGGGTGAGGACTTCGACGAGAGTCTCACGAAGGCCGAGGCCTCGAAGCGGATCGACGAGCTACAGGAGCGCACCGGCCGCGGACGCGATCACTAGCAGACGACGCACACCGTCCGTTGGCGGAGTCTCGCACCGACCGGACCACATTGGAGCTCGGTTGGTGCGTGTCGCCGGCTACGTCGCGCGGGTGTACGTCAGCTCGAGATCGCCCTCCCACGTCCTGTCGTCGCGCGACAGCTCGCCCTTGGCGCTCATCGTGCGACCATCGACGGAGATCGTGCACGTCATCCGCTGCGCGAATCCGGGCGCGTCTCTCCACCATCGCAGCACGTCGCCGATCATCGAGACCTCATAGCGTCGAGACACCCCGCGCTCGTCGAAGTACAGCATCGACAGGGTGCCGAGCGCGTCGTCGCTGCCGATGATCGCGATCCCGGTCGGAATCTCGGGCTCGTCGATCTCCGAGCGCAGCATGAGGAACGCGCCTCCCTCGATCCACTCGCACGACGTGCGGCCGTGAAAGGTCGTGCCGGGCACCATCGGGTGAGTGCCCGTCGTCGTCCAGTCGCCGACGATCCGCTCGAGCGGCGCGAGTGCCGGGTTGGGCTTGTTGGCTTCACGACCGCGGCCCGTCATCGCGACTCCGGCGAACGCTTGCGCGCGCTCTTGCTCGCGCGCTTGGCCGTGCTCTTGTTCACACTCTTCTTCACCTTCTTCCACCTGTTCTGCTCGACGCGGAACTTCACGATCTGGGCGACGATCTCGAGTGGCAGCGGCTCGTCGTGCGGGAACTGCACGGATCCCTTCGCGCTCTCGTAGTCCTTCAGCAGGTCGCGAAACTCCGCGATGCCGGCCGCCCCGGGATAGAAGCCGACGTGATGATTGAACGCGGCGAAGTGAACGAGGTTGCCGTTCAGGTAGAAGGTCGGGATGCGGTAGCTGATCTTCTCGGTCGCCTCCGGCGCGTGCTTGCGGATCGTGCGCCGCATCGCGTTGAGGCGCGTTCGGATCTTCGGCGGAAAGGCGGCGATGTAGTCGTCGATGGACTCGGCGTTCTCGTCCTGCACAGGAGCCTCCGGCTGATGACCGTGTCTACCGTCGATCACGCATACCGCTCGTTCGCGACGAACCTATGCGAAGGCATGACCATCAGCCAGCACGACGCCGGTCCTGACGTCGGGTGACGACAGCAGCTGGGTCGTGACGCGATCGGGCACCGCCGGCCAGATCATCGCGCAGTAGTCTTGACTTATATTAGTTACTGCTAATATCCTTGCGTTCCCTCTCATCCAGGAGCGCAGCCGATGACCATCGACGTCCAGCGAGTGCTGGGAATGACCACCCGCACCCTCTCACGCCGAGAGTCCGACGGCGCGTACGTGCTCGTCGCGACGCGCTCGTATCCCACGTCGGTCGACGATCTCTGGGACGCGCTCACCACCGCCGAGCGCATTCCGCGCTGGTTCCTCCCCATCTCCGGGGACCTGCGGCTCGGCGGACGCTATCAACTGACGGGCAACGCCGGCGGCGAGGTCGTGCGCTGCGAGCCGCCGCGCGACCTCGGCCTCACGTGGGAGATGCAGGGCCAGGCGAGCTGGGTCAACGTCGCGCTCACTGAGCAGTCGCCCGAGAGCACCGTGCTGCGCCTCGAGCACATCGCGCACGTTCCCGGCGACATGTGGAACAGATTCGGCCCCGGCGCCGTCGGCGTCGGCTGGGACTCGGCGCTCCTCGGCCTCGACCAGCACTACTCGACCGGCGCGTCCGTCACACCGGAGACCGGCATGGCGTGGCTCGCGAGCGACGAGGGAAAGCGGTTCCTTCGACAGAGCAGCGACGCATGGTGCGACGCGTCGATCGCCTTCGGTACCGACGCCGAGCTCGCGCGACAGAGCGCGGGGCGCACCACGTCGGCATACATGGGCGAGCCGTTCGACGAGAAGGGCTGATGCACGCCTTCGATGTGCTGGGCGATCCCGTGCGGCGTCGCATCCTCGAGCTGCTCCGCGATGGCGAGAGCAGCTCGGGCGACGTCGTGCAGATCGTCGAGCGCGAGTTCGGGATCACCCAGTCCGCGGTCTCGCAGCATCTGCGCGTGCTGCGCGACAACGGCTTTGCGTCGGTGCGCAGCGATGGACCGCGGCGGTTGTACTCGATCGACGGGTCGGCGCTTCGTGAAGTGGACGAATGGCTCGCGCAGTTCCGGACGTTCTGGGATCAGCCGTTGGATGCGCTGGCGACCGAGGTGGCGCGAGGGAAGAAGCGGAAGCGGCGGTAGTGGGCTCGGTATCGAAGCCAGGCGAGAACACTCGCTTCAGTCGCGCTCGGTCGCCAGACAGGCTACTATCTCTCCCGCCCGCCGGACCACCATCCCACCTCCCACGCGCCGGTAACCCGTGACCCATGGGCCCGTCGATCGACTGACCTCGCGTCTCGCCGACCGCTACCGCATCGAGCGCGAGCTCGGCGCGGGCGGCATGGCGACGGTGTATCTCGCGTTCGACGTGCGCCACGCCCGCAACGTCGCGCTCAAGGTGCTCAAGCCGGAGCTCGCGGCGGTCATCGGCGCGGCGCGCTTCCTCGCCGAGATCAAGACGACGGCGAACCTGCAGCATCCGCACATCCTCTCGCTGCACGACTCCGGCGAGATCGACGGCACTGTCTACTACGTCATGCCGTTCGTCGATGGCGAGTCGCTCCGCGACCGGCTGACGCGCGAGAAGCAGCTCCCCATCGGCGACGCCGTTCGCATCGCGACCCAGGTTGCCGACGCGCTCCAGTACGCGCACGCGCACGGCGTCATCCATCGCGACGTCAAGCCGGAGAACATCCTGCTGCACGACGGACATGCCGTCGTCGCGGACTTCGGCATCGCGCTCGCCGCGCGCAGCGCCGACTCGCGAATGACCGAGACCGGCATGTCACTCGGCACGCCGCACTACATGTCCCCCGAGCAGGCGATGGGCGAGCGCGACCTCGACGCGCGCACCGACGTCTACGCGCTCGGCTGCGTGCTCTACGAGATGCTCACCGGGCAGCCGCCATTCACCGGTCCGACGGCGCAGTCGATCGTCGCGAAGGTGATCACCGAGCGCGCCGCACCGCCGTCCGCACTGCGCGGCAGCGTGAACGCGCAGCTCGACGACGCGGTGCTCACCGCGCTCGAGAAGCTCCCCGCCGATCGCTTCGAGAGCGCGGCGAAGTTCTCGAGCGCGATCGCCGAGGGCGCGGCGGCACCACGTGCGACGCGCGTGCAGCGTGCATCGGACGTGCGACCGCGCGCGCGACGCGCCGTGGCGGTGGGTCTCGCGCTGATCGCCATCGCGCTGCTCGCCGCGGCTGGTTGGGTCAGGGCGCGCGGAGGCACCGTCGTTTCCGGTCCCACGGTCTACGACGCCGCGCTGCCCGACTCGGCACCGATGAGCTTCACCGGTCCGGTGGATCAGCCGGGCTACGGCACCGCGACCACCAACGTCTCCATCTCGGCCGACGGCGCGTTCGCCGTCTATCCGGTGGTGCTCGGCGAGTCGTCGGTCCTCTGGTCGAGAAGTCTTCGCGACGCGCGCGGCGGGCCCATCGCCGGCACGGAGGGCGGCGTCTCGGCGCAGATCTCTCCCGACGGCTCGCGCGTCGCCTTCGTCCTGGCGAACAAGGTGATGGTCGTGCCGGTCACCGGCGGCACTCCCAAGCAGCTCACCGTCGTCGGAACTCCCGTGACTCTGCAGTGGCTCTCGCCGCGCCAGCTCATCGCGCTGCACAGCGATGGCCAGCGTCTCGCATGGATCGATGCCGAGGCGGGCCTCACGAGGGAGACCAGAGTCGCCCGCTGCACCTTTGGCAAGTGGATCTCGGAGAGCGGCGAGCTGCTGTGCGGCATGAACCGCCTCGGGTGGATGGTGGATACCGTGCAGGGCACCCAGCGATTCCTCGTCGGGCGCGCGGCCGATGGGTCGCCGGGCAATCTCGCGCGCGGCAGCGACTTCCGGCTCGTCGGCGAGAAGTACGTCGTCTTCGTGTCTCCGTCGGGAGACCTGAGCGCTGCGTCGTACGATGCGAAGAGTCAGGCGCTCGGTCGGTCCGTCGTGCTCGTGCCGAATGTTCGGCGTGAGTCAGCGGGCCTCGCGCAGTACGACATCTCGGCCAACGGCACGCTCGTCTACGTTCCCGGCCCCGACGCGCAGGTGCTGCGCATGGTGACCATTCGATCGGGGCAGGCTGCGCAGCCGCTGCCGCTCGGGCCGGACGTCTTCCAGCGCTTCGACCTGAGCCGAGATCGTCGCAAGCTCGCGGCCGTCGTGCTCGGCGCGCAGGGTCAGGAGCTCCGCATCTACGATCTGAAGGACGGGCAGAGCTTCACCTGGCTGCGCGCGCGGACCATCCGGCACGCGTTGTGGAATCGCGACGGCACCCGTCTGCTCGTATCCCTGCGCGACTCGGCGCGCTCGTACCTCGTGTCCGGATCGCCCGCGTCGGCCAACCTACCCGACACCATTGCGAGCGCGCCAATCTCGACGCCGCTCCCCGAGCTGATCGACTTCTCCGACGAGCACACCGCGCTCGTCCAGATCGCGTCGACCTCGCGTGCGATGCGCATCGATCCATCGGTGCATCCACTCCACTTCGACACGCTCGCGCTCGAGCCGTCGTTCATGAGCCTCTCGCCGAGCGGACGGCTCGTGACCTATCAGGATCGCGACGGGCGGATCATGCTCGGCACCTTTCCACTGAAGCCCGAGCGCATTCAGCTCGCGGCGCAGGGCGTCGAGCCGCTCTGGCTGTCCGACACCGAAGTGTTGTTCAGGTCGGGCGTCTCGTGGTACTCGTCGCGAGTGAACCCCGCCACTGGTGAGCCGGCGGGCAGTCCGACGCTCTGGGCGCGCGATCCACGATTCTCCGACACCGCGGGCTGGTCGAACCGCGTGTCGTGGGACGGCGGGATCATCTACGCGCAGGGGCCCGAGCAGTCGAGCGCGCGCTATCTGCGCGTCGTGCCCAACTGGGTGGCGCAGATGAAGGCGGCGGTCGACAGCGTTGGGAACTAGAGCCCACTCACGTCGTTGTCACGATCACCGCCCCGCGCGTCGTCACCGCCGCCGCACTTCCCCCACGATCGCATCCCAGCGCGGATCGGACTGATACGTCGCGAAGTCGCGGGCCGTGATCAGGTGCGTGAACGAGTCGTCGTGCTGCGCGATCCCGCTCCGCAAACGCGAGAACATCGAGTCGGCCATCCCGAGGCGCGCGTAGATCATCGCGGCCAACACCGGCGAGCGAAGGACGCGTGGCGCCCTGTCCAATCCGCCGAGGAGCACGAGTCCCGCCTCTCGCATCTCGGGCACTCCGGCGATCAAGCCCAGCATCGCCCTGCACCTGTCGGCCGAACTGAAGCTGGCGGCACACTGGCGCACGCCGTCCTCGTATCGGCCCGCCCGCGCGTACAGCATGCCCAGAGTCCGCTGCCACTGCACCTCGCCAGGGGAGATCTGGTTGGCGCGCTCCGAGTAGTGCACCGCACTGTCCGCCTGCCCGGACGTCATGAACCACACCGCGCGATTGTTGACCGCGAGCGCCGAGAGCCCGTCGAGCTCCACCGCGCGCCGCGACGCCGTGTCGGCCGCCGCGACCCGGCCAAGCGCGGTGAGGATCTCGTACTTCAACGTGTGCGCGAGCGTCGCGTTCGGGTCGAGCGCCAATGCGCGATCCACTGCGCGCAGCGCGTCGTTGAAACGGAACTGCGCCGAGTACGAGCGCGCGAGCGCCATCTGTGCCTCGGGCAGCGTGCTGTCGAGCGCCACTGCGCGATGCGCCGCGCGGTCCGCGCGCGCGAGCAGCACGTCGTCCGCCTCGGTCGTGTCGTAGTACACCGGCAGCAGCGCCGCCGCCTCCGACAGCCCCGCCCACGCGCGCGCGTAGGTGGAGTCGCGCGCGACCGCGCGCTGGAACGCCGCCTGCGCGTTGCGCAGATTGCCCGCGCCGCGCTGCCGCAGCAGATACCGGCCCAGCAGCTGCGCGTCGCGCGCCTCGGGGTCGCGGCTCTCTTCATGGCGCAGCGCCGCGCGCGTCGCACCGCCCAGCGTCACCGACAGCGCCGACGCCACTCGCTCGGCTACATCAGCCTGCACCTTGAAGACATCGGTGAGCGGCTCCTCCGACGACTCCCCCCACTCCTGCACTCCGGTCGCGACGTTCACGAGCGCGGGGACGATGCGCACCCGCGTGCCGCCGTCCACGCCGTTCTTCGGCCCCGTGCGCGCCCAGCGCACCGTGCCGCTCAGCACGTACGCGGCGCCGAGCTCGCGCGCGATGTCGCGCGCCGACCGCTGCGACGATCCCTCGAACTTCCGCACCCCTTCGCGTCCGATCACCTGAAGTCCGGGGAGACGCGCGAGCTGGCCGGCAATCTCGTCGCTCACGCCGGCGGCGAAGTACGCGTCGGCCGGATCGCCGAGGTTCTCGAACGGCACGACGACCACCGTGTGCGTCGCCGCGATGGACGGCGCTCGGCGCGAGAGCGCGAACGCCGCCACTGTGCCCAGCACGAGCACTACTCCCGCGGCGACGGCCCATCGCACGAGCGGCGTGCGCCGCGGCGTGTTCACCCCCGCCGCGCGCGCACCCGGCGTCACCGCCGCCGAGAGCTGCGCGAGCAGCTCCGCCGCGCCGGCCGGACGCTGCGACGGATCCTTCGCGAGACACCGCATCACGAGCGCGGCGACGTCCGGCGGCACTTCGGCGGAGAGCGGCGCGGGCGTCTCGCTCAGATGCGCCGCGACCAGCTTCTGCGCCGACGTGCACGACGCGAACGGATGCGCGCCGGCGAGCAGCTCGTACGCGATCACGCCCCACGCGTAGAGATCGGTGCGCACATCCACGTCCTCGCCGAGCGCCTGCTCGGGCGACATGTACGCCGGCGTGCCGATCGACATCCCCGCCTGGGTGAGCGCCGTCGCGTGCGCGCTGGCGCCGTCGTTCGTCCTCGCGGCCACGAGCGCCTTCGCGATGCCGAAGTCGGTGACCACCGCGGTGCCCGACGAGAGGAGCACGTTCTCCGGCTTCACGTCGCGGTGGACGATTCCCTGCGCATGAGCGTAGGCGAGCGCGCGTGCGATGTCGCGGAGCACGTCGAGCGCATCGCCGAGCGGAACGCGGCCGCGCTCGATGCGCGTGCGCAGCGTCTGCCCGTCGACGTATGGCATCGTGAAGTACGCCATCCCGTCCGCGTCGCCGGCGCTCAGCACGGGGACGATGTTCGCCTGCTGGAGCCGCGCGGCGAGCAGCACTTCGCGCGCGAATCGCTCGGCGCTCAGCCCTTCGCGCAGCTCCGGCGCGATGACCTTCACCACCACGTCGCGCCCGA
>DASYMZ010000045.1:0-49612 GCA_036008805.1 Gemmatimonadaceae bacterium
TGCGTCTGCTGTCGCCGCCGGCCGAGGGGAGAGTGATGCGCGGCGAGAAGGGGATGGACGTCGGCGAGCGCGTGCGGGTGAAGCTCGTGAGGACGGACATGCGGAAGGGGTTCATCGATTTCGAAGGGGTGTGATGAACCGTTGGAGAGTGAGCAGTGCCTGCGCGTGGGGACACACTCGCTCCACCGCTCACCCGCGAACGAGCCCATCGCCCAGCACGGCGGCAAGGCGAAAGACGTCACCACGACGAACACCGGTCGAGGACGTCAACGGGATACCACTGGGCTTCGCGCGACTGGTGTCCGACTGCTGGCGCTTTCCGCGAATGAGGTGTGGACCAGCCTGCACCGGCGAGGATGCCGACGCCGGCACCGACCGCATGGTCCGCTCACGAGGAGCCGTGGTGGTGATGCGTGTCCTTGCGCCGCCGCCCGGGCTCTTCAGATTCGACCAGCCGTCGATCGACGGTCGAGCCGGTCGATATTCCTCACAGGAGGTCGTCATGTCGCTCCGCAGCTGCTCACTCGCCACCGCGGCGATCGTTGCCGCGCTGCACGCCACACCCGCGCACGCGCAGAAGTCCGCCAAGCTCACGTGGGGCCCAGCCCCCGCGGTTCTCCCCGCAGGCGCAAAGATGGCCGTCGTCAGTGGCGATCCCGGCAAGGCCGCGCCCTTCGTCGTGCAGCTCGACATGCCGAAGGGCTACGTGGTACCGCCGCACAGCCATCCCACCGACGAGGTCGTGACGGTCAAGAGCGGCAGCTTCGGATACGGCATGGCCGACAAGATCGACGCGAAGGCGACGAAGTGGCTCAAGCCGGGGCAGTCGGTGAATCTGAAGGCGAACATGAATCACTACGCCACGGCCAACGCGCATTCGAAGATCCAGATCAGCGCGATGGGCCCCTTCGCGATCAAGTACGTGAACCCCGCGGATGATCCGTCGAAGATGAAGCCTTGATGCAGGACGCGGCACGGCCTCGGGATGCTTCGATGTCCCGAGGCCGTTCTGCTACCCGCTACCACGCTACCCGCTACGACATCCCCCTACCGCTACTCACCACCACCTCCAGGGAGTGGCGGTTCGACAGGCAGTGGTGGTTCGAACGTCAGGGCGTCCTCCACGCACACCCCTCGCACGAGATCAGCGCTTCCGCCTCCTGCGGCCCCCAACTTCCCGCCGGGTACGTCGACATCGGGTTCGCCGGGTGCTCGCTCCAGTAGTTCAACAGCGGATCGATCAGACGCCACGCGGCTTCCACCTCGTCGCTGCGGGTGAACAGCGTCATCTCGCCGATCATCACGTCGAGCAGAAGCGTCTCGTACGCCGGCGCCGCGGTCTCGCCGAACGCTTCCGCGTACGTGAAGTCCATGTCCACCGGCGCGACCTCGACGTCCTGCGTCAGCGCCACCATCGCGCCCGGCACCTTGACCTCGAAGTTCAGCGAGATGCCCTCGTTCGGTTGCACCCGCATCACCAGCACGTTCGGTGCGAGCTCCCTTCCCGCGCCGTTGCCGCCGAACATGAGATGCGGCGGCGCGTGGAAGTGCACGGCGATCTCGGAGACGCGCTTCGTCATCCGCTTGCCGCTGCGCAGATAGAACGGCACGCCCTTCCACCGCCAGTTGTCGACGAACAGCCGCACCGCCGCGAAGGTCGGCGTCTGCGACTCCTTCGACACGTCGGGCTCCTCGCGATAGCCCGGCACCTCCTGACCCTTGAGCGTTCCCTTGCCGTACTGCGCGCGCACCGCGCTCGACGGGATCGTCTCCGGCGTGAGCCACCGGACGGACTTGAGCAGCTTCACCTTCTCGTCGCGCACGGCGTCGGCGGTCATCGCCGGTGGCGGCTCCATCGCCGTCAGTGCGAGCAGCTGCAGGAGATGGTTCTGGAACATGTCGCGCACGACGCCCGCTTCCTCGTAGTACTTGCCGCGCGCTTCCACGCCGACCGTCTCGGCCGCGGTGATCTCCACGTGCGACACCCAGCGGCGGTTCCACAGGGGCTCGAAGATCGAGTTGGCGAACCGCAGCACGAGCACGTTCTGCACCGTCTCCTTCCCGAGGAAGTGATCGATGCGATACACCTGGTGCTCGGCGAACAGCGACAGCACGAGCGTGTTGAGCGCCTTCGCCGTCTCCAGACTGCGCCCGAACGGCTTCTCGACGACGATGCGCGCCCACGGGCGCGCCTCCGGATCGACGATGCGCGGTACGAGGCCGCTCACCGAGAGCTGCCGCACGATCGGCTCGAAGACGCTGGGCGGCACGGCGAGATAGAAGAAGCGGTTGCGCTCGGTCTGCTCGCAGGTCGACTCGATCTCGTCGAGCTTCGCCTTGATCGCCGGATACGCGTCGATGCTCGTCGCGTCGCCGCCGACGAAGAAGATTCGCTTCGAGAACTCCTGCCAATCCTGCTCGTTGACCTTCTTCACCTCGTCCGACTCCGAGAGCGCCTCGCGCATCTTCTGTCGGAAGCTCGCGTCGTCGATCGTCGACTCGCGGCCCACGGCGAGCACCGCGAACTGCGGCGCCAGCAGCTTCTCGACGTGGAGCTGGTAGAGGGCGGGGAACAGCTTCCGTTTGGTCAGGTCGCCCGTCGCGCCGAAGATCACCATCGTGCACTGGTCGGCGCGCTCGACGTGCGGCGCGTGGTCGCCATAGCGCGCCACGGCGCGCATCGTCGCGTTCGGCGTGGGGCCGCGATCGCTCGCCGTCACGAGCCCTTCACCGCATGACCGCCGAACTCGTTGCGCAGCGCCGCGATCACCTTCGCGCCGAACGAGTCCTCCTGCCGCGACCGCAGCCGCATCAGCAGCGACAGCGTGATCACCGGCGCGGGGACGTCCTCCTCGATCGCTTCCGCCACGGTCCAGCGCCCTTCACCCGAATCGGCGACGAACCCCTTGAGCTTCTCCAGCTTCGCGTCCTTCGCGAACGCGTCGACGGCGAGCTCGTTGAGCCACGAGCGCACGACACTGCCGTGCTGCCAGAGCTCGGCGATCTGATGCAGATCGAGCCCGGGAAACTTCTTCGACGCGGAGAGAATCTCGTAGCCCTCGGCGTAGCCCTGCAGCAGCGCGTACTCGATGCCGTTGTGCACCATCTTCACGTAGTGGCCCGCACCGGCGGGTCCGACGTGCGCGTAGCCGCCGGGCTGCGCGAGCGCGGTGAAGATCGGCTCGCAGTGCGCCACCGCGTCGCGATCGCCGCCGACCATCAGGCAGTAGCCGTTCTCGAGCCCCCAGATCCCGCCACTCGTCCCCGAATCGATGAAGCGGATCCCGTCGGCCGCCAGCCGCTCGGCGCGCGCCATGGAGTCGGTGTACTTCGAGTTGCCGCCGTCGATGAGGATGTCGCCCTTGCCGAGCGCCGGCAGCAGCGCGGCGATCGTGTCGTCCACCGGCTTGCCGGCGGGGACCATGATCCAGATCACCCGCGGCGCGGCGAGCTGCTTCACCACGTCGGCGAGGTCCTTCGCCGGACTGGCCCCGAGCTGCTGGTACTTCCCCACCACCGCCGGGTCGCGATCGAACGCGACCACCGAGTGGCCGTTGCGCATCAGGCGCTCGACCATGTTGCCACCCATCTTGCCGAGGCCGATCATCGCGAGCTGCATTTCTGTTCTGGAGGAGGGTTGGTGATGCTCTTGGACGTATCTCGTGGCGTCAGAAAAGCGGGATCACGGATCCTAGACGGATTCAGACGGAAACTGCCGGGTACTGCTCTGTCGTGACGCCACTTCCCTCCAGGCAGACATCCAATCAGATGGCGATGATCATGCTTTGGAGCGCGGCGGAGAGATCTCTCCGCCGTACCCCCAATCAGTGAGCCGCTTCGGTTCTCTGCGTGCTCGGCAGTTCCTCGTGGGCTCCGTGCGATCTGTTGCCGTTGCAGTATCCGGCTGTTTCCGTCCAATCCGCATTGGATCCGTGATCCCGTTCTTGGATCGCCAATCGAAGCTTGGTGCGAACGCTCAGCCCACCAGAACAGCTCTCGCGGGTGCCCCATCCAATCCCGCGAGCAGCAGCGGCAGACATCGCAACTCGTAGTCCCCGGCCGGCGGCTCGCTCAGCGACATCCCCTCGACGATCACCACGCCATTCTCGAGCAGCGTCCGATGCGTCCTGTGATGCGGCGAATGAAACTGCTCGACCGACAGATAGTCGACTCCGACGAGGCGAACGCCCAGCGACACCAGATACGCCGCGCCATCCGGCGCCACGTGCGTGAAGTCGGGATGGAACTCCGTGCTTCCGCTCGCGAGCCACGCCGAGTTGCGGGTGCGGATCAGAAGCCGGGTCACTCCGCTCAGATCGTGCCGTCGCAGCTCGGCCTCGCCGACCGCGAGCACCTCGTCGCCGAACGCGATCAGGCGCGCGGGGCCCATCAGCACGTCGAGCGGGAGCTCGTCCACCCCCGCGCCGCCATCCATGAAATGGAGCGGCGCGTCCACGTGCGTCCCCGTGTGCGAGCCCATGTCCACCCGCGACACGTTCGCCGTGGCTCCCTTGGCGATCTCCGATACCGGTGTGATCGAGATCGGCGGATTGTTCGGATAGACCAGCCCGCCAGTGCGCAGCGGCATGGAGACGTCGTAGATCCGTGGCACAGTGCTCATCTCAGCTCCGACAGTGCTGGCGCGGCGACGGCCGCATCGTCTGGTAGAATGGCGTCGGGCACGCCGTAACCCTTGTCCGCGCGCACGTTCGCCGCGACCGCGCGGCGCGTCTCGTCCTGCGGCGAGTGGATCGCCACGCGGCTGGCGCGGAAGCGCCGCCCCGCTTCGACGACGAACAGATCGCACAGCGCGAGCTCGCGCTCGCTCGCCGCTTCGCCCTGCGCCTCGAGAATCTGCTGGGTGCGCGACAGCACGCACGCGGTGGCGAACATCTCGATCGCCATGTCCGCGAGCCGCTCGAGCTCCTGCTGTCGTTCCACCACCTGCTTTCGATACGTGCGGATCACGCGCTCGGCCGCGTCCTTCAACTCCGCGACGTGCTTCTCGAAGTGCGACGCGTGTCCCCGGAGTCGCTCGTGCAGCTCCACGTCCAGCGTGGGCGTGGCGCCGAGCCGCGTCGCGATGCGCGAGCGCGCGAACTCCGAGAGCAGACCGAGGTTCTTGAGCGGCCGGCGAAGCGCGACGCCGAGCTCCTTGAGCTTCGCCGCGGGCTCCTCGATGCCGTTGAGCGAGATGAACAGGCGCAGGATCTCGTTCGTTCCCTCGAAGATCCGGTTGATGCGCGCGTCGCGCAGCAGCCGCTCGTAGGGATATGGCTTCACGAAGCCGCGGCCCCCGGCGATCTGCACCATCTCGTCCGCGGCGCGCCAGAGCATGTCGCTCGCGAACACCTTGCAGCACGCTGCCTCGAGCGCGTAGTCGCCCTCCGGCGACTCGGCCACGCGCACGAGCTGGCCGAGCATCGCGTCCGCCGCGTACACGTCGGTCGCCGTGCGTGCGAGCTTGCGCTGCGTGATCTCGAAGTCGGCGATCGGCTTGCCGAACTGCACCCGCCACTCGGCGAAGTCGTTCATCTGGGCGAGAATCTTCTTCGTGCCGGTGGTGCATCCGGCGGCCAACGTCATGCGTCCCGCGTTGAGCACGTTGACTGCGACGCCGAACCCCTTGCCGCGCGTGCCGAGCAGGTGATCCGCCGGAACGCGGAGCCCCTCGTACGCGAGCTCCGCCTGCGTGGAGCCGCGGATCCCCATCTTCCGCACCGTGCCGACGACGCGGAACCCGGGCATGTCGGGGCGGATGATGAAGGCTGTTGGACGAGAGACGGGTCCTGTGTCCCGCATCTCCTCCGTCTGCGCGAACGTCGCGATCACGCCGGCGCGATGACCATTGCCGATCCAGTGCTTGCGGCCGTCGAGGATCCACTCCGAGCCGTCCTCGCTCAACCGCGCCCTGGTCACGATGTGCTGCGCGTCGCTCCCCGTCTCGGGCTCGGTCAGGGCGTACGCGGCGAGCGTGTCGCCGCGTGCGAGCATCGGCAGGTAGCGCTCCTTCTGCGCGGGAGTGCCGTACAGCACGATCGCCTTAGCGCCGAGTCCGCAGTGCACCGCGATCAGCACGCCGAGCGAGGGATCGAGGCTGGAGATCGCGCCGAACACGTGCGAGTACGCGGCGGGCGACAATCCCAATCCGCCGTACTCGCGCGGGATCGACAGCGCGAGGAATCCCGCGTCGGCGAGACCGGCGATCACCTCCTCGCCGATCGTCTCCTCTTCGTCGATGCGCGCCGGATCGATCAGTCCTCGGCTCATCCGGTCGAGCGACTCGAGGAGACGTCGCACGGTGCGCGTCTCCTGCGGATCGCGTTCTTCGAGCGTCACCGGGAACGGGAAGAGCGCCGCATCGTGAATCGCCCCGGCGAAGATGCCACGGACGAAGGAGGGGCTGTCGTCGTTCATCGCGGAAGGTTAGACCCGGGGCGGAGTGGGCACCAGCGGCGCGTGGCGCGTAGCTTGATAGACGGAGTACACGAGCCCAACGTTCGCGCGGGCGCGCGCGTGCCCGATGTCAGCCGGAGCACGTCGTTCGTCGCGACGACTCCAACTTCCCGCGGGTCGGTATGGAACTGTCTGAACGAGAATGGCCCGCCGCGGGATTGCTGCTGAGTACCGCGGTGGCGGGCGCGGCTGCGCTCTTCTTCGGGCGCACCGCGCGACGCGAGCGCGACGCGAGCCGGCTGCTGGCCGACGAGGTCTCGCGCCTGCGGTCGGAGGGTCTGAAGGAGCGCTCCGACGAGCGCTTCCGGCTCGTCGTCGAGAGCAGCGGCAGCATGGTGTACGACTACGACATCGCGTCCGGCGCCGCCTATCGCAGCAACGCGCTCGATGCGGTGCTCCAGTACGAGGGCATCGAGCCATCGGCGGAGTGGTGGTTCTCGGTGATCCATCCGGACGATCTCGAGCGCGTCCAGGGCATCCTGTTCCCCGTCGTGCGCGACGGGATCGGCTCGCGTTGGTCGATGGAGTATCGCGTGCGCCGCGGCGACGGGAGCTATGCCACCGTGTCCGAGCGCGGAACGATCACGCGCGACGCCGAGGGCAAGCCGGCGCGCTGCATCGGCACCATCACCGACGTCTCCGAGCGAGCCGAGCTCGCCTCGCAGCTTCGTCAGGCGCAGAAGATGGAAGCCGTCGGCCAGCTCGCGGGCGGCATCGCGCACGACTTCAACAACCTGCTCACGGCAATCAACTGCAACGTCGAGCTATTGCTCGACGCGATCGATCCGTCCGACGCACGGCGAGACGACGTGATCCAGATCCACGAGGCGGCCACGCGCGCCGCGACTCTCACGCGGCAGCTCCTCGCCTTCAGCCGGCGTCAGGTGCTGCAGCCCAAGCCGCTGGATCTGAACGAGACCGTCGGCAACATGGAGCGGATGCTGCGGCGCGTCATCAGCGGCGACGTCCGGCTCGTCACGCAGCTCGAGCCCGAGCTGGATCCAGTGTTTGCCGACGCGGGCCAGATGGAGCAAGTGGTGATGAACCTCGTGCTCAACGCGCGCGACGCGATGCCGGCCGGTGGGAACGTCGTGGTCACCACGACGAACCAGACGCTGGACGGCGCGCTCGTGCACGGCTTCGGCGTGGTGCCGCCCGGCCGGTACGTCACGCTCGGCGTGCTCGACGCGGGATCGGGGATGACCCCGGAGGTGATGGAGCGCCTGTTCGAGCCATTCTTCACCACGAAAGGGCAGGGCAAGGGCACCGGTCTCGGGCTGGCGACGGTGCACGGCATCGTCATTCAATCGGGCGCCCACATCGTCGTGCGGAGCATCATCGGTGAAGGGACGGAGTTCACCGTCTACCTCCCCGCGCATTCGGGAGAGCCGCCGCCGCGGCGGCAGACGCCGAGCGGCGGCATGCCCCTGGCCGCCTCCGCCGTCCGCACCGTGCTCGTGGTGGACGACGACGACCCCGTGCGCGAGGTGGCGGTTCGCGCGCTCTCCCGCGCCGGCTATCGCGTGATCGCCGCCGCCGACGGCGAGGCCGCGCTCTCGCTCATCTCCAAGCAGGACGAGCCCGACGCGCTGCTGATGCTCACCGACGTGCTGATGCCCGAGATGAACGGCCCGCAACTCGCGGAACGAGTGGCGGAGCGCTTTCCCAGCGTGCGCATCGCGTTCATGAGCGGGTTCTCCGCGGATGAGCTCGCCCGGAACGGGATGGGTCTGACCGCTCGCATGCTGCTGAACAAGCCCTTCACACTTCCCGACCTGGTCGGCTTCGTCGAGCAGGCGTTCGTCGACGAGGAGGAGAGCGTCGATGCCTGAGCATCCGTCGCCCACGGCGCGCTTCTCGCACAAATTGCTAGCCATGCGAATTCATCCGTTCCGTCTCGTGGTCGTCGCCACGCTCCCGCTGGCGTTCGCGAGCGCCTGTCACCGGAATCGGGCACCGGCCGAAACGCCGCAGCCCGCGGCGGCGCGACCCGCGCCGCGCGTCTCGCAGTTCCGCACGGGCGAGGACGTGCTCGACGCGATGCGCGACCGCTACGCCGGCAAGTGGTACAACACGCTGACCTTTACCCAGAAGACGTCGCGACTGCTGCCGAACGGCACGTGGAACGTGCAGACCTGGTACGAGGCCGCGCACTTCCCCGGACGACTGCGCATCGACTTCGACCCGCTCAGCTCGGGCAACGGCGTGCTCTACGCGCGTGACAGCCAGTTCGTCGTGCAGAACGGCCGCCCGCTGCGCGGCGATCCGGGCATCAACCCGCTCCTCGTCCTCGGCTTCGACGTGTACTTCTCGCCGGCCGCGCGCACGGCCGCCCGGCTGCGCCGAGAAGGCTTCGACATGACGCGCGTGAACGAGACCACCTTCCAGGGTCGGCCGATGCTCGTCGTCGGCGCACGGAAGGGCGACTACAATCGAAAGCAGTTCTGGATCGACGCCGACCGGCTCGTCTTCGTCCGCATGCTCGAGCCCACGCCGCGCGACACGTCCAAGATGCAGGACATCCGCTTCGTGAACTACGAGCGGCGCGGCACTGCGTGGATCGCGCCGCGCGTCGAGATCTGGACCGAAGGAAAGCTCGTGTTCTACGAGGACTACGACGACATCAGGACCAACGTGCCGCTCGACGACGCGCTGTTCGAGCCCGCGCGCTGGAAGACGGCGAAGCACTGGATGACGCGCTGATCCTGTGCGCCTGAGTTGAACATGAACGTGCCGCATCCGCCTGATGCGGCACGTTCGCATTCGCGAGCTACGGATTGCTCGACACCGTCGGAGCTCCCAGTCGCGACTGGATCTCCTGCGCACGCGCCAGGTGCGCCGCGACCGCGGGACGAACCTGCGACTGGAGCGCGGTCTTGAGCTCGGCGTGCTGCGCGATGCCGATCGATGCATCGACGAGGGCGAGCGTCCGCTGGTGATCGACGATCTGCGATGCGATGTACAGCCGGTCGAACGCCGGACCGGGGGCCGCGCGGCGAAGGGTGTCGGACTCGGTGCGGATCAGCCGCGTCAGCGTGCTGTCCGGGAGGACGGGAGCCACGGCGATCTGCTGGCTCAACGTCGCGCCCTGCTGATCGAGCTGCGAGTGCTCGGCCATCATCATGGAGCCGAACGCCTTGACCGCGCTGTCGGTGCCGCGTTGCTGCGCGAGCATCCCCGCGCTGATCTCGCCCAGGTTGGACGCGTGGAGCGTCGCCAGGATGTTCCCGTCGTTGCGGACCGTGGCGCCGACGCGCGCCGCCTGCTGGCTCGCGTTCATCGTGCCCACCGTGCCGCCTGTGCTCGCGCAGGCCGCGATGGCAGCGGCGGCGAGCGCGACGCCCAGGCTCCGATATGGATGTGAAGGGTAGGACATGGACTCCTCGTGAGATCGGATGCATCGCCGCGCGTCAGTGCACGGCGTGCCGGCGCAGACGCGGCGCAAAACGCATGCACCACGCAGAGGGCTCGGCGCAGCGGCGGTGCATGCGTGGCGGGCTGAACCCCGCCCGTACTCTTGACATCGACAACGGAATGGTTGATGGTGGCAACCATCCTCCACCGTGAGCATCCATGCCGGTCCGACGCGAGAAGACGAAGCGAGGCGCCACCGCCGACCAGATCGCCGGCATCCGGCGATTCAACCGGTTCTACACGCGCCTGGTCGGCGCGCTCGGAGACGGGTATCTCGACAGCCCGCTCTCACTCTCCGAGGGCCGCGTGCTGTTCGAGCTCGCGCATCGCGAGTCTCCGACGGCGGCCGTCCTGGTCGAGGATCTCGGGCTCGACGCGGGCTACATGAGCCGCCTGATCCGACGGCTCGAGCGGCGTCGCCTGGTGAAGCGCACCCGGTCCGCCGTCGATGGACGACAGAGCCACCTCGCGCTCACCGCCGCCGGACGCTCGGCGTTTCGAGCCCTCGACACAAAAGCGGATCAGCTCGTGGCCGAGCTGATCGATCCGATCGAGACCGGCGATCGGCGTCGGCTGCTCGACGCGATGCGGACCGTCAGCACTCTGCTCGGCGCGAACGACTCACCCGCGGCGAGCACGATCGTCCTGCGGCCACCGCGCGCCGGCGACTTCGGGTGGGTCGTGTACCGCCACGGCGTGCTGTACTCGACCGAGTATGGATGGAACCAGCGCTTCGAGGCGCTCGTCGCGCGGGTCGTCGCCGATTACCTCGAATCACACGATCCGAGGCTCGAGTGCTGCTGGATCGCCGAGCGCGACGGCGAGCGCGTCGGCTCGGTGTTCGTGATGAAGGATCCGCAGCGACCCGGAGTGGCCAAGCTGCGGTTGCTCTTCGTCGAGCAGTCGGCGCGCGGCCACGGCATCGGGCGCCGGCTCGTGGACGAGTGCACCCGCTTCGCGCGCCACGCGGGCTATCACACGATCTCACTCTGGACCAACAGCGTGCTCACGGCCGCTCGGCGGATCTATGCCGAGGCGGGGTACCACCGCGTGAAGGAAGAGGTGCACGACACGTTCGGGCAGAAGCTCACGGCGGAGACGTGGGAGATGTCGCTTCGGCCGGAGCCATGATCGCGTCGAGCTGCGCGCCCAGCACCGCGACGTCGCTCGTCGGCACGTCGCACGCGTAGTTGCGGCACACGTACGCCACCGGCTCCTCCCCGCCGCGCCCCTCGAGCAGCGCGATGCCGCGCGCGTCGTCGCCCTCACCCGCCGCGAGCACGAGTGATGGCAGATACCGCTCCGCCACCACCCGTGCGAGCGCATCGACGCGTTCGTCCGGCGGCGAGCCGGCGATCGCCACTTCGATCGCGCCGCGCACCGCCATGTCCGCCGCGCCGAGCGCGTGACCGAACGCCATCGGATATCGGGCCATCGGCTCGGCGATGGTCTCGAGCAGATACCTCGCGCGCTCGGCGTACTGCCCGGTCGCGAACAGCTCCCCGAGCCGCAGCAGCAGCTCGATCGCCAGCGAGTTGCCGCTCGGCATCGCGTTGTCGGTTACGTCGCGCGGACGCGTGACCAGCGACTCGGCGTCCGCGGCCGTGTCGAACAGCGCCTGCGTCTCGTCGTCCCAGAAGCGCGCGAGGATCGCGTCGCCGAGCGCGCGCGCATGATCGAGCCAGCGCCGGTCGAAGGTGAGCTCGTAGAGCGAGAGCGCCCCCAGCCCGACGGCGGCGTGATCCTCGAGAAAGCCGTCGATCTTCGCCGTGCCGTTCTTGTAGGTGCGGTACACGCGGCCGTCGCGCACCATCTCGCGGAAGAGAAACTCTCCGTTGCGGAGCGCCAGCGCGCGGAGAGACTCGTCGCCGAACGCACGCGCCGCTTCGGCCACGCCGCGCAGCATCAGCCCGTTCCAGCCGGCGAGGATCTTGTCGTCGAGCCCTGGCCGCACGCGTCGCTCGCGGGCGTCGTACAGGATCCGCATCGCGCGCTCGACCGCGGTGCGGAGCTCGGGCTCCGTCACGCCCTGCGCGCGCGCCACGGCTTCGGGATCGTGCGGGACGAACAGGATGTTCCGCCCCTCGAAGTTTCCGTCGGTCGTCACGCCCCAGTAGATCTTCATCAACGAGGCGTCCTCGCCGAGCAGCGAGTCCAGCTCACTGGCGTCCCACACGTAGTAGCGGCCCTCGTGTCCCTCGCTGTCGGCGTCGAGCGACGAATAGAACCC
The DNA here is from genome assembly GCA_036008805.1 of Gemmatimonadaceae bacterium. GTDB lineage: Bacteria > Gemmatimonadota > Gemmatimonadetes > Gemmatimonadales > Gemmatimonadaceae > AG11. The sequence goes on from DASYMZ010000045.1 coordinate 12,101, forward strand.
GCCCTCGGGCGACGTCATCTCTCGCGCGAGCCAGCCGAGCGTCTCCTCGGTGACTCGGCGAACCTCGTCGTCGCGCGTGGCCTGCCAGAGCGCCGCGCCGAGCCGCACGAGCAGCGCGTTGTCGTAGAGCATCTTCTCGAAGTGCGGCACCAGCCAGTATGCGTCCACGCTGTAGCGCGCGAAGCCGCCGCCCACCTGGTCGTAGATCCCGCCGCGCACCATGCGCCGGAACGTGTGCGTCACCATGTGCAGCACGTCCGCGTCGCCCGTGCGCGCCCACTGCCGCAGCGCGAAGTCGAGCGCCATCGTGGGCGGGAACTTCGGCGCGCCGCCGAAGCCTCCGAACCGCGGCTCGAACTGCATGCGCAGCGCGGCGACCGCGCGGGTCAGCAGCGACTCGTCGAGCGCGCCCGTGACCCGGGTGCGCTCCGTGCTCGCCGCGTACAGCTCGCGCATCGATGCCGTGGTGCGGGTCACGCTGTCCTGCTTGTTCCGCCACGCGTCGGCCACGCCGGCCAGCACCCGCCGGAACGATGGCATGCCGTGCCGGTCGTCGGGTGGAAAGTACGTGCCGGCGTAGAAGGGCTCGCCCTCGGGCGTGAGGAACACCGTCATCGGCCATCCGCCGTGGCCCGTCATGGCCTGGGTGGCCTGCATGTAGATCCCGTCGATGTCGGGGCGTTCCTCGCGGTCCACCTTGATGCAGACGAAGTGCTCGTTCATCTGCGCGGCGGTCGCCTCGTTCTCGAACGACTCGCGCTCCATCACGTGGCACCAGTGGCACGCCGCGTAGCCGATGCTGAGCAGGATCGGCTTTCCCTCCGCCCTGGCACGCGCGAGCGCGTCCGTACCCCACGGCCACCAGTCCACCGGGTTGTGCGCGTGCTGGAGCAGGTACGGGCTGGTCTCGCCGGCGAGATGATTGGCCATGGGAAGACGAATGTGAGGATCGGCGACGCGGCGCGCTCGGCTGTGCGTCGGCGCAGTCGAGCGTGTAGGTTTGTGGCGCGGCCTGATCCCCGTCAGGCGCGAACTTCATTCCACGAACAGTAGCCCCGTGCCACGCGACGACGCTGCCCGCGCAGACACGCCGTTCTCCCGACGCCTCGCGCGCCTCCGCCGCTGGCCCTGGGGTGCCATCAGTGTGGTGGCGCTTCTCGTGCTCAGCGCGGCGTGGGCGATCGACCCCATCCGTGACGCGGCGACGCTCGGCCCGGTGCCAGAAGCAACGCTGCACCGGCCCGCGGGCTACCTGCTGCTCGCGCCCATCTCGGACATCCTCGACACGCTGACGCTGCTCAGCGCACGCCAGCACGTCGCGCTGCTGCTGACGCTGATCATCGGCTGGCTCGTCTGGTGGTGGTGGCGCCTTCCCGAGCTCGACGTCGCCATCACGCCGGCGCGCCGCGTCGTCAGGGTCGCGGCGCGCATCGGCATCGCGCTGGCGACGCTCGTGCTGATCTACCTCGCGGCGCTCGTGCTGCCGCGTCCCATGGCCGGCCTCGACACCGCCGGACCGGATCTCATCGCGATCGACTTCCACAGCCACACCAAGTACTCGCACGACGGCCGCCCCGACTGGACCCCGGAGGACGTACGCGAGTGGCATCGCAATGCCGGCTTCGACGTCGCGTACGTGAGCGATCACCGGACCTTCGAGGGCGCGCGCGAAGGGTGGGCGAACAATCCGACCACGTCCGGCGAGGCGACGCTGCTGCTCCCCGCCATCGAAGTGGTCTGGCGGGGGGAGCACGTCAACATTCTCGACGCCGACCGGATGTATCGCGGCATTCTCGACGCCACCCTGCGCGACGTCGATGACGCCGCGCTGCGGCTGGCGAGCATGGTCCCGCAGAACGAGCCGGTGCTCATCGAGACGATCCCGGGCGATCTGACCAAGACCGTGCCGGCGAAGGGCAACGGCACCGCGGGAGTGCGGGCGATCGAGCTCGTCGACGGCGCGCCGCGCGGGCTGAGCCAGGGCCGCCAGCAGCGCGCGCGCATCGTCGCTTTGGCCGACAGCGCGAACCTCGCGCTCGTCGCGGGAAGCGACCATCACGGTTGGGGTCACACGGCGAGCGCGTGGACGCTCATGCTGCTTCGAGGCTGGCGTGCCGACGCGCCCGAAGATGTCTCCAAGCTGATCTCGACGGCGATCCGCGCCGGCGGCCGCGGCACGACGAAGGTGGTCGAGCGCTACGTCGCCGACACGGAGTCTGGCGTGGCGCTGCCGTTCACGGTGCCGCTCGTCGCGTGGGGCATGTTCCGCACGCTCTCGCTCGACGAGCGCGTGGTGTGGGTCGCGTGGATCGCGGCGCTGTCGCTGCTCATGTACCTGCGACGGATGCGGCTGCGTCGGCGCGGTGATCACTAGGGGAGATCCGACGAGCAGCGGCGACGCGCGGGCCTGGCGCGCGGCGCTGCTGGTCACCGCGGTTGCAGCGCTCGTGCGGCTCGCCCTCGCCGGGCTGCTCCCGCTCTTTCCCGACGAGACCTACTACTGGGATTGGTCGCGTCATCTTGCCGGCGGCTACTTCGATCATCCACCGATGATCGCGGTGCTCATCCGCGGCGGGACTGCGCTCGCCGCCCTCGTGGGCGCCGGCCCCTCGGCGTTCGCCGTGCGACTGCTTCCGGTGCTCGCCGGTGCCGCCGCGTCGCTCTCGGCCGTCGGCATCGCGCGTCGAATCGCGGGCGACGTCGCGGCGCGCACCGCGTCGATCGTCTTCGCCCTCATGCCATTGGCTGCGACTGGACTGGTGCTCGCCACCCCCGACGCGCCGCTGCTCGCGTTCAGCGCGGCGGGACTCTACTGCGTCGTGCGCGCGCTCCAGTCACCGTTGCACTCGCGTGCGTCGCTCGGGTGGTGGTCGCTCGCGGGCGTCGCGCTCGGCCTGGCCTTCGCGTCCAAGTACACGTCGATCCTGCTGCCGCTCACGATCGTCGTCGCCGTGATCGCACGCCCCTCGCTCCGCGCTCGGCTGCGCGAGCCAGGCCCCTACGTCGCCTGCGTGATCGCGACGCTGGTGTTCCTCCCGGTGCTCCGATGGAATGCGGCGCACGACTGGATCTCGTTTCGCTTTCAGATCCAGCACGGGCTCGGCGCGCCGAAAGGATCGGCCGTGAAGCGCGAGCTCGATCTCATCGGCGGCCAGCTCGGCCTCGTCTCGCCGATACTTTTTGCTCTGGGAGCTGCCGCTGTCTGGCGCGCGCTGCGCCGAGCGCGCGACGACGCGCAGTTCGCGCTGGCCGTCGTCGCGGTGGGGAGCTGGGTCTTCTTCGCGTACAGCGCGCTGCGCCAGAGCGTCGAGGCGAACTGGCCCGCGCCGTCGTACGTGCCCGGGGTGGCGCTGCTCGCTGCGGACGCACTGACCTGGAGATCGGACAGGTGGCTGCGCCGAGGGATCGCGCTCGCGGCGGTGCTCGTCGCCGTGCTGTACGTCCAGGCGCTCGTGCCAATTCTCCCGCTCCCCGCGCGGCGCGACCCCATCGCGCGAAGTGCCGGCTGGGACGCACTCGCCGCGCGTGTCGACGAGGCGCGCGGAGCGCCGAGCGCGCACACGTTCATCGGCGGCGAGCGTTATCAGGATGTGAGCGAGCTCGCGTACCACGCGGCGGGCCGCCCGCACGCGGTGTGCACCTGCCTCGCCGGACGCCGCAATCAGTACGAGCTGTGGCCGACGTTCCAGAGCAGCGCCGCGCCAGGCGACACTCTCGTCCTCGCGCTGGACGAGCGGCCCGGGATGCACGAGGCGGTCGCTCGTCTGCAGCCCTACTTCGACCGTGTCGAGCGCGGCACGCTGGCCCCGCTCACGCGAGGCGGCGACACCGTCACGGTGCGCCGCGTCTGGCTGCTCGCCGGCTACCGAGGCGGTTGGCCGGCACGCCTGGAGCCCTGATCTCGGCTCCCGCCATTCGCGGAGTACGCGGCACGCACGGCGCCGAGCAGCTCGGCGAGCTGCTGCCGCTCCGCGTCGTCGAGCATCGAGCCCGAGCGCTGGTTCGCGGCGTCCATTGGCTTGTCGAGCGCGGCGATGAGACTCACGCCCTTGGGCGTGATGTGACAGAGCACCTGCCGGCGGTCCGGCGTGGAGCGCTCGCGTACCACGTGTCCCGCGCTCTCGAGCTTGTCGAGGAGACGAGTGATCCCGGCAGCCTCCTCGACCATCCGGTCGCGGATGGCGAGGGTGGGAAGCCCGGCCTCGCCCGCGCCGCGAAGGATGCGGAGCACGTTGTACTGCTGAATCGTGATTCCCTGCGCTTCGACGACCTGCGCGAGGTGGCGCTGGACCACCGCCGCCGTCCTCAGGATTCCGACCACGATCTCCTCGGCGGAGGAGCGAAAGGGACGGGTCTGTTTGATCTCGTCTTGAAGCGTGCTGCTCTGTCTCGGCATTGACCGCAGGAAGTCGGTGATCGAAACGTGTGGCGCGCAGCGGTAACTATTGACGCGACAATACTAGCACCGATCGGTCCGTTCTGGAACGAGATCGCGTTCCGTGCGGGTGTCGAGTGAGGCGAGCGAACCTGGCGTTCGTTCGGCGTGTGGTGGAGAGATCTCTCCGCCGAACCCTCGATCAGTCGCTGTCGCGCGGACTCACGCGGGGATCGTCCCGCGCGATAGCTTCCTCCACCCCAACCCGCACCCACTCACTCCCGTCACGACATGTCCACCGTCCCGACTGATCTCGACGCGTACCTCACCACGCACGACGCGCGAATCCGGAGCGAGCTGTTCGAGCTGCTGCGCATCCCGAGCGTCAGTGCGCGGTCGGAGCACGACGCCGACACCGCGCACGCCGCGCAGTGGATCGCGGACTCGCTGCGCGCCGCGGGATTGACGGCGGACATTCACCAGACGAAGGGGCATCCCATCGTCGTCGGTGAGTACCGGCGCGCGCCAGCCGGCGCGCCGACCATACTCGTCTACGGGCACTACGACGTGCAGCCCGCGGAGCCGCTCGAGCTGTGGACGTCGCCGGCGTTCGAGCCGACGGTGCGCGACGGACGCATCTACGCGCGCGGCTCCGTCGACGACAAAGGCCAGCTCTTCCTTCACATCAAGGCGCTCGAGGCGCACCTGGCGGTTCGCGGCGTGCTTCCGGTGAACGTGATCGTGCTCGCCGAGGGTGAGGAAGAAGTCGGAAGCGAGCACCTCGCGCCATTCATCGAGCAGCATGCCGACCTGCTGCGCTGCGACGGCGTCGTCATCTCGGACTCGGCGATGTTCGCGCCTGGGCTGCCGAGCGTGCTCTCGTCGCTGCGAGGGCTCGCGTACTTTCAGATCGACGTGCAGGGGCCGGCGCAGGATCTCCACTCGGGAAGCTACGGTGGCGCGGTGGTGAATCCCGCGATGGCGCTCGCCCGCATCCTCGCCACGCTGCACGACGACGACGGGCGCATCGCGATTTCGGGCTTCTACGACGCCGTGCGCGACTGGCCGGCGCACGTGCGGGAGCAGATGCGCACCCTCCCGTTCACAGACGAATCGTTCCGCGAGGAGACCGGCGCGCCCGCGCTCGGCGGCGAGGCAGGCTACACCGTGCTCGAGCAGCTCTGGACTCGGCCCACCTGCGAGGTGAACGGACTGCTCAGCGGCTACACGGGCGAGGGCGCGAAGACGGTGCTGCCATCCAGGGCGATGGCCAAGGTGAGCTGCCGCCTCGTCCCGGATCAGGATCCGCACGAGATCGAGGTGCTGATGCACGAGCACGTCACGCGCGTTGCGCCGGCCGGTGTCACGATCACCGTCACGCACCTCCATGGCGGACGTCCGTGGCGCGCGGAGCTCGGCGGCCCGCTGTTCGACGCGGCGCGTCGCGCGCTCGCCGCCGCGTTCGGACGCGAGCCCGTGATCACCGGCGAAGGCGGCTCGATCCCCGTCGTCGGAGACTTCGAGCGCATCCTCGGCGCGCCCGTCCTGCTCGTCGGGTTCGGTCTTCCAGGAGAGAACGCCCACGCGCCCGACGAGTGGCTCAGCGTCGAGAACTTCACCGTCGGCATGCGAGCCGTGGCGACGCTGTGGGACGAGATCGCGCGAAAGTCCTAGTCGGCCGACGCGAGCCAGTCCAGCGCCGCCTCGCGCGTCTCGAACACCTTCATCGGCTGGCCCGCGAACAGCGCGACCGTCTGCGCGGCGTAGCGCTTCATCCCGGTGATGCCGATCAGCGCCTGCCGCTCGATGAACGGCTTGGTCTGCACCGCGCTAACCTTGAACAGCTGCACCGCCGCCGCCGATGCCGTGGTGTCTGTGAGGTCGGCCAGCGCGCGCACCGAGCCTTTCGGCTGCCGCGTGACGAGCGCGTCGACCTCCCGCACCTCCCGCTCGAGCGCCGCGAGATCCGCGCGACACCCGGTGAAATCCTGATAGAGGACGTCATGCTCCTTCCAGCGAATCCAGCGGGATTTCATGTGGGCGGGGGCGTGGAATGAGGTACTGCCATGTTGCGACTGCCACTGCAGTACGCGGGTAAACCCGGGGGGAGGTAGGAGGATTGGCATACTACCCCTCCTGATTCCGGCCGCGTGTGGACGGATCGCTTCGCCACTCTCGCCATCCCGAGCGAGCGCAGCGAGTCGAGGGATCTGCACCTACACGGCTCGTTGCGCTTCGACGGTCAGAGCCGATATCCACGGACAGCTCGACACGAATTGGAATGGCTAATATGCCAATCCGAGTATCCAGAGTACGTCAGTCGTCCCGGTGTACACGCAGTTGTAGTTCGGTTGCAGTTCTAGGTCGGTTGCTAACTGCAACCGACCTAGAACCTCCACTCCCGAATCACGAACGCCCCGAACTGGCTCGTGCCGAACGCCGTCTGACCCGCGAGCGTCGGCGGATCGAGGATGTACCGTGGCGTCAGGCTCGACTCGAAGCGGAACCCCTTCGCGGTGCGGTACTGCAGCGTCAATCCAGGGACCGCGCACGCGCTATTCTCCCGGTTGCCACCCGCGCACGTCACGAGGCCTGGCGTCGTTACGACCGACGCGAAGAGGCTCGGGTTCAGGTAGCGCCCGGCCTCGATCTCGGTGCCGCGCAGGAACTGATTGAGCCCGCTCGACGACGTGGTCGTCGGGAAATCACCCGGCGAGATGTTGAACACGTCGACGCCGAGCGAGCGCGCCGCGCTTCCCTCCAGCTCGTCGAGCGCGACGCCGAGCGCGACGCCCGCCAGACGGGTGCCGGCCATGTTCAGGACGTTGTTCCCCTGCAGCCCACCGCCGCCCCCGAACTGGAGCAGCGATCCGGAGCTCTCACCGAACGCGAGGTAGCTGAGCAGGTCGCTCTGCGGCAGCGGCGGCTGCGCGTCGCTCTCCAGCGAGATGCGCGGCGCGTCGAGCGTCCCGGCGACGATCACGCGGATGTTCGTCGTGCCGGTCGGCTGCTTCACCTGATATTCGGCGGTCGCCTGGATCGTCGGATTGAGGTCGGGCGATCCAATGAACAGCGCCGAGCCGCGCGTGATCTGGAACCGGCGGCTCAGGTAGCTGTACTCGCCGCGCGACACGTCCACCGCGCCCACGAGCGTCAGCGCGTCGCCCGCGACCGAGATCTCCAGCGGACCATCCGTGTAGATCTCGACGTTCGCGTCGCGCGAGCGCACCCACGTCCCGCGGTTCACCACGAGCGCGACGTTCACCTCGACTCCCTGCAGCAGCGGAGACTGCGCGGGGAAGAGCTCGCGTTGCAGCGCGACGGAGGTGTCCACCACGCTGAACAGCGCAGGATCACCCGCGCTCACGAGCGTCTTCCCGCTCGACTCGGGGATGTACAGCACGCCGTGCACGACCGTCACCTGCCCGTTGACTCGTGCGTGCGCGAACGGTCCCGTCACGCGCAGGTCGGCGTCGGCGTGGATCTCGCCGCGCTCGTTGTTGAGGACCTGCGCGTCGCTCGCCGTCAGCGTGAGATTGAACGCCGGCTCGCGCCAGTTGCCGACCGCGAGCGTGCCCGCCAGACGGATCGGACCCAGCGCCGTCGCCGCGATCGAGTCGACGTACACGGTGTCGCCCGTCATCCGGACGTTGCCGTTCACGTTCTGCAGGAAGGTTCCCGATGCGGCGACCTTGAACTGCGCGTTCGCCAGCGAGAGCGTGCCGCGCAGGTCCGGCTTCTTGAGCGTGCCGGTCACCGTCACGTTGGCCAGCGCCGTGCCCGCCGCATCGGTGACTGCCGCGGTGAACTGCGGAATGAGCGCGAGTGGCAAGCTGTCCGACACGAGCTTCACGTCGATCGGCGCGTCGAGCAGCCGCGACCCGGTCACGCCGCTCAACGCGAGATTGATCGGGATCATCCCGTCCACCACCGCGAGCCGGCGTCCGCTCGAGTCGATCGCGGACGCGTTCGTCGTCAGCCGCTGGTTCGCGTACGCGAAGGTGCCGTGCACGTCGGGCAGGATCGCATCGGTGTAGCTGCCCCGCACGAAGTCGAGTCGGCCGCGCGCCGTCGGATCGGTCGCCGTCCCCTCCATGTGCGCATCGAGGCTCACGAGCCCGCTCACGGGAAGATCGCTCTGCAGCAGATCGGCGACGTTCTGCACCGCGAACTCGCTCACCTGCAGGTCGAAGTTCGCGCGCCCTTCGGTCGGCAGCAGGCCGTTCGCGTAGATGCGCCGGTTGCCACCGCTGCGCAGCTCGAGGTTCACGACCTCGATCCCACGCCGGCCCCACCGCACCGCCGATCTGCCGGTCGAGCGCCACACGCTCGACGTGTCGAAGCGAAGCGCCACGTCGGCGAGCCGCACTTCACTGCGCACGGAGTCGAGTGTGAACTCACCGCTCAACGCGTAGTCGCGCGTGTTGCCCTGAACGACCCGCACCGCGACGCTCCCGTTCGGCTTGAGATACGACACGTCGGTGGAGAGACTGTCGAACGCGAAGCCCAACGCGTTGATCGTATCCGCGCGCAACGCCGCGGTCATCCTGGCCTGCGGCGTCTGCGCATCGGTCCACGCGTACGTCGCCGTGAGATGACGCACGGAGTTCCCGCGCACGATCAGACCGGCCGCGTCCGCCGTGCCCTGAAGATTGAATCGGCTGACCGAGCCCGCGATCGTTCCCGCCGCGCGCAGCGAACCGGCCAGCACGTTCCGCGGGATCGCCCTCGGCGTGTCGACCTGCAAGCGTACCGGCGGCGCGCCGCTGATCGCGCGCGAGACTTCGGTCTGCTTCGCCAGACGAGCGGAGTCGGCGCGCGCTCGGCTGATCGCTTCGGCCACGATGCGCGGACGCGGAGCGACGACGCCGGTATCGGGGCCGGCGCTCGCCGGCAGATACGGCGCGAACCTGGCCAGCGAATCCACCACGACCGAGTACGTGAGCGCGCCGGTGTGCGCGGCATCGAGGCCGAACTGGCCGGCCAGGTCGGCGCGCGCGCCCGCGCCGCGCACCTGCGCCCGCGTGACGTTCGCCAGCCCGTTCCCGAGATGCGCGAGCACCGCGATGGAGTCGATCGTCACCGTGTCGTAGCGCGACGGGCCGAACGCGAAGTTGAGATCCGACACCATCGTCGCCGGCTTGAAGCCGCGGCCGCGCGCCGTGCCGCCACCATTGAACGCGGTGCGAGGTCCGTTCACCATCACCTGACTCAGATCCAGCGCGGTCGCGTCGGCGACGACGTCGTAGCCGAGCTCCTTCGACTTGAAGTCGACGACACCACGAAGGCCGAACGCGCCGCCACCAGGAAGCGCGAGCCGGGTGTCGATGTTCAGCGCCTCGATCGGACCATGCGCGGAGAAGGGCCCGGTCGCGAGCCCCTTCAGTGGCAGCGCGGGGGCGAACTTCGTGAGCTCGGCAAGCGCGACCGGCCGCGTCTGCACGTCCACGTCCATCGTCTGGCGGCCCGTGGTATGGAACGCCGCGCGTCCCACGGCGTGGGTGCGGTTCGGCCCGTCCTGATGCACGATGTCGAGGCTCGACGCGACGAGCTGCGTCGCGCCCGAGCCGTTCAGGGTGGTCGTACCGCTCAGGGTGCCGCCGATCGGCAGGGTGGGGAAGAGCAGCTTGACGATGTCGATCTGCAGTGGCGCGACGCGCACGTGCAGGTCGCGCGCGCTCACGACCACCGGCGTGCCCGCGATGCCGGCCACTCCGTCGGCGATGACGTGGCTCGTACCCCGATTGTACGCCGCGAAGGTGACGTCGGCGTCGAGCAGCACTCGCTTCGCCGTGCCGCTGAACTTCGCGCGTCCCTCCAGCACGCCTTCGCGCGGCGGCTTGATCGTCGGAGCGATCTCCTTGATGAGCTTCGTCGTCACGCCGGTGAACCGGAGGTTCGCGTCGTGGAAGAAGATCGTGTCGGTCATCGTCGCGCCGAGATCGCCGAGGATGTGCGCGCTCTCCGTGCGCAGATCCGCGTCGCGCACGATGTAGTCCTGCGTCGCACCCTCCCACTTGATGCCGAGCGCGAGCGTCCCGCCTCCCGTCGGCGGCATGTGCGGATAGAGCCAGCGGAAATCATTGAACGCCGCTGGCTCGCCGGCGACGTTCAGCCGCATGTCGCCGTTGCTGATCAGATACGCGCCGTCGCCGCGCATTTTCGACGCCGGGAGCTGCACGTGCGCGCTCTTCCACCAGAGCGAGTCGTCGTTGAACTCGAACTTCCCCATCAGCGCCGTGACGACCGCCGCGGGCGGGCGGAACGGCAGTGCCTGCATCCGCAGTGCGGCGACCTCGAGCAGCCGGTTCTTGAAGCTGGGATCGGCGAGCCGCACTACGGGGAACTGCCCGTCGAGATGCTGCAGCTCGATCACCTTCTGATAGCCGCCCGGCGCCTGCACGATCATCAGTCGCGAGCCACCCTTCAGCGCGTCGGCGACGATGCTGTCGCGCACGCGCGCCGTGAGCCCCGCCTTCGGTGCCCACACCGACCGGACGACGAGATGCCCGTCCACCACGCGCGCGTTGTCGAATCGGATCCACGAGCCGAACCCCGGCACCGTGTCGCCCGGCGTCGGCTTCGACGCCGGCCACAGAATGCGATAGTTCCAGTCGCGGCCGTTCGGCAGCTTCTCCATCACGATGTCGGGACGGTAGATCACCAGATCCCGAATCTCGACGCGCTTGGAGAGAAAGCTCCCGATCGAATAGCGGCCCGAGAGCGAGTCCGCTTTCAGGAAGGGCCGGCCTGCGCTGTCGGTGATCGAGATGCCGCTGATCGTCGCGCCGGTGAGCAGGTTGCCCCGGATCGCGCCGATCTTCACGATGCCGTGCGTCGCGCCACCCAGCGCCCCGAGCGCGAACCGTCGCACGCGCTCGCGCCCGAACTCCGTGTTCGTCCCGATCCACACCGCCGTCAGCGCGACCGCGATGACCACGAGGAGCACCAGGAGGACGCGGGCGAGACGCTGCAACATCAGAACGCCTGTCCGATCGAGAGGTGCAGCGTGAGCCGGTTCAGTATCTTGCCGATCCCGGTCGACGTGCCCGTTGGCGAGTAGAGCTTCGGGATCTCGAGCGGCACGATCTGCCGGCGCCCGTTCTTCGTGAGCTCGGTGACGACCGCGAGCTCCTCCGCCTTCGACGGATTGATGCCGACGTCGACGCGGATCGGACCCACGGGAGAGTAGTAGCGAATGCCGAATCCCGGCGTGATCGCACCCGTCCCGCTCACCAGATCGCGCAGCGTCGAGAGACCGCCGCCGAGCGGATCGAAGATGCGCTCGCCCACCGCCGCGCCGTCGACGAACACCGCGCCGCCGAGATTCCTGATGAACGGGAGCGGAAAGCGATACTCGACGCTCGCCTCGACGATCGACGTGCCGCCCAGCGGGCGCGGCATGAACTTGTCGTCGCCGACCGGGCCCTTCTTGTCGACGGAGTCGGCCGCCGTGTTCGGGTCGCACAGACGGATCGCGTCGGACGACGCATCGCACGGCGCGCCCGACGCGGTCTTCGCGTTGATCAGATAGCCGTGCGGCAGCGTGAGGATGCGTGGGCCGAGCTGGTTCTCGCCGTACCCACGCACCGACTGCGATCCGCCGGCGTAGAATCGAGTGCGCGGGTGCAGCACGGACTCGCCGGTCGAGCCGGCCTGCGGACGCACGAAGCCGAGCCGGAGATGGCTCGCGAGAACGGCGCGCCGCGGTCCGAGTCGCATGAAGTACGTCGCTTCGCCGTATGCGCGGTTGTACGCGTAGTCCGACACCGTGATGTTCGACGCGTGCTCCAGCTCCGCGCGCGCCGTGTAGCCGCGCGTCGGAGACAACGGCTCGTTGGTGCGGTCCACCTGCACCCGCAGCAGCGCGGGCGACAGACGCTGATGTCCGCGAAGCGTGCCGATCGTCGTGGTGTCGCACACGCCGAAGTTGACGCAGAAGTACGCGTCGCCCGCCTCGACCCGCGTCACCTCGAACCGGTAGTTGAGGCTGGCCGGCGCGCGCTCGCCGAGCGACCGCGTGAACGTGAGGTTCCCGCCATAGCCGCGGTCGATCACCACCGCGGGCACCGACCGCCGCTGCGCGAACGCGCCGATTCCGATCGAGTTCCTCGGCCGCTGCAGCCATGCAGGCTGCGTGAGCTGCACGTTCGCCTGCCAGGTCGGCTTGAGGAAGTCGTCGACGTTGCCGGTGACGCTGGCGTCGGTGGGCTGCGCGTGAAAGATCCCCGAGCCGTTGAGCGAGCTGGCGAACAGGTTGCCGATCGCCGCCGTGGCGTCGAGCCGGCGAGCGCCACCGAGCAGGTTGTAGTGCGTGAATCGGCCCTCGGTCTGGATGAAGTCGACCGTGTTGAATCCCGCGCTCAGCCGCGCCTCGTGAAGCGGCGCCTCGCGCAGCAGCACGTGCACCGTCTTCACGCTGTCGAACGTCTCGGGTACCTGGAGCGACGCGAGCCGGAACAGGTTCGACTCGTACAGATTGCGCTGGCTCTGCAGCACCGTGCTGCGCTTGTACAGATCGCCCGGCCGAAACGTCAGCGAGTTGAGCACCGTGCTCGGGGAGACCGCATCCGTTCCGCTGATCACGATCTGTCCGACGCGGGAGAGATGGTTCTTCGCCACGCGCACCTGCACCTGCCCGGTATGCGCCACCGGATCGACGACCGACGAGGTGTCGACCAGCGCATCCGAGTAGCCGAGCTCCCACATCTCGTTCTGAAAGCCGACGCGCATCGTGTCGATCTGAAAGAGATCGAGTGGCTTGCCACGCTTGAGCACGGCCAGGCGATTCGCGCGGCGCGGAGAGAGCAGCGTCGAGTCGTACACGACCGTCACGTCCGTCACCAGCGTCGGCGGTCCCTCCCGGATGTCGAAGCGAACCGCCACCTGCTTCTCGTTCAGGCGCGAGACCGTCGTGTCCACCTCGGTCTCACGATAGCCGTGCTTGAAGTAGAGCACGCGGATGCGCAGGACGTCGCGCTGCAGCTCCTTCCGATCGAGGTAGTGCCGCACCTCGACCGCGCGCCAGTTGCCGAACTTGCAGAAGAGATAGAGGACCGCGCTGCGGCAGGTCGTCGCCGTCGTGGCGATGTTGCGCTGGATCTCGTCCGCCGGGATCACTCCCGAGAGCCCGGTCAGCTCGAGGCGCGCCACCTCGGGGATGGGCAGGTCATCTCGATGCGCACGCTGCGCGTCGAGAGGGGAGATTGCAGCAAAAGCGCTCGCCACGAGGACGAGCGCCACGCGCCCGGACCGGCGAGAGGGTGCCATAGCGATGCTAAGGATAGCAAAGGACGGGCCCTGAGGCGCACCGAGGGCGCGCCATGAACGGTGCCCGGCGACCGGCGAACGGTGACGGCCTCGGGAAGCAGGAGCTTCCCGAGGCCGTCCGTCGAACCGTGAACCCTCTCACCGTCGAACCGGGGGCGTCGCCGCCCCTACAGCCCGCTCAGCAGCTGGTCGTTTCCCGGCGTGTTCGCGATTCGCTTGATCAGCCACTCCATCCCCGCCTGCGGCGGCATCTGGCTGAGCCCTCGGCGCAGCGTGTACACGCTGTCCAGCTGGTCGGGGCGGAACAGCTTCTCCTCGCGACGCGTCCCGCTCGTCGCGATGTCGATCGCCGGATAGATGCGCTTCTCGGCCAACGAGCGCTCGAGCTTGATCTCGCTGTTGCCGGTGCCCTTGAACTCCTCGAAGATCACGTCGTCCATCCGCGAGCCCGTTTCCACGAGCGCCGTCGCGATGATCGTCAGCGAGCCGCCCCCCGACGTGGACGCAACGGCGCGCGCCGATCCGAAGAACGCCTTCGGCTTCGCCATCGCCTGGGAGTCGAGTCCGCCCGACATCGTGCGTCCCGTGCCACGCTCCGCCGTGTTGTGCGCGCGGGCCATGCGGGTCAGCGAGTCGAGCACGATCACCACGTCGCGTCCCTGCTCGACGAGCCGGCGCGCTCGCTCGAGGACCATCTCCGTCACCTCGACGTGGCGCGCCGCGGGCTGGTCGAAGCTCGAGGCGATCACCTCACCGACACCCCACGAGATCGCCTCACTCACCTCTTCCGGACGCTCGTCCACGAGGAGGATCAACAGCGCCGCATCGGGATGGTTGATCGCGATCCCTTCGGTGACGGCGTGCAGCAGCGTCGTCTTTCCGGCACGGGCCGGCGCGACGATCAAGGCGCGCTGTCCATAGCCGACCGGCGCGATCAGATCGATCGCGCGCCGGATCAGCTCCGGCCCACCCTTGGCGGGACGTCCCGTCTCGAGATACAACTTCCGCTCGGGATAGGTGGCGGTGAGCGTGTTGAACTCGGGACGCCGCAGGGCGTTCTCCGGATCGTCGCCGTTGATCGACGTGATCTCGATCAGCGCGGTGCGGCCGCGCGGGTCGCGCCCTGTCGTGCCGGCCACGAGATCGCTCTTTCGAATGCCGTACTGGCGAACCAGGTTCGGCGGAACGTAGGCGTCGCCAGCGTCGGCGAGATAGCTCGCCTGGGCGCGGCGTATGAAGCCGCCGTCGCGCGCTGGATCGAACCAGCCGGTCGTCTCTCCCGTCGCGACCAGTTGGGCCGGCGCCGCGCTCGGAGACGGAGGCCGCTCGCCTCCCACTGGCGCCTGTCCGGGTTCGCGGCGGCCGCGCCCACGATTCCGTCGTCCTCGACGCCCATTCTGGCGCTCCTGGAAGCCGCTCTCTCGCCCACCATTCTGCGGTCCACCCGATCCGCCCTCGGGGCGCGGGGCGGACGTCGTCACCGCCGGTGTCGAGGGCGCGGACGGAGGGGGAGCCGCGGGAGGTGCGCTGCCCTCGGCGCCGCTCGGCTCGAACACGGGAGGCGGAGAGTCTGGAGCCACGGTCTCGATCGCGCGAGGAGCGCGCTCGGGTGGGGCATCGCCGTTGTCGGGCGGGCCCTCGCGGTACGGATTGTCCTCACCCGGCTCGAGTGCGGGGCGGGCAGTGGGGCGGGGTCCGCGGCCGCGACGGGGGGGACGCCGGCGTTCGTTCATGCAGTGCTGTCGGTCAAGGTGAATGCTCGCGAGGACACGCCGAAGGCGTGCTCGCGTCGTACTGATGCGATTACTCCAGACGCGTCGTCGCGGATGGAACGGTCTCGCGGGAATGCCGCACGGCGGAACGCCGTCGGGAGATTCAGACGATGACGGAAATAGTGCGACGCGACTGGTGCTGTGCCTCGATTGCCTGCCGGCGCGGATCCCTCACGCGGGGTCAGGCAAAGGTCCTACAAGGGCGCGGCGCTTCGTCTCGCCTCGTGCACCGTCAGAGACGGAACACTGGTCCTGCCGCGCGTCGATGCTCGGCCGGTCGACGCGGAGCGCTGTCGTACCGGCGGACGCAACGAGTATCGCCAACTCTCGCGATTCGCGCAACCCACGGTTTGGAGGTTGCGAAGTTCGTGCCCGTGGGGTGAGCGCCGGGCGCGTGGCCCGTTCAGCCCCTCGATCCGCGCGCTGGTGGGCGGCCGCCGGCCGAGTCGAGGCGGCGCATCACGGTGGTCAATCGACGCGTGAGCTCCACGATCCGCGTCGATGCGCTGCGGTGCTCGTCGGCCAACGGCTCGAGCTCCAGAAGCTGGGCCTCGGTCTGGAGCGCCGTGAGCGTGTTGTTCATGGCGTGATGAACGGCGTGGGCGCCCTCCCCGGCCAGATACAGCCGGCGAACCCGCGACAGCTCGCGCGCCGCGGGCGCCGCCTCGGCGTCCAGGTCGATCATGACGTCGTTGGACGCACCGGCCTCCTCCGCCTCGAGCGCGGCCAGCAGCAGCGCGCCATCCGCCCCGGGGAGCAGGCGGCTGAGCAGGGCACTCACCGTGCGTGTCGAGTAGAGCGGCTCCGCTGCCACCGTAGTCGGCCGCGTGTACTTTTCGGACATGATCTCCTCCACTCCTACCGACGTCGCCGCGGCGATCGCGGCCGCTGTACATGAGTATCGGCAGCAAGGGGACGTCGGCGCACTGCTCGACCGGGTGAAGTCTCTGGTCCGCGAGGCGTCCCCCGAGACCCTTGCCGCAGCGGCGGCGCCATTCGTCGACCTGCCCGAGGTCGTGATCCCGGTCTACGAGCGCATCGTGGAGACCCAGCCGACCCAGGCGCAGCCGATGGTGGTGCTGGCGAACGCCTACTGGCTGACCGGCCGCGGCGCCGACCTGGTGGGCGAGCTGGCGGAGCGGGCGAGGGGAGTGGACCCGAACAATCGCGGCGCCTGGCATCTCTGGGCGCTCGCCGAATCGAACCCGCGCGCTCGGGTCGAGCGGTGGCAGCGAGTCGCCGAGCAGTTTCCCGCCGACCAGCTGGCGCGCGCGGCGCTCGCCGACAACGCAGCGAGTCTGGCAGGGGCGGAGCACGACCCTCTCGCGTTGGATCTGGCCGTTCGGACGTACGAGGGGCTCTGGGCGGAAGCGAGCCGTCCGGCCGAGCGGCAGGCGCTGGAGGAGACGATCGGGAAGCTGAGAGGGTGGAAGTTGTGAGCTGAGCGGCTTTCGCTCGACTTCGTGCCCTCGGTGACGCCGCGATGACGACGGGCGGGTAGTCTTGGCCCGTTCTCGGTGTGGTGCGTGAGGTTCGCGCCCACCCGTCCATGCGACGCGCGCGCGGACCCTTCCGAGTCGGCGTAGGGCCCGCCTCGCACGATCATGATGCGGCCTGCGAGCGATCGGTGCGGGTGTCCGGACCGGCGACTGCTATCCTGCTCGCCGTCCCGCTCCAACCCACGCGCACAATGACTTCAGCTCGTCTCACCGCTCGTCGCTCGCTCCGCGTCCCACGCATCGCGTCGTGCGCGGCGCGCGTCGCGCGACTGCTGCTGGTGCTATCACTGTTGGCGTCGCGCGCGCTTCCGGCGCAGTCGCGCGCCGATCGCCGCACGCCCGAACGGCGCACGCCCGAGTCGTCCATCGGGCGATGCGTGGATCCGAAAGCCATCGAGATGCCTGCGCGACTTGGCGATGGTACCACGCTCTATGTCGAGCAGGAGACAGTCGTACCTCAGAGCGATGGTCGAGTGCTCGTCGCCGGGGAGCCGGTGTTCCAGTGGCGCCAGACCAGTGCAGGCGCGGAGCTCGTCGCACAGGACTCCCTGATCGGGATGGTGATCACGCCGCCATCGACCGTTCGCGCGGTGATATCACCCCTCCCAGGGCGCTCGCTCGCTTCCATGCGATCCGTCGCTCTCCCTGATGGGTGGTGGCTCGTGACGTTCGCCGAAGTCGTACCGGTTCAGCTTCCGAAGCATCCGAAGGTGCTCGCGGTGTGGGCTGGTGAGACGGACGGCATGAACTGGCGGGCCGTGGAGCGACTGCCAAGCGTGCCCGATTCGCTCTACATCAGCACGTACTCGCCGTCGGCGCTCGCCTCTCGAGATGGCCGTGTGCTATTGGCTCTGCAGTCAGTGCGAGATGACCAGCCGCGCGTGGTGCTGTACTCGCGGGGCGCAGAAGGTTGGAGTGCGAAGAGCATCTTCGTGGGTCGCCGAGCGTACGTCGCCGCCACGGTCACCGAGTCCCACGAGCTGCTCGCGGTCGTGCGCAACGACAGCACCGAGCGAGAGGACGTAAACTCGCTCTTTCTCTATGCTAGGCCGCGGGGCGACACGACCTGGACGGAGAAGGTCCGTCTCGTGCGAGGCTTCCGCAGCCCAGTGTATGATCCGCTATTCGACGCACACGACGCCGGCGTCCTCCTCACCTGGCGCGTGACGTCGCAAGATGCACGCGAGACGACCGCGTGGTCGGCCGAATTGAGTCCCCTGGGTGACACGATTGGGCCAATTCGCCAGTTCGCCTCCGACGCACGACTCGTGTACCACGCACCTCGCGGCAATCGCGGTGTCTGGGTGACAACAAACGACGAACGACCACTCGATCGATTCCAACTCATCGAGCACGATGCGCGCTCCATTCCCACGGCAGTCAGCGAGAGCAGCACGCCCTACGGGGGCGTACTCGGCGCCGCGCTGACGATGGATTTTCTAGTGGTGGTGGCATCGCGCCGCGGCGCATCGCCGGACGAGCCGGCGGTGATTTCACTGATCAGATCCTTCCCATGGAGGTGCCACTAACGACGCATCATTCCCGAGTTGTGCAGTCAACCAGCATCGAGGACGAGCATGAGAACCTGGAAACTCGCTGTACTGTGGACCCCACTCATCGTTGCCGCGTGCGATGACGTGCATGTCGTACCGACTCAGACGCCGAATACGATCACCAGTCAGATCGCCGCGAATCGGCCGGCAGATCACTCCGTCTCGGCCGCTGGACAGGCCCCGCCGGCAAGCGTACCTCCGGAGTTTCAGCACTACACCAGCGTGGAGGTCTCGGCGGATGCCGGCTTCAATGGCGCGACCGCATACGGACAGTCGCTCGTGCGGTACGGGGGAAACAATGGGATCGCGACGGTTGATCTCGTCGCGCGCAATGCGGTCGGAGCGATCGTTGGAAGCAACACGGGAGTTACCGCGGACTCCCACGTGTTCCCGTCGACGTACTCGGTGACGGCGAGCACGAACATCCTGCTGTCGAGCGCCTGCGGCAACACGGTCAACGCGTCGGCGCGCGGCGAGGTGTTCGACAACTTCATCTCCGCCAATCAGTCGATGCTCAGCTGGGGACGAAAGCAGGGGAGCGACGCTAAAGGCGCCGCCCAGCCGCTCTGTCCCGTCACGACCCCGCCAGTCTGCAAGGCTCCTTCGGTCACCGGGCGTCGTCTCGACTGCAACTCGCCACCCGCTGGAGGTGGCGATGGCTCCACCCAGCCCCCAACGCAGACCCCACCCCCTGAGCCCCCGCCGTATGTCCCGCCCTATTACTCGCCGAAGAATGGTCAGTACGTCTGCGTCATCCACGGCGAAGGCACCGACTGGCAGTGGAGCGAGTGTCACTGGGTCGAGAACAACGACAACCGTGCCCCGGCGGCTGGTGCGCTGCGTTCCGCCTTCGTTGCGCCCACGGGCGACGCATTGCTCTTGAACGATCCCGAGTACACGTAACGGCTCGCGTCGACGACGCGACTCCGGAGCCGCATCGTCGGACAATGAGAAAAGGGGACGACGCGGCCGCGTCGTCCCCCCTTTGATCGCTCAACTCGCGGAGCGCCTATGCGCTCTGCCCGTGCGCCCCACGCCCCAGATTCGGCACCAGCGCATCCACCGCGGCGATCATCTCGCGCAGCTCGAACGGCTTGCGGATCGATGGACACTTGCACGACTGGATCAGCTTGTACGCACGATCCGAGATGTCCCCCGTCATGAACAGCGTCTGATGCCGGAGATGCGGATGCGTCGCGGCGGCAAGCTCGAACACTACGTCACCGCGCGTATCGGGGATGCGGAGATCGAGCAGCAAGACGTCGACCGGCTCGAGCGACAGCACCGTGAGCGCGCTGTCGCCAGACTGCGCGGCGATCGCCTCGTAGCCCGCGCGCTCCAACGCGATCTTCAATGCCTTGCAGATGGCTGGCTCGTCGTCGACGATCAGCACACGCACTCGCTGTCGATGCATCTCGCCCTCCTCCGATTCCGTCCGGGTCTCCCACGCGCCTGCGCGCTCTCGCGCCCTCACACGGGCTCCGCCGCATCCTCCACATCGTGCTCCGCGTTCGAGCGCAGCACGTGATTCGCCAGCGCTTGAACGAATGCCTCCGGACCCAACGTGCTTCGTACATCCTTCGGCGAGCATCCCGTCCACTCCCGCAGCTGCTCGCTCAAGTTGTCCGGGTCGGCGTACCCGAGCTTGAGCGCGATCTCCTTCAGCCGAACTCCCGGATCCCGCAACAGCGTATACGCCCGCAGCAACCGCGCGCAGATCACCAGATGCCGAGGCTGCAGACCGAGCGGCGCCAGGTGACGATACAACGTGCGCGGGATCATTCCCGCTAGACCCGCCAGGTCCTGACTGCTCCGCACCCGCGCCGGCGAACGAAAGAGCTGCTCGATCGCCCTGGCAACCACGACCGGCAATGCCGCCAGCGGAGCCGCCAGCTCCCGCAACATCAGCTCTGCCAGCGGGTGAGCCGGCGCCCGTTCGATCAGATCGAGGAAGCGACGCGGCTCGTCGTCGAACCGATTCAGCACGACGTGCTGAATCCCCACTCGCGCCAATCGAACCACCTGCCTCATCGCCGCCGGAGTCAGCGTCGTATACACGATCACCGGAAGCGCCGGATACGATCCAACGACTTCCTCGACCGCCGACTCCCACCGCCCTTCATTCATCGCCGGATCCACGACCAGCAATTCCGCATCCGCCGACCGGAGTAGCGAATGCAGCTCCGCTGCGTCTGCAGCGGCCTCGAGGAAGTTGCCGTCCCCGAGCACGAGCCTCAGATGCGAGAGAAGATTGTGTGGGAGCAGAGCTACGACGTGCAATTCAGGACGCGGGTAAAGATATGTCGCAAAAACCGGGTTTTTTGTCACAAAATGCCGGTTTACGCGACGCACCGCGACCCTACGTTCGGACCAGTGGTTCGCCGCGAACCGCTACACCCCCGAACTGGAGTCGCCCATGTCCCGCCGCCAGCTGACCCTCGTTGTCCTTACGCTTGCCTCCATGGTTGCAACCGCGTGCGGCACGTCGCCGACCGCTCCCAAGAATGACGCCCCGATCGTCGTCGTCGGCTCCTCGGGCTGAGCCGATCGCGCGGACGCTCGCTAACTCGCGCCGACGAGCTCCCGCATCTCTCTCAGCTGCTCCGCGATCTCCTCGACGTCGCTCGCCACTACGAATGGCGTGCTTCGATCCGGTGTGACCGGCTGCGGCTTCCTGGCCAGTGACTCTTCTGCCGCGAAGGCCAGCTGATTGTACGAATGCGCCGAGGCGGTACGCACGGCGCGCTCGAGCCACGGGCGCGCCGCGTCGTACTCCCCGAACGACTGATATCCCCGTCCCACGTGCAGCTCGAACTGCGCCTGCAACATCGGCGGCAGCGACTCGGACGACAGCTGCTGCCGATACCGCTCGAACTGGATGCTCACGCCTTCCTCAGCCGCGAGCTCCATCAAGTTGATCGTCGCCGTCCACCGCATGTACTGCTCTCTCGCCGTGCTCGCAATGATCAGGAACGCGTCCCGCGCAGCCGACTTCAGCCCCAGCATGTAGAAAGAGCCCGCGAGATCGCCCAGGATACGGTCGCGCTCACGCTCGCTGGCGCAGTCGCGCATCGCGTCATAGGCGAATCGAACCGCCGCGTCGTACTGGCCGCGAAGGTGAGCGATGTACGACCGGTCGTGCGAAGCGATCGAGCGAACTTCGGTCAGCTCGAGCGCCGTGGCTTCCGCCGTCGCCGCCTCGAGGATCGTGTCGGCCGCGGGAAGGTTGCCCTTCGCCGCGAGAATCTTCGCCTCGCCGATCCGCGCGCGAAGATCGCTCATCATGTCGTTGTTCGCGCGTGCGACCTGGCCCGCCGTTCCATATGCCGCCAGCGCCGCGGGAAGATCACCCAGCTCGCGCAGGCAGTGCGCGCGACGAAGCAGGGCGTTCACCGCCACGTCGCTGTCCTCGATCGGATGCGCGTGCGCGATCACGGTCTCGTACACGTCCGAAGAGAGCGCCCAGTTCGCATCGAGATCCAGCGATCGGGCGTACGCCATCAGGCGCGGCGCGACCGCGTGCAGGTCACCGCCATGAGCGGAAGTGAGTGCGTCGACCACCCCACTCAGGATCGTGCGCGCCGGAACGGTGCTCGGCATATCCTCGATCGCCGCTCGCACCGAGCGAACGCCCCAGCTGTCGGCCGAGACGACTGCCGCACCTTCTTCGATCCAGGAATCGACGAGTCGGAGCACGACGAGCCCAGCCGTCACGGAGCGCCATGAAGGATCTTCTCCCTCGCGCGCCGCAAGCTCGGCAAAGAACGGTAGGTGCCGCATGTTCCCATTCGTGTCGAAGGGCACGCGATCTCCAGTGATGGCAGTCGAAAAAGGACGAGCGTTTTTCCGTCCCTAAGATCATCGGCATCCTTGTCCATTCCCTCAAGGGGGAATTTAGGACACAAACACCCCTCTTTTATGACATTATCCACATTTTGATCGGCTGGACCGCCGCTCACTACCTTATATGGAGCGCATGTCATCGCAGTGAATCGACGAGCGATGGATAGAAAAACAGGGCGGCACCTCTCGGTGCCGCCCTGTTTCTGCACAGCGCGCCGCGCTCAGGTCACTTCGACCCGGGAGGAACGAATCGGGCGCCGGATTTCACCAGCCGCTCCAACTGCTTCTGGATGTCGTCTCCGATCGCCTCGATCCGGTTGATGCTCTTCGCGTTGAACTGCGGATCGTACGGGCTCTTCGCGGGCCCGCCGGCGACTTCGAGCACCGCGTCGAACTTGTAGCTGTGCGTCTGCTTGGTCTTTGGATCGGTCCAGCTCCCCTGCCATGCCAGCGGCCGGTTCTTCGGCCAGAGCCCATACGGCAGCGCCATCGTGCGGATCTTGTAGCCCGGCACCGCGGAATCGATGCCCATCGCGTTCCGGGCGATCTGCTCCTGCACCACGGCGTCCGGATATTGGCTGAGCTTGGCGTGCCACAGCGTGTGATCGCACAGCTCGAAGCCCTGGTCGGCTAGCCACTTCACCTTCTGAAAGCGCCACTCCTTCTTCTGGCCACCCCACTTCGGGTTGTCGCCGAAGAAGTTGTGGCCGGCCGCGCCGCCATTCAGCATGCAGAACACTCCGCGATTCTTCCAACCCGGGTGCGACTTGGCGAAGTCGAGCCAGATGCCGACGGCACTCGTCGGGTCGATCTCCAGCTTGCCGTTGCGCTCGAGGTAGCGGAACTGCGAATCCGACGCGTCGTCGAACACGACGACCACGGGCGACATCCCCGCCGGCACGTCGCGGAAGTCCTTGTCGAGCACCTGCGAGATCGTGATCGGGCGGAAGCCGAGCTTGTACGCCGTCTCCAGATCGGCGCGATAGCTCGCCGCGGTGCGGGTGTAGAGGGTGTTCTTGTCCCCTCCGATCACGTGATACTCCAACACGGGAATCTTCCCCTGAGGATTCGGCGCCGCCGCACCAGCGCTCGACGCCGCCGACACGTCGCCGGCCGTGCTCGCGACGGTTGCGGGGGTGCCGGACTCCGCGGCGCCAGCGCGCGATGCGGAGGCGGTGGCCGAATCTCCCGTCGCGGCGCGGTCGGACGAGGCGTCGCCGCGGGCGCAGGCGGTGATCACGAGAACGAGAGCGAACAGTCGGCGATCCATTTCAAACCTGTGGGGTGACATGAGAGAGCGGACGCGGGCGTTGCTCGCGACCCTGAACGTGCAGCGCGCGCACGGTGACGCCCGCACCGCGCCGACGACTTCGATGAGATTGATTGTAATCGGAGTTCGCGGCCCGCGATTCGATGCCAACTGCCGCGCGCGCTTCGTGACGGCGGCCGGAAACCTGCTTCCGCAGCAGCCGTACCAGGTTGTACACCCGACGAGCGCCAGTGCCAGACTTTTCTCTTCGCCTGAAGCAACGGATCACCGTCCTCCGCGAGCGCATGCGCGCACCGGGCGAGCCCGCGCGCGTGTGGATGCGTCGCCGGTGGCGCTCGCTCACCGCGCTCGGCATCGCCTGCCTCGGCATCGTGCTGTTCGACATCTGGCTCACGACGTGCGGCTTCTCCGGCTGTCCTTCCCGCAGTCAGATCCGCGCCTTCCAGCCCGGTGAGGGCGGCAAGATCCTCGATCGGAACGATCGGTTTCTCGGCCGGATCGCCATCGTACGGCGCGTCAACGTGCCGCTCGACGCCATCCCGCTCCACGTCCGCCAGGCATTCCTCGCGACCGAGGACCGCCGCTTCTACAGCCACAATGGTCTGGACTGGCGCGGCCTCTTCCGCGCGACCGCCTCGAACGTGCGCCACCTGGGCGTGCGCGAAGGGTTCAGCACGATCACCATGCAGGTCGCCCGCAACTCGTTTCTCGTGAAGATGCGCGGAGGACGCACGCTTCGTCGAAAGCTGATCGAGTTGCGCCTCACTCGACTCATCGAAGGTGAGCTGACCAAGGATCAGATACTCGAGCTCTACCTCAACCTGATCTACCTCGGCAACGGGATGAACGGCGTCGAGGCGGCGAGCCGCGACCTGTTCGGCAAGTCGGTGAAGCAGCTCACGATCAGCGAGGGCGCCGTGCTCGCCGCGCTGCCGAAGGGGCCGAGCGCGTACACACCTCGCGATCACTACGACCGCGCACTTCGACGCCGGAACCTCGTGCTCGCGCTGATGGCGCAGGAGGGCTATCTCACGCGCGGCGAGGCGCAGACCGCCGCGGCGGAGAAGCTCGCGATCGCCGAGGACGAATGGCGTCCCGACACCGGCAACGAGCCGCTCGCGCTCGACGCGGTACGGGTCTTCATCGACTCCATTCTCCCGGACGCGCTTCGCGAGGGCGACGTCGTCGTCCGGACGACGCTCGATCTCGCCGCGCAGAAGGCAGCCGATCGGGCAGTGCTCCGGCAGGCAGCTCTCGTGAGCAGAGAGACGCAGTACGCCGGCGGGCGCGTGACGGAACCCGCGCAGGGCGCGCTCGTCGCGCTCGATCCGCGTTCGGGAGACATCCGCGCCCTCGTCGGCGGACGGCGCAGCAAGAAGGGATTCAACCGTGCATTCAACGCGCGACGCCAGCCGGGCTCCGCGTTCAAGCCGTTCGTCTACGCCGCCGCGCTCAAAGCCGGGATGACGCCGGCGACGCTCGTCGACGACGAGCCGGTCGAGGTAGTGCAGGGCCGCACTGTCTGGCGTCCCGCGAACTACGAAGGGAGCTACATCGGCACGATCACCCTCACCAAGGCGCTCGCCGTGTCGTCGAACGCGGCCGCGGTGCGGTTGAGCCAGAACGTCGGGATCTCGAACGTGATCCAGGCGGCGCGGCGCAACGGCATCGCGAGCCCGTTGCCGAACTATCCCGCGATCGCGCTGGGCGCCGTGGACGTGACGCCGCTGGAGCTGGTCGCCGCGTATGCGCCATTCGCCAACGGCGGTTTGCGCGTGCATCCGCGCCTCGTGCGTCGCATCGAGTCGGCGGACGGCACGGTGCTCTGGAGCGCCGAGACGGTGCAGCCCGACACGGTGATGGATCCGCGCGATGCCTACCAGCTCACGTCGATGCTGCGAGGCGTCGTGGACAACGGCACGGCGCGCAGCGTTCGCGACGCGGGGGTGAAAGGTCCCGTCGCCGGCAAGACGGGAACGACGAACAACGCGGCCGACGTCTGGTTCGTTGGCTACACGCCGACGCTCGTCGCCGGCGTCTGGTTCGGCTACGACACGCCGCGCGCCATCGCGCCGCACGCATCCGGTGGACATCTCGCCGCTCCGGCGTGGGCCGACTTCTACCTGAACGGCTGGCACGAGGCGGCATCGTCAGCGAGCGGATGGACCCCGCCGCCCGGCATGACCATGCGCGTGATCGATCCGGGAACCGGCATGCTCGCCAACGAGTGGTGCCCGGTGAAGAAGCGCGAGTACTTCAAGCCCGGCACCGAGCCCACCGAAGTGTGCAACGTCCACACCGAGCCTCCGCCACCCGAGGAGGAGATGCCGATGGACATGGGCCCGCAGCCGCCCAATCCGATCGAGCGCGGCGTGGACGGGATCGGGAAGGTGTTGAGGAAGATCTTCCGCTTCTGAACGACGTGATCGGTGATCAGTGATCGGTGATCAGCCGGCCTCGGGACGCTTCTGCCTGCCGAGGCCGTATCCGTTCACCGATCACCGTTCACCGATCACGAGTCATAACACCCCCAGCCAGTCCTTGCGCCCCGCTCCATATCCCGGGAACAGCACGTCCAGCTTGCCCGCCCCCAGCTGCTTCGCCGCCACCTCCGAGAACACCGCGCGGAAGTCGGTCGTGAGCGCCAGGTCACGCCCTTCGTAGAGCTGTTCCGGCTCGAGCCCAGGCCACCTGCCGTAGATCTTCTTTCCCTTCACGTCGCCGCCGATCACAAACAGCGCGCTCGCGTGGCCGTGGTCGGTGCCGCCGCTACCGTTCTGCCGCGCGGTGCGGCCGAACTCCGACATCGTCATGATCGTCGTGTCGGCCATTCGATCGCCCAGATCGGCCACGAGCGCGGCGATCGACCGCGCGAGATCGTCGAGCCGCTGCGCGAGCTGCCCGGTCGAGCCGCCCTGATTGACGTGCGTGTCCCACCCGCCCACGTCGGCGAACGCGACCTCGAGCCCGACGTCGGCCTTGATGAGCTGCGCGATCTGCATGAGCCGCTGGCCGAGCTGGGTGTTCGGATACGTCGCACCATTCTGCGGGAAATACTGCCGCGGGTTCGCCGCGCGCAGGATCTTGACGGCCTCGAACATCTCGCCGCCCGCCGCGTGCACGACGTCGGCGGTGCCGGTGCGGTAGAGCGCTTCCAGTCGGTCGGCGGCGGGACCGGTCGCGCGCACGCTGAACTCATCGAGCGAGTTCATCGCGATCGTCGCCTGCGGCCCTTCCAGAATGCGCGGCGTCTGCTGCGTCATCGAGACGGCGCGGAACGGCGACGGTTTCGCGTCGTGCGCGCATCCCGCCTCACACGTCCCCTGCAGCGCGAGATACCGATTCAGCCAACCATCGTGCGTGCCTTTCTGGTCGGGCGTACCGGTCTCCATGTAGTCCTGCGCGTCGAAGTGCGAGCGGGTGCTGCTCGGACTGCCCACCGCGTGCACCGGCGCCAGAATGCCTCGATCCCAGAGCGGCTTCATCGGCGCGAGAGCGGGATGCAAGCCGAAGAATCCGTCCAGATCCACCGCGCCGGCGCTGCCGGCGCTCGTTGCCGGCCGCGGAATCGCGATGTTCGGGCGGAGCCGGTAGTACGCGCTCTCACCGAACGGCACCACGACGTTGAGCGCGTCGGCCGCGCCTCGTTGAAAGAGGCAGATCAGCGTCTTTCCGCGCGCGTTGCCGTGAAGCGCCGCGCCGCGCGCGAGCTCTCCCGCAAACGCGGTGCGACGCAGAAAGCTCGGGCTCAACCCCATCGTCACGAGGGACAATGCCCCCGACTTCATGAACACTCGGCGATCCATCCCGATAACCTCTGCTCTCGTGAATGCGCGAACGCTGATGCGCTCGCGTGGTCAACGTCTCTGAAATTCGGGCGCACCGATCGCCAGACCGACGATCTGCGACAACCCACTGAGCTGCACGGGGCGCGCGAGCGGGTTCGCGGCGCGGCGCATCGGGGCAGCGTCGTCCTCCGCCATCGTGTTCGGCGCGCTCGTGCTGTCCGCGCTTCCGGCCAGCTTCTTCGCCAGCGGATTCTCGCCGCTGGAGAGAATCTCCCGCGTGTCGGGCGACGCCTGCCCGCCGAGAAATGCGCGCACCACTCCGTCCACCTGCTGCTCGCGCGATCCCGCGCGCAGCGACTCGGACTCGGGCCAGCGCGCGACGCTCGCACCGGGGATGCGCCCGCCCGCGAGCGCGAGCCCGAAGTTGATCCGGTTCAGGATCGCGCCCGCGTTCATCCATGCTTCACCCGTCTCGGGCCATCCGTCCGGTGCCTGATGTCCGAAGATCGGTTGGCCGAGGAAGGCGACGACCTGCGCGGAACGCGGAGTGGTGTCCGGCTGCGCGCCGATCGCCCGCAACGCCGACGCTACGAGCTCGAACGGGCTCTTGACCTTCGCGTGATAAGCCGCGCGGCTGAAGAACTCGGGGCTCGTCACGATCGTGCGCACCACCTCGCGGATGTCGCCGTCGGTGCGCAGGAACGTCTGCGCCGCGCGATCGACGAGCGCCGGCGGCGGATCGTCGCTCACGAACCGGATCGCCAGCTTGCGCGCGATGAACCGGGCCGCCGCCGGATGGCGCGCGATGATGTCGAGCACCTGCTCGCCATCCTCGATGCCGCGACCCGCCGGAAGACGATGGCCGAGCACGACCTTCTCGTCCGCGTCATGGATCTCGGGACGAAACACGAACTCGGCCTGTTGCCGCGGGTTCATGGTCCACCCCGTGAGCGCGCGCGCCACCTCGACGACGTCGCGCTGCGTGTAGCCGCCGTCGACGCCGAGGGTGTGCAGCTCCATCAGCTCGCGCGCGAAGTTCTCGTTGAGACCTCGGCCACGCTGCGCCGCGCGAGCGCGCGGCAGTCGTGCCTCGCGCAGCGGATGATGGGTGGAGTCGACCGTGCTTTGGAACTGGTCCAGGTAGAACATCATCGCCGGGCTCTTCGCGACCGCGCCGAGCAGATCGCGAAACTTGCCCATCGCGTGAGGCCGGATCACGTCGCGGTCATAGGCGGACACGAACAGTCGTGTGATCCCTTTGCCGGTATAGACCGTGAAGTGGTTCTCCCAGAAATCCGTGAGCACTTCCTGAAGCTGCCGCTCGCTCGAGACCGCGCGCGCGAGCTTCAGCGACTGGACGTCGCTCACCACCCGACGTGATTGGCGGAGCCGCTCCTGCAGCGCGGGATCGGCGCGAAGCAGTTCGGCGCGCACGTCCTTCTTGGCGCCCGAGTCGCCCTGTTGCGCGAGCTGCTTCTGTGTCTGCCGGAGCGCCGCCTGACCTTCGCGGTACGCAGCGACGATGTCCTGCGTCGGCCGGCCGTAGGATTCATACGAAGCGACGAGCGCCTCGGTCGTGTGGTCGTCGATCCGGTCGGGCGCGAGCTGGAGCGCGATCCAGCGGTCCACGCCAAGCTCGCGCACCTTCGCGACATCGCCTGGCCTCGCACCGAACGCCAGGCGGTTGAGAACCTGCTGGACCTGCTGATCCGCCGTCTGTTCGCGCGGCTCGGTCGGCGACACGACGATGTACGGCGCCGCCGAGCTCCGCGTCGCCGTCGGAGCGCCGGCGAGGCCGGGGGCGCAGCTCGCGAGTACGACGAGTACCGCGGCGATGAGCGGCCGGAGAGTCCTGGGCATACGAGGCCAACGCTCCTGCGGGGAGTGGAGGTGCATCTGTACCAGTGTGACGCCGCCGTGCAACGATGGTTAAGGCGGAACTGGTGGCAACCCGCGCTTCTCGCCTTGCGTCGAGGTGCCTCGTCAGCCTAGGGTACGAGGCGCCGACGCACCCAGTCAGGTCTCGCCCCGCTCGGGCCCCCACCCCAGGTCATGCTCGCCGACGACTACGCCCCACAGCTCGCCCATGCCGAGCTCGCCGCGCTGGTGAGCGCGCGCGCTCGCGTGCGTCCGGTAGTTCTGCTCGCGATCGCTCCGGCGCAGATGGCGCAGCTCCGGGCTCAGGTGGAGCAGCGTCGAGTGGACGTCATCATGCGTGAGCTCGTTCTGCTCGTGCGACGGTGCCTGCGCGGGTCGGACGCCGTCGCGCTCGCCGAGGACGAGCTGCTCGTGATGCTGGATGGCCCTGTCGACATCGCGGCCGCGGTGAACGCCCGCGTGCTCGCGGCGGTGCGCGCGCATCGCTTCACCGGTGGCGCAGCCGATCTTCCGGTTCGGCTCACGCTCTCGCTCGGCATCGCCGCGGCTCCCGAGCACGGGACCACGTTCGCCGAGCTCGTCGCGGCGGCAGGGGCCGCACGAGTGACGGCGGGAAGTGACAACGCCGCGCTCGCCTATGCCGAACGATCCGCTCGGCTGGATCTTCAGCGCTTCGTCGGCCGTACGGAGCCGCTCGCTCGTCTGTCGGAGTGTCTCGACGACATGGTGCGGGGCGTGGCGCGCGTCGTCGCCGTCGTCGGCGAGGCCGGAGTGGGAAGCACCGCGCTGCTGAACGCGGTCATGCCCGAAGTGCGGCTTCGCGGCGGCTCGCTCGTCAGCGCGTCGTGTCACGAGCAGTCGCTTCCGGAGCCCTACGCGCTCTGGGCCGAGGTGCTGCGCGCCGTGCGCCGACTACCCGTCAAGAGCACTCGGCTCTGGCGCGAGCTGCCGTCGCTCGACGGGTCGCTGGAGCGCCCGAGCGCCGAACTCACGCGTGGCGGAAGCAAGATGCGGCTGCTCGAGGAGCTCGCGGACTTCCTCAGGCTGGCGGCGCAGCAGCGGCCACTTTTCTTCGTGCTGGACAACATGCAGTGGGCGGACGACGCGTCGTGGGATGCGCTCGAGCACCTCATTCCGCAGTTGGAGAGCGAGCGCATCGTCCTCGCGCTCACCCTGCGGACGGGCGAGAGCTCGCACTACGCGCTCGAGCGCTGGTCGCGCCTGAGCTCTCGTCCGCGGCACGACGAGATCCGCATGACGCGCCTCACGCGCGACGACGTGAAGCGATGGATCGAGGGCGCGATGTCGCATGGTGAGGCCGGCCGTGATCTCCTCGCCTATCTGTACCGGCATACGGAAGGAAATCCCCTCTGGTTGTCGCATCTGCTGCGCGACCTCGAGGAAAGCGGCCACCTCGCACGCGAGGGAGAGCGCTGGCGATGGAGCAGTCTGCGCGAGCTCCCATCGGCGACCGATTTCGCCGAGGTCGTGGCGCGGAGAGTCGACCGGCTGCCGGAGGCATGTGGACCACTGCTGTCTCTTGCCGCCACGCTCGATCGCGACTTCGACGAGTCGCTCGTGCGCCATGCTCTGGGCTGCAGCGACCAGCAGGCGCGCGAGCGAATTCGCTGCGCCGTCGAAGCGCGCTTTCTCTCGCCGACCTACGACCGCGCGTGCGACGCGTACCGCCTCACGCACGACGAGGTCGCACGGGTGCTGCGCGAGCGGCTCACCGCCGACGAGCTGGCCGACCAGCACGCGCGAGTCGCCAACGCGCTCGCGGCGGCGGGCGCGGGCTCGAATGCGGAGATCGCGGCGCACTACGAAGCCGCTGGTCTGAGCGCCGAGACGTACGAGCGAGCCGTGCTCGCGGCGGACGAGGCGCTCGCCGCCTACGATTCCACGGCTGCGACGACGCTGCTCACCCTCGCCGCTCGGCACGCGTCGTCGCCGGCCGCGCTCGCTCACGTGCGCGTGCGCCTCGCGTCCATCGCTCAGGCCGCCGAGCGCTACGAGGACGCCGAGGCGCTCTGCGATCTGGCGCTCACGTGGTACGACCAGCAGGGCGACCGGGTGCAGGCGATCAACCTCAAGCGCATGCGCACGCTCGTACGCATGCAGCGCGGGCAGACGGCGCGCGAGACGCTGGACACGCTGCTCGCGCTCGTCGCCGAGGCGGAGCTGGCGGGGGCCGACGCCGAGCGCGCGGCGATTCTTCTCGTCACGTCGCAGGTGCTGGCGCGGCTCGGCGAGCCGCGAGAGTCGCAGCGGGTGGCGGAGGAGTGCGTGGCGATCGCGGAGCGATGCGCGGATCCCGTCCTGCTCGCGGATTCGTACAACCGGCTGGCGGTCAGCCTCCTGCTGTCCGATGGGCATCGTGCCCGAGAGATGTTTCTTCGTGCGCTCGAGCTGATCGTCCCGCTGAGCGATGCGCTACGCCGAGCTCGCGTGCTCAACAACATCGGCATCCTCGAGCTCGCCGAGCACCGCTGGCAGCAAGCGCGCGAGAGCCTCGCCGCCGCATGTGAGTTCTCGCGGACGGCCGGGCTCACCGAGCACTGGAGTCGCGCCGAGCTGAATCTTGGCGTTCTCGCGATCCGTATCGGCGACTACGCGACCGCGGCGGTATCACTCGGCGAGGCACTGCGATTGTGCGCCGAAGCGCAGAACACCGAGCTGCAGCTCGTCGCGACGTACAACATCGCCGACCTGGCGCGAGAGCTCGAGCAGTTCGGCAGAGCCGGCGCGACGTACGAACTGGCGATGGAGCTGGCCGATCGCATCGGCCAGTCCGAAGTGCAGGTTGGCGCGCTCGCGGGAATGGGTCTCTGCCGGCTCGCCGAGGGAGACGTCGCCGAGGCGGGCCGGTTGCACGAGCTCGTGCAATCACGGATGGCGACGAGACCGGACTGGTTTCAGGGTCGCGAGCTGGTCGAGGCCCTGGCGATTCGGCTCGCGATGCTGAATGGGCGGGGCGAAGCGGCCCAAATCTTCAAGCGAGCGGTCGAACTGGCCGATACCCGAGATCTGTACGGCGCGATCAAGCTGACGGCCGAATTCGGCGAATCACTGCGCGCAGTGGCGCGGGACACTGTGGATGAGGCTGTGGCGCGTTATGGGGCTCGCGCCCACGTCGTTGGCAACCCGCGTATGCGGGATCAATTCGGTGTATTGATGCTTGACAGCAGAAAAGCTGTTGACCGCATCTGAAAGAGGGACATATTTTGGTATACAAGAATTCTGCTGAATTCGTACTGCATCGGTCCGCTGGGCGACAGAGCGGCCGTGAAGGAATCGTAGCACGTAGCACGAGGCCGTCGTCCGATGCCGGACACCTCCTCGCGTGTGGCCGTAACTGCGGGTGAAGCAATGCGTCGCACCAGTTTGATCACCGTTGGGCCGCTGCTCACTCTCGTGCTGCTGGCTGGTTGCCGCGAGAACGCAGTGTCGCCAGTCGAAGCACCTGCCATAGCCGCACCGGCTTCCGTGAGCATCGCACCGGCGGAGCGGCCCACTCTTCAGCTCACTGGCTCGCTTCCCGATTCCGCTGCGGCGGACTTCGTGGTGGGCTCATGGGGCGGGGTGTTCTACGCCGGCAATCATGCGGTCGTGTTCCCTTCGCAGTCGATCTGCGATCCGGCTACCAGCGGCTATGGGACGGACAAGTGGGACACGCCGTGCGCTCCGCTGCAGACGCCGCTGAAGATTCACGCCGAAGTTCGGCGCAAAGACGGCAGGACGTGGGTGGACTTCTCACCGTCGGTCCGCTTCGTCCCGTCGAACAATCCATCGCGCTGGGTGTGGATGGTGATGTACGCCCCCGATGCGGTCGGTGCGACGGGCGACCTGTCGCGCTTCAACGTGCTCTGGGCGAATCGAATCGGCGGCACGCTCGTCGACGAGACGCCACTCGATCCGTCGCTTCGGACGTACGTGGACACGTGGTCGGGCATCACGATGCGTCGCATCAAACACTTCTCCGGCTACGCGCTGTCGTCCGGCAGGTCGTGCAACCCTGACGCGGAGCAGTGCGCCGACGGTGGCTCGACGCCCTGATCGTCCTCGATCGATCGCACCATGATTCACTCGCGCGCCCACCGGAAGGTGGGCGCGCTTGCTTCTGGTGCTCGCGTCCCGCGCAGGTACGCGAGCTCGCGCGCGCCTTCGACTCCGGGACTACCGATCGCGCGAGCCTCCGGATTCTTTTCGCATGTGACCGAGCCCTGGACGGCGCCACACGCGCCATCGTCTCAACCCTCCACGACAGAGCCGGCGCGTGTACCGTCGCTCGCACTGCGTGGTCTCGCCGCCGGCGCGGTCGCGGCAGCCGCACTCGTTGGTGTGCTCGTGGGCATCGGGCGTCGCGCGGGCACCGCATTTCGTCCGCTGAATGCAACAGCGCACGTGCTGCTTGGCACGCGCGCCGATGACGTGTGGGCCTTCGACGGAGTTGTGACGATTGTGGGGTGTGTGGTGGTGCTTGCTATGAGCGCGGTGGCGGGACTCGTCGTCGCGCGGCTCGCACCATCGCACCGCACGTTCCGCGTTCTCGTCGCGGCGGCGGGAGTGGCGCTCGTCGGCTACCTCCTCCACCTCCACGTCGCAGCCCGCTCACTCGGCGGACTGTCCGCACTCCTCTCCGTCGGGGAGCTGCGTGCGCTGTACGTCATGCTCGCACTCGCACTGGTGCTTGGTATGCGCCTTGCCTTTTCCTCCGGCACGAGCGCCGTCCGGCACTAGGCAACGCTCGCGGTGACTCGTTCCACCTTCGGAACGAGGTCGCGACATGCGCGTGACACGCTGCGCGGAACTTTGACGAATCGATCGTGTTTCGATTGGGAGGAATCGCGAGGCCGCGACTCCAGTGTTTCGCCCACCGAGCGCGTTCGTCGTCAGGGCATGCGATGGCCGAGCAGGACACTTTTCAGGAGGGGGGTATGGATGTCCTCGTAATGCTCGAGGAAAGCCCCGAACACTCGCCGGTGCTCGCACACGTCAACTCCGCTCCGTCGTCGCTCGCGACGGCTCGGCCGGCGCGTGACATCGTGACGCTGTACGGCGTCCCGAACGTGGAGCTGCTGGCGCTGGCGCTCGCCGCCGCCGTCGAGTCGCACCGGACGGGTGAGGGGCACGACAATCTGGACGCCATTCGCCATCTCGGCGTCTGGGCGGAACGCGGCGCCATCGGCGATGCAGCGTGGCGCGACGCGGGAACCGGACAGCTCGTGAGCCGCGAGCTCGAGATCCCGCTCGAGATCCTGCACGCAACGGCGTCACAACTTCTTGGTGAGTGCGGTCACATGATTCGGCGACTCGTTGCCGGACTCTCGATGCCGGACTGGCCGGAAGGCGCACGTCGCGCGATCACGGTTTCGCTGGGACCGATCATCGGTCTCACCGCACCGGTGTTCGCTCCGCTGGAATCAGTGCTCGACCGGCTGCGTGAGGCGGACGGATTGGCCTTCGACTACGACGGAGATTGAGAGACGAACACTGAATCGTCAGAGATCGAGACATAGCGAGAGGGGTCCGGCCGGTACGGCGGGCCCCTCATCGTATCTGGTAGGCCCTCTATCATCCAACCGGAATCCAGGTTCTGGGTGACCGGTTTCGAGTTGGTGGTATCGGGTTCAACGGCGAACGCAGTAGAACCCGATACCACCAACCCGTCACCGGCAACTCAAAACCCGGATCCCACGTACCGACCACGTGGCCAGCCCCCCGTCCGCTTGACACCTGTTCGCTCGCCCCGCATGTCTAAGCTGTCCGCACTAGACAGGTGGAGCAGTGCAGAGAGCCACCACCCGCAACCCGCCGCACCGCTTCTCCGGGGGCGAGCGCGTGTTCACCGACGACGAAG
The DNA here is from genome assembly GCA_036008805.1 of Gemmatimonadaceae bacterium. Lineage (GTDB taxonomy): Bacteria > Gemmatimonadota > Gemmatimonadetes > Gemmatimonadales > Gemmatimonadaceae > AG11. The sequence goes on from DASYMZ010000045.1 coordinate 47,209, forward strand.
GGCGCCTGTGGAGCGCCGCGCTGGAACAGCGCGACGACTCCGACGGCGCCCTCGTGTTTCGCTGCATCAGCGATGGGCGCCAGCCGATTCGCGCCCTGTCCGTGGACCCGCTCGCCCTCCCCGAAGCTGCCGACGAATTGTTGCGAGCCTGGCTACGCGCAGCCCCACGCATCGGCACCCTCTCTTAGCGCAGCGAGGTTCATGCATGCGAGAGTATCGGGGATCGGAGATCCGCAACATCGCGGTGGTCGGACACGGGGCGAGCGGCAAGACCAGCCTGGTCGATGCGCTCGCCTTCGTGTCCGGCTCCAGTCGACGCCACGGCAGCATCGCCGACGGCAGCACGCTCACTGACACGGCGCCCGAAGAGATCGAGCGCGGATTCTCCATCAACATCGGCTGCGCGCACGCCGAGTGGATGGACACCAAGATCAACCTGATCGACACCCCAGGATTCCTCGATTTCCAGGGCGACGCGATCGCCGGACTCGCCGCCGCCGACGGTGCCCTCTGCGTCATCGGCGCCACCGCGGGCGTGGAGGTCGGCACGGAGCGGATGTTCCAGGAGGCCGTCTCCCGCGGTGATCCGGTCCTCTTCGTCGTCTCGATGATGGACAAGGAGATGGCCGACTTCGACGCGATCTACTCGCAGATCAAGTCGCGGCTCACGAGCAAGGTCATTCCCATCGAAGTGCCCGTTGGCCAGGGCGCCGACTTTCACGGCATCGTCAACCTCTTCGACAAGCGCGCCCACGTCTACGCCCGCGGCGCCAAGAGCGGGGCGTACGAGGAGACCGACGTTCCCCCGGAAGTCCAGCCGCAGTTCGACCGCTACTACGCGGAGCTGATCGAGACGATCGCCGCAACCGACGACTCGCTGCTCGAGCGCTATCTCGACGGTGGCGAGATCGGCCGCGACGAGGCGATCAGCGCGATGAAGGATGCGATGAAGCGGATGGAGCTCTTCCCGCTCTTCTGCGTCTCGTCCACCCTCAACTACGGCACGCGCGCGGTGCTCTCGACGATCGTCGAGCTGATGCCGAACGCCTACGAGATGGAGGAGCTGCACGCCTTCACCGGCGCGGAGGGCGACCACACAGTGGAGATCCACGCCGACGACGCTGCCCCGTTCGCGGCGCTCGTCTTCAAGACCCACAGCGAGCCCCACGTCGGCGACGTGAGCATCTTCCGAATCCTCTCCGGCTCCGTTGCGAACGGCGACGAGGTCTACAACGCGACGCGCGACTCGGCCGAGAAGGTGAATCATCTCGCGATCCTGCAGGGCCGCGAGCGACCCGAGGTGCCGCGCCTCCACGCGGGCGACATCGGCTGCGTCGCCAAGCTGCGGAACACTCACACGAACGACACGCTCTCCACCCGCGCGCACCCGGTCCGTCTGCCACAGATCGTGCTCCCCGATCCGCTCGTCGAGATGGCGATCTACGCGGTCAATCGCGCCGACGAGGAGAAGCTGCAGTCGGGGCTCCACCGTCTCCACGACGAGGATCCGAGCTTCGTCACGCACTGGAACCCGGAGACGCACGAGACGCTCGTCGCAGGCATGGGCGAGCGTCATCTCGAGGTCGCGCTCTCGAAGCTGAAGCGGAAGTTCGGCGCCGTGGCGGAGCTGCGCCGGCCGCGCATCGCGTACCGCGAAACGATCCGGATGCGCGCCGAGGGGCAGGGGCGGCACAAGAAGCAGTCGGGTGGCCGCGGGCAGTTCGGAGACTGCTGGGTGAGGATCGGGCCCGCGCAGCGCGGCGACGGCATCCGGTTCGAGGACCGTATCGTCGGCGGCGCGATCCCGAGCAAGTTCATCCCCGCGGTCGAGCGCGGGATCCACGAGGCGGCAGAGCGCGGCGTGCTCGCCGGATTCCCACTCGTGGACTTCCAGGTCGAGCTGTTCGACGGCTCGTATCACAGCGTCGACTCGAACGAGATGTCGTTCAAGATGGCGGGAATCCTCGCGTTCAAGACGGTCGCGCCCAAGTGCAAGCCGGTGCTGCTGGAGCCGCTCGACGAGGTCGAGATCGTCACGCCGGACGACTCGCTCGGCGACGTGCTCGGCGATCTCTCGTCGCGGCGCGCGCACATCCTGGGCACCGAGCCGACGAGCGAGATCAGGGGGACGCGTGTTCGCGCCGTGGTGCCGCAGTCCGAGCTGCACCTGTACGCCAGCGCGCTCCAGTCGATGACGCATGGACGCGCGCGCCTTCATCGCGAGTTCCGCGGCTACGAGGAGATGCCCGGTGAGGCCGCGCAGCGCGTGATCCAGGAGACGGTCCAGGAGCAACGCGCGGACTGAGGAGACTGCGGTTGGTCGAGACGGCGGTTGGTCGGGACGGCGGTTGGTCGGGACGGCGGTTGGTCGGGACGGCGGTTGGTCGGGACGGCGGTTGGTCGG
>DASYMZ010000046.1:0-22591 GCA_036008805.1 Gemmatimonadaceae bacterium
CCGTCCCCAGGAGTCCGTCCCCGACTCTGTCCTCCCGAAACGGCGAGCGCGACAGCCACAGCCGATGGCTCCTCGGCGCGAGTCACCAGGACCTCAGCACATCTCTTGCACCCCACTCGATCATCCGCCGTACGTCGCTCACCAGCGGCACCCATTCATGACCCGCCCCGCAACCACTCCGCTCGGCGTCGGCGACGCCGCGCCGGAGTTCCCGCTCTCCATCTCCCACGGCGACGCGCGAGAAACGCTGTCCGCCCTCCGAGGCGAAGCCATACTCCTCGTCCTCGCCTCGCCGCACTGGGATCCCGCGTGCGAGGAGCTGCCCGCGCTGTATCCGGGGCACTCGGCCGGCGCCGCGGCGCCGCGAGTCGTCGAAGAGCACCGCCTCGAGGTCGCGCGATTGTTCGGCGTCGAAGATGCCACCGCGCTGTTCGTCATCGACGAGCATGGCGTGATCCGCTGGCGCTACGTCGCGGGCGTGGACTCGATTCCGCAGAGCTCGGTGCCGGCGCGGGACGCCGAACCGGCCGACGGTGCGCACGCGTTCCCGGCATCGATGTCCCGCCGCGACTTCGTGCAGTCCGCACTGACCGCGGCCGCGCTCCTCGCCGCGACGACTCTCACTCCGCGTCAGGCGCGCGCCGACACTGGCGCCTCGCAAGTCGAGCCGGGCACCATTGCCGGCGCGGCTCGCATCACCCTCAACGTTAACGGCCGATCGCTTCCGCTCGACGTCGAGCCGCGCGTCACCCTGCTCGACGCGCTGCGCGACCGCGCCGGTCTCACCGGCACCAAGAAGGGCTGCGACCACGGCCAGTGCGGTGCGTGCACCGTGCACGTCGACGGACGCCGCGTGCTCGCGTGCATGACGCTCGCCGTCATGCTCCCGCCGAGCGCGAAGATCACCACCATCGAAGGGCTCGCGCAGGGTGACGCGCTGCATCCCATGCAGCAGGCCTTCATCACCCACGACGGTTTCCAGTGCGGCTACTGCACCTCGGGGCAGATCATGTCCGCCACCGCGATGGTGAACGAGCCGTGGGGCAAGGGGGACGACGACGTGCGCGAGGCGATGAGCGGCAACATCTGTCGGTGCGGCGCGTACCCTGGCATCGTCGCGGCGGTGCAGTCGGTGCGCGGTGCGACGAAGGAGGCGGCGCGATGATCGACTTCGGCTATCGCCGCGCGACATCGGCCGCCGACGCGAGTGCCAGCGGCGCGGGCGCGCGGCAGACCGCGCGCTTCATCGCCGGTGGCACCAACCTCGTCGACCTGCTCAAGCTCGACGTCGAGCGCCCCACGCTCCTCGTCGACATCAACCCGCTCGCCGCGAGCGACCCATCGCTCGCCACGGTGAGCGAGCTTCCCGACGGCGGCCTCCGGCTCGGCGCGCTCGCGCGCATGAGCGACGTCGCGTGGGACGCGCGCGTGAAGGAGCGCTACCCGGTCGTCAGCCAGTCGCTGCTGCTCGCCGCGTCGGGCCAGGTCCGCAACATGGCGACGATGGCCGGCAACGTCCTGCAGCGCACGCGCTGTCCGTACTTCCGCGACGTCGCCATGCCGTGCAACAAGCGCGAGCCGGGCTCCGGCTGCTCCGCGATCGGGGGAGTGAATCGCCAACACGCGGTGCTCGGCACCAGCGAGCACTGCATCGCCGTGCAGCCATCCGATCTGGCGGTGGCCCTCGTCGCGCTCGACGCCGTGGTGCAGGTGCGCGGTCGCTCCGGCGCGCGCAGCATTCCATTCGGGCAGCTCCATCTGCTGCCGGGCAATCACCCCGAGCGCGAGACCGTCCTCGCGCCCGGTGATCTGATCACCGCGATCGATCTTCCCGCGCTCCCCCTCGCGAAGCGGTCGCTCTACCTCAAGGTGCGTGACCGCGCGAGCTTCGCCTTCGCGCTCGCGTCGGCCGCCGTCGCGCTCGACGTCCAATCCGGGACGATCCGCGGCGCGCGCGTCGCGCTCGGCGGCGTCGGCACCAAGCCGTGGCGCTCGACCGCCGCCGAGCACGCGCTCGTCGGCAAGCCGGCGACCACGGCGACCTTCCAGGCGGCATCCGCCGCCGCACTCGCCGATGCGCGTCCACACAAGGACAACGCATTCAAGGTCCCGCTCGCGCGCCGCACGCTCGAGCGCGCACTGGCTGAGATAGCGTCATGACCGAACACCAGACAAAGTCCGCGCTCGGCGCGCCGATCGATCGCGTCGACGGACGGCTCAAGGTCACGGGTGGAGCGCGCTACGCGGCCGAGCTTCCCGTGTCGCACCCCGCGACCGCCGTGATGGTGACGAGCACCGTCGCGCGCGGGCGAATCCTGTCGATGGACACCAGCGCCGCGTCGAAGGTGAAGGGCGTGCTCGCCGTGCTGACACCGTTCAACGCGCCGAAGGTGGAGGTGCCGCCGCCGATGCGCTCGGCGACGTCGAGCGCATCGCAGGGCGTGAACGCGAGAGGGAGCGCGAACGGCGGGCAGAGTGGAGCACAGGGCGGTGGTGCAGGAGGAGGCGGTGGCACGAACGGCGCGCAGGGCCCCGCCGCGCGCGGCGGAGGGATGCGCATCCCCACCGTGATGCAGACGACGGACGTGCACTACAACGGGCAGCCGATCGGCGTCGTCGTGGCGGAGACCTTCGAAGCGGCGTTGGAGGCGATGTACCTCGTGAAGGTGCGCTACGCCACCGAGCATCCCGTGCTCGACATGGCGAGCACGCCGACCATCCCGCGCAACGAGGTGCATCCACTCGGCGGTGGCGAGGCGTCGAGCCATCGTGGCGACGTGGACGCCGCGCTGGCGAGCGCGCCGGTGAAGGTGGAGCACGAGTACACCACGCCTCTCGAGAACCACAATCCGATGGAGGTGCATCAGACCGTCGCCGCGTGGGAGGGCGACAAGCTCACCGTGTACGACTCCACGCAGGGCATCTTCGCCGTGCGCAACACCGTCGCGCATGCGTTCGGGCTGCCGCAGGAGAACGTGCGCGTCGTGAGCTACTTCACCGGCGGCGGCTTCGGCAGCAAGGGCGGACCGTGGTCGCACCAGATTCTCGCCGCGATGGCCGCTCGCGAGGTGAAGCGTCCGGTGAAGCTCGTGCTTCTGAGACGGCAGATGTTCGGCCCGGTGGGCGGCCGGCCCATGACGGTGCAGCGCGTCGCCCTCGCCGCCACGCGCGACGGCACGCTCACCGCGATCCGCCACGACAGCACGAGCAACACCTCGAACATCGAAGACTGGCTCGAGCCCGCGCTGTCGCAGACCAAGATCCTCTACGCCTGCCCGAACGTAGCGACCGCGTACGATCTCAAGCGGCTCAACGTCGGCTCGCCCACCTTCATGCGCGCGCCTGGCGAATCGACCGGCACCTTCGCGCTCGAGAGCGCGATGGACGAGCTCGCGGTTGCGCTGAAGATGGATCCCGTGCAGCTCCGTCTGAAGAACTACGCGGACAAGGATCCCGAGAGCGGCAAGCCGTGGTCGAGCAAGTCGCTGCGCGAGTGCTACGCGCTCGGCGCCGAGCGATTCGGTTGGAGCAAGCGACCGATGGAGCCGAGAGCCATGCGCGACGGGAATTGGCTCGTGGGCTGGGGGATGGCGACGGCGACCTATCCCGCGCGCCGCAACCCCGCCGCGGCGACCGCCCGCATGATGCCGGATGGATCCGTGATCGTGCGCGCCGGCTCGCAGGAGATCGGGTGCGGGACGTACACGTCGATGTCGCAGATCGCCGCCGACGTGCTCGGCGTTCCGGTCGAGCGCGTGCGCTTCGAGCTCGGTGTCACCGACATGCCGGAGAATCCTGGGTCGACCGGCTCGGTGACGGCGGCGAGCACGGGCACCGCGGTGTTCGATGCGTCCACGCTCCTGAAGTCGAAGCTCGACGCGATGACGCGAGCGGGCGAGTCGCACGCGGACGCGATCAGGCGGGCCGGCGGTCAGCCAATCGAGGTCAGCGTGCAGTCACGCGCGAGCCAGGACGCGCAGCAGTACTCGTCGCACTCGTTCGGGGCGGTGTTCACGGAAGTGCGCGTGGACGAGGCGCTCGGTCAGGCGCGCGTGTCGCGCGTCGTCACGGCGCACGGGGTGGGGAAGATCATCAACGAGAAGATGGCGCGGAGCCAGATCATCGGCGGCGTCGTGTGGGGCGTGGGCCAGGCGCTGCTCGAGGAGACCCACGTCGATCCGCGAAACGGCCGCTACGTGAATGCGGAGCTGGCGGAGTATCTCGTGCCGGTGAACGCGGACGTGGGAACGATCGAGGTGCACTTCGTCGACGAGGACGACCGGCACGTCTCGGCGATGGGCTCCAAGGGCGTTGGCGAGATCGGGATCACGGGCGTGGCGGCGTCGATCGCGAATGCCGTCTACCACGCGACGGGGCGGCGAGTGCGGGATCTGCCGATCAGGGTGGAGCGGGTGATGGGGTGAGTGCGCCGAGCTGAGAAGCCTTCAGCCGAGGTGAGCGCAGCGCGACATCATCCGCTCCGTTGCCGGCGCCGCTCAAGCCGAGTTCGAAAACGCATGCGCGTAATCGGGCGGTCGTTTCACAGCCGCGGCGCGTTTCGCTGCCGTCGCATTCAGTGCTTCGCCGAGCAGTTCGTATGCGCGCAGGCGCTGCTCGGGCAACGGCGATGCGTCGAAGTACATGATCTCATCGGCGCTGGTGTCGGACACGATGTCCGTTACGCGTTCGCACCAGTCGTGCGCCGTGCCGACGACGTTCAACGTGATCTGGTTCGGCTGCGACGCGGCGATCTCGTGCGCGAGCTCGCGCGTCTCGGCGCAGATTCCGGCGATGGCCACCGTGGTGCGCGGCCCAGCCAACCATGCGCTCGGTCGGAAGTCGCGCTGATAGTTCGCGATCGGCGCGAGCGGTGTGTCCGGCCTGTGGAAGATCGAGTGGGCGAACGGAAGGCCGTATTGGGCCGCGATCTCGCCACTCGCGCCACCTGATCCCAGAAGCCACAACTCAGGCAGGTGACTCGGCGTCGGAAACGCTCGGGCACGATAGTACGCGTGCTGCGGCCGCGCGATACCGCGAAGGTAGGAGATGAGCGCGACGAGCTTGCTCGAGAAGTCATCTGGCGAGCCTGCGACGACCCGCGTCGGCTCGAGGAGCGCGAGCACGTTTTCTCCAGGCGTACCACGAGCGAGACCGATGTCGATCCGGCCAGGATGAAGCTGTGCGAGCAGGGAGTAGTCGTTCGCGACGCGCAATGCGTTGTGGGTCGAGAGTAAGAGCCCGCCAGCGCCCACGCGGATACGTGTCGTCTCACGCGCGATCAGCGCGAGTACCAGCTCGGGAGTGGCCCAGCGGCACTCCCCCTTCTGGTGCTCCGCGAGCCAGTAGCGGCCGAACCCGAGTGCGTCCGCCCGGCGAGCGGCGTGGATCGTGTGCTCGACGATTTCTCGTGCGTCCTCACCGTGGTGGGCGACACCGAAGTCGAGGATGCCGACTGCAGAGATGTTTGGCGTCATCGTGTCTGCGGAAGCAGAGTCGAGTGCGGTACTCCGGGGTGTAGCTGCTTCGCCCTGTGCGCGCTGCTGATGTGCGCACCACGTCCCGATGGAGTCGCCGCGGCCGTAGGCTACCGCCGCGATCTCGACGCCGCCAGATGCGCACTCACTGAGACCATGAAGATCCCGCGCACATCGATGCGGCGGGAAGAATGGCAGCCAGTCCTCTGTCCTAAGAATTTGTTTAGCTGCCATGGTGAGTGATGTTGCGTCGCGTAGATGTGCCGAGTACTGTCACGCGCCCGACGCTGGGTTCTTCGTTGCCACTTACCGCCTCCGTGGTGGATGTCGGACGACCAGAACACCAGGCGCCAGTCGGAGGCACAAGCGGCCCGCAACATGTTGCGGCTGCTCACACTCATCCGCCCGTACTGGGCGGACCTCGGTCGAACCGTCGGCTTGAGTGTCGTGGTGGCGGCGATCGCCACGCTGCCGCCGTATCTGACGAAGCTGCTCGTCGACCGCGTTTACCCAACGGCCGACGTCACCCTCCTGAGCGTCGTCGTCGGCGGCTGGCTCGCGCTCCAGGCAAGCGTGATCGCCATCAGCGCTCTGCAGAGCTATCTGTCGGTGGAGGTCGGGGGCCGGCTCGGCAACGCCGTCAGGTTGTTCTTTCTGAACCACGTTCAGCACCTGCCGCTCGACTTCTTCGAGCGGCGTCCGGTCGGGCAAGTGACCGCGAGGATGGACGACGTCTCGTCGGCCGTTGGAACCATGACGGGCATGCTCCAGTCGGTGTTCACGACGAGCTTCTACCTGCTGCTGCTGCCTTTCCTGCTCGTCGTCCTCGACACCAGGCTCGCGATCATCGCGATCGTTGGCGTCTGCATCACGTCGGCTCTCAGCCTGCTCTCTACGCGCCTGGTCAGGCGCCACTGGCGCGGAATGGCCGAAGCGGGAGCGGCCGCCAACGCGCAGCAGACCGAGGTACTGTCGCAGATCCACACGTACAAGATGCTCGCGCTCGAGCCGTTCGTGTTCGCGCAGACGCGCGAGCTGCTCGCCGGCACGTTGGCGGCGAGGCTTCGCGCCGCAAGCGTGTCGTCGCTGTTCGGAGTCGGAGTCGGTTTGGTGAGCCAGGCGCAGTTCGCGGTCACGCTCTGGGTAGGGTGGCACCTCATCCTCCAACATCAGCTGACGCTGGGCGGCTTCCTCGCGTTCCAGGCGTATTCCGGATATCTCGTCGGCCCCGTCTCCGAGGTGATGAGCATCGCCTCGCGACTTCAGCAGGCGTCGGTCTACCTGGACCGGATGTACGAATATCTCGACGAGGAGCCAGAGCAGGATCCGGCCACGGCATGCCAGCCGTACCCTCCGGTGCTCGATCACGCAGTCGGTCGGCTCGAGTGCGTCGGACTCTCGCACGGATACGGCTCCGAACCCGAGCTGTTCACGGACGTGTCGTTCATCGCAACGCCCGGGACGGTCACGGCGATCGTCGGCCCGAGCGGCGTGGGTAAGAGCACGTTCCTGCGACTGCTCGCCGGCGGAGCCGTTCCACGACGCGGCATCGTGATGTTGGACGGTCGACCGTTGCGCGACCTGCCCCTTCCGGACATACGCCGACAGGTCGCCGCGGTGTGGCAGGATGTCGGGATCCTCAGCGGAACGCTGTGGCACAACCTGACGGTGGGGCGCGACTGGCCGCGCGCCGACGTGGACAAGGTCGTGGAGCTCTGTCAGCTGGCGGGTGACGTCGCCGCGCTGCCCCTCGGCTATGAGACGCTCGTCGGCGAGCGGGGGGTCACGCTGTCGGCCGGCCAGCGGCAGCGCCTCGCGATCGCGCGCGCGCTCCTGCGCGATGCTCCCGTGCTGCTGCTCGACGAGGCGACTGCGAATCTGGACATCGATACCGAAGCACGACTCCTGACGTCCCTCCTCGGCACCTACCCGGAGAAGACGATCGTTCTCGCGAGTCATCGGCCAGAAACGGTCGCACTGGCGAATCGCGTGTACCGCCTCACCAGTCGCCGGCTCGCCCTCGACATCGACGATGCTGCGTCGGACGATAGCGACGTGACCACGCTGCCCGTCGCACGCCGCCTCGTGCGCGCGCCGGACGACGCTGCACACCGGCAGACTCGCGCGAGACGTCCATGACCGCACCCCGGCCCGTCACTCCGCTGTCGCCCCGATTCCCGCAGCGTCTTCCCGACGCATCGGGCCCGACACCATCAGGCGCATCGTTCATCCGGCGCGCGGTGATTGCGACGTTCGCCGTCGTGGGGCTCGTCGCCGCCGTTCTCGTGACGATCGCCGTCAGCGTGCCGTTCGACGCCATGATCGACGCGACTGGCGCGCTCGAGCCGAGAAGTCTGATCGTGCTTCGCGCCCCACAGGCCGGCGCCGTGCAAGCGATGCTCGTACGCGCTGGTGACAGCGTCCGTGCCGGTCAGGTCGTCGCGTACCTCGACACGCTGGCGCTCGTCGCACAGCGCGCGCAGCTGCGCACCACGTTGGCGGTTGCGCGGGCCGACCTGGGGCGGACTGTCGCGGGCCTGCCCATCGACTCCGCGATTCAGCGCGAGGGCATTCTCGCGTCGGAAGCCAGCCTGGCGCAAACTCGCAGCGTCCTCCGTGAGCGACTCGCGGAGTACGGACGCGGGGCTGCCGACATCGACTCGCTCATCCGGACGTGGCGCGTCGGATCGCACGTCGCGCTCGATGATGCGGTATCGCAGGTTCGGGGCGCGGCGGCCGCGCTCGAGCAGCGTCGTGCAACGCTGCGGCAGCTGTCGCTTCAGCGCTTCGATCAGAGTCGCGGCCAGGACGTGCTCGAGGGCGCGGCGACGGAGCTCCGGTTGCTCGACGAGAGGATCCGTCGTGCAGCGATACGCAGCCCGACCAGTGGCATCGTCTTGACCGAGCAGCCGGAGCGTTCGATCGGCGCGATGCTCGGGGAAGGGGAGTCGCTGCTGGAGGTCGCCGACCTGAGCCGGTGGCAGCTCGACGTGTACGTGCGCGAGCAGGACGCCTATCGGATCGCGACTGGAGATCGTGTCCGCGCGGAGTTGCCGGCGCTGCAGTCGAGCGCCGATGTCGTGCTGTTGCAGTCTCGCGTTGCATCGGTCGCACTCGCTCCCGAGCTCGGACAAGCGAGCAAGCCGACGTCGATGGAGACTCTCAACCGCGGATATCGGGTCGTCGTTCCACTGGACTCGGCAGCGCTCGCCCACGTCCGCAGGGATCGACTCAAGCGCGGCTACACCGCACGCGTGAAGATCCTCACCGACCGCGGCACCATGCTCCAGCTGCTGTGGCGCTCGATCCGTCACCACGCCTCGACACCATGATCACCCAGAGCTCCAACGTGCTCTCCGCGCCGAGTATCGCTGCGGACGTTCTCAGCGTCCACTCTCCGATCGCGACACCGGAGCTGCGCGCCGCGGCGCGCGCCGCCGTCGTCGACATCGCGCGCGCCGCGCCGTCATACGTCAAACGCCGAGACGATGGCACCCTCGATCCGTCGCTCGCTGGTGGGGCGGCCGGTGTCGCGGTCTTTCTGCACTACGCCGCGAACGCCCTCGACGACGCCGACATTCGGACCGCGTGCATCGATGTACTCGGTGAAGCGCTCGCGGGTCTGCATTCGCTGCCCCACGCGGGACTCTGCGGGGGATACCCCGGCGTCGCGTGGGCCGTCTCACACCTGCAGCAACGGGGAGTCGACGAGCTGGATGATGTCGATCTCAGTGAAGTCGATACGATCGTCGAAACGCTGCTCCGCCGCGTGCCATGGCCCGGTGACTATGACCTCGTCACCGGCCTCGTCGGACTTGGCGTGTACGGACTGGAGCGGATGCACCAGGGTGCTGGAGAGGTCATCGTCGCGGCGGTCGTCAATCGCCTCGCCGAGATGGCCGAGTGGGTCGGTGATTCCGCGGCGTGGTTTCACCCCCCGTGGTTGCTTCCACACGACAAGCGGGACGCATTCCCGGAGGGCTGGTACAATCTGGGTGTGGCGCACGGTATTCCAGGCGTTCTGGGGTTCCTGGCCCGTGCGGCCCAGCACGACGTGCGCCGCGCGACGACCATGAGACTATTGGCAGCGGGTTCGTTGTGGACCTGCTCGCAGGTGCAATCGGTCGGGCCTGGTGAGATACGCCTCGGGTATCAGGTCGATCCCAGAGCGCCGCGCGACGCGTCGGGAGAGTTCCGGGATGCGTGGTGCTACGGCTCACCTGGGGCCGCGGTCGCGCTGCTCGCCGCTGCACGTGTTCTCGGCGACGAACGCGTCGGTGCCTGCGCCATCGCACTGGCACGTACGGCGGCGCATCACGACCCCGTTCGGGCTGGCGTGGTCGACGCCTCGTTCTGTCATGGCAGTAGCGGGCTCGCACATCTCTACGCGCGCCTGCACGCGTTGACGGGCGAGCCGGCGTTCGCCGATGCCGCTCGGCGGTGGCTGGATCATACCCTGACGTTCAAGACGCCGGGCGAAGGCGTGGGAGGTTTCTCCCACATCACCTTTGAAGGCGGCCAGAGAGTCTCGGTTGCCGGAAGCAACTTCCTCGAAGGTGCCGCGGGGATCGGACTCGTGCTCCTCTCGATGTGTTCGTCTGAACCTCCCTCGTGGGATCGCGTCGTGCTCGCCGACCCCTCGCTTTCGTTTCACCTCGCGTCCCGATGACTTCTCAGCGCGGTCGGTTCGCATTGGAGCCGCGGGATTTCTTCATCCTCCGCACGCCGCTCCTGCCGGTCGACGAGTTGCTGGCGTGGAGCGCCGACTTGGAGTCGTCGACCGCCGCCGATGATGTGCTCGAGGAAGCACTGGCGCGTGACCACACCCGACTGACGGAGCGGTTGCGCTCCGCCGTGGCGCGCCCCGAAGTTCGCGAAGCGCTCTATCTGGCGTCCCCTGATCTGTACGAACGCCTCCACGCCTGGGAAGGCAGGACGACGAGCGACGGAGATGGACTACGAATCGTTCGCGCGCTCGTCCGTTACTTCACACGGATGGCCAGTCGCCCGACGCCGTTCGGTCTGTTCGCGGGCGTGAGCGTCGGCAGCATCGGCAATGAGACTCGACTCGCATTGACTGAGCGTGCAGCGTGCCGCCATGTGCATCTCGACATGGGGTATCTCGAAGCCCTCATGATACGCCTGCAGCTGGACCCGGCCGTGCGCGCCAAGCTGCGCTACCAGGCAAACACGAGCATCAGCCAGAGCGCGGGGCACCTGCATTACATCGAGACGCACCATCAGGGCGCCGGACGCGTGTATACCCTCGCGTCGGTCGATTCCTCACCGGAGGTGGGTGCGGTGTTGCGCGCGTGCGAGCATCCCGCCACGATCGCGGAGCTCGCTGCCGTGCTGGTCGCCGAGGACATCGACGTCGAGGAAGCCACGTCGTTCGTCACCGAGATGATCGACGCACAATTGCTCGTGTCGGACCTCGAGCCAGCCCTGACGGGTAGCCGCTCACTCGATGAGCTGTGCTCTCGAGTTGCCACGGTCGATTTGCCGGCTGCGGGCGTGCTGACGCGAGTTGCTGCCGCGCTTCACGACATCGAGGCCGCACCACTTGGCGTTGCCCCGGACGCCTACGCGCGAGTGCGCGCATTGCTCGCCGAGCTGCCGGTGCCGGTCGAAGACACGAAGGAGGTATTTCAGGTCGACCTGCGGCTGGACTCCGACGCCGCTCTCGGAGCTCCCGTCGTCGAGGAGTTCGGGCGGGCAATGGAGTGTCTGTTCCGGATCGGTGTCGCCGAGGCGCGGCCGCTGGATGGATTCGTCAAAGCCTTCGTCGACCGGTACGAGATGCAGGAAGTGCCGTTGTTGGAAGCGCTCGACGAAGAAGTCGGGATCGGGCTGCCAGGGGCGCCGGACCCCACTCAGGAGCGCGCGCATGTGGCGCAGCAGATGGCCGTCACGCGTCTTCTCGCGGCAGCGCTCGCCGAGCAAAGAACGGAGATCGTACTGACCGACGCGGACATCGACGCGATCGCGTATCGCGGTCCGATGATGGAGCTGCCGCCGGGGTGCGCGATCATGGGGGCAGTGTCTGCCGTCGACGACGACGCGCTCCGAGACGGGAAGTTTCGCGTCATTCTCGAAGGCGTCGCGGGGCCGTCCGGAGTGACGATCTTCGGTCGCTTCTGTTTGACAGACCCGGTGCTCGCCGCGGCCGTCGGACGGCAGCTCGCGGAGGAAGAGGCGATGGAGCCCGACGCGATGCATGCGGAGCTCGTGCATCTCTCGAAAGGTCGGATGGGAAACGTTCTCTCGCGACCCGTGCTCCGGCGCTACGAGATTCCCTTTCTCGGGCGCAGCGGTGCGCCCGCCGAACGGCAACTGCGACTGGACGACCTCCTGGTCTCCGTCCGGCAGGGACGCATCATCCTTCGCTCGCGGCGCCACGGGCGCGAAGTGATCCCGCAGCTGACGACCGCGCACAACGTCGATCTCCCCGACTCTCCCCGGGTCTATCGGTTCCTCGGGAACTTTCAGAAGCAGCGCACCCGCTACGCCTTCGGATTTCCGTGGAATTCGCTCTCGGAACTTCCATTCTTGCCTCGCGTGACGTACGGCCGGACAGTGCTCTTCCGCGCCCAATGGAAGGTGAGCAGTAGCGACCTAGCCCCGTTGCTGCGCGCGCAGGGCGCGGAGCGGCTGCGCGCGATTCGGACGTGGCGTGCGCAGACTCGCATGCCGCGGTTCGCACAATTGAGAGACGGAGACCTCGGGCTTTACGTCGACTTCGAGAATCCACTCTGTGTCGATGTGCTGCTCAGCCTCGTGAAGCGCCGCGCGAGCATCGTACTCGCCGAATTGCTGCCGACACCAGAGGAAGCCGCGGTGACGAGTGCCGGCGGCAGGTTGATGCACGAGATCGTCATCCCGTTCGTGCGTCGGCAGCCCGAGACGTCGCGCGATCATCTCCCCGGCCATGCGCGCCCGAACGCCGTGCCGCACACTGGAATCCGGCGGCTTCCGCCAGGGTCCGAGTGCCTGTACGCCAAGCTCTATTGCGGCAGCGGCGTTGCGGACCGCGTGCTCCGCGACGCGGTGGCTCCCCTGGTGGACCAGGTGATCGGCAACGGTGCCGCGGAGCGGTGGTTCTTCCTTCGATACGCCGATCCGCATCCACACATCCGGCTGCGCTTCTTCGGCCATCCACAGCGGCTCGCGGCGGACGTGCTCCCCGCATTGACGGCCGCGACGGCACCATTCATCAGTGACGGCCGCATCTGGCGCGTGCAGGTGGACACGTACGAGCGCGAAGTCGAGCGGTACGGCGGCCCCGTTGGTATCGGGCTGGCGGAGCGCCTGTTCGCCGCCGACAGCGCAGCCGCGCTGGCCGTGGTCAGCGCGTACGGTGGTACCGCGGGCGCGGATCAGCGCGCCCTGCTCACGATGGTGGGGATCGACCGCCTGCTGGCGGACTTTGGCATCGACCCCCGCGAGCGCATCGAGTGGCTCGTGCGCTGGACGCCCGATAGTGCCGACTTTCATCGGCGGCAGGGCGAAGCGTACCGTCGCCTTCGCGGCAGCCTCGAATCCGTGCTCGCGGGCACGGCGCACTCAGAGCTGGCGCCAGGGATCGCAGCGCTCGAGCGCCGCTCGATCGAGATCGCACCCATCGCGAACGCGCTGCGGGCTGGGCTGGCCTCCGGTGCAGTCCAAGGGCCTGCGGAGCAACTGCTGTTGAGCTACACCCACATGTTCGTGAACCGGGTCGAAGCAGCGGAGCCGACCCGTGTGGAACCTCAGTACTACGACTTCCTACGACGCATTCACGTTGCCGGGATGGCACGGGCGAGCGAACGAACGTCCGGCCGACGCAGACACGAAGAGGCAGTAATCGCGCTCAGGTAAGACTACTGGCGCGCGACGCAGTGCGCCTTCGAGGCCCGGTCGGGAATTCGCCCTGCCGGGCAGGTGTAGCGAACGCTTCACATTCGGAGGAAGCAAGATGGCAGCGGAAAAGCGGAAACTGTCGCTCAGCAAGGAGACACTGAGGACACTCAGCGCCACGGCGTTGAGCCAGGTCGCGGGCGGGGCTTGTTACGCGAGCCAGTACTGTGCCGACACGACCGGCGGCAATTGTGGTGGGACGCGCACCTACGCCTACGGCACCAACCAGTGGATCTGCGGTCCCACTGATTGTCAGACGTTGCGCGATTGCTACGGTGGAGGCGGTACCAGCAACGGCTTCAGTTCCTGCTTCACCTGCACCCCGGCGACTTGCCAGGACCCACCGACGGTCTACAGCCACACGTGCCTGGGTTGTTGATCCTTCGCTGAACGCCGAACAGGAGAATCGTCCGGCACTCCTCGCACCGGGCTGCACGCCGGTGCGAGGACGCTGGGCACTCTGGCTCATCTGCCGTGCGTTCACTCAACTGTCGATGAGAGCTGATTCGCACTTCCTCTACGGCGCGGCCGTCTGTGGTGTCGTGGCGGCGACGTCCGCCGCCGCCGCAGGACTCGCCGCGTCCAGCGGTGCGACGCCAGCCTGGCAGGCGCTCGCCGCACTCGGCGCGATCCCGCTCGGGGTGAGGTACGCGGAGCGCATCGCGCGCCCCCTCGTCACGCGGCTCGTCAGACCGGTCACTGCGCGACTGCCGCGGCTCACGATTGACACGACCATCCCGAGAGCCTTGCGCACGCTCGTCGTAGTCCCGGCGATCGTCGAGACACCGGAGCGTGCGCGCGAGCTGCTCGGCCATCTCGCCCGGCTGGCCCGCGAGCTCGACGATCCCAATATTCGGTTCGCGCTCCTCGCCGACTTCGCCGACGCGACCACGAGGTCGACATCCAGCGACGCCGAGATCCTGTGCGAGGAGCAGCGTCTCGTCGAACGCACCAACGCGGAGCTACGCGACGAATCGGGCGACCGACTGTTCGTGCTCCACCGCGAGCGCTCGTGGCACGCGCCCGATCGCACATGGATGGGCTGGGAGCGGAAGCGGGGCAAGATCCTGGAGCTGCACCGGCTCCTGCTCGGCCGCTCCGACACGAACTATCGCTGGCTGTTCGGAGCGTTCGCCAGTCATCTCGACGCGGGCGGATTCCCGTATGTGTACACCCTCGACGAGGCGAACTGGCTCGCGCGCGGAGAGGTGCTCTCCCTGTTGCGCGTCGCGGCGCACCCGGCGAACCGCGCGCAGCTCGACGCCGATACTGGTCGCCTCGTGCACGGCTATGCGATCTTCCAGCCTGCGGTGGTGCCAGTGAGCTCGGTGGCGTACGCGGGCGGTAGTGGAGCGACACACGTCCAACGCGCGAGCGGTCAGCAACTCGCCGCCACGCGCTTCTACTTCGACGTCCTCGGGGTCGGCGTGTTCCAGGGTAAAGGGCTCCTCGACGTGCGAGCTTGTCATGCGCTCCTCGACGACGTGTTTCCGCCGGGAGCGGTGTTGCACCACGACCTGCTGGAAGGCTTCGTCGCGCGTGCCGCCGAGGTCAACGACTCGTTCGTCCTGGAGGCGTCGGCACCGGACTACCTGTCGCAGGTACAGCGCGGTCACCGGTGGCTGCGAGGGTACTTCCAGGCACTCCCCTGGGTATTGCCCAGCGTGCGCGGCGGCAATGGCTCGCCGCGCGCAAACCCGCTGCGTCTCATCCATCGATTTTTCATTATCGAGCTGGTCCTGGCGGAGCTGTCCCGTCCTGCATCGCTCGTGTTGCTCATCGCGGGTTGGCTCGCGTCGAGCGCGCACGTGGCTGTGTGGACCGTTCTCGTCTGCCCGCCGCTCGCGGTATTGCTCGCGCGAGTGGTCTTCACCGCGCTCGCGTCAGTCGCGAACGCTGCTCGTCGCGCGTTGCTGCCGGAGCCGCACATCGGCGTGCCCCCGCGGTTCCCTCGACCGCCGCTCGTGGCGGATGCGCTGGCGATGGTGTTCTCGCAGGCGACGCTGCCGTACGAGGCCGTCGTGGTGGCGGACGCACTGCGTCGCGCAGCGTCGCGCGTGCTCGTCTCCCGCCGGCACCTGCTCGATTGGGCGTCGGTGAGCCGCGTCAGCTTGGCGGCGCGGCCAGGGGCGGTACGCGAGTACCGGCGCGTGCTGCGCGTGTGCTATGCGACCGGTCTGTTCACGCTCGCGATCGTCGCCGCGATTCGGCCCGCGCACCTCTTCATCGCTTTTCCGTTCGCGATCGCGTGGATCAGCGCGCCGTGGATGGCCGCCTGGCTCGACACCGTTCTTGGCGATCCGGAGACGCAACGCGCTCCGGACACGCCTGTTGCACGCGAATCCCGTCTCGCCGCCGATCGCGGCATCGTACCTCACTCCCTCCCTACGCATGCCAGTGACCTCGCACGGCTTGGAACCAGCGATCACCGTCGCGATCTGCACGCGTAACCGCGCCGGCAAGCTCGCGCGTGCATTCGATGCACTCCTCTCGATGGCGGTTCCCGAGGGGGTGACGTGGGAGTTGGTCGTGGTCGACAACGACAGCACCGATGCGACACACGAGGTGATCGAGGCCTACAGCGATCGGCTCCCGATCCGCTGCGTGACGCACCACGCACCCGGCGTCAGCGGTGCACGCAACGCCGCGCTCCGTGCCGCGCGCGGGGCGATCATCGCCTGGACCGACGACGACTGCATGGTGGACCGGCGGTGGATGACGACGATCTGGCGAGAGTTCTCGGAGGACCCGGACCTGGGGGTGCTGGGCGGGTACGTCGCACCATTCATCGGTACGGTCACCGCTCCCTTCGAGCCGTCGGCCGAGGGGCGCATGGAGCTGGTCGCGACCGGCGAGATGATGTTCGTGAACCTCACGCGCATCGCGACTTGCAACGCGGCGTTCTCACGCGCCGCTCGCTCGCGTGTCGGCGAGTTCGACGAGCAGCTCGGCACCGGCACCTGGGCGGGTTCGGCCGAGGACTGGGACTACGTGTACCGCGCGGTGCGCGATGGTGTTCGGGTGGTCTTCTGCCCACAGATGGTCGTGTATCACCACCATGGCAGGTCAGAGGAGCAGCAGCGCAGCGTCAACCGGAACTACGCGGTCGGAAGAGGAGCGTTCTATTGCAAGCACATCGTGCGCGGAGACCTCCTCGCGTTGTCGGTGGCCTGGTGTGAGCTACGGGTGTGGACTGGCAACCTGTGGCGGCATGTGGTGAGCGTGTCCACCTGGATCTCGTATCTGGTGTTAGGCGCCGTGCATCGGGCCGTGCGGATTCCATGATCCAGCACCGCGAAGCTTGCACACCGCTTCAACAGAGTCAGAACCCATGCGTTCCGTGAGCGACCGTCCGGACGTCGCCCTGGTGCACCTCGTCCGAGCCGTGAACGGCGTTGAGCCATTCCGCCAGTTCATCCGGTCGTACGACGCGCATCGCGCTGGCTGCGATCACGAGCTCGTCCTGCTGTGCAAGGGGTTCGAGCGACCGGAGCTGCCGCCCGACTGGATCGATGCACTGGGGGCGACGGCCGCGAGCCTGATCTTCTTTTCCGACGCGGGGATGGACATCTGGTGCTACTTCAAGGCCGCTTCGCGGCTGCGCCACCGCTATCTGTGCTTCGTCAACAGCTGGAGCCGGATCCTGGCCGATGACTGGCTGGCGAAGCTGTACCATCACGGCACCATGGCCGGCGTCGGGCTGGTCGGTGCCAGCGGTGCCTGGTTCAGTCTGTACACCACGAACCTGTTGCATCATCGACAGCAGTCCCACCTCGCCGCGGATGCTGGGAGCGACGAATCGCGACTGGACGCGTTGCGTCAATATTTTCCCCCATTCCCGAATCCGTACGTCCGCAGCAATGGCTTCCTGATCGAGCGCTCACTCTTCCGCTCACTTCGTGGCGGGAGAGGGCCGACCAAGATCGAGGGACTTCTCTTCGAGCTGGGCGCCGACAGCATGACCAGACAGGTGATCGCGCGTGACCTGAAGGTTCTGGTCGTGGGACGTGATGGCCTGGCGTATGATCCGGAGTCGTGGCCTGCGAGCCGCACCTTCAGGAGTGGGGCGCAGGAGAACCTGTTGGTGAGCGACAATCGGACCGAGATGTACGCGCGCGCCGACGGAGCGGCGCGCGAGGCTCTCGCCTGGACGACGTGGGGAGACGCAGCGCGCGACGAAGCGCCGACCCGGCTCGAGAGTCTCGCGTCGCTCGAGCTGGACCGCATTCCTGCTGGCGCGAGGATATTCGTCGGATGAGGCTCCAGTCGAAGTGGAAGCAATCCTGCCGCGAGCGATCCGCGTGATGCCGTGTTGAGCTCCGTGGTAGGCCGTCGTGCGCGGGTCCGGCCACTCCTGCAGTTGGGTCTCGCGGATTGTGGTCCGGCATGCATGCGCATGGTGCTTGGTCACTTCGGGCGGCATGTGTCCGCGCGGGAGCTCATTCCGGAGCCCGTGAGCACGCGTGATGGCGTGACCGCCGCGTGGCTGATCGACTGCGCACAACGTCAGGGACTACATGCGGAAGGTTTCGAGATCGCCGCGGACCAACTGGCGGCGTTGCCGACGCCAGCGATCCTGCACACCACGTCGTCACACTTCGTGGTGTTCGAGGGCCTCGTCCGCGATCGCGTCGTGATCGTGGACCCCAGCGTGGGACAACGCTGGTACCTCCATCAGCATGAAGCGCGCGCTCTGTTCAGCGGTACTGCGATCGCGTTCGAGCCGGCCGCCGAGTTCCAGCGTCGCAGTCGCTTCCGGCTCATGGTGCAGGCGCTGTCTCCACTGCTTGCCCTGGATGGACGAACGTCCGTGTACGGACTGGCGGCCGGCATCGCACTCACGGCGCTGAGCCTCGCGTCGGGCACGGACTGGCTCTGGTCATCGATGCTCGACGGTGCGCACCAGGCGCTGCCGACGCTGACGGTCCTGGATCGGATGGCCGTTCTCGTGGGTGTGCTGGCGTTGTGCGTGCTGCCGTTGCTACGCATCGTCGACGCCTCCGTGCGATCGCAGGTGAGCAGTCGTCTGGCGCGCCTCGCGCGAGGCGCGCGGGCGGATGACCGCGGGCAGCCCGTTGGTCCGAACGCGTCAGCGAACGCGGTGCCCCACTTCGCCTGGGTCGATCCTCTCACGAGCGCAACGTTTCCAGACGCGTCCGGGCTCATTCTGACAGCGTCTTCCCTGGTCGGTGCCGCATTCACCTCGTGGTCCAACGGTGGCTCGGTCCCAGTCCTGCTCGCTGCGTTCTCCGCGTCGCTCGTGGTATCGGTGACCGCCGCGCACCTCACGTCGACTGGCGCATCGTGGGCGGTACGACGCGCTCTCACGGTGAACGTCGTCTGGTGCGCCCACGTGCTGATCTCTCTGGCGATCTGGCTGGGTGCGTTTCATCTCGGCGGTATGGGATCGGGTCCCCGTAGCGGGATCCCGTTTCCGCGTGGGATACACATCGTCGTTCCACAAATTCTCCTGGCCGTCGCCACCTTCCGCTCGGGCGGCATCGTCATACTCGCTCTGCAATGGACCGCGATGTTCGAGCGGCTATGGGAGGGCTTGCCCCGCGAATCGTCCCGGTCCGGCGATGATGTCGGGGATACCACGTGCCCCGCAGGGGCTCCCGCCATGCCGGTGCCTCATGCGCCGTTGCTCCGGGTGCGAAGAGTTGTGCTCCGGCTCGCCGACATACGCGATCGCCTGCTATCGGAGCTGGACTTCGACCTGAATGACGGTGAGCACGTCGCATTCGTCGGACCGCCGGGCGTCGGGAAGACGACGTTGATCAGAGCCCTTCTCGGCAGACTGAATACGTCATCCGGTACGATCCTCTACCGCGGCCGCTCGCTGGGCGAGTACGGACAGTCGGAGCGCGAGCAGCTCGTGAGCGGAATGGCGCAGTCTGACCGCTTGCCAGACAGCACGATCTCCAGACTCCTTCGTGCAGGAAGCGTCCACGCGTCGCCGAGTCAGTTGCGGGAAGTCTGCGCCCACCTCGGCTTCGACGAAGAATTCTCCAGGATGCCACTGGGCTATGACACTCCCGTCTCCCACGACGGGGACACGCTGAGCCGTGGCCAGAGACAGATGCTGTTGCTGGCGCGCGCCGTGGCATCGGGCGCACGAATCCTGGCCCTGGACGATCCCGTCAACTCGCTCGACGATGCAACGGCGCGGCGCGTGCTCGCGGGTCTCGCCGCACTTCCATGTGCGGTGGTGCTCACGATGGCGAGTGCGTCAGCGCTCTGCGATCTCGACTTCAGGGTGATCCACCTGGATGACGTCCTGCCGAGAGACGCGGGAACGGTCACAGGCGAAGAGAGGGTAAGCTCCGGATCCGCGGCCCTCTAGTGAGCACGACGCCGTTCACCGACTCACCGCATCCGCCGCCTCCAACCTTGCCAGCCGCTTCTTCGCATCCTCCACCAGGCCGCGATGCGCCGCCGGCGGCATGTCGTACGACCGCACGAACTGCCGCAGACTGTACACCGCCGCCGCACGATTCCGCGCTTCATCCAGCGCCACGCCGCGCTCGTAGTTCACGAGCGGTGCGAAGGGATACTTCACCGTCATCGACCGGATCACGTTCGTCGCTGCATCCGGCCACCTGAGATACCGATCCACCTCGGCCGGCTGCCCGCGCTTTCGCAGTGCACGCGCGACGACCATCCGGTCGATCGCCTCGACGCTCAGGAGGAACGCACCCTCTCGCATCGACTCGTCGGTCAGCGCCTTCAGACTGTCCGCGCCCGCGTCGGCACTCGTGCGCGTCAGCCAGAGTCCGGCGAGCGATCGCGCCAGGTGATGCGCCATCAAGGTCGTGTCCGCGGCGATCGCGCGTCGCGCCGTCTGGACGCGCGCCTCGTTGCGGGTCAGCACTCCCTGCACCCCGTCCAGCCACTGCAGCTCGAGCCTGTCGATTGGCTGTGCGTCATCGTCGTGGATGGCATGGGCACGCGCGAGCGCGCTGTCCGCCACCGCGACGTCCATCGCGTCGAGCCATGCGCCGATCACCGCGACCCGCGCGCTCGTGATCCGCTCGTGATACGAGAACGACGATCCTTCGGTTCGATGGAACGCGCGCATCGCGCCCGTCCAGTCGCCGCGCGAGCCCCGGAGCATCCCTTCGCCCAGGGTGGTCATGACGTCCTCTTCACGCCGGAACACGCCCGACGCGCGGGTGTGGTCGAGCGCCGCGAGCCGGTGCGGCGCGCCGTAGGTGTCCATGCCCATCAGCCCCCAGAACGCGGCGACGCCCGGCTGGGTTCGGCCTTGCTCTACCCACTCGCGCCCCATCTTGACCGCGTCGTCCAGCGGGGGAAGCGGCGTTCCGTGCGCCTGAGAGGCGTACAGCCCGCCCATCCACGTGAGCAGCCCCGACCACGGATCACCCATCACCCTGCCGGCGTTCTTCATCGCGATCGCCGCCGAATCCGCCGAACCGATCGCCGCGGTGACGAACGCGACGTGCATGCGCGTGTCGCCGTGCTCCGGGACGAGCTTCTCCAGCCGATCGAGATACGGCCGCGCGTCCGCGATCGGGATGCCGTAGATGGGACCCAGGTGCACGATCGGATCGGCGGCCGACATCAGGATCGGCGGATAGTCGGGATACTGCGCGGCGAGCTTCTTCCAGTTCGCGACTCTCCCCTGGAATGTCGTATCGAGCTCGCGTCCCTCCAGCCAGAGCCGCTCGCGTTGTGGCAGCCGGTCCTTGAGCGCGAGCAGCCGCGCGTGCGCGATCGAGTCCTCGTCGTTGAGAGCCCATTCGTTCACGTAGTCGTACCGCAGCAGCGCCTGCACGAAGTTCGAGTCGAGCTCGAACGCTCGGCGGTAGTCCGCGATCGCCGAATCGGTCTCGAGCCGCTGGAAGCGCCGCTCGCCATCGAGGAACGCGCGCAGCGCATCCACCGATTTCGTGGTGAGTCCGGTGAGCACCGGCGAGGGCGGCGTCCCATGCTGCCACACCTGCCGGAGAATCCCCCACGTGAGCGAGTCGGTGAGTGATGCGATGTCGCCCGCCGACGCGAGCGCCGTCGCCTTCGCGATCACCGAATCACTGCCCACCCGGTGCAGCGTGACCGACGCGAGCACTCGGCCACCCTGATCGATCAGCGTGCCCCGCAGCACGCTGCGCGCGCCCAGCTCCCGCGCGAACGTGCGCGCGTCCTGGAGCGGGAGCGGCAGCTTCGCGGCGCGCGCCTTCATCAGCAGCGTCACGGCATCCACCGTGTGCAGCGAGCCCACGCCGTCGAGGTTCGTGCTCAGCGTGACGACGAGATCCTGCCCGAGCCGAGCGAGCGACGAGTCGGAGACCGCGCTGAGTGGCATCACGGCGATCACGTCCGCACCCGCAGCGACCATCGGCTCCGGCGTCGCGCTCGTGCGAGTGCGCGCCGCGTAGGCACCCGCGGCGGCGAGTGCGAGCACGAGCGCGGCGGCCGCGGCGTAGGGCAGCGTCCTCCGCGTGCGCGACGCACTCGATGGAGACGGTGTCCGCGACGGCGTCGCCGCCGAGTCGAATGCGGCGATCATCTCGCGCGCCGTCTGCGGCCGCTCGGCCGGATCCTTCGCCAGCGCACGCGTGATGACGTCGGCGAGTGCATCCGGCACGTCCGCGCGACGCGACCGGATCGGCGCGGGCGGCGTGGTGATGTGCGACGTGATCACCTGCTGGGCGGAGCCGGTGAACGGCGGCGCGCCGGTGAGCAGCTCGTAGCCGAGCACACCGACCGCGTAGAGATCGGCGCGATGGTCGGTGGCGGGATCGGCCGTCGCCTGCTCAGGCGCCATGTACGCCGGCGTGCCGATCGCGAAGCCGACCGACGTCATGTTCCCCGACTCCTTCAGCGCCTTCGCGATGCCGAAGTCGGCGACGACCGCGTGACCGACCGCGATCAGGACGTTCTCGGGCTTGATGTCGCGGTGGACGACGCCGTGGTCGTGCGCGAAGGCGAGCGCGTCGAGCACTTCGCGGAGCAGCCGCATCGCATCGGCAATCGGGAGCGGCCCCTCACGGGTGATCCGTTCGCGGAGCGTCTCACCCGCGACGAAGGGCATCATGTAGTAGAGCGATCCGCTCGCCGTCCCCGCCGAGAGGATCGAGACGACGTGCGGGTGCTGGAGCTTCGCGATGAGCTGGATCTCGCGGCGGAAGCGATCCGCGGAGACGCCTGCGGTCTGCTCGCCGGAGAGGACTTTGACGACGACGTCGCGGTCGAGCGTC
>DASYMZ010000047.1:0-8060 GCA_036008805.1 Gemmatimonadaceae bacterium
CCACGTGCTCGAGATCCGCGACAACATGGTCGTGCTCGACATCGGCTTCAAGTCGGAAGGCAGCGTCCCCCTCGAGGAGTTCAAGGACTTCCCCGACCTCAAGATCGGCGATGAAGTCGAGGTCCTCCTCGAGCACCTGGAGGACCAGGAGGGCTCGGTCGTCCTGTCGAAGAAGAAGGCGGACTTCATGCGCGTGTGGGAGCGCATCCGTCTGGCTTACGAGAACGATCAGCCGGTGGAAGGCACGCTCGTCAAGAAGATCAAGGGTGGAGTGGTCGTCGACCTGATGGGCGTCGATGCGTTCCTCCCCGGCTCGCAGATCGCCCTGCGTCGCGTCCCGAACATCGACGAGCTGCTCGGCCAGAAGTTCGAGTTCAAGATCATCAAGCTGAACAAGCGCCGCCGGAACATTGTCGTGTCCCGTCGTGTGATCCTGGAAAACGAACGGGCCGGGAAGCGCGAAAAGCTGATGAAGGAGCTCGAGAAGGACCAGGTGCGGAAGGGCGTCGTCAAGAACATCACCGACTTCGGGGCGTTCATCGACCTCGGCGGCGTCGACGGCCTGCTGCACATCACGGACATGTCGTGGGGCCGCATCTCGCATCCCTCCGAGCTCGTCGCCATCGGCGCGGAGCTCGAGGTCAAGGTGCTGGACATCGACTGGCAGCGTGAGCGCATCTCCCTCGGCCTCAAGCAGCTCCAGAGCTACCCCTGGAAGGACGTCGCCGAGAAGTACCCGGTGGGGACGCGCGTTCAAGGTAAGGTGGTCAGCATCACAAACTACGGCGCGTTTATCGAGCTTGAACCCGGGATTGAGGGGCTGGTTCATATTTCCGAGATGAGCTGGACGCGCAACGTCCGGCACCCGTCGAAGCTCGTCAGCATCGGCGAGACGATCGAGGCGGTGGTGCTCAAGGTCGATCCGAACGAGGAGAAGATCTCGCTCGGCATGAAGCAGACGGAGCAGGATCCGTGGGTGGTTCTGCCGCTCAAGTACCCGGTCGGCACGCGCATCAACGGCAAGGTCCGCAACCTCACGAGCTTCGGCGCGTTCGTCGAGATCGAGCCGGGTATCGACGGCCTGATCCACATCTCCGACATGAGCTGGACCAAGCGCGTGCAGCATCCGTCGGAAGTGGTGAAGAAGGGCGACGCGGTCGACGTCGTGATCCTCAACATCGACAGCGAGAACAAGCGCATCAGCCTCGGCCTGAAGCAGGCGGAGGAGGATCCGTGGCTCCGTATCGGTGAGACCTATCCAGTCGGCACCGAGATGCGGTCGCACGTCGTTCGTCTGATGGACAAGGGCGTCGTCGTCGACATCGGCAACGACATCGAAGGCTTCGTGCCGATCTCGCAGCTCGGACAGGGTGGCACGGTCGCCAGTCCGGCCGACGTGGTGTACGAGGGGATGAACCTCGATACGCGCGTGCTCGAAGTCGATCCGATTCACCGTCGCATCGTGCTGAGCGTCGTCAACATTCCGGAGGAGCAGCCGCCCCGTCCGGAGACGCCGTCGAAGATCCATACGGAAGACGGTGACACGATCGAGATTCCAGTCGACATCGCCGCAATTGATGAGTAGGCCCGTCGCGTTGCGACGAGCCTGACGAAAGAGCCCGCCCTGGTCATGCCAGGGCGGGCTCTTTCGTTGCGGTCGGTCGACTCGTCAGACGGTGAACGCGGTGATCAGCGTATTCAGGCGAAGTGCGCTGTCGGCGAGCTGGCTTGCCGTGGCCGCGACTTCCTGCGACGCCGCCGCCGTCTCTTCAGCCGCCGCGCGGGCGAGCTCGCTCGACGCTGCCTGCGACTCCACGTGACCCGTCGTCACCGAGACCTGCTGATCGAGTGCCTGCACGGAATCGCGATTCGACTGCGCCGAGTCGCGCACCGCGCGGGTGAGCTGGTCCATGCGCGCGATCGCGAGATGGATCGTGTCCAGCGCCTCGGTCACCATGCGCGACGTTGCGTCCACGTTGCCCAGCGACGAGACACCGTCCCGGAACGCGACCGTCGCCGTGCTCACCTCACGACGCATCGACGTCACGACTTCGCGTACCTCGTCCGCGGTGCGATTGCTGTGATCGGCAAGCTTGCGCACCTCGTCGGCCACGACGGCGAATCCGCGTCCGCTCTCGCCGGCGCGGGCCGCCTCGATCGCGGCGTTGAGCGCGAGAAGGTCGGTCTGCTCGGAGATCTGCTGGATCGTCTGAAGGAACTGCTGCACGATCGCTGACGCCTTCTCCACCCGCTCGACGTTGACCAGCGACGCGCCGATCACGTCGCGCGCGCGCTCCAGCGCGCCGAGCGCCTGGCCGATGCCAACGCGCGCGCCGTCGGTGAGCCCGCGCACCTCGCCCTCGAGGGCACCTGCGTCGGTCGCCGTCGACTCCAGGACGCTCGATGCGGCGCGGACGCGGGAGAGGACCTCGTGCGTCATCTCCACCGAGCTGCGCTGCTCCTGCGCCGCACTCGCGATGTGCAGCATGCTCTCGCTCACCCGATTCGTCGACTCGGCCGCGGCACCAGACGCCACGGTCAGTGCGCCAGCCGCGCTGGCAACGTCTCGCGCTTCGCTCTGGATCTCGCGCACGAGCTGCGACAATCGCCGCGTCGTATCCGCGAGCGCCTGCGCCACGACGCGGTATTCCTGATCGAGACCCGTCGGATCGATCTCCGCCTGCAGGTTGCCTTCGCCGACCCGGCGCGCTGCGGTGGTCAACATGTCGAGCGGCTTGATCACCGCACGCAACGTGGCAAAGCCGACGACGAGCGCGGCCGCCAGTCCGAGCGCGAGCAGCGACTGCACCAGCAGTTGCTGTCGCGAGACCAATCGGTCTGCGTCGGCGAGCATCCGGGTCGCCCGGTCGTCCTCGGCGGTGATGATGGCGCTGGACTCAGCGAACAAGGAGTCGAGCATCGACGATGACGCCGCGGTATGCTGCCCCGCCGCGGCGGGCTCACCGACGTCGATCCAGGCGCGCGCAATCGCGAGTCGAGTCCCGATGCGCCCCTGAAGCGCTCCGATCTTCGACAGGCCGATGCGCTCTTCGTCGGACATCGCGTCGCCGAGATTGAGCTGCAGTCGCAGAGAGTCGGCGACGTTGCTCACGCTGTCCATGCGAGTCTCCGCGGCCGCGCTGCCGCTGCGGAGGAGATCGTTCTGCGCGAGCACGACGTACTGCCGCGTCGCTTCCTGGCTGGCGAACAGCTGATTCTTGACGGTGATCACCTGAAGTGTGCGCGCCTGCAGATTGTGGTGCGCGGAGCGGAGCATGGCCGTGCCGAGCGCTCCGGTGAGGAAGAGCAGGGCGATCACCGATCCGAAGCCCAGCAGCACCCGCTTCCGGATCGTCCACTCGCGCAGCAGCGCGGCCGGCATCTCGCGTGCGGTCATCGCGCCACCTCGGCGACGAGCAGTCGCTTGTTCACCGGATCGCGATACTCATCGAACGCGATGGAGCCCGTGACTCCGGGATGCGCAGGATGCGCATGACCGATCGTTCCGAACCATTCGTGAATCGCCTTCCGCTTGGGGCCGACCTCGTGGACGGCGCGGCCGATCATCATCGCGGCGTCGTAGCCCAGCGCGGCCCAATGGTCGGGCGGCGTGTTGTACTGCGCGGAGAACAGCGCGGCGAACGTCGCTCCCTCGGGGGCAACGGGCCGAGTCGGCGAATAGAGGACGATGTGGTGGAGTCCGCGGAAGTCCCCAGTGTCCTTCGCAGACGGGCCGTTCGTGCTCAGCACCACCTGGGAGCCGCCGGCGGCATGCAGGGCATGGATCGTCGCGCGAGATTGCGGCGGGTTGCCGGCGACCGCGACGATCTGCGCGCCCGTCTTCACGAGACGCTTGGCGTAGGCGTCGTAGTCCCAGATGTCTTCGGTGAACGGATCGCGTTCCGTGACGATGCCGCCATGCTTCGCGAACTCCTCGGTGAAGGCAGCGGCGAAATCTTTCCCGGAAGGCTCGTTGCGGTAGAGAATTCCCGCCCGCTTGAGCCCGAGCGAGTCCGCGTAGCGCGCGAGCACGCGTCCCTGCTCGGCGATCGTGACGTTCACCCGATAGATCCACGACGACACGCGGGTCACGGCGACTGCGCCGGCGGGCGTCACCACCGGAACGGGATCCTTACCGCCATGTGCGCGGTCCGCGTAGACCGGAGCCGCGGCGATCGTCGCGTCGCTCTCGGTGTGGCCGATGACGGCGACGATGGAAGGGTCGTCGCGGAACGCTCCGGCGATCTTGACCGGGGAATCCGCGCTGGTCGGTGCGCGGCGCAGCGCGAGAAGGGGGACGCCGGCGGGGCGATGACGGTTCAACGAGTCGAACGCGAGCTGCACGCCGTCGAACATGTGAGCGTACCGCTCGGGATTGGCGAGACCGACCGCTACGCCGACGTACGCGGTGTCCGACCCTCCGACCCCGAAGCGCGACGCCGACCCTCCGCCGCACGCGGCGAGAGCCGACAGGAGGGAAATGCCCGCCGCAGCCCGAACCCCGAGCCACGAGCCGCGTCCCGGCGGCATTTGTCCGTTAGCCCAACGAATTTGCTGTTGCACGAACGACTCTGGCAGGAGGGTGGACGCTCGCCGCGACACCAACATCACCAGCAACCGGGGCGTTCATCGGGGGAGACGATCCTAGGACCGCGAGAGTTACCGTAGAGGCAGCCGCGATAGGACCGCGCCGTCCGTTGCATCCTGCCCGAACGGCACGGGGCGGCCGGGATCGCCTAGTTCGCGTTCGGCGCGCCCGCTAGCTTTTCCCACCTATGACGATGCGAGAGCGGGTGGCGCTTCTGGCGCGCCGTGCCGGAGAAGCCGAGCTCGGAGGAGGCGCCAGCCGTCTCGCGGCCCAGCACGCGAAGGGCAAGCTGTCGGCGCGCGAGCGTCTCGATCTGCTCCTGGATGAAGGCAGCTTCGTCGAGATGGATCGGTTCGTCGTGCACCGGTCTCATGACTTCGGGCTCGAGGAGCAGCGGGTCTACGGCGACGGTGTGGTGACCGGCCACGGGCGAATCGAGGGACGACTCGTCTACGTCTTCTCGCAGGACTTCACCGTGTTCGGCGGCTCGCTCAGCGAAGCGTTCGCCGAGAAGATCTGTAAGGTGATGGACCTCGCGGTGCGGAACGGCGCGCCGGTGATCGGACTGAACGACTCGGGCGGCGCGCGCATCCAGGAGGGGGTCGTGTCGCTTGGAGGGTACGCCGAGATCTTCCTGCGAAACACGCTCGCGTCGGGCGTCGTGCCGCAGATCAGCGCGATCCTCGGTCCATGCGCGGGTGGCGCGGTGTACTCGCCGGCGATCACCGACTTCACCTACATGGTGCGCAAGACGAGCTACATGTTCGTCACCGGGCCGAACGTCGTGAAGACGGTCACGCACGAGGACGTGACCATGGAGGAGCTCGGCGGCGCCGACACCCACAACCAGACCTCCGGCGTGGCGCACTTCGCCTGTGACTCGGAACCGGCATGTCTGCAGGCGATCCGCGATCTGTTTCAGTACGTGCCGTCCAACAACCTCGACGAGCCTCCACGCGGCCGCGGCACCGATCCGCGCGACAGGCGCGACGAGGCGCTGCTCGACGTCGTGCCGGACAATCCGAACAAGCCGTACGACATGCACGATGTCATCCGCCGCATCGTCGACGACGGCGTCTTCTACGAAGTCCAGAGCGAGTTCGCGGCGAACATCATCTGCGGCTATGCGCACCTCGGCGGATTCAGCGTGGGTCTGGTCGCCAATCAGCCCGCCGTGCTCGCCGGTGTTCTCGACATCAACGCCTCGATCAAGGCGGCGCGTTTCATCCGGTTCTGCGATGCCTTCAACATCCCCATCGTGACCTTGGAGGACGTGCCGGGATTTCTGCCAGGCGTGGCCCAGGAGCACAACGGCATCATTCGACATGGCGCCAAGCTGCTCTACGCCTATTGCGAGGCGACGGTGCCCAAGCTCACCGTCATCACGCGGAAGGCGTACGGTGGGGCGTACGACGTGATGAGCTCGAAGCACATCCGCGGCGACTTCAACGTCGCATGGCCGACGGCCGAGATCGCCGTCATGGGCCCGAAGGGTGCGGTGGAGATCCTCTTCCGGAAGGAGATCGCCGAGAGCGCCGATCCCCAGGCGATGACGGACGAGAAGATCAACGAGTACCGTGAGAAGTTCGCTCACCCATACGTCGCGGCGGCGCGGGGCTACATCGATGACATCATCGATCCGCGCGACACGCGCCCACGTCTGATCGAGGCGCTCGAGACGCTGCGCACGAAGCGCGATCGCAATCCGCCGAAGAAGCACGGGAACATCCCGCTCTGATGTTCTCGAAAGTTCTCGTCGCCAACCGTGGTGAGATCGCCCTGCGGGTGATCCGCGCCTGTCGCGAGCTCGGCGTCGCGTCGGTCGCCGTCTACTCCGAGGCGGACGCTCGGGCACCGCACGTGCGCGAGGCGGACGAAGCGGTGCTCATCGGTCCAGCCCCCTCGAGCGAGTCCTATCTCAAGGGCGACGCGATCATTGCCGCGGCGCTCAAGGTCGGCGCGCAGGCGATTCATCCCGGCTACGGATTTCTGTCCGAGCGCGAGTGGTTCGCGCGTGCCGTTCGCGACGCAGGTCTGATCTTCATCGGCCCGCCGGCAGAGGCGATTGCCGCGATGGGGAGCAAGACGTCGGCGCGCTCGCTCGCGATCTCGGCGGGAACCCCTGTGGTCCCCGGCACGGTCTCCGCGCTGCGCGACGCCGAGGAAGCCGCGGAGGTCGCACGCCGCTTCGGCTATCCGGTGCTCCTGAAAGCCGCCGCCGGTGGCGGCGGAAAGGGCATGCGCGTGGTGCATGGCGAGAGCGAGCTCGCGTCCGCGCTGGAGTCGGCCCAGCGAGAAGCGCGGAACGCCTTTGGTGATGACGCGGTCTACGTCGAGAAGTACATCGTCGGCCCGCGCCACGTGGAGATCCAGGTGCTCGGCGATTCACATGGCACGATGCTCCATCTGGGCGAGCGAGAGTGCTCGGTGCAGCGGCGCCATCAGAAGATGATCGAGGAGGCGCCGAGCGTTGCGGTCACTCCCGAGCTGCGCGCACGCATGGGCGCCGCCGCGGTCGCCGCCGCTCGCGCTGCGGGCTACGTCAACGCGGGCACCTGCGAGTTTCTCCTCGACGCCAACGGCGATTTCTACTTCCTCGAGATGAACACGCGCATTCAGGTCGAGCATCCCGTCACCGAGCTCGTGATGGGGATCGACCTGGTGCAGTGGCAGCTGCGCATCGCGGCTGGCGAGCGCCTGCCATTCACGCAGGAGGAGCTGACGCCTCGCGGATGGGCGATCGAATGCCGCATCACGAGCGAGGATCCGTCGAACGGATTTCTCCCCTCGACGGGGAGCGTGCAGTACCTGCACGTGCCGGCTGGTCCCGGGGTACGATGGGACGGCGGGATCGAGACCGGCAGCGACATCACGCTCTTCTATGATCCGATGCTGGCCAAGCTGATCGTCTGGGCGCCAGATCGGTCGCAGGCGATCGCGCGCATGCACCGCGCCCTGCTGGAGCTCACGATCGAAGGCGTGGACACCTCGCGGGATTTTCACCTGCGAGTGATGGAAGACGAAGAGTTCCGCGCTGGCGCGATCGAGATCCAGTGGCTGGAACGGCGGCTCGAATCCCTGACGCACGCGGCGCCTCCGTCGGAGAGCGTGATGCGTGCGGCGATCGCCGCGGTCCTCCTCTCGGAACGCGATCGCGGTGCGCGACGCGCTCCCTCCACTGACTCGCCGTCGGCATCTCGGTCCTCGGAGAGCACCTGGCTACGACAGGCCCGCGCCGAGAGTCTACGGTGACCGCGCACGAAGCGATGGTGGAGATCGATAGCGTCGCGGCGGGCGGCGACGGTGTCGGCCGCACCGAAGGGATGGTGGTCTTCGTGCCACGCAGCGCGCCTGGCGACCTCGCGAGAGTTCGGCTCGGAAAGGCGAAGCGATTCGCGCGCGGTCAGCTGCTCGGGCTCGAGAGGCCATCGCCATCACGCGTCGATCCACCGTGCCCTCACTACACCGCCGA
>DASYMZ010000048.1:0-3797 GCA_036008805.1 Gemmatimonadaceae bacterium
CTCAGGATGATCTCGTCGCTGCGCTGCAGGCCGAGCGGCTGGAAGCTGCGTCCGGCGATGAGCGGCATCGTCATGCCGGCGAGGTAGTCGCCACCGATGGTGACGCCATCGAGCAGGGTCGTGCGGCCGTCGTCGCGAGTGAACGAGAGCTGACGCGCTTCTCCTTCGCCGAGTGGGAGCCGAGTCGTGACGCCGGCGGCGACCACGCCCGGCAGCGCGGCGACGGACTCGGTGAGCCTCGCATAGAACGCCACCGCCGCGGAATCACCGTAGCGCGCGAACGGGAGCTGGGTCCAGATCGTGACGACGTTCGTGGCGTCGAAGCCCGGCCGCTCCTGATTCAGCCGCTCGAAGGTGCGCAGCAGCAGCGCCGATCCCGCGACGACGGCGAATGCCACCGCGAGCTGAGATGCCGCGATCGTCGAGCGAATGCGTTGGCGAGCGCGCCCGGCCGTCTCGCCGCGACCGCCGTCGCGGAGGTTGATCGAGAGCGATGTGCTCAGAATGCGGAGTGTGGGAACGACGGTGCATACGATGGCGGCGACGATCGATACCACGAGCACGAAGGCGACCGTCTCGATGCCGACGTGCAGCTCGGCGAGCCGAGGAAGGTCGGCTGGCCCGAAGGACACGAGGGCGCGCAGCGCCGCCCATGAGGCCAGCAGGGCGGCGCCCGCGGCGACGGTCGCCAGCACGAGCGACTCGCCGAGGAAATGGCTGACCAGGCGCAGCCGGCTCGCGCCGAGCGCGGCGCGCACCGCGAGCTCGAGCTGGCGGGCATCGGCTCGGATCAGCATGAGGTTCGCGACGTTGGCCAGGGCGACGAATAGCACGAGGCCCGCGGCGGCGGCGAGCAGCCACAGTGTGCGCGCGATCCCGTAGGTGACCTCGTCGCGAAGCGGAACGACGACCGGTGCGGGTCGCACCTGGTCGAGCCACGACGTCGTCGAGCCGCCGGTACCGAGCCGAGGGAAGTTCTCGACGAGCCGCGGGAGCAGCGAGGCGAGCTCGCGCTGGGCGGCCGGCGCGTCCGCACCCTCGGCGAGGCGCGCGACGCCCCAGTAGGCGAAGTCTCCCATCGACGTCTCGTCGCGGTCGACCCGGGCCGGCAGCCAGAGCTTCGTATCCGCGGCGGGGAAGATGAAGCGGCCTGGCATCACACCGACGATCTGTCGCGGGACGCTGTTGACGATCAGCGTCTTCCCTATGACACCGGGAGACGCGCCGAAGTAGGTGCGCCACACCGATTCACTGATCACCGCGACGTCTGGCGCGCCGTTGCGATCCTCTTCGGCCGAAAAGGTGCGGCCGAGCAGCGGCTTCACCTGGAGGAGCGGGATCGTCGATGCCGTCACCCAGGTGGCGGTGACGCGCATCGGATCAGTGACGGCGCCGGTGGCCGCGATGTTGGCGTTGCCGGTGCGGTAGAAGCCGATGTCCTCGATGCGCCGCGCGAAGCGCTTGTACGTCAGGTACACTCCCGGCGGCTGCTGGATGCGACGCAGCTCGGCGGAGCCGAGCCCGACGCTCACGAGTCGATCGGGCTTGCCGAATGGCAGCGGATCGAGCAGCACGCCGTACACGATCGCGAACGCCGAGGCGACCGAGCCGATCCCGAGCGCGAGCGTCAGCGCCGCCGCGATCGCGAAGACGGGGGTGCGGAGGAGTGATCTGAGCGGGTGCGTCAACGACATGCGGACGATCTCCTCGAGCTGCGAAGCGTACCAATTGGGAAAGCACGAGCCACCAGCGCTGCGACGGCGGATCGGCGACACCCGCGCGTTCGGCAATCTAGAGCAACGGAAGTCGAGCGCAGGACCTCTTTGCCCTCGATTGTGGATCGGATCTTCAGTGGCGAGCGCATCAATGTGCTCTGTCTGGAGCTCACGCTCGTGAGCGATGATGCTCCGCGCTCGTCACATCACAGTGGCGAGCCGTTAGAGTGGCAAGTTGAACCTCAGCATTTGCCAGGGTCACCGTTGTGGGGCATCTTCTCTGCCCTATCGCCTCGCATACATCGCTCGCGTGTCCGCGAGGAGCCGATAGGCTCCATCTCAGTCTCACATGAGCAACAGTCGCCTCGCGATCGCGGCTCCGGCTGAAGGTGGCGTCCGATCGGACGAGAAGATCGACTGCACTTCCTCCCAATGGGACACCCATGCCTTCGAGCGCGACGGCATCCCCGCAAGACGACGCCGTTGCCGAGTCGCTGCGCAACGAGATCCTGGGCTTCGATGCCGCCAAGCTCGACGTCCTGAAATGGAAGCTCGTACTGATCGCCGCGCTCTCCACGGCGGGTCTCGGCCTCGGCAGTACATCGCGCGTAGCAGACACCTGGCCTCTGCTCTGTCTCCTGCCATTCGCGTGTCTCTACTGCGATTTTCTCTACCTTCATCTCACATTGATGATCGTGAAGGACAACTTCTTCCTGCGCACGAATGCACTCCTCGCAAGAACTTCCTGGAGTGCGTTCGAGCAGGAGGGGTTTGCCTGGCAATTCCAGAAGATTCCGCTGTATCGGCTCGAGCGGGTCGTCGCGCTGGGGACCACGGTAGTCCTGTGTTCCGCACTAGCGGCCGCCGGACTTCTGCTCACCTATCGGGTGGTTCAGCCGCCACGGATTGCGCAGCCAGGGTCACCTTTCCCGTTCTTGCCAATCTCCTTCACCATCGCCGGCTGTCTGGGCCTCGCCAGCCTTCTCACTCTGTACGTCATGTATTCGCGACGTGAGCAGCTCTTCCGAGCGTCCGGGAGTCGACTCATCCGAGGCGAGTGAGGTGTTGCCCAGAGCCATCCCGTAATCAGAGCAGACACGGTGAGCCACCCATCACCGACCACGCAGTGGAGACCGCACCTCCTCGCCGCTCTCGGAGCGGCGGTGCTCGGCATTGGGGGGAAATGACGACGCGCAGTGCGGAGTTGATGAGGCCGTAGGCGCGCCGACGTCCGCGGCCCACTTGCTGCAGACACACGGACACCATGAGAATCGCGCGTTTGCTGTGCGTCCTTTCGGCGCTGTCCATCGCTTTGGAGCACGCGCAGGCACAGGAAGTCACCGTGTCCGGGCGTGTGCCCGCGCTCGCGAGCGCGCTGGTGCGAAATCACTACGTCCAGGTGTATGCGGTCGACTCTCGCCCCGACAATCCGCTCAGGAGCGTGCAGCTCTCCTCGAAGGATTTCGACGCCTGGCTGATCGTGGTCTCTCCTGATGGAACTGCCTATTTCGACGACCAGTCCGGGGGAGACAACAATGCACGGCTGCGGATCCCGGCGCGGACGGGAGAGTGGCTGATCGTCGTCACCGCGTACGATCCGCGCAGTCCGGGAGCGTTCACGCTCACCGTGGATGGTCCTCCCCCTGTCCCGACGAGTCGCCGCTTGCCTGGCGCAGCGATCGAGCACCTGCCCGGCGGAAAGGGAGTCGCCGCTGCTTTGGCTCGGCCTCGCGTTGACACCGTGACGGTGACGAAGGTCGACACGGTGACCGTGATGCGAGTTGACACCGTCCGGACGACGAGAGTCGATACCGTCACTCGCACCAAGCCAGGTGGCCCGGTTCGCAGCACGACTCCACGCTGAAGGTCTGTCGCTACTCCGCGCGCAGCGCCACCGCCGGATCGACTCGCGCCGCGCGCCTCGCCGGAAGCCAGCTCGCCACGACGGCCGTCGTGAGCAACGCCACCGCCGCGCCCATGAGCGTGACTGGATCCGCCGCAGTCACGCCGTAGAGGAACCCTCGCAGCACCGGCGTGCCGAGCGCGTAGAGGACGAGACCTCCGATTACCCCGCTCGCCACC
>DASYMZ010000049.1:0-14758 GCA_036008805.1 Gemmatimonadaceae bacterium
GACGCGTAGATGAAGGCGATACTCTCCGGCAGGCAAGCCCGGTGGAATGCGGAGACCGATGCGCACGATCTGGGTCTCGCCCGGAGCCAGCTCGAACTGTCGGGGACTGAATCGCACGATGTCGCTCGCGTTCAATGCGACGTCGGAGGGCGCGACTTCCGCCAGCATCCCGTTTCCGAACATCCGGAACGATGCGCTCTCGATGCGAAAGATCGACTTCGTGCCGTGCGTGTTCGAGACGAGCAGTTCGGCGCTGCGGACTTCACCTTCGAAGACGATCGATCCCGGCGACAGCATGAATGACTGCGCCGGGAGCGACGTCGAAGCGAGGAGTGAGAGCGCGAGAATCTGTAGCGACTTCATGGATCCTGCCGTTGTTGCCAGCGATGATCGCCCTGCTCGAGCCATCAATCCGTGATCGTCATCGTGATGGGTGCGGACGCGTACACCTGAGCCGAGGTTGCCGAGCCGACCTTGAGCGTGATCGTGCCGCCAACGTAGACGTCGCCAATGCTGGCCGTGGCACTGGGCACGAAGACCGCTGCCAGGTTGACGAGCATGACGTCCGTCACCGTGGTCAGGCCACGGAACTGCACGCCCGTGAGTCCGCCGCCCGTCGGTGTTCCGCCGGCGCCGGAGAAGGCAACAGTCGCGGTGGGGGCGCCGGTGGCATCGAGTCCGGTGATGGCACAGTGGAGGACGCTGCCGCCCGAAAGCACGACGCGTCCATCGCTCGACGCGGGCATCGCGCCAGCGGATGCCGCGAGGGTCACTGTCCCAGGCGCGGCGTAGGTGAGGGGGTGACTGATCGTGCCGAAGTTCAGCACGCCCGCACCGCAGTCGACGCCGACGGCGGTCTGGATGGTCGCACTCAGCGTGAAGATCGCCGTACCCTGCGCCTGCGCGTATGCCGTGCGCGGAAGAAGCAATGTCGCCAAACCGAATGCGGCGGCGGTGACAACAGCGAATTTCGAGGTCCTTCTCATCTGCACTGCTCCCTGCAGGCCCCGGGAGCGGTCTGCGAATGACGTGGGTGTTCTGGATGTCGCGTTCTCACTTGATATCGGCAGCGAGTGTAAAGACGCTATACAGTGGGACTCTTTGGCTCCTCTCTCGGCGCACGACGCTGCGTAGACAGGCGTTGACGCGAGCGTCAGGGCAGCTGGTATCGTGTGCCGAACGGCGACGAAGGTCAGGAAGCGACGCGCTCGTCCGCCCGCATTGCGATGGTCGGATCGAGCGCGACGCTTTCAATGCCGGCGCCAGCGCGGCAAGCAGCGCGACGGCGAGCAGAAACACGCACGCGCCGCCGAGCGCCAGCGGATCGCGATCTGGTGGGTCACCCCCGACGCGTACCACGGCGGGTACCACGCCAAGCTCTACCTCGCACTCGGGCACTGGATCGCGAACGCGTTCCCCTTCGAGAACCCGCACTTCTCCAATCTCGAGCTCCCGTCCACACCACGTTGATGCAGCGACGCCATCGCCACGCTGCGGATGTGCCGGCGTCGGGCAGCACGGCGAATCCCTCGGCGACCTGAACGCCTTCGACCTCAGGGAGCCTGCGCCATCGCCGAGGCGGCCACGAGAAACCAGCCCGAGTGCGGAATCCACTGTTCGATCCAGCGCCACTCGTTGCCGCCGTCCGTCGTCTTCCAATCGATGCCGCTGCCGTCACCACTGCCCTTCTTGCCGGTCACGCCGTTCGCGATGCCGCCCTTGTTGGTGCCGTGGCCGAACAGCGCGGTGATGACGGGAGGATTGTTCTTGCCGAAACCGTGCATGAAGGTGACGCCGTAGGGATTCCGTCCCATGATCCACGCCGTCTGATTTGACGCGAACTCTGCGAGTTCGCGCTTCACGCCCCAGCCGTTGTCGGCGGGATACACGAGTCGTCCGGCGAGGATGGCAGCGGCCGCGAGTGAACCCAGGCGGGCGTTCTCGCCCTGCCACCACCACCCGCTTTCATTGGTCTGCGGGATGAAGAATCCCTCCCTCACCGCCCCGTCGTACAGGAAGCTCTGACGCGCGTAGCCGAACGGATTGCCCACCCTGCGCGTGACGTTCAACTCGTAGTCCAACGCCTTCCTGATCGTTGCGAGCGCGGTGGCGCGTGACGCGGCGTCGGTTTCCTTGTCGAGATACCGCACGAGGGAGACGATGGGCAGGCCCGCATCCCCCGCGTGCCAGAAGGGGCGGTTGGCATCGTTGGCGCGGAAGTAACCTTCCGGCGTCATGCGGCCAGCCAGGTTGTTCATCCGCTTGCGAGCTTCGTCTCGATAGAGCGCGCTGTCCGTGGCGATCCACAACTCCGTGGATGCCATCAGCGCGCAATAGTCGTCGATGATGTTCTCCTTGCCGTCGTCGTCGTAGGCCGTGTTGTTGACGAGCAGATGGGCGTACGCCTTTTTCGCGGCGTCCAGGTAGTTCCGCGCGGTGAAGAAGGTGCCGTTCTTCTTCCATTGGGAGATGCGCGCCAGCGCCGCGATGGCCATGCCGCCGCCGGAGCGGAAGGACGCCTGCCAGCGGTTGTTGGTCTTGCTGTCCGCCAACAGACCCACGATGCGCCGGTCGTTCGCGTTCTTGCTGAAGAAGCTGAAGACCACCATGTGGAAGTAGCCTTCCGGAGCCATGGCGCGATACAGGTAGTCGGCGCCCCACAGCGCCTCCGCCTGCATGTCGTCCTTCACGCCTTCCGCGGTCAGGAGCGCCGGTATGCGCTCGTAGGAATCCGCCAGCTCCCACGCGACCATCGGCGATTGCTGCGGCGAGAGAAAGTTCGCGTACGCCAGGTGCGAGAAGTATTTGCTGATGTCGCCGGAGGCGTCGGTCCACCCGCCGCGCATGTCCACCGTCTTGGATCCATCGTTGACCCGCACCGCCGAGTCGGCGGCCCACTCTTCGGCGGAGGTGGCCCGCTGCCTGAAGTAGTAGTGGACGATGGAAGGAATGGTCGCTTTCGCCAACGCGTTCTCGCCCACCACGAAGGCGTCCGAGGTGAACTCGGTGCCGGCGATGGTAGCGCGAACCCGGTAGTTGCCGGCCTTCCGCAGCGCGGAGAAATCGGCCTTGTAGTAGAACTTCCCCGGCGTCCACTCGTCGATCCTTCCCGCATCCGTCAGTCTCACCGTCATCTGCACGGCGGAAGTGGCGTCGTCGATCACTGATGCGGTGACCGTGTTCGGGAGCGCGGCATCCGCCTGGATGAGAGCGACCTTGGGTCCGCGCAGATCATACGCCACCTGATTCACGAAGATGGCCGGCGCCGCGGACCTGGCGGCCAGGCCCAGGCCGAACGCGGCGGCTTTGAGCAAGACGGGGACGTGCGCGATCATCGGCGATCCTGCATACCCGTGGTCGCGGGCTTGCTCGCGAGCCACATGATGGCATTCGTCAGCAACGTCGTATAGGCCGCGTTCTGGAACAGATTGGGATGATGGCCCATGAAGATGTACAGGTTTCTGGCCGCGAGCCTGTCGTTCGTCCAGACGACGGGATGATCACCCATCCTGATCGCGCTCTGCGACGGATCGACGAACACGTAGGTGCTCTCGGCGACGTTTGCCAACACGTGCGCCTTCGCGCGAGGGCTCCGGTCCCAGACGTACCACTCCTCGGTGGCGATCGGGAAGTTCATCGGCACGTGCGCGAACACCGGATGTGTGGAATCCTCCACGCGCACCGTTCCAGACGCGAACTTCGAGACGTAGCTCACGTAGCTGATCCCGCCGATCAGGTTGTCGCGGTACCAGGGCCAGGTCTCGCTGGTGACGGCCGGACCGTACAGGCTCGCATGGTGGTCGCCGAGCCATCCTCCCTTCCCTCCGTTCAGGTACTTCTCCAACGCCGCCTTCCCGGTCGCATTCCAGCGAAATGGCGGATAGTTCATCTGCCAGATCACGTCCACCGACTCGAGCATGGAGTCGGTGATGCTGTTGGGCGACTCCAGATACGACACGGTGAAGTTGCCGTCCGCGGCGAGCGTGGCGAGCCACCGCTTGGCGGCTTCGACATAGGGGCGGTGGATCTCGTTCCCGTCGGCATTCTTGGGATCGAACAGCTCGGCGATCACCAGGACCTTGAACCGCGGCGACGGCGCGTCGATGTGCGCGAGTGAAGCCGTCCCAGCGACGGTCACCAGCACGCCGGCACTGGGTACGAGCGCCTGTGCCCACGGGCGAGTCGTGTCGGCCGTGAAGACTTTACCACTCGCGAGAACCACGTTGGGTGGGCCGGACGCGAGTCGCTGCGCGCCTGCGACGGCGGCGAGACACGGCACGAGAGCACAGAGCGCGGCGATGCGGGTGACGTGCAAGCGCATTCCTCGGGAAGCTGGAGTGCGCGGAGGGTGCAGCGCGCGTCACTCCGCGTCAACCGGGATCGCTTCGCGTCGCCATCGCCGACGAGCGGCGGAGTCGCCTCGGAGCCGCGCTGCCTGGCTTCAGCGGCGTTGCTCCGATCTCAGAACGTGGCGAGACACGTCCTGCGCCACCTCTCGGCATGTGCCGTCGAAGGGTGACGCAGGGCTCGACATATCACGACGTTTGTGCGCCCGTCACGGCGAACCAGTGATCCTGGCTTCCCGAGATGATGAAGATGATCGGCGCGACGCAGTCGGTCGGCAGCTTCACCTGCGCGTCGATGTCGGAATTGCCAGTGCGTGTTGCGGGGAACGGAGGCGTAATCACGTTCACCGTCGTGATCGTCTTGTTCTTGTTGCTCAGCAGGCAACTGACGAGGGCGCGGAAGGTCGGCTCATCGTTGATGCCGCGGAGCTCGGGCGGTACCTGCTCGTCGTTCGTGAACACGATCCCACGAACGGTCGCCGTCAGGTGTCCCCCAACGGTCAGAGAGCCGACAGCGCTGCCGACGGCCCACGGAAACTCGTCTCCGAGCACGCCGCGAATGGCTCTGCTGTCGACGAAGCCGTCGTCCACCCCGTACATGGTTTCGAAGCTCACGATCTTGGAGTTGCTCGTCGTCGCGTGCGGGTGTTCAGCGAGACGTGCGGACGATGCGTCGATGGACGGACTTCTCGACGCGCGATCCGGTGATGTCGCGGGTGCGTCGCACGCCAGCATGCAGACGCCAGCGACTCCGAGCACGAGAATGCTGCGGGTCATGATCGCCTCCCCTCAGTATGTGTGCAGCGCCACGGCATCGGCGCGCCTTGATTCGACGGCAATAAAAGCGCCGACGGCGGAGCGAAGCGTCGAGTGGCTGATGCGTGGTGAGACGGCGCGTTTGGCTGAAATTGCGCTCGGGAATAAAACGCGAATTGATGCCTGCGAAAAAGCGCGTGTCCGTCAGGTGCATCGTCGCATTGGACGCGATCAATCAGTACGCACGACTGTCACGGCGATGCGCGCGAACGTGTTGGACAGGCGGGTAGCCTTGTTGAGGTCCGTTCTTGAGCTGACAGTCGGGT
The DNA here is from genome assembly GCA_036008805.1 of Gemmatimonadaceae bacterium. Lineage (GTDB taxonomy): Bacteria > Gemmatimonadota > Gemmatimonadetes > Gemmatimonadales > Gemmatimonadaceae > AG11. The sequence continues at coordinate 5,429 of DASYMZ010000049.1, forward strand.
GGGGTTCTTCACCAACGTGAATGACTCGGCCACTTGGGTGGGGGCTCGACCGGCGAGGCCCCGATGGGGCCGAGCACTGTTGTAGCCGAGGCGCCACTGCTCGATGGTGCGCCGCGCATCGGCGAGTGAGCGGAACCAGTGCTGATTCAAGCACTCGTCGCGCAGGCGGCCGTTGAATGCTTCGATGAAGGTGTTGTCGACCGGCTTGCCCGGACGACTGCACTGGAGCTGCACGCCCTGCTGATGCGCCCAGGCATCGAGCGCCTCGCTCCGGAGCTCGGGCCCGTTGTCCACGGTGATGCGCTGCGGCAGCCCACGCGAGGCGCGCAGCCGCTCGAGGACGTCCACGACGCGTACGCCGCCCAGGCTCACGTCGACCTCGATGGCCGGGCACTGGGCCGGGAGCCCTGCTCTGCAGGGCAGTCGGCCTCGCGCGTGCATGCGTCGATCAGCGTGAGCGCGCGAAAGGCCCGCCTATCGGTGCGCGTGTCGCGCACGAAGTCCATCGCCCAGTGCTCGTTGGGCCTCGTCGCTCCGGGGACCTCGACGCGTGCGACGGCGACGCGCTTCCGCCCGCGACGCCGCACGGCGAGGCCTTCCAGGCCAGAGAGCCGACGGATGCGCTCGGTGCGCCCTCACCCCTGAGGCTACCTTGCTCGTCACTGGAAGTCGTGCCGCGCGCTGCGCGCGGCGCACGCGAAGTCATCGTGTCGCAAGGTTGACCTTCTAGCCTTCGTTGGTCGGTGTATCGCATGCCGCGATCGTGCCGCGAGCGGTCTCGGTACGCTCGGCTCTCTTGGCACGGTGCGGCTGCGATGCACGCGATCTTCCGCGTCGTTCGTCGGACACGGCACGTAGACCAGCGGCCATCTCATTCTGCGCAGGCTGGGAGCTGCGCGCGTCGACGCGCAGCAGCTGTATCACCCGTGTGTGCGCGCGCTAATCCGATGATGCCCTCGCCCCTCCAGACCAGAGCCCGCACGACATGTCTGCTACTCGCCCTGGTGTGCGTGGGGGTGCGGAGCTCGCGCGTCGGGGCACAGGCCAGCGCCGCCGCGCGATGCGCAGCCGGCGCCGGTCCGGCGGTGGGGCCACTGGCCGGACGCCGTATCGCCGAGGTGCGCATCGTGACGCAGGGGCCGGTCGCGCTCCCCGGCGGCGTGGGCGCGCTGCTGCACGTCACCACGAGAGAGGAGACCATCCGCAGCCGCCTGCTCTTCTCCGCGGGCGACACCCTCGACACGCTTCGCGTGGCGGAGTCGGTCCGACGACTGCGCCGGCTCCGCTATCTGCACGGTGCAGCGGTCATGGCCTCGTGCGATTCGGCGGGCGGCGTCGTGTTGGCCGTCGTGACGCGGGATGCGTGGAGCATGCAGCCGCGGCTCTCCGCCGCCGGATCGGGAACGGCGGTTGCCGGCGTCGAAGAGACGAACCTGCTCGGGACCGGACGCGCTGGACGCATCTACGCTCGGAGCGACCACGGGCAACTGGGCGTGGGGGCCGCGTACACCGATCCATCGCTCCTGGGCGCGCGCCTCGTCGCGACGATCAGTCACGACAGCTATGGCGACGGCGGCGCATGGAGCGCCTCGGCACAAACACGAGAGGCGGGCGTGTTCGATGCGTGGGGCTTCTCGGCGAGCGCGCGGAAGTCCGCGCGGCGAACGGTCACCCCCGCACCGGGCGCCGCACTCGGGGACTCCGTCTATCGAACGTCCGCTGCCGTGCTCGCGCGCCGGCGGCTGTCGCTCGCGTCAGGGACCGCGACGTATCTGCTCGTTGGCGCAGAGCTCGAGCGGACACTCGTGGTCTCGGGACCGGACCTCCCACTCGCTGGGCCGTCGACGGTGCGACGCACCTTTGCCGGCATGGACATCGGCGTGGGTCGCCGCGCTGGGCAGTTCACGACGATCCCGTGGTTGGTGCCGGTGACGGATGAGGAAAGCGCGCGCCTTGCGCCGCCCGAAGTCCCCGTCGGCCTGGAAGGCGAAGGGGTCGTCGCCGTCGGGCGCGACGTCACCGCGGCTCGGCCGGCCGCTCGGGTGGATCTCTGGTTGGGACGCGTCTGGAGCGCCGGCACGCAGCGCGTCGCGCAGCCGGCCGCGCTGGCGACGCAGGAGCCTCGCGCCGTAATCGCGGCTGATCTCTGGGCCTCCGGCTTTCGCCCGCTCACGAGCGCTGGCGAGTGGAGCGCCGGCGCCATTCGAAGCTCCATCACTGCGGTCAGTCCCGCACCACGCGGGCTGTGGCTTGCGCGTCTGTCCGGTGAGCATCTGATGGACCCCGATCCGGATGTGCGTCGACTCCTGATGGGGGACGACGCGCAACACGCGCTCCCACCCGGAAGCCGACTCGCCGAGTTTGCGGTGAGCGGATCGCTCGAGCGCACCATCCCGCTCCTGGGCGCGCGACGTGGTTTCGTGCTCGATGGCGCGATGTTCGTCGCCGCCTCCGCGCGATGGGACGTCGCCGTACCGCTCTCAGCGGCCGCACGGTCCGCTGGACTGCTGGAGGCGGCATCCGATCTTCCCGTGGTCAGCGGCATGGAGCACGTGCATCTGGGGAGTGTGGGCCTCGGACTCCGACTCTCGCCGACACGATTCGGGCAATCGACGTTCGGGCTCGATGTCGGCGTGCCGCTCCTGCGCTCGCCGGCGGTGCGCGGGCGACCCTATTTCGCCCTGTCCATTCGACCCGCCTTCGGGCGGAATCGCGGACGCGGCAGTGGATCCGTGCCCTGACCACGATGCCGCTGACGCGGGTTGTGTCACCGTGCCGTCAGCTACGGCCTGTACGCTTCTCTGTCCGCTGCTGGTGCCGGAGTGGCGGCTCGCGCCCCTGAGGTGCGGCGCTGGGCGTGAAGGCGGGACATGAGTATCGGCGGTGACATGCATGGAGAAGCGGCGGTGAACAAGACACTGGGTTATGGGCTGCTCCTCATGTGCGCGTGGTCGCGCGTCGGTCACGCGCAATCCTTGCCGACCCTGCGCGGCCAGTCGCTGGCCGGAGGAGTGGTGAGCCTGCCGAGCGACCTGAACGGACGGGTCGGGATCTTCGTGGTCGGCTTCAGCAGGCGATCTGCCGAGAGCGGAAAGGGCTGGGGGAAGGCGATTGCGGAGGCTTATGCCCACGACCCGCAAGTGGCCTACTACGATGTGCCGGTGCTCGCGGCCGTCCCCTCGTTCATGCGTGGCGCGGTGCTCAGACGAATGCGCCGCAGCATCCCGGCGGCGGACCAGGCGCATGTGGTTCCGGTCCTGCAGGACGCGGCGTCGTGGAAGGACGCTGTGCACTTCGGTGCCGCTGATGATGCCTACATCGTCGTCGTGAATCGGACCGGCGGCATCGAGTGGCGGATGCACGGATTCATGACGCCCGTCTCCCGACTCGCGTTGATCGACACCGTGCGAGCGCTCGAAGCGCGCACCGCCGTCGCCGGTCGCCGCGTGCACCTCGCGGGCTCGCTGGGTGTCGCAGCGCTCACGCTTTATTGACGCCGCTGTCGACTCGACGTGGGGTGATCCCGACCCTCTCACGTGGGCGTGGGCGTAGGCGACCCGAAGCGCTACGCGAAGCGACCTCGGACAACGCCGAAGAGCACCAAGTCCCGTGATGTGTACGGCAGCCGCTGCCCAGTCGAAGTCGCGCGGACCTGCCCAACAACGGCTCCACGGAAAGGTGAGGATCCAACCGCTCATAGGGCAAAGCCGACCGGTGAGCCGTCGTGCGGAGCCGTTCATCTGCTCGTCGTAGCCGATTTCCGCGATTCTTCCCAGGTTGCGTCATGCTTCCCGCCTCCCAGGGTGCACGGCTGCTCCACCTGGCCGGGTTCGGTACGGGCGTCCTGCTCTACGCGATGCTCGGGCTCATGGTCGTGCGAGCCGCTCGCGCGCCCGGCGGCCGGCGGGATCTCATCCCGTTCGCCACGGCCGTGCTCGGGCTGCTCTGGAATGTGGGAGCGATCGCCCTCTATGGATTGCGCGACCTTGGCTTGAGCCGCGCAGCTGCCGCAACGCCCCTGCTCCTGGCCCTCGGCGCGGCTGCCTTCAGCGCGCTCGGGTTTCTCCCGGCGGTCGTGGTGCACTCAGCGATGCTGGAGGGCGAGATACGATTGCGCCGAGCGCTCACCGCCACAGGCTACGCGCTGAGCACGATCGCGTCGTCGATGCAGGTGTGGGGCGCCTTCACGCATCATACTGTTCCCACGCCTCTCGCTCTACAACTGTTGGCGGCCGGCTATGCGGTGGTGTTGCTCGTCCTCGCGTTCGCGCTTCGCAAGCAGCCGGGGGGCCGCGGGCCGCTCACCGCTGCTGCGCTGGCAGCCTTCGCCGTCATGGCGCTCCACCTCAGTCATCACATCGGAAGACCCGAGGCCGTCGGCTCCGAGCTCTGGGGCCACCATGCGTCGATTCCATTGGCGCTCGTCATCCTGTATCAGGATTTTCGCTTCGCGCTCGCCGATCTCTTTCTCAAGCGCGTCGTCGGAGCGGTGCTGTTCGTGGGACTCGGTGTGCTCGCGCATCTGTTCGTCGTCGTGCCGCTGGTCTTGCCGCGGCTCACCGCCGAGCCGTCCGATCCCGTCGCCGTGGTGCTGCTGCTCTCACTGTGGGGTGGTGCCGTCGTCGTCGCCTGGGCGCTTCGGCGACTCGTGTGGACGTTCGTGGATCGCGTGGTGCTGCGCCGGCCGGACTACCGCGTCGTCCGCGTGGAGATCATGGCCGACGTAGCACGATGCGACGATGCCGCGTCGGTCCTCGACGTGGTCCGCGAGCACCTCGCTCGCGCGCTTGGCGCATCATCCGTGAGCTGGCGTCCGTCGACGAACGTGGACGTGGGCGAACCGCCGAACGCTCCATGTGTGGAGCTCGTCTATCATGGCAGCGCGGCGATCGTGATGGTCGCCACCGCAGAGTATCCACGCTTCTTCGTCGAGATCAACGGGCTGGCACCCGGCCGGCGCCTTCTCTCGGATGATGTCGCGCTGCTGGATCACGTGAGCACGGCCGCAGCGCGCCGGATCGACGCGATCCGCGTCGCCGGTGAGCGATTCGAGCGCGAGACCCGAGAGCAGGAGATCCTCCGACTCGCTGCGGAGGCCGAGCTTCGAGCGCTCAGAGCGCAATTGAACCCGCACTTTCTCTTCAACGCGCTCACTACCATCGGCTATCTCATTCAGACGGCTCCCGAACGCGCTCTCGGCACGCTGTACCGCCTGACCGAGTTGCTGCGCGCCGTGCTCCGTCCAAGCGCGAACGAGCTCGTCACCCTCGAGGACGAGTTGGAGATCGTCTCGGCATACCTGGCGATCGAGCATGCGCGGTTCGAGGAGCGCTTGCGTGTCACCATCGACGTGTCGGATGACGCGCGCGCAGCGCTACTCCCGCCGCTCCTGCTTCAGCCACTCGTGGAGAACGCCGTGAAGCACGGGATCGCACCGCTTCGGTCGGGCGGCTCGGTCATCGTGTGGGCGCGCGTCGACCTGGCGTCGCGCCAGTCGCCCATGTTGCATCTGTCCGTGACCGACACGGGCGCTGGGACGGAGATGGCGGCGTTCTCCCGACATCAACGGGAAGGCGTCGGAGTGAGCAACGTGGAGCGCCGGCTCGCGCGCCACTACGGCGATGCCGCGACGATGACGATTCGCACCGCGCCCGGCGCCGGGACCTGCGTCGAGCTGTGGCTCCCGTTGGCCGCTCGGAAGGACGCCATGGACCCCATGGAGCGCCATTCAAGTTCACGCGCGAGCATCGTCGCGACGCCGGTGGGTGGTACACAGCACTCGTCAGTGCGATGAGCCGCCATCCTGGTTCCCGCGAGACGACGACGAAGCTCCGCGTGATCGTCGCGGATGACGAACGTCCCGCGCGGCGCTTTCTCGTGAACCTGCTGATGGGCGCACCCGATGTCGTCGTCGTGGGCGAGGCGGCCGATGGCGCGGAGGCGTTGGCGCTGATCGAACGCGAGCGGCCGGATCTCGCGCTCCTGGATCTCGAGATGCCGGAAGCGGACGGGCTCGGCGTCGTCCGCCTGCTGCGCAAGGATTCCCTTCCCCTGATCGCGTTCGTCACGGCGTACGATGCGTACGCGATCCAGGCGTTCGAGCTGAATGCGATCGACTACCTGCTCAAGCCGGTCGATGCGACGCGATTGCGACAGACGTTGACGCGCGCTCACGATCGTCTCGAGCGGTCCGACTGGCGTGAGAGCGAGGCGGCGCGGCTCGCCGACACCTCCGCCGCACTCTCGGCGGGCGCATCGAGTGCTCCACTCGAGCGCATTCCCGTGCGTCGTCGCGATGACCTGGTCCTGGTACCCGTGTCGAACATCATCGCGATCGTCGCTGATGGCGAGCTGCTGCACCTGACGACACGGACCGGAGAGCGGCATACGATCACGTACCGGCTCAAAGATCTCGAGGTCCGTGTCCCCGCCGGACAATTCATCCGTCTGTCACGCGGCGCGCTCGCTCGCGTCGACGCGATCGCCAGAGTGAGCCCGATGCCCGGCGGGACCTACGTCGTGGAGCTCTCGGATGGCCAGCAGCTGCCAGTGAGCCGCCTCCGATCGCGCGTCGTCCGAGACTCTCTGCTCAAGCTCTGAGCGACGGTTCCGGCGCGATACTAGCCATCCATGGTCGCCAGACGGCCATTCGTTGGATTTCACGTTTGGCCCCGACCCCTCTCCGATATGCTGCGAGTGTAGCCCCAAGGCACTCGATCTGAGCCGCTTCTGGTTCAGCGCGCGACCCTCGGGTCACTCGTCAGCTTGGAGAGGACGTCATGTCGCATGCTCGCTCGGCCGCGCGCTGGCGCGCCGTCGCCGGTGCAGTCGTGGGGTTGCTTGCGTTCGTGATCCCCGAACGCGCAAGCGGGATGACGCTCGCTTCACTCGGAGTCGCCAAGTCATCCGCTGCCGTCGGTCTCACGGGATCGGTCAAGGACGCCGATGGACACCCGGTGAGCAGCGTGCAGGTGATCATCGCCCAGCTCAATCGCACGGCCACGACCAACGACGAAGGCGTGTTTCGCTTCGGGTCGCTCCCGGCGGGGACGTATCACGTAGCCACGCAGCGCATTGGGTTCGCTCCCGGCCATGCGGACGTCTCGATTCCGGCGAGCGGAGCCGACGTGCAGGTGACGATCACGCTCAGGCCCGCTGTCGTGGAGCTGACGAACGTGCAGGTGACGGCGACCGTCACTGGGAGCGACCCGCGAGACGTGCCTCAGTCGGTGACCTCGTTGTCTGGCCAGGATCTCGCCCGTCAGATCGGCGGCACCGTCGCGCAGACGCTCGCCCGCGAGCCCGGGATCGCCATGCGCTACTCCGGTCCCGCAGCGACCGCACCCGTCATCCGTGGGCTGCAGGGCGAGCGAATCCTCGTGTTGCAGGATGGCGACCGCGCAGCCGATCTGTCGTCCGCGGCGCCCGACCACGGAGTCTCGATCGACCCGCTCACCGCGCAACGCATCGAGGTCGTCCGCGGGCCCGCGTCGCTGCTCTACGGCAATCAAGCGCTCGGCGGCGTAGTGAACGTCATCTCGAACGACATCCCGACGTCGATCCCGACGCACATCGATGGCTACTTCGCAGGCCAGACGGAGTCGGCCACCCCGGGGGCTGCCGTCGCCGGAGGTGCGACGATCCCGCTCGGCGAGCACTTCGCCCTCGTCGCGCGTGGCGGGGGACGGCGAACGGACGATCTCCGGCAGGGCGGACGGCTCGAGCTCCCCAACACCTTCTACCACAACTACAACGGTGTCGGAGGATTTGGATTCGCCACCAACGCCGCGACGGGAGGGCTCGTCTATCGCGGCTACAACTTCGACTACGGTCTTCCGTCGGCGGCAGGCGAGCGCGCCAAGATCGACGGTCACCGCCACGAGATCGTCGGCCGCAGTGACTTCACGCTCAACGCCGGCGCGCTCACCTCGGTGCGCGTGAGCGGCACCGGCCAGTGGTATTCGCACGCCGAGATCAATCAGGAGACAGGCAACACGAACACGAGCTTCGATCTCAAGACCCAGACGCTCGACGTGTTGGCGCGCACCCGTGCCGGCCGCACGAGTGGCGCGATCGGCGCATCTGGCTTGTTCAAGCAGTACGCCGCGCTCGGTGAAGAGGCGCTCACGCCGGCGGCGAACAGCAACGGACTCGGTGCATTCGTCTTTCAGGAGATCGCGCTCGGCACGGCCGTCACCGATCCCGACGCGCGCGTCACCAAGCTGCAGCTTGGCGGGCGCATGGATTCATACAAGATCGACATCCAGGGCGGCGGCGACGCGAAGTTCGACGCGTTCGTCGGCAAGCGGTCGTTCAATCAGTTCTCGGGTAGCGTCGGCCTCAGCGTGCCGCTCGGTGCCCACGCAACGTTGGCCGGCAGCGCCGCGCGTGCGTTCCGTGCGCCGTCGGTCGAGGAGCTCTCCTCCAACGCCTTCCACGGCGCGGCCGGCACCTACGACTACGGCAATCCGAATCTCAAAGCGGAAGTCAACCAGGGCTTCGATGGCATCCTCCGCGTCGAGGGGAGCCGAATGAATGGTCAGATCGCCGGCTTCCTCAACGACATCCAGAACTTCATCACGCCCAACATCGTCAAGGACACCACCGTCGTGGGCGACGACGGCGACGTCACGGTTCCGCTGAACCGGATCTCGCAGGCCGATGCGACACTGCGTGGAGTGGAGGGGCGTCTCGAGGTCGAGGTTCTCCCGCACTTCGTGCTCGGCGGCATGGGAGATCTCGTACGCGGACAGGTGAAGGCGACGAAGGCCCCACTTCCCTTCATCCCGCCTGCTCGCCTTGGCGGCCTGGCGCGCTGGTCGAACGGGAGCGTGTCCGCCAGCACCGAGTATCGCCATTCGTTCGCCCAGAACCGCGTACCGCCCGCGATATCCCAGGACGATCCGGCGGGGCTCGCTTCCGCGGCCTACGATCTGCTCGACCTGAGCGTAGGCGTGACGATTCCAGCGGCTGGCCGGCTCAACTCGATCACGCTGCGCGTGGACAACGCGCTCGACGAGAAGTACGTGGACGCGACGAGCCGGATCAAGACCTTCGCGCTGAATCCCGGACGCAACATCGCGTTGGTGTACAGGCTGCTGTTCTGAGGAGCCGCTGCCCTGCCGCGACGGCCAGCCTCGTGCAGTCATCTCACTTCACCGCCAGAGCAACTCCTTGGAGTCACCATGCGAGTCACCGCTCGTCGCCTCAGAATCGCCGCCATGCGTGCGTGGGTCGTCTCCGCCGTCGTGAGCGCAGGCTGCAGCTCCCACGACTCCACCTCTCCTGGCTCACCGAATGGCGGAGGTAATGCCTCACTCGCGGTAGGTG